>JANNRR010000170.1:0-43401 GCA_031401675.1 Paracoccaceae bacterium
GATCAACATGACGGCGTAGCAGATCAGCGAGGGCAGTAATCACGGGTCGGTCCATCGGGCGCTCCTTTGGCGAGGAAGAGTCCGACACAAAACCACCTCTCACTGCCCTCGCCAACCCCTGCTGTCGTGTAGTGTGAACAGTACGTTAAAGCCAATCTGCAACCACCTGATATATAAGGCGTTAACGTTTGTCTCGCGGTGGGACACCCCGCGGCGTGCCCGCTTGCCGTCACGGTGCCGGAGTCAGATGCGTGATCCCCACCGCCGCAGCCCGCGCCAGTTCCGGGTCAAGCGACATCGGAATATATTCGCCCCGCCGCCACAATTCGCCCAGATCGTCATAGTGGCGCGACAACGGATGGCCGGACTGGCCGGTCGAGATGATGAAGACCGACGAGTCCGGGTCGGCAAAGTCATAGACGCCGCGATACCCGGCACCGTGCACGTTCAGGAACGGTTCCGGCTCGGTGCCGCTGGTCCGGCCGCGCTGCAAGGTGTCATCGCCGCCGCTGGTCGATTGCCGGATGTTGACGAAATACTTCAGCCCGGCGACCGACCCCAGCACCGGATGATCGTGCGTGGCCTGATGCGCATCGCCCCAGCGCCAACTGGCGAGATCCGGCCCGCTCTGTTCGCTCAGCCGGATCAGAGCATCGTCCAAAGCCAGCCGGGCGATGTCGGTGCAGGTCTCCACCGGCGACGACTGCAGGATGTCGCACCAGATCCCGGCGCCTTCGGTGTTGCGGTACACCCGTTCGATGAACACCGGCTCGATCTGGGCGAAATCGTCGGCCAGCGGCCCCAGTTCGTCGCGGATCAGCCGCTCCTGCAGCGCCCTCATCCAGGCCGCATAGATCAGCGGCTCTGGCAGATGCTCGTTCATCTCGCCATTCCAGGCCGCCAGAAGCTCAAGCGCCCGCTGCCGCTGGCGTTCGGGTGTGCCGTCGGGGGCTGCGGCACCCGTGAACCAGAGATCAGCCCCGATGAGCGGAAGCAGACTGCGCGCCGTGTTGGACACGGTATCAAGCTGCGCTTCGATGAAACTGTCGCGGGTATGAACTTCGCGCGTCTGCATCAACCGCTGCCAGCGCTGAATACGTTGGGTGTCGCCGTAGACAAAGCTGACATTGTCGGGAAAGGGCCGGTCCACCACCTTGTTGTTGGTATTGCCAAGGATGCCGCCTTCGGGGGCCAGTATCCGGGGATTGGCCGCATAGGTTTGCATCCCCTGCCAGCGGTTTTCCGCAATCCACCCGGGCGAGGGCATCCGACCCTGGGTCTGGTGTCCGGCGTCGCGTGCCGGTATCCGCCCGATCAGTTGCATGGCAATCCCGGCCTGATCGACCAGCATCAGGTTCTGTGCCGGTGCCACGAACAGCGAGCCGGCGGCAATGGCGGCCTCGGTGCTCTTTGCCTGCATCAGCCGCATTGCCGAGGTCATCGAGGTGTCGGCCGCATCAAGCACCGTCCAGGCTACCGAGGCAACGTGACCCGACGGGGTGATCGAGGCAAGATCATAGTGGCTGCCCGGCAGCACTGGCCCGTTGTCGGTCCAGCGCAGGGTCAGGGTCAGGGGTGGCGCATCCTTGACCGTCACGATGCTGTCCTTGGTGACAAAGCGCTTGAACCCTTCGGGCGTCGCATACTCGTCGGTGTTGGCCGGATTCAGCTGCTCGATAAGGACGTCCTGATCGTCGAGGTAACTGGAGGTGATCCCCCAGCCAAGTTCTGCGGACCGCCCGACCAGCACCACCGGCATGCCCGGAATGGTGCCGCCGATCACGCCGCCAGAACGCAGTTCAAGCCGCGCCAGATACCAGATCGCCGGCGCGGTAAACCCCAGGTGCGGGTCGTTGGCCAGCAGGGTGCCACCGGCAGCCGAACGGCCCGGGGCGGCAGCCCAGGCATTCGAGGCCCCGGCGAAAGCGGCGCGCCTGAACGGCGACAGCGGGTCCTCGTCGATGCGCAGGGCGGCAAAACTCGGGCGGGCCCCGGGCAACAGACCGGCATAGGGCGGCAGGGCGGCGACACCGCTACCCGGATCGTCGGGCAGGATGTCACGGACCCGCGCATCCGTCAGCACCAGCGACACCCGGGCCCGCAAGACCTCTGCCTCCAGATGCGACGACAGTTGCAGCCCCATCAGCTTGATGATCGCCAAGGAATCTGCCGGTTGCCAAAAGGCGATCTCGGGGGAAAAGGCAAAGAATTCCGGGGCGCCGCGCCCCTTTGCCTCGGCATTCACCACCTTGATCCATTCATTCACGCCATTGGCATAGGCCGTGAGCGCCGCCCGGGTCGGAGCGTCCTGCGCCTCCACGGACCGCGATGCCAGTCCATAGATGTCAAGCCGTCGCAGCAATTCGTCAATCTTGACAGTCCGCACCCCGAACAGTTCCGACAAGCGTCCCTGCGCCGTGCGCCGCAGCATGGTCATTTGCCAGAGCCGGTCCTGCGCATGGGTAAACCCGAGGCCAAAGAACACATCCGCATCCGTCGAGGCGAAAATATGCGGCACATCGTCGTTGCTGCGCACGATCTCGACCGGGCCGGACAGCCCGGCGATCTGATAGTCGGCGGTATAGTCCGGAATTGAACGCGCCAGAAAATAATACGCGCCGAAAGCCACGATCAGAATCAGGGCCACCAGCCCGAGAAAGATGCGCAGCAGCCAGCGAAAGGCGAGACCCATGGAAATCCTGTGGTTGACGGCAGACAGGCACCCGTTACGTAAGGCGAAAGGCAAGCGGTTGCAATCGGATGGGTCGAGCGGAGGAGGGCAAGATGGCACGGGTGGCGTTTCTGGGGCTGGGGGTGATGGGATATCCGATGGCCGGGCATCTGGCGGCAAATGGCCATGCCGTCACGGTCTACAACCGCAGCCCGGCCCGGGCGGCGGCCTGGGTGGCCGAGCACTGCCACGCCATGGCCGCAACACCGGCGGCAGCGGCCGAGGGCGCGGCGCTGGTGATGACATGCGTCGGCAACGACGATGACCTGCGCTCGGTCTGTACCGGTGCTGTCGGTGCCTATGCCGGAATGGCGAAGGGCGCAGTTTTGGTCGACCACACCACGGTTTCGGCGCGGGTGACGCGCACGTTGCAGGCCGAAGCCGCAACCCTGGGCAAGGGTTTCGTCGATGCACCGGTATCGGGCGGACAGGCCGGGGCGCAGAAAGGCGCCTTGTCGATCATGTGCGGTGCTGATGCCGGCCACTATGGAATGGCCGAACCGGTACTGGCGGCCTATGCCCGCATCTGCCGCTGGCTGGGCCGGTCGGGGGCCGGGCAACTGGCCAAGATGATGAACCAGATCTGTATCGCCGGTCTGATGCAGGGGCTGGTAGAAGCCCCGCGGTTCGGGGAAAAGGCCGGGCTGGATGGGGCGGCCGTGGTCGAGGTGATCAGCCAGGGTGCTGCCGGTTCCTGGCAGATGCTGAACCGCCACAAGTCCATGCTCGAGGATCGCTAAGACTTCGGTTTCGCCGTCGACTGGATGCGCAAGGACCTGGGCATCTGTCTGGAAGCGGCGGACGCGCTCGGTGCTCCGTTGCCGGTCACGGCTCTGGTGGATCAGTTCTGCAAGGACGTGCAGGCGCAGGGTGGCGGCCGCTTCGACACCTCGTCCCTGATCCGCCGCCTGCGCGCCATCGAAGGCGGTTAGGCACGGATCAGCACCGCGATCAACGGCGCGAACGCATTTCATTCCGACGCAAATATCCCCGCCGGAGGCACCCAAACTGGTCAGCCGAACCGCCTCATGGGATGATTCTGGTGTATTTCTGCCCCGACAGTGTTGCGCCGGCGATCAGGCCGGCCTGACCGAAAACATAGGCGATCACCGGCGCAAACTGGGTGGTGGTGTCGACGCCGGCCGAGGCGGCCTGATCGTTCAGGGCATAGCGCACCTCGGCCCCGGCGGCCCAGCCGATCGACGATCGGAACTCGGCAAGCGCCTGTTCGGTCATGAAGAACAGGGCGTGCGCATACTGCTGCGCGCCGATCTGCAACCCAAAACTGGCCCGGGTAGCGGAATAGTAATCCACCGTCACATCATTGATCCGCAAGGCACCGCGCCCGAACGATCCGCCGATCCCGAAACCGGCTTCGGTCACCAGGGGCATGTACAGAACGCCAAACGCCCTTTCGCGCAGGCCTTGTGTGCCGGGATAGCGCGAGAACAGGAAATCGCGGGTGGCGTCGACCCGTGCATCCAGCTGCGCCGCCCCCGAACCGCCTACACCATTGCCGCAGGCCGCCAGCGCAAAGGCCGCGCCGGCACTGACGACGAAACTCCGTCTGTTGATCATCTTTGCTCTTTGCCTCTCATCTTGGGTTCATTCCGACCCTTGCCACCAAGTATAGCGGCAATTCGCCGGCCTGTCACCTTGCATGAGGCGCTGTGGCAAAGCCCCGCCGACCAGTCCACGTTGGGTCGCTGCGATGAGCACGCGCCGGTCCATCGGCCACTCCGCCAGCAGTCGGGAAACCAAAATTCTTTCAAGAATTTTGCGAAGAGTTTTCTGAAAACTCTTCCGCTTTCCTTGCCGCCTCAATCTGCTGCAAGCAGGCGTGCCGCCTCGGGGGCGAAATAGGTCAGGATACCGTCGCAACCTGCGCGTTTGAAACACAAAAGGCTTTCCATCATTGCCTTGTCGCCGTCGATCCAGCCACGTTCTGCGGCCCCCCGGATCATCGCATATTCGCCGGACACCTGATAGGCGAAGGTCGGTACCCCAAAGGTGTCCTTCACCCGTCGGCAGATGTCCAGATAGGGCATGCCGGGTTTGACCATCACCATGTCGGCACCTTCGATCAGATCGCGCTCGATCAGCCGCAACGCCTCGTCCGAATTGCCGGGATTCATCTGATAGGTCTTCTTGTCGCCTTTCAGCGCGCCGGACGCCCCGACCGCGTCGCGGAATGGGCCGTAGAAGGCCGAGGCGTATTTCGCCGAATAGCTGAGGATCGCCACATCGGTGTAGCCCGCTGCTTCCAGCGCCGCGCGTATGGCCCCGATGCGGCCATCCATCATGTCGGACGGGCCGATGATGTCGGCACCGGCTTCGGCTTGCGCCACCGCCATCCGCACCAGGGCCGCCACCGACTCGTCGTTCAGGATGACGCCGTCCCGCACCAGACCGTCGTGACCAAGCGCGTTGTAGGGGTCAAGCGCCACGTCGGTCATCACTGCAAGTCCGGGCACCGCCGCCTTGATCGCCCGGATCGTCCGGTTGCTGAGATTCTGCGGGTTCCACGCCTCGTCACAGGTTTCGGTTTTCTGGCGCGGGTCGATGTAGGGAAACAGGCAGATCGCCGGTATCCCGAGGTCGCGGGCCTCGGTTGCAGCCAGCACCGCCCGGTCCAGCGACAATCGGGACACCCCGGGCATCGACGGGATCGGTTCGGTCAGCGCCTCGCCGTCGCGGATGAAGATCGGCCAGATCAGGTCCTTGACGGTCAGGCGGTTTTCCTGGGTCAGGTCGCGCAACGCCGCGGTCCGCCGGGTACGGCGCAGGCGGGCACGGGGAAAGGCGGCGACAGTGGGGCGCATCGGCGGCTCCTGCCAGAGGGAAGTCACGGCTTGCGTTGCATGCTTTGCCGGTCATCTCAAGGGTAGGAATTCCCCGGCAAGCCAGATAGTGTCCGCCAAAATACGTTACGGGGGCGGCGCTTGCAGTGGTATGAAACGGTTTTCGAACTGATCGATCTGCGGTCTTTTTCGAATCTGTGGTACTGGATCGCACTGGCGGTTCTGTGGTCCAGCGCCAGCCACTATGTCCTTGGGGTGCCGTTCGATCTGATCACCCGGGCCAAACGGGCCGGCGGGCCGGCACAACAGGACCTGGAGGATCTGGTCCGGATCAACGTCAACCGGCTGGTCTACATCGCCCGGGTGTCCGGCCTGTGGCTTCTGGGATTCGTGTTTGCCATTCTGACGATGCTCGTCATCCTGGGGTTCTGGTACCGGATCGAGTTGTGTCAGGCGATCCTTTTGCTGTTCTTGCCGATGGCCGTGCTGGGCAGCATGAGCCTGCGGGCGGCACTGCGCCTGGAGGCTGAGCCGCTGACCGGCGAGGCGTTGCGACGGCGGCTGATGCGGCACCGGTACTGGACGCAGGCGCTTGGCATCGTGTCAATCTTCATCACCGCGATGTGGGGCATGTGGCAGAACATGAACCTGGGACCGCTGGGCGCGTGAGCGGTGGTTGACACCACCACCCCTGCCGATAAGTGACGGGCATGCAACCGGACCATTTCCTGCTGGGCGGCGCGCCCGAGGGCTTCGACGCCCGCCTGCTTTCCCGTGAACTTGCCGCGCACGGCAAGCCGGTGGTGCATGTCGCCCGCGATGACAAGCGGCTGGAGGCGATGCGGACCGCGCTTGCGTTCTTTGCCCCTGACGCCGTGGTGCTCAGCTTTCCGGCCTGGGATTGCCTGCCCTATGACAGGGTGTCGCCCAACCCGGACGTATCGGCGACGCGGATGGCTACGTTGGCGGCGCTGGCGCACGGGATGCCGGCGCCCTTCGTCCTGCTGACGACGCAAAACGCCGCCACCCAGCGGCTGCCGGCCCGGTCTGTGGTCGCAGGTGCCTCGTTCAAGGCGCAGGTCGGCGGCCGGGTGAACGAGGCGGGGCTGCGCCAGTTTCTGGCCCGCATGGGGTTCTCGCCAACCTCGACGGTGACCGAACCCGGCGACTATGCAGTGCGCGGCGGCATCATCGACATCTATCCGCCGGGCAGAACCGGTCCGGTCCGGCTGGATCTGTTCGGGGATGTGCTGGACGGGGCACGGCGGTTTGACGCGATCAGCCAGCGCACCATCGAAAAGCTTACGGCCGTCGAATTCGCGCCGGTGTCCGAAATCATCCTGGATGATCCGGCGATCACCCGCTTTCGCCAGAACTACCGGATCGAGTTCGGAACTGCCGGTGCCGATGATCCGCTGTACGAAGCCGTGACAGCAGGTCGCAAGCATCAGGGCATGGAACACTGGCTGCCGTTCTTTCATCAACGGCTGGAAACAATTTTCGACTATCTGCCTGACGCCACAATCCTGCTGGACGATCAGGTGACCGCAGCCCGGCTGGCACGCTGGCACAGCATCGAGGATCAGTACGACACACGGCACGAGGCGATGACCGCCAAGGGCCGCATTGACACCATCTACAAACCCTGCCCGCCGGGGCTTCTGTATCTGGACGATGCGGCTTGGCAGGCAGCGATATCCGGACACCGGCTGTTGCAGTTGAACCCGTTGCCGCAAGGAACCGGGCCAGGCGTGCTGGATGCCGGCGGGCGGATCGGGCGCAACTTCTCGCCTGAACGGCAATTGGAAAACGTCAGTCTGTTCGGGGCTTTGGCCGACCATATTCGTGTAAAGCGCGCGGCCGGGCAGGTGGTGGTCGCCAGCTATTCCGAAGGCGCGCGCGACCGGCTGCAAGGGCTGATGCAGGAAGAGCGGGTACAGGATATCCGACTGGCCCGGGATATCCGCGACATCGGCGCGGGCCGGGGCGGACTGTGGCTGACGGTCTGGTCGCTGGAGCATGGCTTTGAAGGTGACGGGCTCACCGTCATCTCGGAACAGGACGTGCTGGGCGACCGCCTGATCCGGCCAGTGAAAAAACGCAAGCGGGCCGAGAATTTCCTGACCGAGGCGCAGACCCTGTCGCCGGGCGATCTGGTGGTGCATGTCGATCACGGGGTCGGGCGCTACACCGGCCTGGAAACCATCACGGCACTTGGCGCGCCGCACGAATGCATTGCCATCGACTATGCCGAAGGCGCCAGGCTGTATCTGCCGGTCGAAAACATCGAACTGCTCAGCCGTTATGGCCATGAAGAAGGGCTCTTGGACCGGCTGGGCGGCGGGGCCTGGCAGGCCAAGAAGGCCAAGCTGAAGGAGCGTATCCGCCAGATCGCCGACAAGCTGATCCGGATTGCCGCCGAACGGGCGCTGCGGGCCGCGCCGATCCTGGAACCGCCGCTTGGCCTGTGGGATGCATTCTGCGCCCGGTTTCCCTATCAGGAGACCGAGGATCAGATGTCCTCGATCGGCGATGTGCTGCAGGATCTGGGGCAGGGCAGCCCGATGGACCGCCTGATCGTCGGCGATGTCGGCTTTGGCAAGACCGAGGTGGCGATGCGCGCCGCCTTTGTCACGGCGATGGCCGGGATGCAGGTGGCGGTGATCGCGCCAACCACGCTGTTGGCCCGCCAGCATTTCAAGAGCTTTGCCGAGCGTTTTCGCGGCTTTCCAATTCAGGTCCGCACCCTGTCGCGGTTCGTGTCGGCCAAGGCGGCGAATGACACCCGCGCCGGGCTGGCGGACGGCACGGTCGATATCTGCATCGGCACCCATGCCCTGCTGGCCAAATCGGTGCGCTTCAAGCGCCTCGGGCTGCTGGTGATCGACGAGGAACAGCATTTCGGGGTCAGCCACAAGGAACGGCTGAAGGAAATGCGCTCGGAAGTGCATGTGCTGACCCTGACCGCCACCCCGATCCCCCGCACCCTGCAACTGAGCCTGCACGGGGTTCGCGACCTTTCGATCATCGGCACCCCGCCGGTCGACCGGCTGGCGATCCGCACCTATGTGTCGGAATTCGACGGAATCACCATCCGCGAGGCCCTGCTGCGGGAACATTACCGGGGTGGCCAAAGCTTCTACGTGGTGCCGCGCATTGCCGACCTGCCGGAGATCGAGGCGTTCCTGCGCGAGCAGGTTCCGGAAGTGTCGGTGATCGTGGCGCATGGCCAGATGTCGGCGGCGACGCTGGATGACCGGATGAACGCCTTTTATGACGGCAAACACGATGTGCTTTTGGCCACCACGATTGTCGAATCCGGTCTCGACATTCCGACCGCCAACACAATGGTGATCCACCGCGCCGACATGTTCGGCCTGTCGCAGTTGTATCAGATCCGCGGCCGGGTCGGGCGGGCCAAGGCGCGGGCCTACGCTTACCTCACCACCAAGCCGCGCGCCGTGCTGACACCTCAGGCCGCAAAGCGGCTGCGACTGCTCGGCAGCCTCGATTCGCTGGGGGCGGGTTTCACTTTGGCCAGTCAGGATCTGGATTTGCGGGGGGCGGGCAATCTGTTGGGCGAAGAACAGTCGGGGCATATCCGCGAGGTCGGGTACGAGTTGTATCAGGCGATGCTGGAGGAAACCATTGCCAAGCTGCGCTCGGGCGAGATCACCGGGATGGCGGTGGCCGAGGATGACTGGTCGCCGCAGATCAACCTGGGCGTGCCGGTGATGATCCCGGAGGCTTTCGTGCCGGATCTGGATGTGCGGCTTGGCCTCTATCGCCGCCTGTCCACCCTGCAGAGCAAGGTCGAGCTGGAAGGGTTCGCTGCGGAACTGATCGACCGGTTCGGTGCCCTGCCAAGAGAGGTCAACACCCTGCTTCTGGTCGTGCGGATCAAGACCACCTGCAAGCACGCCGGAATTGCGCGGCTGGATGCCGGGCCCAAGGGTGCGACCGTGCAGTTTCACAAGGATAAATTCGCCAATCCCGCCGGACTGGTCGAGTTTCTGCATGCGCAGAACGGAACCGCCCGGATCAGGGACAACAAGATCGTCCTGCAGCGCGACTGGGAAACCGAAGCCGAGCGGATACGCGGGGCTTTTGCCATTGCTAGAGACCTGGGCGAAAGATTGGCATCCGTCGCCAAACCAAGGCCCGCTTGATGGCCCGCTAAGGCCGGCAACCCGGTACCCGGGACAATTGCTCCCCGGTCGCTATGACGATGAGCGCCGCGGCATCGACTTCATCAGGCCCCATCCGGCCGCGGCCAGGAGGGCGGTGCCAATCATCAGGGGCAGGG
Organism: Paracoccaceae bacterium; assembly: GCA_031401675.1. Classification (GTDB taxonomy): domain Bacteria; phylum Pseudomonadota; class Alphaproteobacteria; order Rhodobacterales; family Rhodobacteraceae; genus JANNRR01. The sequence continues at coordinate 9,839 of JANNRR010000170.1, forward strand.
GAGTGCCGTCGAATGCCAACCCCAAGGGTGCGGCAATCACAACCGCCAGCACCGTCGAAATTGCTGCAGTCACCGAAGCGGCCATGCCCGCGATATGGCCCATCGGCTCCAGCGCCAACGCATTCAGATTGCCGAAGGTCAATCCGGCCATGAAGAACACGCCGGTGGTCCACAGGAAGTATCCCGGGAAATACAGCGCTTCGGGCCACAGGTTGAAAAAGGTCATGGCCGCGACCGCCGCCGATACCAAAACTTGCGCCCCCAAAGCCGAGGTGATCATCAGCCGCATCCCAAGCCGGACAACCAAACGCGCGTTCACCACGCTGGCAAGCCCGGACAACAGGGCGATGCCGGCAAACCAGAACGGAAAGCCTTGGCCCCTGCCAAAAGTTTCGCTGAATATCTGCTGGATGCTGGACAGGGTGGCGAACAGGGTGCCCAGACCCAGCGTCATCACGGCGGTACAGGTGACCACGATCCGGTTTGACAGAACCTCGCGCATCGCGGCCCACAACGCGCCGAAGCGGAAGGCGCGGCGGGCTTTTGGCGGCAGTGTCTCGGGTTGGCGCAGGCCCAACCAAACTGCCGAAACCACAGCAAAGATCACGAAGCTCAGGAACAATCCGCGCCAGCCGAAGTGGGTGATGATCAGCGAACCAAGCGCTGGTGCAGCCGCAGGCACCAGCACAAAGATCGTCATGGCAAAACTGACGACCCGCGCCATCTGCCGGCCGGAATAGAGATCGCGCACCATGGCGATCGACACGATGCGCGGCCCGGCCACGCCCAGGCCCTGCAGCACACGTGCGGCCAGCAACATCTCCAGCGATCCGGCTGCCGAAGCCAGCACCGCACCGATCGTATAGAGCACGGCCCCGCCGACGATTACCGGTTTGCGCCCGAAACTGTCGGACAAGGGCCCGGCGACAAACGAGCCGAGCCCCATCCCCAGAACGAAACTGCCGATGACGAGCTGGGCCCGGTTCACCCGGCCCGGTGAAAGCTCGGCGGAAATCTGCGGAAGGGCGGGCAGCATCGAGTCGATGGAAAAGGCGACGGTTGCCAGCAACATGGCGATCAGCGCGATGAATTCGCGTTGGCTCAGAGTTCCGGGTTGTGTCAATGCGCGGGTCGCCGGGTCAGGAGCAGGCCCGAGGCCATCGCTGGGCTGCCAACCTCTGCCGGGGTGCCGGGCGCTACGGCCCAGCTGGGTCTCTCTTGGGCCCGGGCCAGAATGTAACCGGACGGCAAGCAAACGAGGATCACTGCGCAGCCCGTTGCAACTGCTGTGTTATGTCCGTGATTACCCGGTCCCAGACGTCCGGCGGTTGCGCCCCCTGAAGGGCATGTTGACTGGCGATGATGAAGGTCGGCACCGCATTAATGCCGCGCGATCTTGCATGCGCATCGCGGGCGCGGATGTCGGCCAGATCGTTGTCCGAGGCCAGAAGCCGGGTCAGAACATCACGCTCCAGCCCGACGTCGCTGCCGATATCCACCAGGGTTTCGCGGTCACCGATATCGCGGCCATCGCGGAAATAGGCGCGGAACAGCGCCGATACCGTCGCCGTCTGCTTGCCCTGCACCCCGGACCAATGGACCAGCCGGTGGGCGTTCAGCGTGTTGGGCACGCGCGGCATCTTTTCAAAATCGATCTCGACCCCGGCAGCATCTGCCGCCTCCATCACGCGGGCATAGGCTTTGACGGCATTGAGTTTTCCGCCGAACTTCGCCTCCAGATAGGACCGCCGGTCGACGCCGTCGGGCGCCATGTCGGGATTGAGTTGAAACGGATGCCACTCGACCACAAACGGATGTGCCGGATTGCGTGCCAGTGCGCGGTCCAGATGCGCTTTGCCGATGTAACACCAGGGGCAAATCGGATCGGAAAAGATATCAAGCTTTATCATGGGTTGCCTTGTGGTCCTGATGTCAATTCGTCCGACGCGCCCTTTCAGCGCCGGGCCGTCAGTTGCGCTGGCCGGCAACTGCCCGGATCGGCCCAGACCGGCTGCAATCCGGCCTTCAAGCGGCGCCGGCGGGCCGGTCCGGTCTAGAACCAGCTGCCCACCCGCTCTGCACCGCCAGAGATGTCTTGCCCCAAGCCGCTGACCGTGTTGCACCCGGCCAGCCCGAGGGCCAGCATCAGGATGACGATTTTCTTCATGCTCTCAGTCCTCATACCACCAGACGTCGGGTTGGAACCCGCTCCAGTCGCCGTAAATTGCCAGTTTCGCCGGATACTTCAACTGTTTCGCATGGGCAATCCGTGAAACCCTGGAATACCAGATCGGGATCACGTAGCGCCCCGAGGTCAGAATGCGGTCCAGCGCCTGCGTTGCCGCCACGAAATCGCCGCGGTCGGTCGAACTGAGCATAGTCTGGATCATCGCCTCGGCGGCGGGCACGTTCATTCCCATCCAGTTGCGGGTTCCGGGTTCGCTCACCCCGGCCGACCCCCAGTACAGCGTCTGCTCGTTGCCTGGCGACAGCGACAGCGACCGGATGTAGTGGGTCATGTCAAAGTCATAGGTATTCGTCCGCTCGGTGTATTGCGCGGAATCGACAACTGTGACGGTGACCGCGATGCCCAGCCGCTTCAGCGTTTCGATGTAGATGTTGACGATGCCCTGCAATTCGTCCGCGCCCTGAACCAGCAGCACATCAAAGACGAAGGGCGTTCCGGCAGCATTTTTCAGCACGCCGCCCTGCACCGTCCATCCGGCTTCGGCCAAAAGGTCGGTCGCCTTGCGGATGTTGCCACGATTGGCCTCGGTGCCATCCGAAACCGGCATCGTGTAACCCTCGACCGCACCGGGCAGCAGATCGGCGGCAAAGGGTGCCAGCAGGTCCGCGACCTTGCCGGTTGCAGGCCCCGGTTCCATGCCAAGCGCCGAGTTGGAGTAATAGGACGAAATCCGCGGCTCGACCCCGCCGTTCAGGGTCTGGTTGATGAATTCGAAGTTGAAAGCCTGGATCAGCGCCTCGCGGACCCGCCAGTCCGCGAACAACTCGCGGCGGGTGTTGAAGACCAGACCATTGATCCCGGACGGGCGCTGGTGCGGAATCTCGGACCGCACCACGTCGCCCGACTCGACTGCGGGAAAATCGTAGTTGCTGGCCCATTTCGCGGTGTTCGCCTCGCGGTGGCTGGTGATTTCGCCGGCCTTGAAGGCTTCGAAAATCACCGAGGCATCGCCGAAGTAGTCATAGCGAACCTCGTCCAGATTGTGCAGGCCGCGGTTGAACGGCAGATCCTTGCCCCACCAGTCGGGGTTCTTGCGGTAGCTGATGAACCGGCCGGCTTCGAACTTGTCCACGACATAGGGGCCGGAGCCGATCGGCGCCTCCAGCGAGGATTCGTCAAAGGCCTTGCCCTCCCACTGCGCCTTTTTCAGGATCGGGCGCAGGCCAAGGATCAGCGGCAATTCGCGGTCCACCACGTTGAACGTGATCCTGACCCCGCGCTCGCCGACCTTTTCCATGCTGGCGATCTTGCCCCAGGCCCCCTGATAGCGGGCGTGACCCTTGGTGCCCAGAAGCTCGAATGAATAGATCACGTCCTCGACCGTCACCGGGCTGCCATCGGAAAACCGGGCCGCCTCGCGCAGGGTGAACTGAACCCATTCGCGCTCGGGGCCGGTTTCGATTGATTCGGCCAAAAGGCCGTAAAGAGTGAAGGGCTCGTCGTAACTGCGGCCCATCAGGGTCTCGACCGTCAGCGCCGACAACCCGGCCGGGGCCCGGCCCTTCAGGATGAAGGGATTGAGCGAATCGTACCCCCCCGCCTCGGCAAAGACGATTCGCCCGCCCTTGGGCGCATCGGGGTTGGCATAGGGGAGTGACACAAAATCAGGTAGAAGTGCCGGGTCGCCATACATAGCCATGCCGTGCGTCGGCTCTGCTTGTGCCTGAAACCCCACGGCAGACACCGCCGCCGCCAGCCCCAGCGCCAGCCGTGATGCCCACACGTTTGCGAAATAGTCTTTCGTCATTTCGGCAACAATCCCCTGTTCCCAGATTTCCTTGGCGACCACGCTATCCCTGTCGGCCAACCTTTTCAAACTTTTAGCTTGGCCCCCGGCGAGGATACGCGTATAACGTCATCACTGCTCGATAGGTTTCTTGCCTGTATGAAACCTGCCTCAATAACTTAACGCCCGCCTTGCGCGGGCGTTTTTTTTTGGGGTTGCGGCACGTACCGTGCAACAGACCCCGCACGAGGCGGGGTCTTGAAGGCGCTGCAAGCGTGGACTTCCGGATGGCCGGGCAGTTTCAGAGATACTCGAAAGCGGTGCCATCCGTCGTCAGGAAGTTGGCCACCGTCAGGTCAACGATACGCAAGTTCCGGAACATCGTCAGATTGCCGTCGCTGCCGGTGAACAGCACGCCCTTGACCACTTGAACCGAGTTGGCCAGAAAGAAGTCGAAGTTTTCCTGTGCGGTGTGCGCCACTTGCGTGTTGAAACCAACATCGCCCATCACCAGGAAATCTTCTGCGACAACAAAATCCGCAACAAAGGAGGTGCCGACCGCACCACCCAGTGCAAACACGAAGGTGTCGGCCCCGGTTCCCCCAAGGGTATTGTCGGAGCCATCGGCGAACTTAATCAGGTCATCCCCGGCGTTGCCGGTCATGGCATCACTGCCGCCTTCACCGGAAATCGTATCATTGCCGTCGTGGCCGAACACCTTGTCGTTGCCGTTACCGCCGTTAAGGATGTCGTTGTCGATGCCCCCGCCCAGCCGGTCCGCGCCATTGCCGCCATCAACGTAATCATCGCCGGCGCCGCCCTGAACGCGATCATCATTGGCCTCGCCGAACAGAAAATCATTGCCGCCGTCGCCGTAGATCAGGTCATTCCCGGTGCCACCCCACACATTGTCGATTCCAGCACCAGAATGCATTTCGTCATTCTCGGTGCCGCTATCCATCGAGTCGAAGCCTGCGCTACCAAACATGATGTCCATGCCCTGGCCACCAAAGAAGTTCGAAGCGGCGGACTGATCACCGAAGATGACGTCGTTGCCATTGCCGCCATAAAGCAGTTCGAACCCGCCGTTGCCGTAGATGCGGTCGTTGCCGTCACCGCCAAAGATCACATCACCGACGCTGGTGCCGATCAGCTTGTCATCCAGAGAGCCGCCGTTGATTTCAGCATACTGGCCGGTTTGCTGCTGAATGTAGATCAGGCTGGCGTCAAAACCCGCCAGAAAACTGACGTTGGAAGGGTCGTACCATTGGCCACTGGCGGTGGGGACAAAGGCGTCAAGATCAGCGGTTGTCACGTTGAAAAGCTTGGTGATCGACTGGGAATAGGTCAGCAACTGCTGAACATCGTAGTGTTTGTAGACGATCGAGTTCACGGTCCCTCCCGTCGGTTCGCCTGCCGCATCATAGGTAAATCCGGACCCGTAGACGATCGACACCAAGGTGTTGCCGAAAGCGTCGACCTCAGTCACGGTAAACGAGGTAACTTTGCGAACTGATATCATAGAGGTGATCACTGCTTCCCATTTTGTTGCTATTGTGCTTTTGCTGGAAACAATTCGGCAATCATTGTGGTCGAACCAAGGCATCTTTGCCACTTTCTACCGTTCGAATCGCGCAGTAGAACTGCTGTGGCATTTGCACCATTTGCGCAACATGATCACCGTAACACTCTGTAAAAGTGGACATTCCATGACACTGAACGGAAAAACCGCCATCGTCACCGGATCAAACTCCGGGATCGGGCTGGGGATTGCCGAGGAACTGGCCCGGGCCGGGGCGGACATCGTCCTCAACTCCTTTACAGACCGGCGCGAGGATCACGCGCTGGCCGGAAAGCTGGCGGCCGAGCATGGAATCAAGGCGCGCTACATCGCCGCAGACATGTCGCGGGGCGCTGACTGCCGTGCACTGATCGAACAGGCCGGGGCTTGTGACATTCTGGTGAACAATGCCGGGATTCAGCATGTGGCCCCGCTCGAGGATTTCCCGGCGGCCAAATGGGACCAGATCCTCGCCATCAACCTCAGTTCGGCGTTTCACACGACAGCGGTTGCCTTGCCGATGATGCGCAATGCCGGTTGGGGCAGGGTGGTCAACATCGCATCGGCGCATGGTCTGACCGCTTCGCCGTTCAAGTCGGCCTATGTAGCGGCCAAGCATGTCATGGTCGGGCTGACCAAGTCGATTGCGCTGGAATGCGCGGGCCAGCACATCACCGCCAACGCGATCTGCCCGGGCTACGTGCTGACGCCATTGGTCGAGGCGCAGATCCCCGACCAGATGAAGGCCCACAACATGGACCGCGAAACGGTGATCCGCGACGTGATGCTGGAGCGGCAACCCTCGCGGGAGTTTGCCACCACCGGGCAGATCGGCGCAGCGGTGGTGTTCCTGTGCTCGCCCGCCGGCGATCAGATCACCGGCACCACATTGTCGATCGATGGCGGCTGGACGGCATTGTGAGCCCGCCGAAACGCATCAATCTGGCGCTGCAGGGCGGCGGCGCGCACGGTGCCTTTACCTGGGGCGTGCTCGATGTGCTGCTGCAGGATGAAGGGATCGAGATTGCCGCCATTTCGGGCACGTCGGCGGGCGCGCTGAACGCAGCGGCGCTGAAGGCCGGACTGGTGTCGAACGGGCGGCAGGGTGCGCGGGATACGCTCGACTGGTTGTGGGAACAGGTCGGCGATGTCGGCGATCTGCGGATGTCGCCCTGGATGGCACCGCTCTTGCCGGCAATGGCGGCCTGGCGCGACGGCATCGAGGACCTGATGCCGATCTCGCCCAGCGAAATGGCGGCGCGACTGTTCAGCCCCTATGCCTACGGCGCATTCTACCGCAATCCGTTGCGACGGATTGCCGATCGCTTCCACTATGACATGGTTTGCGCCGATCAGGCGCCGGCGCTGTTTGTCAGCGCCACCAACGTCCGGACCGGCAAGATCCGGGTGTTCTCGGGCAATGAAATCACCACGGATGTCCTGTTGGCTTCGGCCTGTCTGCCTACGGTGTTTCAGGCGGTGGAGATTCGTGATCCGGCGACCGGCACGACCGAGGCCTATTGGGATGGCGGCTATTCCGGGAACCCGGCGCTGTTTCCGTTGTTCGACAAGGATTTGCCAGACGACATTGTGATCGTGAACATCAATCCCCTGCGCCGCGAACAGGTGCCGGTAACGACCAACGACATCCAGAACCGGATCAACGAAATCAGCTTCAACAGCTCGCTTCTGCGCGACCTGCGGGCCATCGCCTTTGTAAAACGGCTGATCGACGAGGCGCTGATCAAGCGCGGCACCATGAAGGACGTGCTGGTGCACATGATCGCCGACGACCAGACGATGAACGCGCTTTCGGCGACCAGCAAGTTTGTGCCTTCGCCGGGGCTTCTGGCCCAGTTGAAACAGGCGGGCCAGCAGGCCGCGACCGGATTTCTGCGCGATCACCGGGAAGATCTGAACCGGCAAGGCAGCGTCGATCTGCTGGCGCTCTACCAATAGCAGAAGGGGCCGGTTGCCCGACCCCCCATGTCTGCAGATACGTCGGCAGTTGGTCGCGGCTCAGTTGGACGAAACGGCAGCCGCCAGAAGAATCACCAGCAACAGCGGGATCAGGATGCCGCCCGAGGAGGAGGAGGTCGCGGCTGCGACAACCGTCGGTTCAATGATCGGCTCGGCCAGATTGCCGGCAAAGGCCGGGGCAGCAATTACGGACGCGACGATGGCAGCTTTCAGCAGTTTCATGTTCAGTCTCCCAGGGTTTTGAATGTGGATCGGGTTTGGATCGTGGTCTTGGCAGAAACGGCAAGCTTTGAGCGGAAACGGTCAGTGACGACGGACGCCAGTGACAGCACCGCAATCACCAGCAGGGCGGCCATAAGCGCCAGACCCGCAGCGGCCAGACCTAGCGCCAGCCCAAGTGCAAATGCACCCAGAAAGGCCAGACCAAGCCTGTCCAACCCGCGCAAGGAACCGGCAACCGGTCGTTTCACCCAAGCACCTCCAACCAAATCATACGATGACGATAGCATGTGATTTCAAATGGGTAACACAATCTTGCCATAATTGCGGGGAATCTGTTGCAAGGCAGCAACTTTATTGCCTGCAAGCCGCTGAACTAACCGTTGGCGGCAGCGCTAGCCAATTCTCTGGCGATCGAGGCGGCCAGCCGGGCGTTGTTGAGAACCAGCGCGATGTTCGCCGTCAGCGACCGGCCATCGGTCAGATCGAACAGACGCTGCAACAGGAACGGCGTCACGGCCTTTGAAGTTATCCTCTGGTCGTCGGCCTCGCGCAACGCTTGTTCGATCAGTGGGGCCAGAAGGTCGCGGGGAATCTCGTCGGCCGGAGGAATCGGATTGGCCACCAGTTGCCCGCCCGGCAGACCCAGCCGGGACCGCATAAGATGCGATGTGGCAATGGCGGCGGCGCTGTCCATCCGCAGCGGTGCGGCCAGTCCGGACGAGCGCGACCAGAACGCCGGGAAATCGTCCTGTCCGAATGCGATGACCGGAACCCCCAGGGTTTCCAGAACCTCCAGCGTTCTTGGCAGATCAAGGATTGCCTTTGCCCCCGCCGCCACGACCGTCACCGGGGTTTCCGACAGTTCGCGCAGATCGGCCGAGATGTCGAAGCTTTGCGCCGCCCCGCGGTGCACGCCACCGATACCGCCGGTGGCAAACACCGCGATCCCGGCCAGATGCGCGCAGACCATGGTGGCGGCCACCGTCGTGGCTCCGGTCCGGCCTGTGGCCAGGCAGACGGCGAGATCGGCCCGCGATACTTTCATCACGTTCCGGGCCTGCCCGAGTCCTTCGAGGTCTGCCGCGCTCAGCCCGACATGGATGCGCCCTGCCAGCAAGGCGATGGTGGCGGGAACCGCCCCGGCGGCGCGGACCGCATCCTCGACCCGGCGCGCGGTTTCGACATTGTGCGGCCACGGCATGCCGTGGGTGATGATCGTGCTTTCCAAAGCGACGAGCGGCTGGCCGTTAGCGCGGGCCGCCGCCACCTCGGGGCTGAAGGTCAGGGGGGCGGTCATGATCCGATATCTCCCGATACATAGTCGGCGGCGGCCAGCAGCGCCTGGTCAAGTGCGGCTTCCCGGTCGGCCCCGCGCGCCTCTGCCGCGATGTGGGCCGCCATAAAAGTGTCACCGGCGCCGGTGACCCGCGCCACCTGCACCTGCGGCGGTTGCCGGGTCAAGAGGCCGCCCGGATGACCCTCGGCGGTGCTGCGCCCACCGTCGGTCACCAGTACCCGCCCGGCACCGCGCGCCATCAGGGCGATGGCTGCCGTGGCCGAGGTGTCGAACCGGGTCTGGCACAGGATGCCCGCTTCCTCCAGATTGACATAGAGCGTCGCGCGTGGGTGGGACAGCAGCGGGCGCAGGCGGTCGGCCTTGCCGGGCGAGGCCGGGGCGAGGCGCAGGTCGGCCAGCCGGAACAGCGGGCTGCCCGCGATCTGCGACAGCAGCGCCTCGGTCAGGTTGCCGTCCAGGGCGATCGGCCCGGCCCAGGGCGCGGCGGCCGACCCGAGCCGCCCGTCAGTCAGCGGCCGCAGGATCTTGTCGCCCGCCGCTTCCAGGGAATGGGCGTCGGCGATGGCGGCGATCAGACCGCCGGCACCCTCGATTGCCATATAGCAGTCGGTTGGCAGGTCGTCGGAGCGGTAGACATGCGCGGTGATCAGGCCCTTGCGGGTGCAGGCCTCGATCAGGTCATCGCCTTCGCGGTCGCGACTGATGGCGGCAAGGAGGGCAGGGCGCAGCCCGAATTTTGCCAGCGTGACGGCGATGTTCAGGGCGACGCCGCCGGGCAGGCGGCTGATGCGGCCGGGCACGTCGGAGCCCGGCTTCATCAAGGCGGGCGAGCGGCCGATGATGTCCCACAGGACGGCACCGATGCAGAGGATGTCGGGCTGGATCATGTCTGGGGTGATGGCAAGGGATCGGGTCGGATGCAAGGGGGGTTGGACGGGCCCGGCAGGGGGCAGGGCAAACGTCCCGGCGTGGGACACGCACAGGAGTGTTGATAAGAAAGGGAAATTTCGTTAACTTTTAGGGTTTGTTAAGGTATGGGCGACCGCACAGCCAAATAACGACTGCGGCCTGCTCAGTCGGTCGGAGCAGTTGGCCCTGAGCAGCTACCGGTCGATGTCCGAAGGATCAGCCTGACGCACCTTGGTGGGCTTTGCGCAAATGCGGTTCCGTGGTAGCTTCAAGGTGCGCACTGCGGCATCCGTCCCGACCAGTCGCGGACAGGCGGTTTGACTGTCACCCGATTGAATTCCTCGCCTTGCCTGCAGAAATCGGATCGCGCTTGGATTATGGGGGACAAGATGAATTCAGGTATTGGAGCCGCGTTGCGTGAACGCGTTGCGGGCCGGATGTGGTTGGCCGATGGCGGGCTTGAAACGGCAATGGTTTTTCTGGAAGGGTTCGACCTGCCACAGTTCGCCGCTTTCCCGCTTTTGCGCGATCCGGTGGGCCGGGCGAAGCTGCGGGCCTATTTTGACGGCTTCCTGAACGAGGCACGGGTCAATGATGCCGGGTACATTCTGGACACCGCAACCTGGCGGGCGAGCCACGGCTGGGGGCCGGCCCTGGGCCTGAGCGCCGCAGAGATCGATACGGCGAACCGGGAGTCGGTGGCCTTTGCGCTGGAGTTGCGTGCCGCGCATCCGCAGGTGGATGTTATTGTGAACGGTGTATTGGGACCGCATGGCGATGCCTATGCCCCGGACCAAATCCTTTCAGAGCAGGAAGCGCAACAGTATCATGCGCCGCAGATTGCCGAGCTTGGGCAGGCCGGGGCGGATATGATTACCGGCGTGACTTTGTCCAGTGTCGGCGAAGCCGTCGGGATTGCCCGAGCGGCATTTGCGCAGAACTTGCCGGTGGTTTTGTCCTTTACCGTCGAAACCGATGGCAATCTCGTGTCGGGGCTGCCGTTGGGCGAGGCGATTGCCCAGACCGACGCCGCAACCGGCGGGTCGCCGGCCTGGTACATGATCAATTGCGCCCATCCCGATCATTTCCGACATGTTCTGACTGGCGAGTGGGTCAGGCGGGTCGGTGCAATACGGGCCAATGCTTCGCGCCTCAGCCACGCCGAACTGGATGAAGCCCCGACGCTGGATGCGGGCAATCCCGACGAGCTCGCCGGCGCGTATCGGGAGTTGATCGGTCTTTTGCCCGGTTTGCAGGTCTTTGGCGGGTGTTGCGGAACCGATCTGCGGCATGTGGCAGCCATCGGGCGCGCCTGTTCCGGGCATTTCCATCCGACATGATCGCAGGGCCACCCGGTTCCAATGCTGCGTTTTGTCAACTGACGGGAATCGCCGCGAAGTTGGCGCGCCAGGCTGGCTGATGCCATCCGGATCGTGTCGAAAGGTGCTCGGCGCGGGCCTGACCGTCCGGAAGTGCTTGCATGGGGGGGGAACTGCAGGTATGTGCCCCCCACTTCACAGGTGGGGCTTGGGCTTTTTGGGGGAGACATCCCCAAGGGTCCGCCGGTTGGGGCACACGCCCTGAGACGCTCCACCGAGGCATGAAACCGGAAAGGACAGGACATGGCGCTGCCAGAGTTCACCATGCGTCAGCTTTTGGAAGCTGGCGTACACTACGGCCACCAGACCGCACGCTGGAACCCCAAGATGGGCCCGTACATCTACGGCGACCGCAACGGCATCCACATTCTGGACCTGACGCAGACGGTTCCGCTGCTGGAACAGGCGCTGACCGTGATCCGCGATACCGTGGCCAGGGGCGGGCGCATCCTGTTCGTCGGCACCAAGCGGCAGGCACAGCGGCCGGTGGCCGAGGCGGCCGAGAAATGCGCACAGTATTTCATGAACCACCGCTGGCTGGGCGGCACGCTGACCAACTGGCAGACGGTGTCGAAATCGATCACCCGGCTGAAGCAGCTGGACGAGATCATGGGCCATGGTGCCGAGGGCCTGACCAAGAAGGAACGCCTGGGCATGGAGCGCGAGCAGACCAAGCTGCAGGCCAGCCTGGGCGGCATCCGTGAAATGGGCGGGGTGCCGGATCTGCTGTTCGTGATCGACGTCGGCAAGGAGAATCTGGCGATCCTCGAAGCGCAGAAGCTGGGGATTCCGGTGATCGGCATTGTCGATACCAACTGCTCGCCCAAGGGCGTCCTGCACATGATCCCCGGCAACGACGACGCGGCGCGCGCCATTGCGCTCTATTGCGATCTGGTGGCCCGGGCGGCGCTGGAAGGCATGTCGGCGCAACTGGGGGCGGCCGGGGTCGATCTTGGCGCCATGGAACAGCTGCCATCGGAAGACGCGCTGGACGACGAACCCGTCGACGCCTGAGCTTTCGTTGCAGAACTGACGCAGAACTGACATCCGGCGGGGATAAGCCCCGCCCTGATCCCCGGCAGGGGGCAAATCCAGATCGAGGAGAGCCACGATGGCCGTAACCGCTACGATGGTGAAAGAACTGCGCGATTCCACCGGCGCGGGCATGATGGATGCCAAGCGGGCGCTGACCGAGACCGACGGCGACATCGAGGCCGCTGTCGACTGGCTGCGGACCAAGGGTCTGGCCAAGGCCGCGAAAAAGGCCGACCGGGTGGCAGCGGAAGGGCTGGTGGGCGTGGCCATATCGAACGGGCGCGGGGTGGCGGTGGAAATCAACTCCGAAACCGATTTCGTGGCCAAGAACGTCGATTTTCAAAGCCTGGTGCGGGAAGTGACCAAGGTGGCGCTGGATGTCGGCCAATCGGTCGAGGTGCTGCGGGCCTCGCATCTGAACGGCGAAACCATCGAACAGGTGCTGACGGCGGCGATTGCGCGGATCGGCGAGAACATGACGCTGCGCCGGATGCATGTGCTGAAAGGCGACACGGTGGTGTCTTACGTCCACAATGCCGCGACCGAGGGCATGGGCAAGATCGGCGTGCTGGTGGCGCTGAACGGGCCGGCCGACAAGGCGCAGGCGGTGGGCAAGCAGTTCGCCATGCATATTGCGGCTACAGCACCGATGGCGCTGTCGGAGGCCGATCTGGACCCGGTGGTGCTGGAGCGCGAATTGGCGGTGCAGACCCAGAAGGCGCTGGAAGAAAACGCCGCCTCGGCCAAGCCGAAGCCGGAATCGGTGATCCAGAACAACATCATTCCGGGACGGATGAAGAAATTCATCGCAGAAGCGACGCTGCTAGGGCAGGCCTTCGTGATCAACCCCGACGTGACGGTGGCGCAGGCGGCGCTGGAGGCCGGCGTGGAGATCACCGGTTTCGCGCGCGTGATGGTTGGCGAAGGCATCGAGAAGGAAAAGGAAGATTTCGCGGCGGAAGTGGCCAAGACCCTGAAGGGCTGACGCCGGCAATGAATAAGCCCCCTGCGGCGGTGATCGCGGCAGGGGGCTTTGCTTCTGAAATGAACGACGCACGAGAAGATACTGGGAAAACACACACTTTCTGAAACGGTGCGGCCCTGACGGACCGCACCGTTCTTTTTTGCGCTGCACCTTGGGGATCAGGACGACGCGCAACAGGACCGGCTTTGAGGGGACAATGCGCCCCATCACCGGCAGTCTGGTGCGACCCGGCCGCCAGAAATCGCGGGTTCGACCGGATCGCGTGTTCCCTGGCCAATGCCACCACTCACGGAACAAGGTCAGATTGGACCGGATGCGCGGCAAAGGGGAGTAGGGGATTCCCTACCGGTCAATCGCGGGCGTTAACGATTTATTCACGCTTCGATCAGGAAAATCTGATTCTGGAAACTGGCCTTCAGCACCGCCTGCGCCGTGGTTTCCACATCCAGCGACTCGCGGGCCAGCCGCAGGTGCTTTTCCACCGTTGCCGGGGTCAGGCCCATGATCGTGGCAATGTCCTGCGTGGTCTTGCCGTCGCCGACCCATTCCAGCGCCTCGCGCTGGCGGCGCGTCAGGCTGCGGCGCTGCGTGACATAGGGCATCGAAGTGATCCGCAAATGCGTGACGTTGTTGATCGCCACGATCTCGCGGCCATGATCGGCCCAGATCGCCTCGACTTCGCGCTGCTGCATGCCCTCGCGGGCGGTCAGACCGATGGCACCCTTGGCGCGGATAGAAACATCCTTGAAAGAGATCGAATAGCCGGCCCGCACCCCCATTTTCAGGTTGAACTCCATGACCTTGAGTTCCGACGGCGTGAAATGCCCGCTGCGCGCCTGTTCGTCGATCCAGCGCCAGGAACAGGCCCCGACGTTCTCTGCTGCCCAGCGCACCATTGGCGCGTGGTGATAGAGGCCACTGCTGACGAAGCCGTCCAGATAGGCCTTTGAATGGTTGGTCAGGATCAGGATGTCATCGATGCTGCCAAAGGAGTTGGACGTGCGGAACCGGGTAAAGCCGTATAACAGCCGGTCAAAGCCGTAGGACGCCATCTTTTCGATGTGCAGGTGCCAGATGTCCTCAATCGATTGTGCATCGAACAGCCGTTCCATGTGCGCCAGCATCAGCGGCCCCCCCGGGTTGTCACGGGGTTTGTCACTGGGGTCGCCAGATGACCCAGCATGGCGTCCATCGCCAGCAGGTACCCCGCCGGGCCAAAGCCGCAGATCACCCCGACGGCGGCGCGGGCGATGTAGGACAGATGCCGGAAATCCTCGCGCGCATGCACGTTCGACAGATGCAACTCGATGGCCGGCACACTAGCCGAGGATATGGCATCCATCAGCACGATCGAGGTATGGGTCAGCGCCCCGGCGTTCAGGATGATGCCGTCACTGCTGCCGCGCGCCGCGTGGATCCAATCGACCAGTGCGCCTTCGTGGTTGGACTGGTGGAACGCCACCGTGATCCCCAGCGTGCGGGCTTTGGCCTGACACGAAGCCTCGACCTCGTCCAGGGTCGTGGTCCCGTAGATCCCGGGTTGCCGTGTCCCCAACAGATTGAGGTTCGGCCCGTTCAAGATGAGCAGAGCGGTCATTGGTTTGTCCTGATCCCACCTCTATCTAGCGCCAACCCGGCCGGCTTGTCGAGAGAGGCAGCGGCGATTACTTTACGCGCAGGTCAAGGCCGGGAAATGCGGGCAGGGTGCCTCGTTCAGGCGAGGGCACGCATTGGGATGGGCTTCCGGGGGGCCCCACATCCTGTTTGCCCCGGCTTCGGCCTGAAGGTAATTTGCTGAGGAAACCATCCCCGAAATCGTGTGGAATTGTCAGCTCTACGCATTAAGAGTATTGCATATCTATCGGATTAAAAGTGATAATATCTTTGAATTCTCGATTCTTGTGCTCGGACAAGCGTGCCTAAAGCCGCTGTGCCGCCGCAGCCCGAAGTGCGTCGATTCTAGCGCCGTAGGTGGCTTCGCCGTCCTTGAAGATCATCGATCCTGCCACCAGAACATCGGCTCCGGCCGCCGTTACCAGCGGCGCAGTGGCCAGGGTGATGCCGCCATCGGCCTCGATATGGATCGGTCTGTCACCGATCATGGCGCGCAACCGGGCGATCTTTGCAATCTGCGATTCGATCAGCGTCTGGCCGCCGAAGCCGGGATTGACCGTCATCACGCAGATCAGGTCGACCATGTCCAAAAGGTGCGCGACGGCCTCGACCGGCGACCCGGGGTTGATGGCCAGCCCGGTCTTTTTCCCCGTAGCGCGAATGGCTTGCAGGGTCCGGTGGATGTGCGGGCCGGACTCCAGATGTGCGGTCAGTATGTCGGCACCGGCGGCGGCAAACGCTTCGATGAACGGATCGACCGGCGCAATCATCAGATGCACGTCCATGGTGCCGCGGATGTGGCGGCGCAGGGCGGTGCACATTGCCGGGCCAAAGGTCAGGTTCGGGACAAAATGCCCGTCCATGACATCGACATGCACCCAGTCGCAACCTTGGGCCTCGACCGCCTCGCACTCGGCACCGAACCGGGCGAAGTCGGCGGCGAGGATCGATGGGGCAATCTTGACGGTGCGGGAAAAGCTCATTTGTCGGTGTCCGGTTCAGAAAGGGCGCTTCGGGGCAGCAGCCGATAAGTGTGTGTCGGGGCAAGATAGGCTGCGACCGGGTTGGGGCGCAATCGTCTGGATATTACATAATACTGATTATGGGATAATGATACCTGAACCGGGGCGCGGTGGTGGCATTGATTTCCTGTGAAATCAGCGCGGTGCCGCCCCTACTGCCGGACAACGTCGATGATCGACGTCATCACTTCGGCCGACGGCATCGGCACCACCAGCGCCACGGTATCGGGCAGCGTGGCGACGGTGATTGCCGAAGGCGCGTTTTCGATGCCGATCAGGCCGGTGCGAAAGCCGTGTTCGGCCCAGGCGATCTGTTGCAGGTCCGGATCGATCAGGGCTTCGGCCAGGCGCTTGCAGGTCGCGGTCAGCGACAAGAGCGGATGCGAGGCGAAGATCGTCGGCTCGGGATAGATCACCTTTATCTTCGACTTGATCAGGTCGGCATAGCGCGCATTTTCGGTCACGAACTCGACAAGCTGGTTTTCGTAGCCGACGATGATCGGCCGCGCCCCCATCCCCTGCTTGAGGAAATTCTCGAACAGATCGCCGGACGACGCTTCCATGAAGCCCATCGAGGCAAAGTAGGCATCCAGCTGCGGCAGCAGTGCCGGCAAGCTGGCGTTGGTCGGCACCTCGCCGCCATTCAGGCTGGTGGCCAGCAGCCCGGCCCAGATGTTGCCGGAGTTCGACTTGGTCGGGTCGGTCGAGATCACCTTGAACGGGCCATAGATGTTCAGCCCCAGATCCTCTTTCCAGCGCTTGCCTTCGGTGATCAGGCGGCCGATTGCCGTGACATCGGCCAGCAAGGTGCCGTCGGCATCAGCACGCACCGCGCCGGCTTTGGTCAGCGCATCCGTCACCTCGGTCCAGGCGTAGAACACGATGGGCGAGTTGAAGATCGTCTCATCGGTCAGAACGGTCTTGCCGGCGCTGCGGGCCAGCTCCACCGCCACCATGCTGGAGGGCCACAGGCAATCCTTGGACGTGGTGTCCAGCGTGGTCGCCATTTCGATCGAACCGGCGCGGGTGGCATCGAGCGTGACCCGGTAGCGGTCGCGGATGATGGCGGCGACCTTGGGGTTGGCCAAGAGCGCCGTCTTTTCGCCGCCATAGAATATCGACACGGTGACCGGCGGCTGGCTTTGCGTGCGGCGCAACAGCCCGGCCAGGTCGAACTGCGTGGCCGCGACGGCAATGGCGGCGACCACGCCCAGAAGCAGCAATCCCAACAGCGTCCGGTTCATCCGCGACCCCCTAAACCCGTTTCATCTGAAAGCCGAGCGCCTCGACCTGTGCTTCAAGTGCGGCAAAGTCATTGTCGAGGCAGGCCTGATCTATCTTGCGAACAACCGGGCCGAAGTCCTTGATCTGCTTGCCAAGGTCGGCCAGGCGGGCGGCATTTTCACCCCGCGCCCTTTTGGCAAGCGTTACGTAGGTTTCCACCGTATCGACGATGCGCGGCAGGTAGTAGTCGATGAACCGCCGCGCCAGCCGGTAGTCGTTCGGGTCGGCCCGGATCAGGTCGGCGATCGACAGGACATGCGCCGCCATGTCGGCCAGATCGGGGCGGTCGGCATCGGGCGAGGCGGCGGCGGCGGCGTTCAGCCGGGCCCCTGCCCCGACCAGCGCCTTGGCCGCCCGGTCGATATCCTGGGCCGAAACCTGATCGGTCAGCATCACTTCGTCCAGCGGGCGGCGGCGTTGTACCAGCAGCAGCAGGGCAAAATACGCCAGAACCGCCAGCCCGAGCGCCGCCAACCAGACCAGCGCCGCCCCGAGGTACAGACCAAGGAACACCGCAGCCGCCAAGAGCGCCGCAAGGATCTGGCGCGGACCGTCCGGCAGGCGCATCAGTTGTAGCCCTTGGCCTGACGCAGCGCGTCGGCCAGATCGCTGCCGGCCAGGAATAGCCGCCCGATGCTGGCATCGGCCAGCGCCTTCAATTGTGCCTCGTCGGCATTGCCGAAGGCGATGGCATGGATCGGGATATCCTGACCGAAACTGCTGCGGCGCAGGTTGCGCAGAAAGGTCGGCTGGCTGTCGGTGGTCGAGGCGCCGTCGGTCATCGCCACGATCGCCGGCAGGTAGCTGTAGAGCGAGCGGTCGTCGGCATAGGGCTGCAATTCGTCCAGCGCCTCGCTCAGAGCCGAATAGAGGTCGGTGCCGCCACCGGCCTGAAGGCCGTTGACGCGCGCCAGTGCCGCCTGCAGGTCAGCCTCGGCCGCCCCGACGATAGTCAAGGGGGCCAGCACCTGATCGTTGAACGGAATGATGATTGTCACGTCGCGCGACGAGGGTTGCAGCAGGTTCACCGCCGCCGCCTCCTTGTCCAGCAAAAGCCCCATCGCCTGTTTCAGCGCGGCAATCGGTTCGCCCTCCATCGAGCCTGACACATCCAGCACCCAGATCGTCAGCGAGGGTTTGCGCAGTTCGGTCTGATAGAGGCGCAGGGCTTCGCCGATCACTTCGGCCGACGGTGTCGGCACCGGTGCGATGCTGCGGGCCAGATCAACCCCCCAGTCGGCGCGCCAGACTGCAGGGTCCGCGGCTTCCGCTTCCATCCCGATCAGCCCAGAGCGGCGGCCGAGGCCGGACAGGGTCTGCTGGGTTTCGGCCGAAAGCAGGAATTCCTGCAGCTTGAGGAATGCCGCCTCTTTCGCGGCGTCGCCTTTGGCAATGAAGGCCAGCGGGCTGTCGGCCACCGACAGGCCATTGGCGGGATAGACTACGTACAGCGGATCTTTGCCAGCGGTGGTAAGCGCCTGGTTGGCCTCCAGGATCACCGATTCGTAGTTGAACATTGCGTCATAAGCATCGGGATTGGCGACCATTGCGTCTTTCAGCCAGCCGGAAGAGCCGGACGAGCGGTCGACCTGCGCCAACAGCGTCCGCACCCCGTCCAGCACCGCCGGATCGGCAAGGTTTTCCATGGTCAGCACATCCGGGCTGCCGGCCAGCGCATAGAGAAAGCCGAAATAGGCCGACGCGCCGGAGTTCGACTGAGTGGCGGACGTCATCGCCAACCGGAACCGGTCTGCCGTTGCCGCCGCCTCGATCATCTGGATGGTCACGTCGTCGCGGCCGACCCAGCCCAGATCCTGCGCCAGCGACTTGCGCAGACCCAGCACGACCGGCGAGCGCAGGATGGATTGCGAATGCTTGATGACCTTGGCGCTGTCGCCGAGTTGCAGCCACAGCGAATGCGCTGGCCAGGCCGCGTCATAGGCGCCGGCCGTGCCCTTGCCAATCTCTCGCGAGATGTCGACCGAGCCGAGGTAAGTGACGGTCAGCGCCACTTCGTTGCGCCCGGCCCAGTCCTGCATCACCGGTTCCAGCGCCCGGTTTTCCGACCCGGCGACGATGCTGAGCGGCGTCGGTTCCGAAAACAGGCTGCCGGAACTGACATAGATCGCCACGGCGGCGATGGCGGCCAGAACCAGAGCCGGAACCAGAAATCGCTTCATCTCAGCCTCCTCGACCCGCTGGCCACGCGCCACAGATAAGCGGTCGCGGCGGCCGCACCAAGCCCCTAATGCAGGCTACGGCACGGACGGATCGCTTGCCGGATCGGCCGGGCGCATCTGTGCGTTGCGTTGCAGCGTATAGGTCGCGGCCCCCAGCACCAGCCCTGCCCCGATCACGGTCGGCCAGGTCGGAATCTCGGAATAGACCAGCCAGCCGGTTGCCGCCATCAGGATCAGTCGCAGATAGTGCAGCGGTGCCAGGGCCGAGGTTTCGCCCATGCGCAGCGCCGTGGTGAACAGCCACATGCCCAGCGTGTAGATCAGGCTCATCCCCAGTAGTGTCACGGCCTGCCCGGCATCGGGCGTGACCCAGAACCAGACGGCGGGCGGGGTGACCAGCACCAGTACGACGATGCCTTGCCAGAACAGCACCGTCTCGATCCGGTCAGCCGATGCCCCGACCCGCAGGATCACCATGTTGCAGGCCCCGAACAGCGCACCCAGCAGCGCCACGGCGGCAAAGGGGTCGACCCCGGCCCCGAACGGGCGCACCATGATCGCCACCCCGACAAAGCCGACGGCAGTGGCCAGCCAGCGCCGCCAGCCGACCTTTTCGCGCAACAACAGCGCCGCAAAGGCAGTGACCAGCAGCACTTCGGCCATCTGGATCGCGGTGGCGTCGGCCAGGGGGATCAGGATCACCGCCGACAGGCCGCAGGTCATCGCGCCGACCGCCGTCACGCCGCGCAGGGCATGCAGCCCGGGCCGCCTGGGGTGGCGGATGTCCGACCGCCGCCGCCAGAACAGAGGCGCCATGAACAGCATCGCCATCGCTTGCCGGACCAGCACCATCTCGATCACCGGAATGTCGCCGCTGATGCTGCGCGCCATCACCGCCATGCAGGAAAACACCAGAAAGGACAGGATCATCAGCCACGATGCGGCAAGGTTCGGCTGCAGCGCCCCGAACCGCGCCCTGAGCGCCGTGATGTGCAAGGCTGCCCGTGGCTTTCCGGTCATCGCTCGGTGGCCCGCTGTGTTGTCGTTGCCATGGCACGGCTGCCCCGGGGGCCGGTGCGTCGACCTGCCTGGACCGGCACCCCTGCAGACCTGTCACGATTCGGCATGGTCGGCAATCACCCCGACGGGTCGAAGCGGTTTTGCCGGGTCTTGTACGCCTGCACCGCCGCTGTCGCCGGTCCGTGGTTCGGTGGCGTCAGGCCGGTTCGGCGACGGGTGCCGGCACCGTACGCATGTCCAGCCGTTTGCCGGTATCGGCGGCAAACACATGCACCGCCTCCGGCGTGACCTTTATCCCGACCGTGGTACCCGGGGCCAGGGCCAGCTTTTCGGCCGACAGCGCCGCGATCGTCAGATCCTCGAACTGGAAATGATAGAGCCGCCCCGACCCGAGCTCTTCGGCAAATTCGAAGCTGGCATCGATGGCGCCGCGCCCTGCCCCGACGATGCCCAGCGATTCCGGGCGCAGGCCGATCTGCACCAGCTTGCCGTGATGCCGAGACCCGACGTCGGCGGGCAGATCCACCCGGCTGCCGTTGCCAAGCAGCACCGCCGAATGCGCGGCCGAGACCTCGCCCGTCAGGAAATTCATCGCCGGCGACCCGATGAAGCCGCCGACATAGGTGGTGGCCGGGTGGTCATAAATCTCTTCGGGCGTGCCGACCTGTTCGATCACCCCCTTGTTCATCACCACCAGCCGGTCGGCCAGGGTCATGCCCTCCTGCTGGTCATGGGTCACGAACACCGAGGTGGCGGCGATGCGGTTGTGGATGCGGCGGATTTCGTGGCGCATCTGGACCCGCAGCTTGGCGTCGAGGTTGGACAAGGGCTCGTCGAACAGAAAGACTTTCGGTTCGCGGATGATGGCGCGCGCCATGGCCACACGCTGGCGCTGGCCGCCGGAAAGCTGCCCCGGACGGCGGTCCAGATAGTCGGTCAGTCCGACCGAGGCGGCGACGGCGCGGACCTTTTCGGTGCGGGTTGCACGCGCGATCCCGGCGACCTTCAGCGCATAGCCGATGTTGTCCTCGACCGTCATGTGCGGATAAAGCGCGTAGTTCTGGAACACCATGGCGCAGCCGCGTTCGCGCGGTTCCAGCGCATTCACCACCGTGCCGGCAATGGCAATTTCACCTGCGGTGATGCTTTCCAGCCCGGCGATCATCCGCAGCAGCGTCGATTTTCCGCAGCCCGACGGGCCCAGGATCACGATGAACTCGCCGTTGGCAATCTCCAGGCTGACGCCATGCACCACCTCGTCCTTGCCATATGACTTGCGCACGGTTCGAATCGAGATATTAGCCATCGCCGTCCCCTATTTGTCGGTGTTGATAAGGCCGCGCACGAACCAGCGCTGCATGAAGATTACGACAAGGATCGGCGGGATCATCACGATCAGCGTGCCGGCCATCGCGATGTTCCAACGCGCCACCTCGCCGCCGGTGTTCGATACCTTTGGCACCAGCCGCCCCAGTTGCACCGCCACCACGCCGTAGGCATCGTCGGTGATGACCAGCAGCGGCCACAGGTACTGGTTCCAGGAATAGACGAACATGATGGTGGCAAGGGCCGCGATGTTGGTGACCGACAGCGGCAGCAGAATTTCGCGCAGGAACCGCAGCGGCCCGGCCCCGTCCATCTTTGCCGCCTCGACCAGTTCATCCGGGATGGTCAGGAAGAACTGCCGGTACAGAAAGGTTCCGGTGGCAGTGGCCACCAGCGGCACGATCAGCCCGGCATAGGAATTCAAGAGGTTCCATTGCAGCGCCACCTCCACCCCCGACAGGCGCTGCACCAGCCAGCTGATCCCGGTCACGTCGAGCAGGGTCTGATAGGGTGCCAGTGCATTGGCGGCAACCGCATAGGTCGGCACGATCCGCACCTCCAGCGGCAGCATCAGCGTGATGAACACGCACCAGAAGATCGGCATCTTCAGCCGGTGATCGAAGAACACCAGGCCGAAGGCGGTGATGCAGGCCAGCGAGATCTTGCCGACCACGACGCCCAGCGCCACGATCATCGAGTTCACGAATTTCTCGTTGAACGCGCCCTTGACCCAGGCAGCCTCCAGATTGACCAGAAGCTGGTCCCCGGGCAGCAGCTTGGGCGGAATGGCGGTGACATCGACCAGATCAAGCGAGGCGGCGACCAGCACCAGATACATCGGAAACAGCAGCATCAGCGCCCCGAAGATCAGGATCAGGTGCGTGACGAGGTTCAGGATCGGGGTGCGCTCAATCATGATTGGCTATCATGGCTGGCGATCACGGCGGGTAATCGGGTCGGCGGCGGTCACGTGTAATGCACCTTGCGCTCGATGTAGCGGAACTGGACGACGGTCAGGCTGATGACTAAGATCATCAGCACGATCGACTGGGCGGCGGCACCCGAGTAGTCCAGCCCCTGAAAGCCGTCATTGAAAATCTTGTAGACCATCAGGTTGGTGGCGCGTGCCGGGCCGCCCGCAGTCATGGTATCGACGATGCCGAAACTGTCGGTGAAACTGTCGGTGATGTTGATGACCAGCACGAAAAAGAAGGTTGGCGCCAGCAGCGGCAGCTGGATGTCGCGCATCCGGCGCAACACCCGCGCCCCGTCCATCGCCCCCGCCTCAAGCAGCGCGCGCGGGATCGACTGCAGGCCGGCCAGAAAGAAGATGAAATTGTAGGCGATCTGTTTCCAGGCCCCGGCAATGATCACCATGGCCATGGCGTGGCTGCCCTCGGTGTTCGGGTCCCACAGGCCGGGAAATGCCTGATTGACATAGAGCATGATCCCGGCACCGGGATTGAAGATGAAGCGAAAGGCCAGACCGACCGCCGGGGCGGCAATGGCGTAGGGCCAGATCATGCCGATCTTGTAGGCCTTGTAGCCGCGCAACTGCCGGTCGACGAACACTGCCAGGATCAGCGCCATGACGATTGCCAGTGCCGACGAGCCCAGAGCATAGATCACGGAAACCCGGACGGAGTACCAGTAGAGATCGTCGGTCAGGATGGCGCGGAAATTGTCGAACCCGACCCAGGTATTGGCGCCGCCCCACGGTTGTTCCAGCGTGAACGCCCAATACAGCGCCTGCGCGGCAGGCCAGTAGAAGAAGGTGAAGATGATCAGCAGTTGCGGGGCCACCACCAGGGCAGCAATCCAGTTGTTCTTGAAATATGCCCGCCTCATGCCGCACCGGCCCCCTGCAAATGCAGCCCCCCACCGGCGCCATGCCGGCGGGGGGCAGGTTCAGATCAGACCTTACGGCAGGGTCTTGTCGGCGTAGGTCCGGGCGAATTTCGCCAGGATGGTGTTGGAACGCTCGACAGCGATATCAAGCGCCTCCTGCATGGTCTTGTCCCCGGCAAGCGCGGCCTGCACTTCGCTGGTCCATTCCGCACGGGTCTGGATCATGCCGCCAAGGCGGTAGCCCCGGCTGTTCGGCCCCGGCTCGGTGAAGGTCAGCGATTTCAGCGCCAGTTCGCGGCCCTTGTAGGGCGACGCGGCGTAGAAACCCTCATCGGTCAGTTGCTTGAACGCCGACTGGGTCACCGGGATGTAGCCGGTGTTCGATACCCACCACTTTTCGGACTCGGGCGTCGCGAGGAATTTCAGATACTCGGCCACACCGCGATATTCGTCCTCGGACTTGCCGGACAGCACCCAGAGCGACGCGCCGCCGACCACGGAATTGCGCCGGGCGGTGCCTTCGAACACCGGCAGGATTGCCACATCCCACGACAGGCCATCCACCGCCTTGAGGTGAACCGACGAGTGCGAGGCGATCGAGCCGAAGTAGAACGAGCAGATGTTCTGCGCGAACGCATCCTGCGAGGTGGCACCACCGGCGGCAACCTTCATTTCCGACAGACCTTCGTCCAGCCAGCGCTTGATGTCTTCCATGTGCTTGACGTGCAGGGTGGTGTTGTACACCATCACGGTATCCAGGCCCTTGTAGCCGTTCTCGTTGCTGGCCACCGGAATGTCGTGGATTGCCGAGAACTGCTCCAGATCGATCCAGGACGACGGCTCGTAGCCATAGGCGCAGCGGTCGGGGTTCTTGGCCCTCAGCGCCACCAGCGTCGCCTCGAACTGTTCCCAGGTTTCCGGGGCCGGCATGCCGACGGCTTCCAGATCGGCGACGTTGTAATACATCATCGCGGTCGAGGAGTTGAACGGCATCGAGAACAGTTCGCCCTTGGACGACGAGTAGTAGTTGGCGATGCCCGGGAAGTAGTTCGACCAGTCGATCTCGATGTTGAAATCCTTCATCATCTGCTGCACCGGGTAGAATTCGCCCGACATCATCAGATCGGCGGTGCCGGCATCGAACGATTGCAGCAGGGTCGGATGCTTGTCGGCGCGGAACGCGGCGATGGCCGACTGCACCACCAGTTCATAGCCTTCCAGACCGACGCAGACCGCCTCATAGGTTTCCTGCGACGCGTTGAAACGGTTGCAGGTTTCCTTGAGCGTTTCGCCCAGGTCACCGGTCAGGCCGTACCAGTATTCGAACTTGATCTTTTCGGCTGAAGCGGCGCTGCCCCAAGCGGCAACGGCCAGAGCGGCAAGGCTGACGATCGTCCTGTTCATATCCTGTCTCCCGGATGCTTGTCCCGCCACGCTGCGGACACCGGGGTCTGGTACCGGCAGAAAATGTCGGGGCATCGTCAGTTCTGCGACAGTTTCCTGAAACAGATATTGTGTTTTGGTGACGACTGTTGAGGGTTTGACGACAATTCCGGTTTATGAACAAACGGTTGATGTGACGGTGCGGCCCGCCCGACCACCGGTCATCGGCCAAATCGGGCGCACGCGGCATAAAAACCGGCACCGCTCGCCGCATCAGGCCTGATGCGTCACGATCTCGGCGTTGCCGTCGATGAAATTCTCGAACAGGACGGTTGTCGCGTGCGGCGTGCCGACCACGACCGCCATCTGCCCCGGGCCGGTCAGACGCCGGAACGCCGCCGCCGGTGCATCGACGTTGAAGGTGACGTTGTAATGACCACCCGCCAGTGTCGTGAACGGCAACCCGTGATACATCGCGGCCGAGGTCAGGTGGACATGCCCGGCGATCACCTGCCGGATGTCGCCATGCGATTTCAGCGCCGCGATGAACGGCGCGTCATCCAGAAGCTTGATGTCGTCGGCGGCGATGTGAAGCGCATTGGCGTTGTGATGCAGCACCACGATCACCGGCCGGTCCGCCGCTTCTGCCAGCCGCGCCCGCAGCCAGTCGATCTGGCCCGGTTCCAGCACGCCGTCGACCTGTCCGGGTTCCGAGGAGTCCATCACGATCACCCGGTAGCCCTTGGCATCGATCACATGCTGCACATTGCCGGTTTCATCGGCCATCCCGGCCCCGAACGCCGCAAGGAACGTCGGGCGGTCGTCGTGATTGCCCAGCGTGATGTAAACCGGAATCGTGATCCGGCTGGTGATGTCGCGCAGTCTTTCGTAAGCCCCGGCCTCGGCTTCATCGGCCAGATCACCGGCGATCACGCAGAAATCGGCATCGCCGTAGCGTTGGTTGATGGTGGTGACGGCGCGTTCCAGACGCTCGGCGGTATCGAGCGTCATCGATGTGTGACCGGCCCGGACCAGATGCAGATCGCTGAGCACCACGAATTTCAGGGTCATTGGCCCAACCCCATATCGGCCAGCCAGGCCATCGAGGCCGGGATATCCGCCTTGTCGCGCAATTCCAGCAGCAGGCGCGGCTTGACCGTCAGTTCGGCAATGGCGCGGAACACCGAGCGCCACAGGATGGTGCCTTCGCCGATCCGCCAATGCCGGTCGGCGTACCCGTCGGCGTCCTGCAGGTGGATATGGTGCAGCATCTCGCCCGCCGACCGCACGAAACAATCCACCGGCGGCGCTCCGGTCGAACCGCGCGCATATTCGGCATGCCCAGTGTCGATCGACACCTGCAGGCTGGCCGAGCCGAATCTTTCGCACAGCCGCTTGCGGTCGAGGGGATCAATATCCTCGATATTCTCCATCACCAGCACGACCCCGATATCTTCGGCCCGCCGGACAATGGGGTCAAGCACGGCGTGAGTGTTGGCGAACAGCCGCTCGCGTTGACCGGCCATCATGTCCAGATTGTTGTAATCCCAGGTCGAGAACGGCGAGTGGATCACCATCTGCGTGGCCCCGACCGCCTGACAGACATCAAGCCCCTGCCCCATGCGCTTGCGCACCACGTCCTGCACCAGAGCGTCGCGGCTGTCGATGGTAAAGCCCCAGAAAGGTCCGTGAATGCCCAGCCGGCCCTTGTAGCCCGCCAGCAACCGCTTTGTCTGTTCGGCCAGCGGTTGCCAGTCGCCGTCCAGCACCTCGGCGGCATGGAAGCTTTGCAGTTCGAGATCGCGGTCCTTTTCCAGGATCCAGTCGCGGTGGGTCACCAGTTCGTCGTTTGACAATGCGGCACCGATTACGGGTAGGTTGGTCATCTGCTGCTCCTTGGGCGTCCGGCTTCGCGCTTAGGCCGCGCACATGACCGCAAAATGACAACCATCCGGGGCTTGCCGTCGCGCGGCAACCGGGCAGCAGGGCTGAATTTCACGTGATTCCATAGGCTTGTTCCAGTGTGCCGCGAAATCGCACAGAAACTGTCGCGAAAATTTCGTGGCGCTGTCGCAGTCAGACCACCCGTTGCCCGGCGGTCCAGACCGCGCGGACGTGCAAATGCGTGCCATGCTGGCGCAACCGCACCAGATCGGCGCGCAGTCCAGGTGCAATCGCGCCCCGGTCGGTCAATCCGGCCATCAGCGCCGGAGTCCGTGTCACCATGCCCAAGGCGGCCGGCAGATCCTGCGGCAGCGCCGGATCGGCGGCGATGGCAAAGGCGGCATCCAGCGGGCTGCGCGGGATATAGTCCGAGGCCAGCACATCGATCAGCCCGAGCGCCAGCAATTCGCGCACCGATACGTTGCCCGATTGCGACCCGCCACGCAGATAATTCGGCGCGCCGCCGACCACCAGCATGCCGGAGGCATGTGCCCGTTCCGCAGCCGCAACCGTCGTCGGAAATTCCGACACGGCGATCCCCTCGCCAACCGCCTGATCCACCTGCGCCACGGTGCGGTCATCATGGCTCATCGCCGCATGCCCGGCCCGGCGTGCCGCCGCCACGACATGCGCGCGCACCAGTGCCCCGACCCGAGCCGAACGATCCAGCAGCTCGGCCAGCCGGTCCTCGGCCTCGGCCAGGGTGATCCCCATGTCTTTCGCGGCTTCCAGCGTCCATTTCGGCACGTCGGGGCTTTGCCGGTCGCCGGGCGTGTGATCCATCAGCGACACCAGCCGGGTCAGCGGCCGGGAAATCGTGGCATCGGTCAGCGCCATGGTGTCGGGATCGCAGATCTCGCAGCGCAGGTGCAGCAGATGGTCGGCGCGGAACAGGCCCAGCGTTTGGCCACGTTCCAGTGCCTCGACCAGCGGCACCAGCAGCGCACGGCGTTCCGGGCGGCGCATCGAGGCCCCGACCGACAGGCTGTCGAACACTGTCGTGGTGCCACCGCCGATCACCACCGAATCGTGCGCCATCAGGGCGTTCAGGAAATCCCAGATCACGCCGCCGCGCGGAAACACGTGGGTTTCGGCGTGATCGGTGTGGATGTCGACCACCCCCGGCGTGATGAAATCGCCGTCGCAATCGATGCCCGGCCCGGCGGCACCCGGCTGCCAGCCGACAATCCGGCCATCCTCGACCGACAGGCTGCCGGCCACCACCCGGTTGGGCGTGACGATCCGGGCATTGGTCAGACGGAAGTTCATGGTATCAGCCTGATCAAACACGCGCAGTACTCCGGTTCGGATGGACAGATTCTTTGGTACGGCTTTCGGCGGCACAGGCGCCAACCACGCCTTTCAACCCCCTTTTGGCAAGCGAATGACACGAATGGATGACAAAGTGCAACCGGGCGGCCGCAAGACGGCTGGCACGGTATCGGCCGGGCTCTGCGGCGCAACGGAAGGACAGTCGACATGGCATGGATGATAACCTGCGAGGACAGCGCCGACGGGCCGCACCTGCGGGCTGACGCCAAGCTGATGGCAGCACACTGGGAGTATGAACTGTCGATCCGTGCGCAGATTCTGTGCGCCGGTTCGTTGCGCAGCGATGACGGGCTGGTGCCGCAGGGCAGTTTGCTGATTCTGGATGCGGCAACCCGGCAGGAGGCGCTGGATTTGTTTGCGGCCGATCCCGCGACCAGGGCCGGGCTGCGTGACCGGGTGACGATCCGCTACTGGAACCCGGCGATCCTGGATCGTCAGCCATTTGCGTGACATTCTGCCGCCCGCCAGCGGCTGGCGGCTGGTCCCGGGATCGGCTATCGCAGGAGCCGAACGGCGCGGTATGGCTAGGCGGCCAGGTTCGGAGGATGCAGATGCGATTTGCCGCAGGATTGCTGGCGTTTGCCCTGATGACCGGGACCGCGATGGCGCACGAATACAGCGCAGGCCCGTTGACGATCGGGCATCCGCACGTCGTGGCCGGTGCCGCGACGGCCTTGTCAGCCGCCGGTTATTTCAGTGTGGTCAACAACGGCACGGTGCCGGACCGGCTGCTGTCAATCGGAACCGAAGCTGCCACCGCCCTGCTGCACCAGTCAGAGGTTGATGCCGCCGGTGTGGCGCGGATGGCCCATCTGGATCAGGGGATCGAGATTGCGCCGGGAACGACGCTGGTGCTGGAACCCGGAGCGGTGCATGTGATGTTCGTCAACCTTGCTGCGCCGTTTGTGGTGGGCGAGAAGCGTGACGCGGTGCTGATGTTCGAACAGGCTGGACCGGTCAGCGTTTCGTTCATCGTGGAACTGCCGAATGACGCGGACGCAGAGGCGCACCAGCATTCCGCGACTCCGTTGCCCTGAACGTAGTCCTGATCATATGGGATAACTGATCACGCCCTTGCGCAGGATGAAACAGCCGTAGGGTCCGGGGTCAGAAGTGCGCACGATGCAGAATGCCCGTTTCGCCGCAGCATAGAAATCAAAGCGTTCCAGCGCCGCGATGGTCACTGCCCGACCCTCGGCCTTGTCGACCACCGCCTGCATCTGGCCGAATACCGGCAACTCAGCAGCAGGATCGCCGACCACCTGCATCCGCCAGACCGGGGCGGGCACGAATGTATCCAGCGGCATCAGGCGCAGGATCGCCGTCGCCGCGTCGGCAAGGCCGCAGCCGGGCAGATCGATCAGCCGGCCATATGTGGTTTCGGCGGCAATCGTCGCCGCCGGGTGGTTCACGTCGCAGATCACCAGATCGTCGCCATGGCCCATCAGCATAAGCGCATGCATCAGGTCGGCGCTGATCCTGGGATCGATGCCGCGCAGCATCTAGCCGACTGCCCCGGCCGCACCACGGCACCGCATCATTTCACCGCGCCGGCGGCCATGCCCTGAATGATGAAGCGTTCCAGCACGATGGCGATGACGACCAGCGGCGCGATTGCCGCCGTGGACAGGGCGGCCATCGACCACCAGTTGATCCCCTGCGAGCCAGTCTGGCTGGCCACCATCACCGGCAGCGTGTTGGAGTAGCTGGAGGTCAGCAGCGCAGCAAAGAAATACTCGTTCCAGCACAGCACCAGACTGAGCAGGAAGGCGGCGACCATGCCGGGCAACGCAATCGGCAGGATGATCTGGAAGAACGCGCCCCAGATGCCCAGGCCATCGACCATCGCCGCCTCTTCCAGATCGACCGGGATCGAGGCGAACTGATCGCGCATGATCCAGATCACGATCGGCAGCACCGACAGGGCATAGAGCAGGATCAGCCCGATCCGTGTGTCCAAGAGCGCCACCTCCTTGTACAGCACCAGAAACGGCAGGGCCAGAACCACGGGCGGCAGGATCAGTTGGCTGAGGAAGAAGAACGAGATGTCCGGGTTGCGCATCCACAGGAACCGGTAATTGAACCGCGACAGGCCATA
The DNA here is from genome assembly GCA_031401675.1 of Paracoccaceae bacterium. Lineage (GTDB taxonomy): Bacteria > Pseudomonadota > Alphaproteobacteria > Rhodobacterales > Rhodobacteraceae > JANNRR01. Next base: position 40,232 of record JANNRR010000170.1, read on the forward strand.
GGCCGCCAGCGAACCGAGCGTCACCGCCAGCACCGAGGCCGACAGCGAAATCACCGTGGAGTTCATGAAGCGCTTCAGGAACTCTTCCCGTGGCGTCGAGATCTGGCTGAGCGAGTCCGGCGACAGGCCCAGCGAGGCCCAGCCTTTCCATTTCGGCACATAATCGACCCAGGGGATCATCGCGCCCTTCATCACATCTGGAGCCAGTTTGAAGCTGGTGGTCAGGGTCCAGTAGATCGGGAACAGGCAGATGAAGGCCCAGAAGATCAAGAGCCCGTAGATCACCAGCCGACCGGTCCACCAGCGGGCGTGAAACCGGCGGTCGGCGGCGGCATCGTGAAACAGTTGTGTGGCGGCGGAGGTCATCGGTGCCTCACATCGGGCGCTGCAGGAAACGGTTGCTGACCTTCAGCAGCAGCGTGATGAAGATGATGATGATCACCAGATAGACCATCGCCAAAAGCGTGCCATAGCCGACGTTCGAGCGGTCGCGGTACTCGCGGTAGATGAAGCTGGTCACCGAGTCGGTGGCCCCGCCCGGCCCGCCCGAGGTGACGGTGATGATGATGTCGGCCAGTTTCAGCTTGAAGATCACCCGGATCAGAATGGCGGTGATCGACACCGGTAGCATCAGCGGAAACGTCACCTCCCAGAAGGTCTGCCAGCGGTTGGCACCGTCGACCCGCGCCGCCTCCATCACCTCCTTGTCCATGCTTTGCAGCCCGGCCAGCAGGATCACCATCATCAGCGGAATCCAGTTCCACGCGTCCAGCAGCATGATGGTGGCGCGCGCGATCATCGGGTCCGAAAAGAACGCCGGACTGTCCCAGCCAAGCGTGCGCGCCAGCCGGGTGATCGGCCCGGCCGGCTGGATCACCATCATCGACTTGCCGATCATCCAGCTGAGCGCCACCGGCGACAGCATCAAGGGCAACAGGAAGGCCACGCGAAAGAACTTTCGGGCGCGGATCTGCTGGCACAGCAGCAACGCCAGACCGAACGCCAGCACATATTCGCCGGCAATCGCCAGCACGTAATAGACCATGTTTTTCAGGGCGTTGCCATAAAAGCCGTCGGACAGCATCTGCCGTACATTGTCCAGCCCGTTGAACTTGCGACCATCCAGGCTTGCCAGATTCCAGTCCGAAAACGCAATCGTCAGCCCGAACAGCAGCGGAAACACCACCATCGACACCACGAACAGCACCGCCGGCAGCAGGAACAACGCCCGCCTGCCTGGTTCGCCCTTGATCAGAACCTGCCCCCAGCACAGGCAGACCGCCCAGAGCACGTAGCCGTAAAGAACCGGCCGCCAATTGGCAAAGCCAAAGGTAACATATTCATATTCTTTCAGAAACTGAGCAATCGTCAGCCCTGCCAACAAGAGCGCCGAACCCCAGATCATCACGCGTCCGGCCAGAATCCGCTGCGGCGGGATATTGTCCGAGGTCACGGTATGCAAAAGATCGCCGGTGGACTGCATCAGCCCCGGCCCCGCAGCCGGATGCCGCACTTTGCCTTAGCCCAGCCCATCACGCCCCCTCGCCCCCGCGCTGCGGGTTTGCCCGGCAACAACGTTTCGGCAAGGCTATCATCCCCATCCGCATTGTCAAAAACCCATTGCGGCCCGACAGAAAAAAAACTGCTGACGGATTGTAAACGTTATGTGAAATGCTCAGTCGGTGCTACGGTTTCGCGTCCGGACAATCAGGGGGCAGATGATGAAACCGATTTGGGCTGCAACGCTGTCGATGATCTTTCTGTCCTTTTCCAGCGTTGTGGCGCAAGAAACTGCCGCACCTGATCCGGCCGCCGCAACCGCAGAAGCGGCTGCAGCACCCGAACCGACGGGACCCGACGAGGTCGCCGTCGGGGTCTACATCAACGATATCCAGCAGCTTGACCTGCAGACCCACAGCTACGCCATGGATTTCTATATCTGGCTGCGCTGGACCAATCCCGACATCGACCCGTCGCTGACGCTGGAATACATGAACCCGTTCCAGCTTTGGGGCCACATCCCGACCCCGCTTTACGAGGCGCCGCAGGACCTGCCGGACGGGTCGAAATACATGGCGATCCGCTATCAGGGCCAGTTCAACTCGAAACTGCCGCTGGAGAAATACCCGTTCGACGACCAAAGCCTGATCGTCGAGTTCGAGGACAATTCGGTGGGGTCGTCGCGCCAGATCTTCGTGCCCGACGCCAACCCGGTGTCGATGAACCCCGAAATGACGCTGCCCGGCTACATCCTGGGTACTCCGACCCTGACCATCGCGTCGCAGCCCTACCCCACCAATTTCGGCGACACCTCGCTGACGAAACTGGAGCCCTATTCCCGCGTCACCTTCGCGGTGCCGGTGCATCGCCCGACCCTGACCTATGCCATCAAGATCATCCTGCCGATCTTTCTGATCGTGATCTGCGGGGCGCTGGTGTATCTGATCCACCCTTTCTATGTCGAGGGCCGGATCGGCATGGGCATCAGCGCGCTGTTGACGCTGGTGGTGCTGCAACTGACCACCAACTCGCAGCTGCCAGAGGTCGATTATCTGATGATGATCGATATGCTTTATTTCGTGGCCTACATCTTTGTGATCGCGGGGCTGGCACAGGTGGCGCGGGCCTCGACCACGGCGCATCGCGGCGATGTCGCGCTGGCGGTGGCGCAGGACCGGACGGCGCTTTGGGTGACGAGCATCAGCTACATCGTGGTGACGGTCGGGATCATGCTTTACACGCTGATCTAGACCAGAGCTGCCGACTGGGGCCCGGGGCCAGATCGTGCCAGCACCGGGACCCGGCCATTGCCTTCGGGCCCTGGTGCGGGTGCGCAGGCGGGTGGCCGCCAGTTCGTTGCCTTACCGGCCATTGTGCAACAATCCGCTGCTAAAGAATGCGCCGGCCGAACCTCCTCCGCGTCTAGGAATTCGTGTAACAATCTGCTATAAATACCTTTATTAGGCTCTTCAGGTGGATCAGGTGAATTCAAGAGGCGTCGGTGTAAATTGAAACTTACCGCTCCTCGTCTAGGGTCTGTTGACGTTTGAGGATTCTCAAATCGGTTGCGAAGTGATTCAAGGTTGCCAAATGGGAGGCAACCTTGATCCGCACCACTCTGACTGACACTCAATGGGCAATCATCGCCCCGCACTGTCTTGGCCGGGACT
>JANNRR010000171.1:0-7347 GCA_031401675.1 Paracoccaceae bacterium
GATCCGGGGGATCGTTTTCCCGGCGATTGGATGCGCTGCCTCAAATCCTTCGGAGAACGCATCGCGGCAAGACACCCCGACAGCCAAACCGCCGAAATCCAGATCCGCGTCGCCCTCATCAACCGCTTCAACGCACTCGGCACCGCCAAGATTGTCCGCATGGCCTGAGAGCCGTGGGGAAAGGGGAGGTCACGCATCAAACGTCAGTTACGCAACAACGCACATCGGTATCCGTTTTGGCGACCAGACCCGCTATCTCGGCAAGCTGATTTAAGGTCAGCGTCATGACGTCGGCCTCGAGATTGTATTTGCGCATGACGTTGACGGTCGACTCCTGAAGCATGGTGAGCCCTTCGCCCGTTCCCATCATGTCCTTGTCCTGGGCGAAGGCCGAAGTGGCCGAAAGAGCGAGCAGCAACGCGATAGTCGGAAGACGCATATGATTTCCTTTCCGTGTTCATTTTCAAATAGCAGCCTGCCACGGCGACAGCTCAGCGCAACAAGAAACCAATTGGTTTCTGCCCGCCTAGTCCCAAGCCGAAAGGAGGGCCTCACTCAGCCCGTCATTCACGCCCGAAGTGCATTGCCACCATGTCCAGAGTTATTTGACATGGACTGGCCACGCTGAAATGTCGAAAATCCCTATTCTCTTGGCCTAAACTCGAATTCTTGAATCAGACGATTTGATGTCCGGCCGCGCGTAGCGCTTGCGCCAACGACCGGATATGCGCAGGGCCTACTTCGCAGCACCCGCCAACGATTGTAGCGCCCTTTGCTACCCAGGCCATTGCAAAGGCGGTGTAGCGGGTTGGGGTCAGGTCTGTTCGGGCATGCAGGGCCAATACCGTGGGGTTATGCTGCTTGAACGCATCTGTGATGTGGGTGAATCCATTGGCATATGCCCCATACGGCACGCCAAATTGGGCGATCACATCCAGCGCCCTGTCCATCGCTTCCGGCACCGAACAATTCACCAGCACCGCTTCCGGCTGGTGGCGCTCCAGAAGTGCCCTAAGGTCCGTCAGCGGTTCACCAGAGCGCAAATAGCTGCCGTCGACGTCATCGACCGTTACCGACAGCCACACCGGTTTGCCTCCGGCTGCCGCCCCGCGCAATGCTCCATCTGCCTGGGCGATCGAGGCCATCGTCTCGCACAGAAAGAAATCGACGTGCGGGGCCTGCAGCCGTGCGATCTCGGCGTACTTCGGTGCCGCCTGTTCCGGCGACGGGCAAAGTTCCGGCCGGTAGCTGGCAACCAGCGGCCCAAGCGCGCCTGCGATCCGCCCCGATCCGTGGGCCGCCCGGGCCGCCGTTGCCTGCGACAATGCCCGAAGGTGCAGGTCAGCAAACATCTCATCGCGGTCAAACGCGATCAGCCGGTCATGGTGGATGGCATAAGTGTTGGTCGTCGCCACGCTTGCCCCTGCGGCGTAGTAGTCGCTGTGGATGGCGCGGACCAGGTCGGGATGGTCAATCATCACCTGTGTCGCCCAAAGCGGGGTCGGGGTGTCGCCCGTTCGGGCCAGCAACTCCTGCCCCATACCGCCGTCCAACAAGGTGATCTGTGCCATTCTGTCCTCCAGCGTTGCTGCGCATCCGATATCAGCCGAACCGGCGCTTTGCCATGTCGGACCGGACGTTCGGGGTTCGTATCTGCCGCAACACCCTGTCGCCATGACAACCAGCACCATTTGGTTCGGCAACACCCTGCTGCCAGGATTGCATTGACCGGCAAGATGGCCATGGATTTCAACGCTGCTAATGCGGACGCGTTCGTTCGATCCCGCTGAGTTTGGGACTGAATTTGGTTGTTCATGACGAAGTACAGAAGGGGCTCAACTGGTGGGCCAGTTCGGAATGACCTCACGCAGGCTGCACGGGCAGAGCAACATCGCGGAACGTGTACGCCAGAATCTCCGCCATCGCATCGCCATCTGTCTGTGTGAATGCATCCGGCTGATCGCTGTCGATATCGAATACCGCAATCAGCTGTCCGGCGCCATTGAAAACCGGCAGAACCAGCTCTGACCGGGTCGACGCGGCACAAGCGATGTGCTCGGGAAAGGTCGCGACATCCGGCACGATCTGCATCAGCCCTGTGCGGGCAGCCGCCCCGCAGACCCCGCGGGAAAACGCGATCGACAGGCAGCCATGCCCGCCCTGATACGGCCCGATCTTCAGCAGATCGGCGGCCACAACCCGGTAGAATCCGGTCCAGTCAAACCGGTCGTCGGCGTGGTGCACCTCGCAGGCGACGGTCGCCATCAACGCAATGCCATCCGTTTCGCCATTGGCAAGGCTGGCGATATCCTTTGCAAGAATGCGGTAGTCAGCGCGGCGGCCTTTTGGTCCGGTCGGTGGCATAGCGGTTCCTTCTCGGTGCAGGTTACTGTCCAACCGGCGGATGGCAAGCGGCATTACGGGGGTCTGATGCTCACCAGATGGTAAGGATTGCCCCCTAGCTTCAATCACAGCGGGGGCATTCCTGTCGCCATGGCCGCAAGGTTGGAGGATGCGATGAATTTGGTCAGCGAGCCGATTGGCGACATGCTGTTGATCCGGGTGATGGACAGCCGGATCGATGCTGCAGTGGCTATCCAGTTCAAGGACCGCATGCGCGAGGTGACGGCTCATCCCGCAACCCGCGTCGTGCTTGACATGTCCAACGTTTCCTTTCTGGACAGCAGCGGTCTGGGCGCGGTGGTCGCCGTGATGAAGCACCTGAACCCAACCCGCCACCTCGAACTGTCCGGCCTTACTGCATCGGTCGAAAAGGTGTTTCGCCTGACTCGGATGGACAGCGTTTTCAAGATTCACCGCGACGACCCGACGTTGGCCAACCGTTCCCGGGCTGGTTAAGGCAGAGCGCCCGTGTTCCCGGCCAAGCACCTGGACGACCCGCGACTGTCCGATATCAGCCTTGTATTTGAAGCAGATCCAATTTCCGTGCGGTCCGCCCTGCAGCAGGCTGCGGACCGGCTGGCGGCGCGACATGTGACATCGGATCAGCAGATTGCGCTGGAACTAATTCTGGCCGAGGTTCTGAACAACATCGTCGAACATGCCTATTGCGAACAGGGTGGCATGATCCAGGCTAGGATCATGATCATGGCGGACGAGTTGCGCTGTGAGGTGTGTGACTGGGGGCTGCAGATGCCGAACAACCGGCCGCCGGAGGGGCGATCGGCAGCGATCGACGTTCCGGTCGAGGACCTGCCAGAGGGTGGGTTTGGCTGGTTTCTGATCCGCAGTCTGGTCAAGGATCTGCAGTATCGGCGGGATGGGCCGATGAATCGGCTGGCCTTCTCGTTTGCTCTGGAGGATCAACGGCAACCCTGATCGATGCGGTGGCAGTGCCGTAATCATACCTCTTTCCTTCCGCATCCGTGCCCAGATCGGGGGCGATATAGGTCGGGTAGCTGCATGGCTTCCCCCGGTGTCGCGGAAAACAGCCCCCACCCAGCCCGCGACGCCGGGGCACTTGCAGACCTTTCCATCCCCAGCCGCCGCGCCTAATCTGCCCCCAACCACGGAGGGTCGGATGCGCGATTTTCATTTACCCGGGCGATCGCCCGTTCTTGCGATGAACGGGATGTGTGCCACCTCGCACCCGCTCGCGGCCAAAGTGGCGATCGATATGCTCGAATCCGGCGGCAACGCCGTCGATGCCGCCATAGCCGCCGCCGTGCTTTTGGGGATATGCGAACCGCGGGCGACCGGGTTGGGCGGAGATTGCTTCGTGCTGCTGAAACCGGCGGGGGAAGAACGGGTACTGGCCTTAAACGGCTCTGGCCGGGCACCCGCCAGACTTGACGCAGAGCATTTGCGGGCCCGCGGGCTGACATCCGTCCCGCCTGGCGGGGTCGAATCGGTCACTTTGCCTGGTGCAGTTGATGCTTTCTGCAAATTGTCTGCCGAATGGGGCCGCACCGGTCTGGCCGCCAGTCTGGCCCCGGCAATCCGTTACGCCGAAGAGGGTGTGCCGGTCGGATCAAGAACGGCATCCGACTGGATCGACGATGCCACGACGTTGAAGGGTGATGCGCGGCAGTTCTATCTGACGCAAGGGGCGCCGCCAGAGCCCGGCCAACTTTTCCGTGCTCCAGCCCAGGCCGAGGTTCTGCGCCGCATCGCGCGCGACGGGCGCGACGGGTTCTACCGGGGCGAAGTGGCAGATGATCTGATCGGATCACTAAACGCGCTTGGCGGGCAGCATTCCAGGGGTGATCTTGCCGCCACAGCCTGCACCTGGGGAGAACCGGTCACCGGCACCTACGGCCCGGTCGAGCTTTCAGAGCATCCGCCCAACGGTCAGGGTGCCACCGCAATCCTGATGCTGAACATCCTGCGGCACTTCGACCTTGGCGCGCTCGACCCGTTCGGGGCGGACCGCGCGCATCTGGAGGCAGAGGCTGCAAAACTGGCGTACGACGCACGAAACCGTTTTATCGCCGATCCCGATCACACGAGTCGGCTGGCACACATGATCGCCCCGGAAACCGCCGCGCAGTTGGCTGCACTGATCGATCCGAAACGGGCCATGACCGCCGCTGCGCCGCTCAGCGAGCAGGTTCACCGCGATACCGTGTATCTGACGATCGTCGACCGCGACCGAATGGCCGTATCGCTGATCTATTCGATCTACTTGGGTTTCGGGTCGGGGCTCTGCAGCTCGCGTTTCGGCATCCTGTTCCAGAACCGGGGGGCCGGGTTCACCCTGACATCGGGGCATCCCAACGAGTTGATAGGGGGCAAGCGCCCCATGCACACGATCATCCCGGCCATGCTCAGCCAGAACCAACGCGTCGAAGCAACTTTCGGGGTGATGGGCGGGGCCTACCAGCCCTGCGGCCATGCCCGTTTTGTAAGCAACATGGTCGACTACGGGCTGGACCCGCAGTCTGCCATCGATGCACCCCGCAGCTTTTCCGGCGAAGCAGGACTGCTGGTCGAACGTGGTTACTCCGACAGCGTCCGGACCGATCTGGCGGCGCGCGGCCATCAGGTCAGCATTCCGGCCGAACCCTTGGGCGGCGCGCAGGCGATCCGCATGCATCCGAATGGCGTGCTGGAAGGGGGTTCAGACCCGCGCAAGGACGGCTGCGCCCTTGGCTACTGACGCACCGCTTGACCTTTGTTCTTGAGAAATCCCGCCGTCGGAAGCTTGGCGACCGACTCGGGTGCCATCTCAGTTCAGCTGGAAATGCAGCGGGTAACGGCCATTTTCAAAGTCGCCGAACAGGTCGGAAAGATCGGGATGGTCCACCGGTTCGCCAGTATCATCGGCAATCAGGTTCTGTTCGGACACATAGGCCACATAGTAGCTTTGATCGTTTTCGGCCAGCAGATGATAGAACGGCTGGTCGCGAGAAGGGCGGCTATCCTCGGGAATCGCGTCGTACCATTCCTCGGTATTCGAAAACATCGCGTCCACATCGAACACCACTCCCCGGAACGGGTGCTTCTTGTGGCGGACGATCTGTCCCAGATGATACTTGGCGCGACTCTTCAGCATAGCATGGTTCCCTCAGCATGGTTATTAGACCGTTGCTGCTGGAAAAGTCCACCAATCAGACCGAGAAACCAAGAAACAGTCTGTGAAGAATGTCCCTACAGTCTGGGCATCGCGTGCACGGCTTTGCCCACCGGCGGGTAGGAACGGCAGCGCTGTGGCGGCGGGATTTCCGGATCACAATTCTGCGCAATCGTGCGTTTCCGATCGGGCATGTGCCGGATTGCCCTACCCTTTATGCTGATTTTCGCCTATCCTACCAAAAAACAAAGACGACCCGAGAGGCAGGATGAGCAGATTTCTTCGCGCAGCTTTGCTGCTTCTGTTGCTGACGTCGTGTGGCGGCGGCAACTTTTCTGCACCTCGCGAGCTAGACGATGCCTGCGCCATCCTGCGCGAGCGGCCAAGCTACCTTTCCGCGATGAAAGGAACGCAGCGCCGCTGGGGCCTGCCTGTCGCGGTTCAGATGGCGACGATTCACCAGGAATCGAAGTTCATCGGCAATGCCCGGACGCCGTTCCGCTATGCTCTTGGCGTGATCCCGATGGGGCGGCAATCTTCGGCTTACGGATACTCGCAGGCGCTGGACGATACTTGGGACGAATACCGCAGCGCCACAGGCAACCGCAGCGCCAAGCGCGAGCGGATCGACGTCGCCACCGATTTCATGGGCTGGTACATGAATGCCAGCTTTGAACGACTGGGCATTGCCAAGGGCGATGCCCGCAACCAGTACCTCGCCTATCACGAGGGGCGCACCGGCTTTGCCAACGGCAGTTACAATGAAAAGGCCTGGCTGGTCGAAGTTGCCGACAAGGTCCAGTCGCGCGCCGAGCTCTATGACGCGCAGTTGCGGGCTTGCGGCAAGCTGTAGGGCCAGACGGCCGGACGTCGGCCGTTTCACCGGCCACGTGACAGCGGTATGGATTGTCGTCGCCGCAGCGATCAGTCGCCCGACCGGCTTTGCGTTTCGAAGGTGATGTTGAAGTAGTGCGGCGGGAATTCGCCACCCTTTTCCAGCCCGCTCAGCACGACCGTGGTTTCGCCGCCGCCGCCGTCGGTGATCACCCACTGCTGCAGCGCGACCGGGTTCGGCGTGAAGTACAGGCGGATGGTGCCGTATTCCGGGTGCTGCGGGTCCTGTGCCTCGACCACGGTGGTGGCATCGTCGCCGGAGTGGCCGACCACCATGCTTGCCTGCTTCAGGTCGACCTTTGGCGCAAGGATCAGGTTAAGCGGCGTGCGCTTCAGCGGGAACTGCTCCGGCGGGTTGTTGGATTTGGCATCAAAGATCGCCACCTGGCCGCCACCCGCCAGCACCAGATTGTCATCAGGGGCGGCATACTCGAACCGCGCCCGTCCGGGGCGCTGGATGAAGATGGTGCCGTTCGATTTCGAGCCGTCGGCGTTGATCTGGGTAAAGGCGCTCTGCGCCGTCTTGAAGCCGTTCAGGTAGGCCGAGATCTCGTCGAGCGACAGCTTGTCGGCCATCGCGGGCAGGGCCATGGCGGCGAGGAGGACGGGGGCGAGGAACAGGTGTTTCATGGCAGGTATGTAGGGGGTTCGGGCGGGGTTTGCATCCCCGAATTGGTTCACAAGCGGGGGATTGCCGATTGGCGGCTCGGGGCATGTCCCGCGCCGGGACAAGTTAACGGATCAGGGATTTCAAGGGGTTACAAGCGCGTTTTAGGGATCTGTTCACACTACACGACAGCAGGGGTTGGCGAGGGCAGTGAGAGGTGGTTTTGTGTCGGACTCTTCCTCGCCAAAGGAGCGCCCGATGGACCGACCCGTGATTACTGCCCTCGCTGATCTGCTACGCCGTCATGTTGATC
>JANNRR010000172.1:0-13260 GCA_031401675.1 Paracoccaceae bacterium
TCCGTCAGCCAGAACAAATCACTCATGCGGCACCCCCTAGGTGCCAACAATGAATCAAACAACCATAGCGCGCGCAAGCAGTTTAACGGCTCCTGACCCTAGCATCGTCGGCGGGCGTTTGCATCATCAATGCCAATCACCATTCTCAACGAAACTCTCGTGAAGTCATCTTTTTTTCATCGGTCATATCTACGCACCATTTCAGCTGCCATCAGGCTCTCCGGAATCCAGCGGTTGCCTCCAAGCCATACTTCCATCACCTCTTTGTTGCGGTTGCGCACCAGTCGTGCACTCTCTCCGTGAATACCGTACCCATCGGACTGGCTGATCACGCCAAGATCCTTAGCCGTGACCGCGATTACATCAGGTGAGGCGAAAGGGTCGAGTTGGTCTGGGGAGGCAATGAGCACTCGGTCGGCAAATGGCACAAGGTCAATGGCCGTTCCGAAGCTCCACCAGCGGCCAGACCAGGGTTGAGTGCGCGTCTTTGCTCCAGAATTCTCGGCAAAAGTCTTCAGAATGTGGACCAGGCCGTTCGTCCACTTCTCTCCCATCCCATCGTTGGCATTGGTCAGAACAGAAAGACAAAGTGCTCGGCCGGGAAGCACGGCTGTAAATGTCTTAGCGCTCTGGAACCCGCCACCATGCCCCGCCCATTCCCAGCCCCCGACGCTGCCTAAGCATAGTCCCAGGCCGTAGTACCCTTCATCGATCGAATGAGGGCTTCGCCACTGTCTCTTTAGCATGGCACGACGGCTGTCCGGCGAGAGCAGGCTCTTTTCGGCTTTCGGGTCAAGGCTAGCAAAGAAACAGACAAGATCGGAGGCGGTTGAGACGAAACCCGTCGCGGGCGCAAGTGCGTGTGTTGGATTGTCGCCGGGGATGATGACTCGGCGGCCAAGTGGCAATAAGCCACTGTGCCCACGCGCCACGGGCACACCAACGTCAAACGGGGCATCGGGCCTGGTTTCGTTGAGTCCAAATGGGGCCAGGATGTTGCGGGTGACCCAATCGTCGTACCGCTCACCAGAGATTGCTTCGATCACAAGACCCAGCAGACCGAAGCCGTGATTGGAGTATTTCATGCGCGTGTTCGGCGTGATCAGAGGCGGCCCGGCCAAGGCCGCCCGCAATTCGCCTTCATCCGCGAAGGGCCGCTCGTCAATCCACTGCCCTGCATCGGTGCCGTCCCTGATAATGCCGGCACCATGGGACAGAAGCTGCGTCAGTGTCACCGAGGCTACCGATGGATGAAGGCCGTCGACATGGCGCCCGACAGGGTCGTCGAGACCGAGCCTGCCTTCTTCGCGCAACATCAGGACCGCCGCTGCGGTGAAGCTCTTTGAATGCGACGCGACGCGAAAGCGGTGGCGCGGCGTTAGGTCCTCGCCAATGACTGCGTCGGCATGGCCGAAGGCGCGCTCAAAAATGACGCTTCCCTTGTGACCGACAGCGAGAACACACCCCGGCTGTCGGGTCAGACGCATCTGGAAAGCTAGCCAGTCGTTCATGTACACGAGTGCGTTATCCAGCCAACCTGTCATCATTACTTCCCTTCCGCTCGCTGCGAGTCGGATTTCAAGAGTTCCGACGACTGGCGCGGCCCGGATCGGCGCGTCTCTCCAGCAGATTGTCTAGCCAGTCGGGGTCCATTTCGGGCACCGATGACAACAGCAGTTCCGTATACTCGTGGTAAGGCGGTGCAAGAACCTCGTCGCGGCTGCCCTGTTCCACCACCTTGCCCCGGAACATGACGACGATCCTGTCTGCAATCTGCCTGACTGTCGCAAGATCGTGGGTAATGAAGAGGTAGGACATGCCGAGATCGGCCTGAAGCCGCGCCAGCAGCTTCAGGATGTCCTGCGCAACCAACTGGTCCAGCGACGAGGTGACTTCGTCGCAGATGATCAGGTCGGGCTCGGCCGCCAGCGCCCTGGCGATGCAGACGCGCTGTTTCTCGCCGCCGGACAGTTCGGACGGAAAGCGAGTCAGGTAGCGGTCGGGAAGTTCGATCTGCGCCAGCAGGCCGGCAACCCGCTCGCGCTTTTCCTTTCCGCCAAGGCCGAAGTAGAATTCCATCGGGCGGCCAAGGATGTCGCAGACCCGCTGGCGCGGGTTCAGGGCGACGTCGGGCATCTGGTAGATCATCTGAAGACGCCGCAGCATGTCCTTGCCGCGATCGCCGTAGTGTGCAGGCAACTCTTGCCCGCGGAACAGGATGCTGCCGCTGCTCGGCCTCAGGAGGCCCGTAACGGCGCGCGCGAGCGTACTTTTGCCGCTGCCAGATTCGCCGACCACGGCCACGGTCTGGCCCCTGGCCATTGTGAGGTTGACCTTTTTCAGGGCGGGCAGGCCGCCCGGATAGGCCGCCGTCACGTTCCGGACCTCGAGCACGGGCAGGCTGTCGTCCGAGGGGGGCGGCCTTGTCTCGCCGCCCTCGCGGGCCGACAGCAGGGCGCGCGTGTAGGCCTGTGCGGGGCTTGCCAGGACGTCGCGCAACCGGCCTTCCTCGACCAGCTTGCCGTGGCGCAGCACCATGATGCGGTCGGCAAGCTGTGCCACAACGGCAAGGTCGTGGGTGATGTAGATCGCGGCAGAGTCTAGCTCGCGGATGGCGTCCTTGATCGACACCAGCACCTCGATCTGCGTCGTCACGTCCAGCGCCGTCGTCGGTTCATCGAAGACGATCAGGTCCGGCTTGCAGGCCATAGCCATGGCCACCATCGCGCGCTGCAGCTGTCCACCCGAAACCTGGTGCGGGAACCGGTGGCCGAAGGCGTCGGGGTCGGGCAGGCCGAAGCGGCCGTAAAGCGCGCGCGCATCCCGCTCGGCTTCGGCGCGCAACAGGATGCCGTGCTTGACCGGCGCTTCGGCATACTGGTTGATCAGGCGATGCGCCGGGTTGAATGCCGCAGCGGCACTTTGCGCGACGTAGGACACGCGCAGGCCGCGAACCTTGCGAAGCGTGTCCTCGGACGCCGTGGTAAGCTCGATGCCGTCGAAATTGATGGTCCCGGACGCAATCCTGCACCCCGCGCGGCACAGGCCCAGGCTGGCGATTCCAAGCGTCGACTTGCCCGCACCGGATTCACCGATCAGGCCCAGGACCTCGCCCCGATCAAGGTGCAGGTCTATGCCGTCGGTGATCGTGGTCCAGCGGTCCTGCTGGAAGCCCTCGACCGTCAGCTTCGTCATGGTCAACAGACGCGACATGGGGCGCTTCCCGCTTTACTGACTGCTAGTGTCGCTCCCGGGTTCCGGGGGACGTGGACAGATACCAGTCGACGACCATGTTCACACCGATCGTCAGGAACGCGATCGCAAAGGCCGGGATAAGGCCATTGTAGACACCGAACGAGATCGCGCTGGAGTTCTCCTTGACCATGTTGCCCCAGTCGGCCGTCGGCGGCTGCAGCCCAAGCCCGAGAAAGCTGAGCGCGCTGATGAACAGGAAGACGAAACAGAACCGCATTCCGAACTCGGCGATCAGGGGGGGGATGGTGTTGGGCAGGATTTCGCGCCGCATTACCCAGAGAACCCCTTCGCCGCGCAGGCGCGCGGCCTCGACGTACTCGGTGACCACGATTTCCAGCGCGAGCGCCCGCGACAGGCGAAACACCCGTGATGAGTCGAGTAGCGCGATCACCAGAATCAGGACCATCGTCGAGGTGCCTGCTACCGACAGCACGACCAGCGCGAAGATGAGCGTGGGAAAGGCCATCAGGACGTCGACGATGCGGCTGGCGATCTGATCGACCCAGCCGCGCATCGCGGCGGCCAGAAAGCCGGTGGTCATGCCGATGAAGAACGACAGGGCGACGATCACCAGGGCGATACTGATGGTGTTGCGCGCGCCGTAAAGCAGGCGCGAGTAGAGGTCGCGGCCGAGATGGTCGGTTCCGAGCCATGCCTTGCCGTCCGTCCGGCCGTCGTTGAGTTGCGTCCAGCACGGACCGGCGGCGGCAACGCCCTTCTCGGAGCAGTCGCTGGCCCAGATCCCTGGCTCCCACGGTCGGCCGATGATCTCGGTCTCGCTGAACGGCGCCAGCGCGGGCGCGAACAGGCAGGCAAGAAGGTTGATGCCGATGATGACGAAGCCCAGCTTCGCGCTCCACTTTGCGCCGAGGAAGGTCTTGCCCAAGCTCCGGATCACCGCGGCCATCTACTTGGGGTACCGCAGGCGAGGGTTTGCATAGATCGACAGAACATCCGCGATCAGGTTCAAGAAGATGAACGTGCCCGCGAAGATCAGCGCGCAGGCCTGCACCACCGGCAGATCGCGCTTGAGCACGGAATCGGCCAGAAGCTGGCCCAGGCCTGGATAGACGAACACCACCTCGACCACCACGACGCCCACGACCAGATAGGCAAGGTTGACTGCGACCACGTTGATGATGGGCGCCAGCGCATTCGGCAAGGCGTGGAAGAACAGAATCCAGGAGTTCCGCATGCCCTTGAACCGCGCCATTTCGACATACGGGCTGGTCAGCACGTTGATGATCGCGGCCCTGGTCAGCCGCATCATGTGGGCGGCGACGGCAAGAACCAGGGTCAGCACCGGCAGCGCGATGGTGAAAAGCCGATCCCAGAAGCCCATGTCGGGCGACACGGCGGCCATACTGGGAAAGATCGGGACCTGAACCGACAGGATCGCGATCAGCAGGTAGGCGATCAGGTACTCGGGAAAGGAAATCGTGGTCAGCGTGACCATCGACAGGATCTTATCGAGAAAGGTCTCGCGATAGAGCGCCATGACGAAGCCCAGGCCCACCGACAAGGGAACCGCAACCAGGGCGGCGGCGACGGCCAGAAACACGGTGTTCCAAAGCCGCATCCCGATCAGGTCGGCCACGGGGCGATTGTTGGCCAGCGAATTTCCCAGATCGCCCCGCAGGATGCCGCCAAGCCAATCAAGGTAGCGAATATGGACCGGCTGATCCAGGCCGAGTTCCAGCCGGAAGGCCGCAAGCGCCTCTGGCGTCGCCATCTGGCCCAGGATGGCGGTAGCCAGATCGCCCGGCAGCATCTCGACCCCCAGCGAAATCAGCACGGAAATCAGCAAAAGCGTTGCGATGGCGACCGCTACGCGCTTGAGGATGAGGACATGGAATTCATCCATGCGCGGCCCCGCCACCGAGGTAACGGTCGAGCACATTCCGGGTGATGCGCATGACGTATGGATCGCGATCGATCAGGCCCGCCACCCAGTTGGTGGTGCCTGCGTGGAACACCTCGCCCTTGCCGCGGGACATGACGACGACCATTCCCGAACCGCGGATCACCCGGTCGAGCGTGTCTTCGGAGACCACGCCATAAAGCGTTTCGGCGACAAAGCGGGCGTCCTCGTCACCGACCGCGAGGTCCATCCCGCCGTGGCCCCGGTTCTCTTCCAGCAGGGTGGCCAGACCCATGGCGATGATCTCGATGCCGTCGGGCGCGCCGTCGTCGCCGGTGGAGAAGGGCAGGCCGCGGCGAAAGCTGTAGTCGAGGCCGTCAACCTCGTAGCCGAAGATCGTCGAGGCGCAACCGAACTGGTCGCCATAGTAGAGGTCGCTGCCGGCAAAGGCCCAGTGGCCGGGGCGGTAGACCGTGAACCCGCCCGATGCCCTGGGGCAGCAGAGCCCGTAGCGGCTGTAGGTTCCGCGGGTCGCATTGAGCCCGAAGGTCAGCGCACCCGGCCGGGCAACCTCGGGTGCTTCCCAGCTGGTCGTGCAGCGATCGGTGCCGCGCATCGGGTCGTCCGTCCGAGCGCGATACTTGTAGCAGACCTGCGTCGCACCGTCGTCGTCTAGCCGGGTCTGCCACATGAAGTTGCCGGCAAAGCGCGCCACCTTGCCGCCGCCTTCCACATAGGCGTCAACCGCATCGCGCATTTCCCATGTCCAGTATTCATCATGCCCAACGAACACGGCGCAGTCATAGGCCGCTAGGATACCAGGATCGCTGACCAGATCGTGCTGGGCGATCACATCAAGCGCAAGACCCTCTCCTTCGGCCCAGACAAGGAACGGGCGTTCATAGCTTGCCCAGCCGGCATTGGCGTATCGCAGGCTGTAGCCGTTCGCATAGGCCCATTCCTTGTTGGGATAGCGCGGCGCATCGCCGATGCCCGGCGGCCGGTCGAGGACACCGCGCGGGGCGCCGGGGGGTTGCCAGACAAAGCCCCGGCTCCACGGCCGGTGGATGCTGAGCCTGGTCGAGAACCCGGACCTGTCGGGGCCGGTGATGCCGTTGTAGGCACTGCTGCCGCCCCAGTCGTTGTAGGCGATCCATGTTCCGGTTGCCGCGATCAGAACCATGCGGGCGGTCTTGCCCGGCGCTGCAGGGCGCAGCAGGAACAGGTGCCGATGCTCGAAGGTTTCGTCGCCGCGCTGCACCGAGACCCGCAGGATGTATCCGCCCGACCGCCAGTCCGACGGCACGACGAAGGCATGGGCCACGGGCCATCCGCACCCCCGGACCGAGCAGTCCTCAGGCGTCGGATGCAAGGCCCCCACGACCGCCCTTGCGCGAAAGAGGACCTCGGGCACCGCACCATCGCGCAGCACCTCGAGATCGAAGGCCGGGGCGGTGGTGGTGGCATGGATCTGCACCGTCTCGCCGGGTGAATAGGAAAGACGGTCGGTATAGCACCAGACCTCGAGTTCGTCTGGGTCGCGGCTGGTGCATTCGTAGACGTTTTCAAAGACCGCGCTGTTCCATTGTCCCTGGACCGTGCGCCCTCGCCTCGTGCCTGGGTTAAGGGGGTTTGGGGCCACGGCAGGGTTTCCTTCAATGGCCGGCAGTGGTTCCACCGTCTATCGACAAAGCAATTCCGGTAACAAAGCGCGCCTCCTGCGACGCCAGATAGAGAACACCATGCGCAATCTCTGCCGCATCGGCGACCCGCTTCAGCGGTGCGTAGTCGATCATCTTCTGCATGCTGTTGCGCTTGTTCATTTCGGTATCGACGTAGCCCGGACAGACGCAATTGACCCGAACGACCGGCGCCACCTCGATCGACATGGCACGGGTCATGTTGACGACCCCGCCTTTGGACGCGCAATAGACGGTGATGCCCGGGCAGCCCATCAGGCCGGCGTCCGACGCGATGTTGACGATGTTTCCGCCCGAAAGGCGCAAGGCGGGCAGCGCGGCGCGACAGCAAAAGAAGGTGCCCTTCAGGTTCACGTCGACATGCGCGTCCCACATCGCCTCGTCCGAGGCCTCGACAGGCCGGCCCGACCCGATCCCGGCGCTGTTCACCAGGATGTCGAGGCCATCGAAGGCCTCGAGCGCCGTCTGCACCGCCAGTTCGCATCCGGAGACGGTTCCGATATCGGCAGGAGCGGCCACCAGATTTGCGCCGCCGCCAAGCCGGGCGATCGCAGCCGCGACGGTTTCTGTTGTCTTGCCGTTGACCGCCACTCGCGCGCCGGCATCAAGGAACGCACGGGCGATGGCAAACCCGATGCCGCGGCTTGCGCCGGTCACGAGCACCCGCTTGTCGGTGAAATCCATGCCAGAGCCCCCTCGTGTTGCGTAGGAACGCGGCCGCCCTTGGCAGGGGCGGCCGCTCCAGTCATTTCGTCAGGCGTTGTCGTCTACCCAGACTTCCTCGTAGGGGAGGCCCGCGCCGCCGCTGAAGGCGGGGCTGCCCTGATAGCCCTTGATCCGCGGGCGCGTGGCATCGACGAAATCCACGAAGAACGGGATCAGCGCGCCACCGTCCTCGTGGATCAGGGTCTGCGCCTCGCAATAGATCTCCGCACGCTTGGTCGCGTCGACGGTCTTGCGGCCAAGCGCCAGCAACTCGTCGAAGCGGTTGCTCTTCCACTGGGTCTCGTTCCACTCGGCGGACGACTGATAAAGCGTCGTCAACATCAGATCGGCCGTCGGGCGCGCGTTCCAGGTCGAGGCGCAGATCGGCACCTTCATCCAGGTCTGTTCCCAGTATCCGTCGGACGGCACCCGCTTGATGTCGATCGTGATGCCAGCCGCCTTGGCCGCCTCCTGCAGCATGACGCATGCATCGACGGCGAAGTCGCCGGCCTGGGTCGACGCCGAGATCTCGATGGCGGAAAGGCCGGTCTTATCCCAGTGGAACTTGGCCTTTTCGGGATCGTATTGCCTGATCGGGATGTCGGCGCAGTAGAACGGCATCGCCGGGCTGATCGGGTGATCATTGGCGACCGCCCCGTAGCCGAGCAGCAACTGGTCGACCATGGCCTGGCGATCGGCGCAGTACTTCAACGCCAGGCGGACGTTCACGTCATTCGTCGGCTCGCGATCGCACATCATCGCCCAGAGGAAATGCTGGCTCGATGCAGTCTTGTGGATGGTGATGCCCGGATCCCGCCCAAGCAGGTCGGCCAGCCGCGCGTCGACGCCGGAGATGTCGATCGAGCCGGTCCGAAGGCCGTTGGTCACCGCGGTCGAGTCCGTCACGCTCTGCAAGATCCACGTCTCGACCCAGGCTGCATCGGGCTTCCAGTAGTTCTCGTTGCGGGTCGTGACCGACCGGATACCCGGCTGGAACTCGACAAGCTTGTAAGGGCCGGTGCCGACCACCGCATCGCCGTCCTTCCAGCCGGCCGGCACGATCGAGGTGTGGTAATCGTAGCCGAGCAGGATCGGAAATTCCGCATTGCTGGAGTTGAGGGTGATCTTAAGCACGTCTTCGCCGCCGGCCTTCATGTCGACGATCGACGACAGCAGAACCTTCGACGGCGAGGTCGACCCTTCCTTGATGTGCTCGCTCAGCGAATAGATGATGTCTTCGACCGTCAGTGTCTTGCCGTTGTGGAATTCCACGCCCTTGCGGATCTTGAAGGTCCATTCCTTGGCTTCGTTGGTCCCCTCCCACTCCTCGGCGAGGTTCGGCACGGGGTTCAGCGTGCGGTCGAGATTGATGAGCCGGTTATAGATCTGGTAGGACCGTGCTGCATCGGTGCCGCTGGTCATCTTGGTCGGGTCGAGGGTTTCCGACGGGCTTGATTCGCCGTTCGCCCAGACCACCTCGCCACCACGCACCGGGGTCTGCGCCTGCGCGGCACGGCCAAACAGGACCAGCCCCGCGGCCGACGTCGCCCCCAGGGCCGCTGCACGGCCCAGAAACTCTCGTCGCCCCATGCGTCCCAATTTCATTTCACTCAAGAGGCTCTCGATATTGATCATGTCAGCGCTCCTTGTTGGATTCCGGTTTCCGGTTCACGCTCGGTCGCGTTCCGTCCCTTTGATAGGCCGTTGACCAGGACTGCTCTCTGCAGGTCCTCCCGCGCCTTCAGCGTCTTGAGGAGGCTGTTGCGGGCAGCTTCGATGTGAATGCCGACAAGTTCAGCCGCCCCTGCCGCGTCCCGTTCCGCGATGGCCAGAAGCAAGGCCCGGTGCTGGCTCTGAGCGGCCGCGAGCGACTCCCGGTCGCCGATTTCCACCGAAATGAAGCGCATGACCTTGTCCAGAACGCCGCATACAGCCCGGTGCAGCAAGATGTTGCCGCTTGCCCGGGCAATGAGCTCGTGAAGTCTCATATCGACCTGGACGGCCCTCGCATGGTTTTCCAGCTCGGGGGCGAGGCTGTCCACTTCGAGAAGAAGGGTCTCGATTTCAACGATATGCGAGGTATCTGCCCGGTCTGCCGCCAGCCGCGCCGCGTTTACTTCAAGCGTCTTGCGGAATTCGTAGAGGTCGGAAACCTGCCCCACTGACAGCCTGCTGACATGATATCCGCGACGGATACGGCCCTCAACCAGACCCGACGCCGCCAGAAGGCCGAGCGCCCCGCGTATCGGCGTGCGGCTGACGCCGAGTTGCTCTGCAAGGTCGCGTTCGACAAGCTTCTGGCCCGCCTGCAGCGCATTCGTGACGATCATGTCGCGCAACCGCACATACACCGCATCCACCAGCAGAAGTCCCTTTTCGCCGCTTGCCATCACCCGCGAAATCCACTTACTATCTCTTTTGGTATACTATAGTGTATGCGAGGTATCCTCTTGTCAATCGCCTGTGACCCGTCGATTTCCGCAAACCTGACCGCAGCCAAGTGCGCCGTCTCTGGAGTGGTTTTCGCCCAGGAGGGCCGTTGACCATGCGTGACTCGGGAACACTGGCCGGCCGGATCAGGGCCAGGCAGACGGTGATCGGAACCTGGTTCACCATCCCGCATCCGATGGTCGCAGAGACCTTGGCGCAAGGTGGGTTCGACTTCCTCTTACTGGACGGCGAACACGGTCCGGTGCCGCCCGATGCGACGGCCGCCTTGCTGCCGTCGACCGAGCTTCACGGGTGCCCGGTGGTTTACCGGGTGCGCACGAACAGCGTCGATCTGATCCGCGGGGCGCTCGATGCCGGCGTGTCGGGCGTGATGGTGCCGATGGTCGAAACCGCCGCCGATGCCATCTCCGCCCGCGATGCCGCAAGGTATCCGCCGCTCGGCAGGCGCGGTATCGGCCCCTGGCGCGCCTCGAACTACTACGAGGATTTCCTTGGCTATGTCGCCCGGGCGAACAAAACGACTTGCATGATTGTGCAGATCGAAAGTGCTGCGGCGGTAGAGGCGATCGACAGCATTGCGAGTGTCGAAGGGATCGACGTGCTGTTCGTCGGGCCGGCCGATCTGGCGGCGAGCATGGGTCTGACCATTGGCCAGAGCCATCCGGACCTGACGGCCGCCATAGCGCGGGTCGCGGCCGCGGCGCGTCGGCACGGCAAGGCGATCGGCATCGACGCGACCGGCCCCGACGCCTTCATTCGGTTCCACGAGATGGGGTTCACCGTCTTCACCCACAACGTCGATACAAGCTTCCTGCTGGACGGTGCCCGGGCAGCCAGCACCGGACTTCGCGCGCTCATGACACCCAAGCCCTAGGAGAAGAACCTTGGCATCGTCATGCAGGTTGGCAGCACAAGGGATGACGGCGACAGTTTCCGCCCGGTGCCGGACCTGTCGTCCCGAAGTCTTTTCGATTGCCCTTTGAAAGGAGAGCCGCAATCATGACCGACTTGGTGGCCGGCATCGTCACCGCCAACGTCCGGATCAAGGCGGTGGACGGCGGCGCGCGCGAAACCCCGCTGGACCGTTCCGGCAAGTTCAGTGACCGCACAGGCGCGGAGTTCCTCTTGAAGGGCGAACATTTGCAACGCACCGGCTCGTTCAAGATGCGCGGGGCGATGAACAAGGTCCTTGGCCTCGGGGACGCGGAACGCAAGGCAGGCATCATCTCGGCGTCGTCCGGAAATCACGGTGCCGCCATCGCCCAGGCTGCCCGGGTCTGCGGCGTTGACATCACGATCTACCTTCCCGAAACCGTCTCGCCGCTCAAACTCGCAAACATCAGGAGACTGGGCGCAAAGACCGTCCTTGTGCCCGGAAACGCGCTGGAACCGGAAAGGAAAGCCCGCGCAACCGCCGGGGTGGAAAGAAAGACCTATGTCTCGCCCTATTCCGACCCCGACATCATCGCAGGGCAAGGAACCATCGGGCTGGAACTGGCAGAGCAGGCCGAGGATCTTGCGGCCGTCTATGTCAGTGTCGGCGGCGGCGGGTTGATCGGCGGGATCGGCGCCTACCTGAAGGCCTGCCGGCCGGAAACCGAGATCATCGGCTGCTGGCCTGAAAACCAGCAGGCGATGCTGCTGTGCATGGAGCGGGACGAGATCTACGACACGCCCGAGACCAGCTCGCTGGCCGACGCTCTTGCCGGCCCCGTGGAAGAAGGCGCTATCACCTTGCCGCTGTGCCAGCGGGTGATCGACCGGCGCGTGATCGTCAGCGAGGCAGAGATAGCTGGCGCCATGCGCGACATGGCATCCGCCGAGAACTTCATCGTCGAAGGTGCGGCGGGTGTCGCCCTAGCGGCTGCTTTCAAGACCGCCGGCGACTACCGTGGGCGGAACATCGCGGTGGTCGTCTGCGGGCGCAACGTCGCCTTCGAGACGTTCCGTATGGTGATTTGCGGCGCGGGACAGCCGGAGACCTAAGCCTGGGCGTCGGGCAAAGGTCACCTTTCATCGGCGTTGTCGCGGAAATCTGACTGTAGAGGATTCACAACGTGAATCCATGCGGTTAGACGGGGTGCATAAGCAAGCCATCACCGGCCCGCTACCGCGCGGCGAGCGGCTCTGTCAGAGGAAACCGCCTTGAGGCTAAGGCGGGATGATGTTAGACGGAACCGTATCCTGAGTTTCTGAGGTAGTTTTCGCATTCCTGCGGAGTGAACAGTTCGAGGAGGTCGCCTACTCTTCGCCAGACGGCCTCCTTGCTGCGTTCTGCCGCTTTTCGCAGGAGGTGTTTGAGCTTGGCAAAGACCTGTTCGATGGGGTTGAGGTCGAGTGAGCAGGCGGGAAGAAAGAACAGGCTTGCGCCTGCGGCCCTGATGGCCTTTCGGATGCCGGGGGCTTTGTGGCTGCCGAGGTTATCGAGGATCACGATGTCGCCTAGGCGCAGGGTGGGGTCCAGCACCTGTTCGACATACGTGCCGAACGTTGCGCCGTTGATCGGTCCATCGATGACCCAAGGGGCGGTGATCGCATCATGCCGCAGGGCGGCGATGAAGGTCATCGCTCGGCATTTCGCTCGAACCGATGGCGCGCATGCCTCGCTCCAGTGCCCGAGGCGGGCCTTGCCGATCAGCCGCGCACCCCGAGCAGCCCAGCCGCGCAGCGGGGCCATGTTGGTCTTGACCCAAGTTTCATCAATAAAAACGAGCCTTTGCAGGTCGACGCCGCCCTGATGTGCCTTCCACCGCTGCCGCTTGCGGGCCACATCCGGACGGTCCTGCTCACTTGCGAGCGCGGTTTTTCTTGAAGCTGAGGCCCTCGTCATGGGCGAAATTCCACATTGTGTGGTAGTCCACCCGCAGCCCGCACTCGGCCAGTTCGGCCACCAGACCGCGCAGAGTAAACGGTTCACCGGCCATCCGCGCACGCAGCCATGTCTCATGCTCGCCCCGGATCTTGCGTAGCCGGTAGCCGCCGATCTTGCCAGGGGCCGCGCTCCCCGTCGAGCGAAGCCGCAGCGACCACGTCACGACGCTCGAAGGCGCAACGCTCAGAGCCTCGGCGACATGCCGAACCGGCTCACCTGCCGCAAGCCGCGCCATCGCGCGGTCCCGAATATCCATCGAAAGGGCTTTTGTCATGGAAGCCGGCCTCCACACCCAGCCTCCATGGTGAATCAGAAATCGCAGGACTTGGGAATCCCATGATTCCGTGAGTACTCATCCCGCTTGTCTTATGCTGAACCGACCTTTTCTGCGAAGAAGGGGTGCTGTCGGCGGTCAC
>JANNRR010000173.1:0-28099 GCA_031401675.1 Paracoccaceae bacterium
CCAGACCTGGCTCAACGATGTCGCCGCCCTCATGAACAACCGCCCGAGAAAGACCCTCGGCTGGAAAACCCCCGCCGAAGCCATGGCCGTCGAAATCGCGGCCTTCAGATCAACCGTTGCGCTTGAAACTGGAATCTAAGCCCTGACCGTGAACAAGGGATGAGAGAGGGAACTTGCGATGACTGATAAGCAACCGAGAGGCCGACCTGTGACCAACAAGGTTGATCCGATACCCGCCCCGGCGAAGGACATCGCACGGGCGATCTTCCGTGCGGCGGACAAGCAAACCACTAAGGCACCAAAGACAAAGACAAAGACAAAGACAAAGACAAAGACAAAGACAAAGACAAAGACAAAGACAAAGACAAAGACAAAGAACAACTGAGGGGGTTGTCTAATTTTGTATATAATTCCACAAATTTTCTTTATTTATCAATGAGTTTTGTTTGATCTTCCGAACGACGTATGCCGGTTGGTATACCGTTTTGTTGATATCACATCGGCGATGCTGCAGAAGTCTGACCATGGAGGATTCACCAAGCAAATACTTACGGTTCAGTGGCCTAGAACCAGACCTAAACAGTCGGGTTTTGTCGTTTGAAATTCTTGTCAACACCTAATCAACGTTTCGCGAGTCCCCCTGAAAAGCGGGGGCCTTTTGCATCCGGAAACCACACTCGGTCACAAAGGTGCTTGAAACGGAAGCGATGGGGTGGACGTCCCCCGGGCGGCATCGATGTGCCATGCTAGCGGGTGTTGAAGCACCGCTACAGAGGAGAGCGTCCATGGGAGAGGTTAGCATCATCGTCCTGGATTTGGCCAAGAACGTGTTTCAGGCGCATGGCGCCGGGTCGGACGGGTCGGTTGTGTTCCGCCGCAAGCTCTCGCGCACAGCTTCTGAAGTTCCTGGCCGCACAGCCACTTTGCGTGGTGGCGATGGAGGCCTGCGCCAGTTCGCATCACTGGGGGCGGGCGATCAGCGATCTCGGCCATGAGGTCCGGCTGATCCCACCGGCCTATGTGAAGCCGTTCGTGAAGCGGCAGAAGAACGACATGGCCGATGCCGAGGCGATCGCGGAGGCCGTGTCGCGGCCGACCATGCGGTTCGTTGCCGTGAAGAGTGAGGCCCAACAGGCGGCGGCGATGGCTTACCGGAGGGACCGTAAGGGCAGACGGTCAAGAGACCGGGTCGGGTGTCCGGTTCGCAGCTGTCGGGTGAAGATATTCGCAGAACGACCGGGCGACGGGATCGCGCAGCGCTATGGGCGGCGCACGACGCAGCTGCAGGGTCTTGTCCGTTGTCTTGGCCTCGCCCTTGGAGGACGGCCGGCACAAGCGCTGGCGAGCCGACTTCTGCTGCCGGTGAGCAAGGATACTTTGCTGCGCAGCATCCGGAGCGGCATCCCGACACAGGCGTCCGCGCCACCGCCGCGCATCATCGGGATAGACGACTGGGCCTGGACGAAGGGTCCCGTACGCTGATGCGATCTCTGAAGGCCTTGGATCGCAGCGATCCTTGCCTTGATGCGACTTCCGACGTCTTGTCCGGTCCCGTCCTTCCAGAACGCCCGGCCTTAGTGCCGGGTCGCACGCACAGTTTCGTTCTGGGGCGAGCCATTGTCCGCCATAGATGGGGTGGATGGCTCCTGATCCCGGCGTCGCAACGCGCCATTATGGGGTTGTCGTCTGACCTCAAGCAAAGGAGCGATCCACCCCTTCAATGGCGCTCCAGTGGCGACCAGCTTGAACAGAACGATGATCGTCAGGCAGAAATGGACAACGTCGTCGGAGACGTCTGCAGGTCGGCCCGGACTACTGCCAGGCAGCGCGAACAAGGCCAAGTCCTTGTCCAACCAGACCAGAAAAGCGCTGCGCTTTCGCATCGCTGTATTTTGGCTGGATCAGTTCGTCATGCGGTGGCGGGAGGGTGCGGCCATCGTCATGCGGCACTTTTAACCGATTGGATTCACAATGCGCTTCCTCTCCAGCCAGAGCTATTCATCAACGCCCCGCCAAAACCCAGTTCTTGGTATCCTATTCGAAATGGCTTATGATCAATTCGCCTGAAATTGCCCACGCGGGACCACCGTCCCGGCGGGCGCGTCAGGCAGCGTCGTCTGTCGGGCTGACGTCGAAGTTTTCGCCGGGATAGAATTTCGCAAGCCGTACATCGGCGGACCGGGCGTGGCCTTCCATCCCCTCCATCCGCGAAATCCGCGCCGTAGCCAGCGCCAGATCGCGGGAAGCCGCCCGTGTCGCGCGCTGCCAGGTCACGGTTTTCATGAACTTGTGAACCGAGAGGCCCCCGGTGTACCGCCCCGCGCCCGAGGTGGGCAGTACATGGTTCGGGCCGGAGCATTTGTCGCCAAAGGCGACTGTGGTCTCTTCGCCAAGAAACAATGAGCCATAGGAACGCAGACGCCGCAGCCACCAGTCCAGGTCAGCGGCCTGCACATGCAAATGTTCCGGTGCGTAATCGTCGGCCACCTGCGCCATGGCTTCGGCGCGGTCGCACAGCATCACTTCGGCATAATCCGCCCAGGCCGCGCGTGCGTTCTCGGCGTTGAGTGCGGGCAGTTCCGCGATAAGTCTGGGCACCAGGGCCATGACACGGTCGGCCAGCGCACGGTCCGTCGTCACCAGCCAGACCGGCGAGTTATAGCCGTGCTCGGCCTGGCCCACGAGGTCCCATGCCACCAACTCGGGGTCGGCCGTGCTGTCGGCGATCACCATGCTGTCGGTGGGGCCCGCGAACATGTCGATGCCGACCTGACCGTACAGGATGCGCTTGGCTTCGGCCACATACTGGTTGCCGGGACCAACCAGTATGTCGGCTTTTGGCAGGCCGAAGAGCCCGTTCGCCATGGCCGCAACACCCTGCACGCCACCAAGATTCAGGATCACATCCGCTCCGCACAGGTCCATCGCAAACAGGATCGCTGGCGGAATGCCGACCCCGGGGCGGGGCGGCGAGCAGGTGGCGATGTGGGGCACGCCCGCGACCTTGGCTGTGGTGATCGTCATGATCGCGCTGGCGATATGGCTGTAGCGCCCGCCGGGCACATAGCAGCCGGCAGACGAAACCGGAATCTGCTTCTGCCCGGCCATCAGTCCGGGCAGAATCTCGATGTTGCAATCCATGTTCGTCGCGCGCTGCGCTTCGGCGAAGCGACTGATGTTGCGATGCGCAAACCGGATATCGCCCTTCAGCTTTTCCGGCACCAGCGCCGCCGCCTTGGCGCGGGTTTCCGGCGAGACCACGATGTCGCCCTGCCATTGGTCCAGTTCTCGGGCGAAGCGGACGGCGGCGGCGTCGCCATCACGCTCGATTTCACGCAGCATGGCTTCGACCGAGGCGCGGACGTCGGTTTGCCCCGTTTCCGCCGAGCGGGCGGATTTCTTCAGGTAGATCATGGCTATTCGGTCCCGCTTACATGCGGCCCTTCCAGGGCACGAGTTTGCGCTCGACAAAGCGCATCAACAAATCAAAGGCATAGGCGATGATTGCGATCACGATGATGCCCATTATGACGGTGGAGGTTTGCAGGAACTGGCTGGCGGTCAGCACCATGTAGCCAAGCCCCTTGGTCGCAGCGACCATCTCGGCGGCCACCAGCGTGGTCCAGCCAAAGCCGATGCCGATCCGCATCGCAGTCAGGATTTCCGGCAAGGCCGAGGGCAGGATAACCTGAAGCATCACCTGCCAGCGGCTTGCGCCGAAAGAATAGGCAGCATGGATCTGCTCGATCGCGGCTGATTTGACCCCGGATCTTGCGCCTAGCGCCACTGGCGCCAGCACCGACAGAAAGATCAGCAAGACCTTGGACGTCTCGCCGATGCCAAACCAGATGATCATCAGCGGCAGGTAAGCCAGTGGCGGGATCGGGCGATAGAACTCCAGCGGCGGGTCAAAGACGCCGCGGATGAACGGGCTCATCCCCATGGCGATCCCCAGCGGGACGCCAATCACACAGGCCAGCAGGAAGGCACCAAAGACGCGGGCTGCGGACACACCCACATGCTCCGGAAACGATGTATTTGTGAAGCCCTTGGTCCAGACATCGACGAACTTGCCAAAAACCGCCCCCGGAGAGGGCAGGAACAGTGGCTTGACCCATCCCATATGGGTGACGAGCCACCAGACGAAGATGATGCCTGCGATCGAGGCAAGCGACAGCAGCCGCGTCTCTCCCTGCCCGGGCACCCCGTAGGTTTCGCCCGGTTTGGTCGCACGCGCCTTCATCAGGAAAAAGAAGATGCCGCGCTTCTTCGATTGCGTGTTCGGATAGGCATGTTCGGTCATACTCCGGCCTCCTCATCCGAAAAGATGATCTTCAGGACGTCCTCACGCAGCGCGATGAACTCGCGGCTGGCCTTGACCTCGCGTGCCGGCGCACCGCCCAGAAACTGCCGCGAAAATGGCAGGTCGAACCGGTGTGCGATGCGACCCGGACGCGGCGACATCACGATCAGCTTGGTGCCCATGAACAGCGCCTCTTCGACCGAATGGGTGATGAAGAACACCGACTTCGACGTCGTGTGCCAGATGTTCAGGATAAGCTCCTGCGCCTTTTCCCGGGTCAGGGCGTCCAGTGCGCCAAGAGGCTCGTCCATCAACAGAACCTTGGGGTCGCAGGTCAGCGCGCGGGCAATGCCTACCCGTTGCTGCATGCCCCCCGAAAGCATGTAAACCCGCGAACCCTCAAAGTCGCCCAGACCCAGCAGCTTGATGAACCCGCGCGCAATGTCATAGCGCTTTTCCGCGGCGATGCCCTGCAGCTTCAAGCCAAAGGCCACATTGTCCAGCACGTTCAGCCAGGGCAGCAGGGCGTGTTTCTGGAACACCACCGCCCGGTCCGCGCCCGGCCCCTGAACGCGTGCGCCATCCAGCAGAATCTCGCCGGACGTGGGTGACAGGAACCCCGCGATCAGCGACAGGAGGGTGGATTTCCCGCATCCCGATGCGCCAAGCGCCACGACGAAATCATCATTGATGATATCGAGATCGATCTGCCGCAGGGCCTCGACAGGCGGCCGCCCGTCGGCGGTCGGGTAGACAACCGACGCTTGCTTGATGTTCAGCCCCATGTCCGACCCTCTGCAGCCTGTGATCCGGCCGAAAGCGGGGTGCCCCGCTTCCGGCCCTGAAGCCCGATCCTACTTTGCCGCGTCCGCAATTGCCGTGTTGACGAACGGACCATAGTCGTCGACCGCCGCATCGATCCGGCCGGCCTTGACCAGGAAATCGGCCGTCGTCTTCATGTTGGCTGCGGCCCCGCCAAGCCAGGTCGGGCCAAGCTGATCGGCCAGCGGGATGAAGGAGAAGCCCTTCAGGATGTTCGGCACCTGATCGGCAGCCGCGCCCGTCATTTCGGCAATCGTCTTGACCGGGGCGCTGTCGGCGGTCCATGCGGCCGGATCGGCAAGGTAGGCCACGTTCGCCTCGTTCATCGCTTTGGCGAAAGCCACCATGGCGTCAGCGTTGGCCGCCGCGAACTCGGTGTTCACAACCCAGCCGTCAAAGGTGGGGAAGCCCCAGGCCGCAGTCTGATCTGCTCCCACGATGAACGTGCCGGACTGCAGTATCTGGTTCTGCACCGGCTCCCAGATGAAGGCTGCATCAACCTGACCCGAATCCCACGCCGCGGCGATCTGGTCGGCCGGCAGGTTCATGATGGTAACATCGGCATCCCCGATGCCCGCATGGGTCAGTGCACCCATCAGCGAATAATGCGCGGTGGAGCCGACGGGCACAGCGATGCTCTTGCCTTTCAAGTCCTCAAGCTTGGTGATCCCCGAGGTTTTCGTGGCGATCAGGCTTTCGGCGGTGCCCAGGCCTTGTGCGATCATGAACAGCTGGATTTCAAGCCCCTGGCTGGTTCCGATGGACAGGGGCGACGAGCCAAGTTCTGCCACTTGCACGTCGCCCGATGCCATTGCGGCGATCACTTCGGTGCCTGAACCGAACTGGCGCCATTCGATGGTCCAACCGGTCGCGGCGTCGAACTTGCCTTCGGCACGGGCGACCTGCATCGGCGTCGGACTGCCGAAATGACCGATGATCACGTTCTCGGCCAGGGCTGCGCCGGCGGTCAGGGCCAGAGCGGCGGCACTGATCAGCAGGCGTTTCATGGTTATGGTCATGGGGTAGCTCCTCTGTTGGGAAATGGGGCGCGTTGGCCTGTTGCAGGTTCGGCGGTCATTCGGCCGCTTTCTGTTGGCCCTGGCTGCGCGGCGCAGCAAAGGCAATGATGGCACCGACCAGCAGGTCAAGCGCGTCAAACGAAGTGACGCCAGGGGCTGCAGCATCGGCAATCAGTGAAAACTCGGTGCAGGCGATCATCTGCACTGTGGCACCCTGGCTCTCCAGCGCCTTTGATGCCCGGCGCAATGTATCCTGCGCAGCCGGGGTCGCGCCCTCGGCCTTGATCGACCGGATGGTAGCAAGCATTGCATCCTCGTCGGCTGCATAAACCGGAATAACCCCTGCAGACGCACAGGAAGCATCGAACAGCCCGACCTTTCGGACGGCGGGCGAGGCCAGAATGCCGACGCGGCCGTTGCGACCCGCAAGCGTTGTCGCATGAGCTACCGATAGGGCCACCATGTCAAGAAACGGCACCGACACCGCCGCCCGGATCGCCGGAGCATAGTGGTGCGCGGTGTTGCACGGCATCGCCAGCGCCTCGGCCCCAGCCACCTGCAACCGCATGGCCATCGCCGCCAGCACCGGGCCGGGGTCGTCGCCAGTGCCGTCAATCAGATGACGGATGCGCGACGGCACCTGAGGGTTCTGATCGACGATCAGCGGGATGTGGTCGGCGTCAGCGCGCGCGCGTGCGGCCGCGATAATTCTCTGCATCAAGAGAACCGTGGCCTCTGGCCCCATGCCGCCCAGAATGCCCACGCGCCGCAGGGTCATGCCGCACCCTCCCGCCCGTTTTGTGGGTGCTGCAGCCCGAACCACATCACCGCAACCGCATTTCCCTCCGGCGGGGTCGGCAGCGCCTTGCTTGACTTTGCGGTGAAGGGCTGCCGGGCCATGGGCTATTCGGCGGCCTGCCGTGCGCCCGGATCAGCAAAGACCGCATCATAGCCGAACAGCGCCACCGATCCGCCAGTATGCAGGAACGCCACCCGCTCGCCTTTCTTGAACCGCCCCTTGCGGCAGTAATCGATCAGGCCGGCCGCCCCTTTGCCCGAATAGACCGGGTCAAGCAGGATGCCTTCCAGTTCGGCGAACATGCGGATCGCCTCCAGCGTGTCGGCGCGGGGAATGCCGTAGCCCGCTCCGACAAAGTTGGTGTCGGCCACCACATCGCTGCGCGCCACGATGCCGGGGCAGCCCAGCTTTTCCGCCGTGCGCTGTGCCAGAGCGAACACACTTTCTTCCTGCTTCTGCTGGGGTGCACGAACCCCGAAACCCAAAAGCGGGATGCCCGCATTGATCGCTTTCAGCCCGACGATCAGCCCGGCCTGGGTGCCCGCCGACCCGGTCGCCGTCACCAGATGATCAATGACCAGCCCCCGGTCGTTCGCCTGCCCAAGCAGTTCGAACGCGCAGTTGACATAGCCCAGGGCACCTGTCGGGTTCGACCCGCCGCCCGGAATGAGGTAGACTTTGCGGCCCGCCGCGCGCATGCCAACGGCGACCAGTTCCATCTCTGCCTGCATGTCAGCGCCGCCGGGGCGCTTTTCGGTCATCGCCCCATGCAGATGGTCCAGCAGCACGTTGCCGTTCATGTTATAGTTGTGATTGTTCGAACCCGTCCGGTCCTCCAGCAGGATATGGCAGGCCATGCCCAGCTTGGAGGCAAAGGCCGCCGTCTGGCGGGCATGGTTCGATTGCGTCGCCCCTTGCGTCATCACCACATCTGCGCCCATGGCCTGCGCCTCGGCCATCAGGAATTCCAGCTTGCGGGTCTTGTTGCCGCCCGTGGACAGGCCGGTGCAATCGTCGCGCTTGATCCATATCTCCGGCCCGCCCAACTCGCGGCTCAGCCGGTCAAGTCGTTCCAGCGGGGTCGGAAGATGCGCAAGGAAGACGCGAGGAAACCGGGCGAGATGCATCAGCTGGTCCTTCGGGAACTTGAGTATTCAGACACTTGCAGAGAACTCTTCCCCGTGCAAATTCGAAATGCTACTGTTATCATGCATGAAATGCATATTAGGGGCAGAAAATGCGCCTGGAGTGGTTGGAAGATTTGCTGGCCGTCGCCGAAACCGGCTCTTTTCAGGAGGCGGCGGATCGCCGACGGCTCACCCAGTCCGCCTTTTCGCGGCGTATCCAGCATATCGAAGACCAGATCGGCGTCGAACTGTTCGACCGCACCCGCAAACCGGTGCAGTTGCGCCCCACCACAGCCGAGCAGCGCGACCAGATCGCCAAGCTGGCAAACGACTTGCGCCAACTTGTTACCGATCTGCAGCGGGGCGAGCGGATGGCCTCGAACCGCATCACCATCGCCAGTCAGCACGCCCTGACCACGGCCCTGACCCCCTTGATCCTCAAAGGCATCCACGCCCGCCACGAGGACATCCATGTCCGCCTGCGTTCGGCGAACCTCGATGAATGTTTTTCCTTGCTGTTGTCGCGTCAGGCTGACATCGCGCTCGTCTATCGGCTGCCCGGCGAGGACCACCCGATCAGCGCCGCATTCGTCGAAACTTCCACGATTGGCACCGACGTGCTGATCCCGGTCATCGCCGCTTCGGCGACAGCGGAACTGGTCACACGTTCCGCTTCGGGCATGTTGCCCTTTGTCGCTTATCCGGGGGAAGTGTTTCTTGGGCAGGTACTGGAAAGATTGATCCTGCCGCGGGTGCGCAACGCAATGCGCCCAATCCCCAAGGCTGAAACCGCGCTGACGCTTGCCGCACTTGAAATGGCCGCCGTCGGTGTGGCTGTGGCCTGGGTGCCTGGTTCGCTGGCAAGGCAGCGGATTTCCAACGGAAGTCTTGCCGACCTGTCGGAGTGGCTGCCATCCCACCAGCTTGAAGTCACCGCCGTGCGGCTTTTCGGCAATGCCGGCCCGGTGGCCAAGTCAGTCTGGTCCGAGATCGTGGCCCCAATTGCGTGAGTTGAGCGCGGCGGACAGGCGAAATTCCCTTTCATCGACTGCCATTCTGACCAGTCCGCGATGGCAGGCCCGGCCGAGCGGCAAGCGCGGTCGTTCAGCCATCGTCAGCGCGTCGGATGAATCGCCCCTGGAAAAGGAAAAGCCCGACTTTTGGTCGCGCTATGGAAACGCCGATGGCCCCGGGCTCACCCGTGATCAACGCACGCCGGATGGTAAGCTTGATCGCTACCGCGATCCTACAGCATCTCGGATACTTCCTCGATCGATGTCGCTGCGACCGGCTTGTCCAGTACGATTTGTCCCAAAGCCATGGCCACGATGCGGTCGCAACAGGCAAAGACGTGATGCATGTTGTGGCTGATGAAAATGCTGGTCACGCCCTGGGCCTTCAGGCCCTGCACGAAGCCGATGACCTTGGCCGTTTCCTTGACAGACAGATGGTTGGTCGGCTCGTCAAGGATCATCACCTTGGATTTGAAATGCATGGCACGCGCAATCGCAACACCCTGACGTTGGCCGCCCGACAATTCACCCACCAAGGCATCGGGGGACCGCAGATGCAGGTCCACATTGGCAATGGCCGACACGGAATCGTTTCGCATCTTCTGTTCATCAAGGATGCCGATACCCGCAATCGACCATTTCAGCGGCTCGCGTCCGATGAACACATTGCGTGAAATCGTCATGATCGGGACCATCGAGTTGTATTGATAGATCGTCTCGATCCCCAGCCGCATCGCATCCTTGGGGTTGCGGATATCGGCTTGCTGACCCTCAACCAGAACCTCGCCGTCGTCCTGGTGATGCAGGCCCGAGAGGATGTTGATCAGGGTCGATTTTCCGGCGCCGTTGTCGCCCACGAGGCCGAGTGCTTCACCACGTTCGACCTTGAGGCTGACGCCTTTGAGCGCATGGACGCCGGAATACCATTTGTGCAGGTTGCGGGTTTCAATGATGGGTGTGGTCATTTGTCGGTCTCCACCTTCATGGCCCGGCCACGACGCCTGAGCCAGGCATTGCCGACAACTGCGAATATGGTCAGTGCGCCGATGGCGAACTTGAACCAGTTGCCGTCGACCTGCGACATCACCATGCCATTGTCGATCACCCGGATCAGGGTGGCACCAATCAAACCGCCGATGATCGATCCGACCCCACCGGCCAGCGAGGTGCCGCCGATCACCGCCGCTGCGACGGCCTGCAACTCCATCCCTTCGCCAATCGAGGGCAGGAAGGAATTGAGGCGCAGCGACTGGATCATCCCGGCAAAACCCGCGAGGACCGAGCAGATCATGAAACAGGCAATCTTGACCTTGCCGGTGGGGATCCCCATCGCCGCCGCCGCTGGCAGGAACCCGCCCGTGGCGCGCACCCAGTTGCCGAAATTGGTACGGGCCAGCAACAGGCCGATCAGGACCGCGATCCCGATGAACCAGAGCACCGAGGCGCGGATCAGACCACCATCATCGACAAAGCCCGCGAACATCCAGCTGGGCACTTCGCCCGGTCGGATTCGAGGCGGAAACCCGCCCGAAACCACAACCGTCATCGATCGCGCCATGAACATCATGCCCAGCGTCGTGATGAAAGAGGGAATGTCGAACCGGATGGTGATCCAGCCATTCAGAAAGCCGATGAAGGCGCACACCAAAAGGCCAATCCCGACGGCGACCCAGAAGGGCCAGCCGCCCACTACCAGCACCGCCATGGTCATCGGCATCAGGGCAAAGACCGACCCGACCGACAAATCGAATTCGCCGCAGATCATCAGCAGCGTCACGCCCACGGCAACCAGTGCCGTTTCGGGCAGCAGTCCCAGAATGCCGCGAATGTTGTTGGTGGACAGGAACACATAATCCGAGCGGATCTGGAAAAAGACCACAAGCACGAACATCAGAAGCGCGCCGGCAAGTTCCGGCTTCTGGAGCGAGAGTTTGAATAGGCGACGCATGCGGTGCGGTTCCCCATCTGGAAGGCGGGACCGGCGCAGGTTTTCCCGCGCCGGCCGGTTTCAGACTGTCAACGAAGGCCCTTTTCGGACAACTCGCGGATGCCCGGAACATCCTTCGCATAGACCAGCGCCTCACCGGTATTGATATCGACCGGTGAAAGGCCCACGGTCTTCGATTGGTAGACCATCATCACCGGCATATAGCCCTGCATGAAGGGCTGTTGGTCAACCTGAACCTGGATATAGCCCGATTCCATTTCGTCCAGGACGATGGGAACCAGGTCAAATCCGCCCAGCAGCACTTTCCCCGGTTCCACCCCACGGTCGCGCAGGACGCCAGCGACGCCTGCGTGCCAGAAACCGGTGTCGAAATATGCGTTGGTGTTCGGGTTGGCGGTCAGATAGGCACCGACCCGGTCGGAGGTGATGGCAAGGTCAAGACCCGAGTCGATCTTTTCATAGGTGATCGGGCGGTCGGGGCTGGCGGCGATCATTTCGTCGAGAAAGTTGGTGATCCCCAGGGCACGCTGTTCTGACCAGTTCTGCCCGGGCCCCGAGACGCCGACAAGCACATGGATCGGTCCTTCGGCCGGCATGTTGACCCACTGGGCGCGCGCCAGACCATAACCGGCCGGGATGAAGCCCTGACCAACGAAAGCCTGTCTTGCATTGCCAGCGCCGCGTTCGACATCGTCGACGTTCGAGCCGATCACGATGATCCCGGCATCGCGGGCGCGCTGGATCACTTCGTCAAAGGCGGTATTGTCGACGATCGAGGTGATCAGCGCGTCAGGCCCGCGGGCGATGGCCGCTTCCATGTTTGCGACCTGCTCGGGGATCGAGCCATCGGTCTGAAGATAGACCATCTGGCAGCTGGCCGCGATCTTGGCGCAGGCGTCTTCGTACCCTTTCTGCACTGCCTGCCAGAAAGTGTTGGACGCGCCGGAATGGACCGTGAAGACGATATCCAGCGGGTCTTGGGCGAACGCCCCGGTAGAGACTGTCGTTAGCAAGGCCGCGATGGCCAATCCCTTGAGTTTCTTCATCTTTTGCTCCTCCCATGAAGCAGGTTGCGGTCTTGTCAGACCGTGGTTGCGTCGGACGTTCTGCGCGACGTGGTGAAAGCCCGATCAAGATCGGGATGCAGTTCCATCCCCAATCCCGGTCCGGGCGGAACGGTGATCATGCCGCCTTTGACCACTGGCAGCGCCGTGACCAGATCGCGGTACCAAGTGTGATAGAATGCGCGAACGCTTTCCTGCACAAGGGCGTTCGGCGCATTTAGCGATAGATGGGTACTGGCGCACAGCACCACGGGTCCGGTGCAGTCATGCGGGGCCACCGGCAAGTGCCAGGCTTCTGCCATCGACGCGATCTTGCGCGCCTCTGACAGCCCGCCGCACCAGCTCAGGTCCAGCATGACAACCCCTGCCGCCCCGGTTTCCAGCAGGTCGCGGAACCCCCAGCGCGAGGCCAGCGTCTCCGAGGCCGATATTGGTGCCGGCGACGCCTCGGCATAGCGTTTCAGGCTGGCCAGACTGTCCATCTTGATCGGATCTTCGTGCCAGAAGGTTTGGTAAGGCGTCAGGGCCCTGGCTATCTGCATGGCGGGCAATAACTGCCACATCGAGTGAAACTCGACCATGATATCCATCTTGCTGCCAACGGCGCGGCGTATCTTCTCGAACGGTTCCAGAGCCTTATGGATATCCGGCATGGATATGTACTGACCGCGCGACAGCTCTGCCGCTCGGTCAAAGGGCCAGATCTTCATGGCAGTAATGCCCTCTTCCAACAGGGAATGGGCCAGTTCGTCAGCACAGGTCATGAAGCCGTTCAGATCGTCGAACTCGGCGCTGTCGCCAATGCCATAGTTGGCCGTCACCTGCCCGGTGGTCTTCCGCACATAATCCGTACCGGCGCAGGTGTTGTACGTGCGGATTTCGCGGCGGGAAAACCCGCCCAGAAGCTGGGCAATCGGCTGGTTCACGGCCTTGCCGAACAGATCCCAAAGCGCGATGTCAAATGCCGAATTGCCGCGCACCTCGGCCCCCGAGGACCGGAATCCCAGATAACCCACAAGGTCGGCTGCCAGCAGGTCAATCTGCAACGGGTCGCGCCCGATCACACGTGGGGCGATGAATTCATGGACATGCGCCTCGACGGTGACGGCCCCAAGAAACGTCTCTCCCAGCCCGGTCAATCCGTTGTCGGTATGCACCAGCAGCCACAACAGGTTGGGGCGTTCTGCAATTCTGACGGTTTCCAGGGCGATGATTTTCATGTCACACTCACGACAACCCGCCTGTCAAAAGCGCCCGCACACTTTCGTCAAAATGCAGAGACATCAAGGACATCGCCTGCTGCGGATCGCTGGCGGCGACGGCTCGGGCGATATCGACATGCGTTGCGATCATCAGATCGCGCGACGACTGCGTGGCGCGGCTTTTCCAGCCAATGGGCCAGGTCTGCCGTGTGATCCCCTGAAACGCACCGACAATGAGTGTGTATACCGGGTTGCGAGAGGCGCGGGCCAGCGCCAGGTGAAATGCCAGATCATCTTCCATCAACTTGGCCGCGTCGTCCCTGTCAGCATGCATCGCTGCCGCCAACGCAAGGATCTCGGTCGCCTCGGCGTCGCTGCGCCGGATGGCGGCCAGCGTCACGATCCGGGTTTCGATGGTGCGGCGGACGTCATAAATCTGTTGAATGCTGATCTGATCGGTGTGAACGCCATGTTCGAACATCAGCGACATGGCACCGTGATCGATCTGCGCAACCGTGGCGCGCTTACCTGTCGCAAGCTCGATGATCCGCATGGCCGCCAGCGACCGGAACGCCTCCCGCACTACAGTTCGAGAAACATTCAGCTCTTTTGACAGAAGCATTTCTGACGGCAACCGGTCACCCGGCATCAGGTCATGTTCGCGAATGTGGCGGGAAATCGCGCCAATCGCGTCCCCGACCAGACCGATGCTGCTGGCCTGTTCCAAAACCGAAGCCCCCAAACCTGTCCGACAGGTTTCCCTAGAATGCATCTAGGATCTGCGCAACTTCGCTGTCAATGGATTCGTGTTGGGGATACGCGGCAGAATTCCAAAGCCGCAGCCAAACGGACAGCCCACTCCGTTGCTCCAGCTTTTGTGTCAATCAGATCCTGCCGCAGTTCCACCAATACAGCCTCCAGACCCCGCCCCTCGCCGTGGACCGGGATCGTGTAATCCGACGAATCGTCGATCTGATAGGGTTGGTTGTGCGCAACGCCGCCTGACGCTCCGCCCAGTGCCTCGACCAGCGCTGACCCGAATTGCCGGGATCGGCGGTACAGCACACCGGCAAGCCACGGTCGCTGCAGGCGCAAAAACACAGGGGTAAAACTGTGCACGGCAATCAGGATCGTCGGCATACCGGCCGCGCGACGGTCATCAAGCAGTTTGCCAAGTCGCATCTGAAACGGATCAAACCACGCTGCAATCCGCCGTTGACGCTCTGCATTGCCAAGATTGACGTTGCCCGGGATCACCGTGGCCTCGGACAGTTCCGGAATCGATGACGGGCTGAGCGTCGGTCGGTTCAGATCGATCAGCAGCCGCGATGCTCCTGCCTCGATCAGGGGCGACCCCTGCAGCGCCGACAGTTGGCGCGCCACCTGGCCGGCACCGATATCCCAGGCGATATGGCGGCCCAGATCGGCGTCTGACAATCCAAGCCGTGCATATTCAGGCGGCAACCAGTTGGAGGCGTGTTCACAGACCAGCACATAGGGCGAAACACCCTGCTCATTCACGACGGTCACTGGTGGCGGCGGGCATTCGCACATCATCAGTAAATCCCGGCATAGCGCAGGCACAGCGCATCGTTCAATTCGGGCCCGGCCAGCACCTGCTCCATCTGTTTCATGCCGACATAGGTTGCAATCAGCGCCGGGTCAAACCAGCCCAAGACCACCGGATCAGCCAACAGGGCCGCCAGCGCCGCATCAAGCGTCTGGGGCAGGCGATACAGGCCCAGCCTCTTGCGTTCGGTTTCGCCCAAGGTTTCGGGGTCGCCCGAAAACAGCGGCGGGGCGGGCAGGTTCGCGCGGATGCCTTCCAGCCCGGCGCGCACCAGCACGGCCAGCGCCAGATGCGGGCAGGCGGTGGCATCGGCTGGGCGGTACTCGATATTGAACGCACGCGCCGGATCGGCTCCGGTGATCGTCGGGATTGGGCAGATCCGCAGACTTGCCTCGCGGTCGCGATCGCCGAACCACGTATAGCTGCTGGACCAGTGATGCGGGGTCAGCCGCAGATAGGAAATCGGGCTTGGGGCAGTGAAAGCCACGAGTGCAGGCAGGTGCCACAGGATGCCTGCCACAAACGCACCCATCAGTCGTGACACTCCGCCCGATTGCGTGGCGTCATAGGCCACAGGGTTTCCCCCTGCGTCGTGAAATGACAGATGGATATGCACGCCATTGCCAACGCCATCCACTTCGGTCTTGGGCGCAAAGCTGGCACGCCAGCCGCGATTGCGCGCCAGTTCCCGCACAACTTCGCGCAACACCACCGCCCGGTCCGCCGCAATCAGACCAGGCGCGGGCGCAACCGGCACCTCGAATTGATCGCGGCCATATTCGGCAATGAAAGCCTCGGGGTGCAGCCCGACGCCCTGCAACGCCCCCATGACCGCCGGGCCAAAGGGATCGGCGCGGCGCATGGCTTGCAACGAAAACGCCGGTGCTGCCGGCCACTCCGCGCCAAACACCTGAAATTCATGCTCAAAGCTG
This sequence comes from Paracoccaceae bacterium, assembly GCA_031401675.1. Lineage (GTDB taxonomy): Bacteria > Pseudomonadota > Alphaproteobacteria > Rhodobacterales > Rhodobacteraceae > JANNRR01. The sequence goes on from JANNRR010000173.1 coordinate 15,800, forward strand.
ACGATCAGGGTGATGCCTGCCTCAAGCTCCAGATCTGCCAGCGCCGCTTTCAGCAACGACCTTGGGCACAGGGCCCACGGCGTACCATCCAACTGAACGATGTCGCTGATCACCACGTCCAGCGGCGTGGCCGAGCCCGGCAGGGCTGCGGTATAGCGGGCATCGTCATCGCCCAGCAGCCGCAAATCGCCGATGGACCCCCACGGGTTCGGGTCGGCAATGATATCGAACGGGGTCAGTGACATGTTGGCGGGCACCCAGCCCATTGATTTGCGTGCGCCGGGCTGCCAGTCGGCCGCCGCCATCGACCGCCCCCGCGCTATGCCCGCGAAATCCGTGGTGACAAAGGTGATCAGGTCGGTCAGCCCTGCGCCGGTCATGCCGCTGCTCCGATGGCGTTGATCCGGACAACGATGGTTGCTGTATCCGTCACCCAACAGTATCCACCATAGGCCTGCAGCGCCCCGTCGTGCCGCGCTTGGGTAAAGGTGCCGCAGGCGTCACCTGGCACCGATACCAGATAGCCGCGATCCGCCGCATCGCGCACCGCCATGTCGACGCATTGATCAGTTACGACCCCCGCCACGATCAGCTTGCGCACCCCAAGATTGCGCAGCACATAGTCGATATTGGTGGAATTGAAGACCCCGCTGGAAGTTTTGGGCAAGACGATCTCATTGGCGATCGGGGCCAGTTCGGCAATCGGGCCAGCCAACGGGTGGCCCTTCGGCACCATCAGCCCGGACAACCGGTGATCCAGCGATACATCGCGGCAATCCTCGGTCAACGCCTCGATGATCGTGTGCATTACCTGCACGCCATTGGCGCGCGCCGCCGCCAGAATCCGTTGCTGATTGGGAATGATCGTGTCGCGCAATCGGCGGTGATAGTAGTGATCGGCGTTCATTTCGGGGTGGCCAGGATCAAGCCCGGGCGTGCAGAAAATCCTTTGCATATCCACGAACAGCACCGCCGTATCGGCGGGTGAAAAGCCGGTGACCCGGGGATTGATGTGGGCGGTCATCTGTTATCCTTTGGCGTATTTCCTGGCGACCGGGCTGGCACGCCCGCATCTTGCGATCCGGGTTCCGCCCCCAACGTGATGTTATGGGCCGAGCGCACTTCTTCCAACGCGGAAACCCGGTCCCGCCATTCTGCGCCCAAACGCTCGGCGCTGGCGGCTACCACAGCCTCGACCTGCAACAACGGCGTAACCAGAGTGTCAAACGGTGATTCCGTGTCGGTCGGCGCGGTCAGGGTAATATCGGCAAAATCCGCAATCGGGGATCGCCAGTTGTCAGAGAACAGGATGACCACTGCGCCACGTGCCTTGGCAAATTCTGCAAAGCGAACGACGTCGGTTTGATAGCGACGATAATCAAACACGACCAGAACATGTCGTTTGCCGATCGTCGCCAATTCGTCGGTCGTATCGGCGGCCGACCCATCCAACAGCGCGGTCCCTTCGCGCAGATGATTGAGGCAGCGCTGCAGGATGCCTGCAATGAACCGGCTGAACCGCCCGCCCAGACACAGCACCCGGTTCCTGGGATCGGTCAGCAGCGTCACCACACGTTCATAGTCCGCCGTTGCGGTTTCACGCGCCACCGCTTCGCATTGCGCCAGCGTACGTTGCAGGAAAGCCTGATACAGATTCGGTGCCGCCGGCCCGCGCAACTGCGCCACCAGCGTCAAAGGCGAGCGCATTTGCGCCTCGACCTCGGCCAACAGGGCTGTCTGCATCTCGGCATAACCAGCAAAGCCCAGTCGGATTGCAAGACGCAGGACGGTTGGATCACTGACCTTGGCGTTCCTTGCAAGCTTGGCGACGGTGGTAAGCCCCGCCGCCGGATAGTTCGCCAAAAGCTGCCGTACGACCTTCAATTCAGAACTTGAAAACGCGGCATCGGTTGCCATCAGCCGGTCGCGCACGGTTGGCGCAGGGCGCGCTAGAGAAGGTTCAGGCAGGGCCATGGGCTGTGTTCATCACCGGAAGCCACGGAAGTGGATTTCATTACGACATACCAAACATCACTAGTAAACTGAAGCTTTTCTGTTGACAAGTGGCGCGCGCCAAGTGCTAGCGTGTTTGATGGATTTGTCGGAGATCGGGTGACCCATTACCTCGCCATTCCAGCGCGCGCCTGGACAAGTGCTGCCCTCTTGATCGGGTCCGTCGGCGGGTTCTGCCTGTTGCTGGCGCTGATGTTTGGCAACACTGGCGTGAACATCGCCATTCTGGTGCTGTTGCAAATGGCGGCCGTAGTTTCGCTGGCGGTGTTCAGCGGCAATTCCGGCATCGTGTCGTTCGGGCATTCGGCCTTCATGGGGATCGGGGCCTATGTGTCGGGCGTTTTGACGATGGCGGCATCGGCGCAAGCATCGGCGTTGCCGAACCTGCCCGTCTGGCTATCCGGGCACGAACTGGGGTTGGGGCCAAGCCTGATCGCGGTGCTGTGTGCCGGGCTGTTGGCGGGTGCAATATCGGGCCTGCCCTTGTCACGGCTGTCAACAGGGTCAATGGCAATCGGCACCCTGGCGTTCCTGATCATCCTCCACACGCTGCTGATCGGTGCGCGCGACTTCACACGGGGCAGCCAGACATTCTACGGCGTGCCGCGTCTGACCACCATTTGGGTCGCTTTTGCCGCAGCGGCAGCGGCCATTCTGATCGCCCGGCTTCTGCGCGAAACAACTCCTGGTTTGCGCCTCCGCGCCACCCGTGAAAACGAGGTGGCGGCAGCGGCAATCGGCGTGAACATGCGGCGCGCCCGTTTTTGGGCCTGGGTGATCAGCATTGGCATGGTGACGGTGGTCGGGGCGCTGTACGGCCATTATCTGGGGGCGTTTTCGCCCAAGGATTTCTATTTCGACCTCAGCTTTACCCTGATTGCCATGATGATCGTCGGTGGCATGATGACGGTCACCGGGGCGGTTGCCGGCACGCTGTTGCTGGCGCTGGTCGTGCAGGTTCTGCGGCTGGCGGAAACCGGGATTGACCTTGGGTTCTTCACCATTCCCGGAATCTTCGGCATGCCGCAACTGGGCATGGGCGTGGCTTTGCTGTTGACCATATGGCTGCGCCCGTCCGGACTCGCGGGTCTACGAGAACTCGGCCCCGGCGGGCTGTGGCCACGCCAAGCTGTACCGGCGTTGCCGCCATACGCAATTGCAGTACCTGCAGTGCCAAAGTCCGCCGGGACGCTGTCCGTCAGCGGCGTAAACGTCCGCTTTGGCGGACTGCTGGCGCTGGAAAACATCAGCTTTGACGTGCCGGCAGGCCAGGTGACCGGACTGATCGGCCCGAATGGGGCAGGCAAGACCACGTTGATCAACGTCATCTGCGGGCAGATCACCGCCACATCCGGCGAAGTGACGCTTGATGGAAGCCGGGTGACCGGCCTTGCCCCGCATGAAGTGGCCCGCGCGGGGTTGGCGCGCACCTTTCAGAACATCCGCCTGTTTGATCGCCTGTCTGCGCTGGAAAACGTGATGATTGCGGCGCTGTCAAAGGGCCACGCCCGACAGACAGCACAAGGCATTGCCATGGCGGAACTGCGCCGCATGGGCCTTGATGCCCGGTGGGATGCACCGGCCGGGTCCTTTGCCTATGGCGATCGGCGGCGGCTGGAAATCGCGCGGGCCCTGGCCTTGCAGCCCGACTATCTTCTGCTGGACGAACCCGCCGCGGGAATGAACCCATCCGAGACCGATGATCTGATCGCCACGCTGGAGCGCCTGCGAAGCGGCAGTACCTTGGGCATTCTGGTTGTGGAACATGACATGCGGCTGATCATGCGCCTGTCAGACCGCATGGTTGTTCTGAACAAAGGCGTCAAGATCGCCGAAGGCAGCCCCGCCGGCATCCGCCAGAACCCAGCCGTGATCGAAGCCTACATGGGCACCAAACGCCAGAAAACCATTATGAAACAGGGAGAACCGCTATGAGATATCTGCTGTCCGCCTGCGCAGCCGTTGCGCTGCTGTCAATGCCCGCCTTGGCCGAGGATGTCACCATCGGCCTTGCCACCGCCCAGACCGGCGGATTGGCCTTTGCTGACCAGCCCTCGCTGAAAGGCTTTCAGATGGCCGTGGACGAGATCAACGCAAAGGGCGGTCTTGCTGGTCGCTACATGATCACGCTGGATGTCAAGGACACGCGCTCGGACATCGCGGCAACCGTGCAGGCGGCGCAGGAACTGGTGGCCGCCGGCGTCGACATCCTTATCACGCCCTGCGATGCCGACCCGTCCATTGCGGCAGGCCAGATCTCGCAGTCAGCGCAGATTCCGACGCTGACGTTTTGTGGCACAACGCCCACGATAACCGACGCGGTTGGCGATTATATGTTCGGCACCTATCCTGCCGACAACGCCCAGGCGGCCTTGCTGGGTGACCATGCCATCGATCAGGGCTACAAGACCGCCTATATCGTGAAATCGCCCGACAGCGCCTATACCTTGCGCCTGCCCGAATACTTTGCCGAAGTCTTTGCCGCCGCCGGGGGCACCATTGTCGGAGAAGGCAGCTATACCATCGGGCAGCAGGACTTTTCTGCCGAGGTGACCAAGATCGCGGCACTGAGCCCGCAGCCCGATGTCATCATGACCAGCGCCTATGAACCTGACTTTCCGGCGTTTCTGAAGGCGCTGCGGGGGGCGGGGGTCACATCGGCTGTGCTGGGGTCTGACGGTATCGACAGCCCGACCATCACCGGATTGGGCGAGATTGCCGATGGCATCGTGCATACCACGGCCGGCTTTCCGACCGAAGGCAGCCGCCTGGGCGATTTCTATGATGCCTTTGAAAAAGCCACTGGCGCGCGACCTGAAACCGTCTATGTCGCCACCGGGTACGAAATCCCCTATATCCTTGATGCAGCCGTTACCGCGGCCGGCTCGGTTGAAGGGCCTGCCCTGCGCGACGCCCTTGCGGGACTGAAGGATGTCGAGGTACTGACCGGCAAGGTCACCTATGCAGGCACCAACCGGATGCCGAGCCGCGATATCACGCTGGTGCAGATCAAGGACGGCGCACGCACGCTGGTACTGTCGGCGGCCCCCGACCCGGCCACCGTTCCGGCCCCATGACCGCTGACGCCCCCATCCTCGCCGTCGCAAATCTGGCCGTGCGGTATGGCCCGGTACAGGCGGTCCGTGACGTCGATCTGATGGTGCAGCACGGGTCTGTCGTCGTGCTTCTTGGGGCAAATGGCGCAGGCAAAAGCTCTGCGCTCAACGCCATTGCGGGTTTGTTGCCTTGCGATGGCAGCATCACCATGGCGGGAAAGCCGATCGCGGGCCTGCCGGCCGAAGATATCGTTCGGCTGGGTCTGTCCCTGGTGCCCGAAGGGCGGCGGGTGTTTCCCAGCCTGTCGGTTGCCGAAAATCTGCACCTGGGCGGGGCCGTGCATGCGCGGGGCACGGTCTTGGCCGACAGGGTCGAAGCTGAACTTGCCCGGTTTCCAATTCTGCGCGACCGCTACCAGCAACAGGCAGGCCTGCTTTCCGGCGGGGAACAACAGATGCTGGCCATCGCCCGCGCCCTGATGTCGTCCCCGCGCCTGTTGCTGCTGGACGAGCCATCCTTGGGTCTTGCGCCGCAAATGGTGGACCGCGTGTTCGAATTGATCGCCGATCTGCGCGGCCAGGGGATCACCATCCTGCTGGTCGAACAAAACGCCGAGCGCGCGCTAGAAATCGCCGACCATGCCTATGTGCTGCAATCGGGGCAGATCGTGCTGCAGGGGTCCGGGGCTGACCTTGCGCAGAATGATCTTGTCCGTCACGCCTATTTGTCAGGATGACCATGGATATCGCCCTGCAGCAGGTATTGAACGCCATCAGCCTTGGCGGCATCTACGCGCTGCTGGCGCTGGGGTTGGCTGTGGTGTTCTCCATCGTGTCGCTGATCAACTTCGCGCATGGCGAGCTGATGACGGTGGCAGGCTACGGCCTGTTCTTTGCCATCGCCGCCCACTTGCCCCTGACAATCGCCCTGCTGCTGGCCATCGCGGCGGCCGCCATCGCCGCGCTGTTGACCGAACGCTTTGCCTTTCGCCCGATGCGCGGCGCCGATGTCACGGCGCTGTTGCTGACCAGCTTTGCGGTGTCAGCCATCTTGCGGGTGCTGTTTCAGAACAGCATTTCTGCGCGCGGCCAGCCGGTTCCGCTGCCAAGCGCACTGTCGGGCACGCTTGATCTTGGGTTTGCCCGGCTGGGAACCATCCCCTTGCTGTCGATCCTCGTGACCGGCCTGTCCCTGCTGGCGCTGACCCTGTTCCTGCGGCGAAGCACATTGGGCATCGCAATGCGCGCCGCCGCCGAGGATTTCCAGGTGCTGCGGCTTATGGGCATCAGGGCGAACCGTGTGATCGCCGTGGCCTTTGCGGTGTCGGGGATTCTGGCGGGCGTTTCGGCCGCGCTTTGGGTGGCGCAACGCGGGTCGGTTGATCCGCTGATGGGGTTCGTGCCGGTGTTGAAGGCGTTTATCGCCGCTGTGATCGGCGGGCTTGGGTCGCTTTCCGGGGCAGTGGCCGGCGGCTTTGCCTTGGGCGTTCTAGAAGTGCTGTTTCAGGCGTTCCTGCCCGAAGCCGCCCTGCCCTTCCGTGACGCGTTTGTTCTGGGGGTGGTGATCCTTATCCTGCTGTGGCGTCCCGACGGGCTGATCCCCGCGCGGGTGGCGCGCCGCAGCTGAAAGGCGCGCGATGCCAACCCTGTGGGACCGCGACCAGGCCGCAATTTCCAGTCTGCAAAAACTGCGGTTCTTCCCGCAGGCGTTGGTTGGGGGGGAAGGGGCCTATGTGATTGACGATACCGGCCGCCGCCTTCTCGATATGTCGGCGGCATGGGGTGCGGCAAGCCTTGGGTACGGCCACCCTGCCATCCGCGATGCGGTGTCGGCGGCCCTGACCAGTCCGGCCGGGGCCAGCATCCTGTCGGCCACGCATCTTGGCGCAGTCGAACTGGCCGAGTCCTTGATTGCCACCCTGCCCGAAATTCCCGATGCCCGCGTTTGGTTCGGCCATTCCGGCTCCGACGCCACCGAGACCGCGTGTCGCGCCATTGCTGCAGCCACCGGGCGGACCCGGATGATCGCGTTCCACGGTGCCTATCATGGCGGCACTTCAGGCTCCATGGCCATATCGGGCCATTCGGTTCAAGGTCACGCAACGCGGGCGGATGGGCTGATCCAGCTGACCTATCCCAACCCCTATCGTCCGACGATTTCCCCCGACGACATCATCGCCGGCCTGGAACACCGCTTTGCCACCGATGCCCCGCCAGAAACCGTGGGTGCCCTGTTCCTGGAACCGGTTCAGTCCGATGGCGGGCTGATCGTGCCGCCAGAGGGGTTCCTGGCGCGTCTGGCGGAACTTTGCCAAAGCCATGGCATACTGGTGGTCAGTGACGAGGTGAAGGTGGGTCTTGGCAGATCCGGTCGGATGCACTGCTTCGCGCACGAGGCATTCGTGCCCGATCTGATCTGTCTTGGCAAAGGTCTGGGCGGCGGTCTGCCGATTTCCGCGGTCATCGGCCCGGCCCGCATCTTGAACCACACTACCGCCTTTGCCATGCAAACCCTGCACGGCAACCCCGCCTGCGTGGCGGCAGCGGCAGCCGTGCTGGCGACAATCGTCTCGGGTGAGCTTGCAACAGTGGCTGCGGATACCGGAGCGCTCTTGCAAAACGGCCTGCGGGCGCTGCAGGCCCGTCACCCCGCAATCGGCGATGTGCGCGGACGTGGGTTGATGATCGGTGTCGAACTGGTCAACCCGGATGGCAACCCGTCGCGCACCCTTGCCGCCAAAGTCGCCTACCGCGCCTATGATCTGGGGATGGTTGTCTATTATGTCGGCATGGCGTCAAACGTGCTGGAGTTTACGCCTCCCCTGACCCTGACAGAGCGCGAGGCGGTCGAGGCGGTGGCCATTCTTGACCAGGCCCTTTCAGATGTTCACAGAGGTGTCGTTTCAGATGACGCGATCAGCGCCTTTGCCGGGTGGTAAAGGCCGCCTGGCGACGTGGCGCTGCCCCTTGCCGGCAGAAGGTATCACCCGCGCAGCGCCTCGCTCAGGGTTCGGGCGATGCGGACGGTTACATCGCGGATTTCCTCCATTCGGGCGTCGGAGGTTCCGGCAAGATAGGGCACACTCAGCGCCGCAATCACCGTTCCGGTACCATCCGTCACCGGTGCGGCATAGGCCTGAATGCTGGGCGCACTTTCACCCCGATCCTCGGCCCAGCCAAGCCGCCTGATCCGCGACAACTCCGCCCGAAGCTTGCGCGGATCGGTCAACGTCTTTCCGGTATAGGCCGGCAACGGGCTGGCCAGCAGGTATTCGACGACCTCGTCGGGTTCATAGGCCAACAGCACTTTGCCCGCCGCCCCGGAATGGATCGGCATCCGCTGACCTGCCGCAACCGTCAGCGCGTATTCGCGCCGCCCCTGGGCCGCGGCCAGCACCAGCACACCGCCGTCGGCCAGCACGCTCAGCTTGACGCCCTCGCCCAGTTCGGCTGCAAGCCGTTCCAGAATTGGCTGGCAGGCCGCCACCAGATTGGCTTCGCTGAAACGGGTGGTGGTATGGGCGGCAAGCGACAGCAGGCGGCGGCCCAACTGGTAGCTGCCATCTTCGCCGCGCCGGACGACCTCATGCCCCTGCAGCGTGTTCAGAATCCGGTAGATCGTGGTGCGCGGAACCGGCAGAATCCCGGTAAGTTCGCGGATCGTAAGCCCCCCGGCATGCCGCTCCAGCTCGGCCAGAACGTCCATCATCCGGTCAATCACCGGAATAGTGTGCTTCGCGGTCTGATCTTCGGTCATGGACTTCGTCGAAGCCTTTGCGCATGGTTGACATCGGTCGGCCCAAACGTACCAATTGGGTTTGAACTTCCACAATTCATATTTGGAACAGCTGACGTTGCTTGTAGTACGGTTCCGGCACCGCGCCAAGGGCTAGCTGCCGGGTCGCCCGACGCATGGCCCGCATTTGGCTTGCGCGCCGGGGCGAACCGCTGCCCAATCGCCTGCCTTGCCGGAAAGGATCCGACTTGAAGATCATTGCCCAGAAGCTTTTCGTAGTGAACGTGTCGCGGACGAACTTCGTGTTTGTCAAACTCTTCACCGACGACGGGATCACCGGGGTTGGCGAGGCGACGCTGGAATGGAAAACCAAAACCATCTTTGCAGCATTGCAGGATCTGGAACGGGTGTTGATCGGGCGCGACCCGTTCGCGGTCGATGCGACCATCGAACACCTGCACCGCGACAGTTATTGGCGCACCGGCGCGGTTTTCAGGACGGCCCTCGGGGCGGTCGAGGCGGCAATGCTGGACATCAAGGGCAAGGCGCTTGGTGTGCCGGTGTTCGAGCTTCTGGGTGGCAGGTTCCGGGACCGGGTGCAATGCTATGCCAACCATTGGTTCTATGGGGCTGCCACGCCTGATCAATATGCCGCCAATGCCAGGCAGGCGGTGGCGCAGGGCTACCGCGCGTTGAAGTGGGACCCTTTCGATACCGCCGATCTGGAGATGACGCGGCCAGAGCGACGCCGGACCATCGAAATTGTCGAGGCGGTCCGGGATGCCGTTGGCCCGGATGTCGATCTGATGCTGGATGCTCACGGTCGGCTGAACGTGCCGACCGCAATTGCGATGTGCCGCGAACTCGCTCGGTTCGATCTGACCTGGATCGAAGAGCCGGTACCGCCGGAAAGCATTGATGCTCTGGCCGACGTGAGGGCCCACAGCCCGGTTCCGATTGCCGCCGGCGAACGCTGGTACGAACCGGGCCGGTTTCAGGAGGCGCTGGCAAAGAAGGCCGTCGACGTTCTGCAACCCGATGTCAGCCATGCCGGCGGGATGGGCGAGACCAAGCGGATCGCGCATCTGGCGCACGACCACCTGATCCCGGTGGCACCGCACAATCCGGTGGGACCGGTGATGAACGCCATGACCCTTCATCTGGCGGTCGCCATTCCGAATTTCTCGGTGTTCGAAACGGTGATGATCGATGTGCCGTGGCGCAAGGAACTGGTCCGCGAAACGCTAGTTTTCGAAGACGGCGCGATTCTGGCCCCGACCGCCCCCGGGCTGGGGGTCGAGATCGATGAGGACGCTTGCAGCCGCTACCCCTACATACCTTATGACGTGCCTCTGTTCGACGGTTCGATGAACACCAGCGGCGTCGCGACCGGCGCTGCGACTCTGGGCAAGGGGGACTAGGGTATGACGCACGGCGCCGATGGCCGGAACATGTCGTTTCATGCGTTTTCCGTACGGTTGGCGTTTGGGGTCGACTTGCGTTGTATGCTAGGAACAGGATGCATGGGACAGGTTGCCGGGCCGGGTCACCTCCGGGCCACGTCGGCGCCGATGTCCGGAACAGGCTTCGCAACAAAGGACATAACATGACTACGGACATTCCGCCGCTTGGCCTTGGCACCTATGGGCGAACCGGTGCCACCGGGGTCACCGCCTTGAGAACCGCGATCGAGATCGGCTATCGTCATCTAGACACTGCACAAAGCTATGACACCGAAAGCAGCGTTGGCACCGCCATCCGTCAGTCGGGCCTGCCGCGTTCAGCGTTTTTCGTCACTACGAAGGTCGCCGATACCGCGCTCGACAGCAGCCATTTTCTGCCGAGCGTTGAACGAAGCCTTGCCACGCTGGACGTCGGACCGGTCGATCTGCTTTTGATCCATTGGCCCTCCTACGGCGATGCCGTGCCGCTGGAACACTATCTGGACGCGCTGGCGCAGGCACAGCAGCGCGGACTGACCCGGCTGATCGGGGTATCGAATTTCCCGTCCGCGCTGCTGGACCGCAGTATCGCGCTGTTGGGACAAGGGGTCATTGCCACCAATCAGGTCGAAATCCACCCCTACATGCAATCGCCGAACCTCTGCGCTCATGCCCGCGCCGTCGGAGTTCACCTGACCGCCTACCAGCCGCTGGCAAAGGGTCGCGTCGGGTCTGACCCGGTGCTGACGGCGCTGGCGGACCGACATGGCGTGTCGGCTGCCGCCATCTCCCTGGCCTTTCTGATGGCCGAGGGGCATTGCCCGATCCCGGCATCGTCGAACGAAGCGCATCTGCGGGCGAACTTTGCCGCCCTGGGCGTTGCCCTTGCCACCCACGAGGTCGAAGCGATCCGGCGGCTGGACAAGGGCATGCGGCTGATCAACCCGGTAAAGTCGCCGGATTGGGACGACTGACCGGGCTACCCAGAGCGTTCGGGGCGAAGCCGTTCAGGCCGCCTTTGCCTTCAGCCGCGCAATTGCGGCCAGTTGCAGGCAATCCGGCATCATCTGCATCAGTTCGATCCGGTTGCCGTCCGGGTCTTCGATCCAGGCCTGCCAGTTCAGATCGGCGGCCATTTTCTTCTGCGCGGTCAGCGGTACTCCGACCCGTGCCAGGTCCGCCAGCGTTGCATCCAGATCGGCAACGCCAAGGCAGACATGATTGATCGCGGTGGCATCGCGGCCCGGCGCGCGGTCGCCCTGCCCGTCCGGGAACAGTTCCAGATACTGGTCATCGGTGATCCGCAGATAGACCAGCCAGACACCGGGGCTGCCATCGGGCTTGGACAAACGCATCATCTCGGCAAACCCGAGTTTGTTCACATAGAAATCCAGCGATTTGTCGAGGTCGCGGACCTTCAGCGCGACATGGGCGATCTGGGTAAAGCCGAACATCTGACGTATCCTTGTTGATCAGGGTGAATCTGGGGTGAGGCCGGACTACGCGGCGGGCAGCACGTGCGGCTTGCCGCCAGACAAAAGACTGGCTTCGGCCCGGTACTGAATGCAGTCAGCCGCCATTTCCATGATCTCTATCCGGTGGCCGTCCGGGTCGGATATCCACATGCCGCGGTTGCCATCGATGCCCCGCCCGGCGCCGCGCGGCCGCGACAACGGCACCCCGACTGCCGCCAGCTTCGCCTCGGCGTCGTCGATGTTGTCGACCGTCAGACAGAAGTGCATCAGGCCGGTGTGGTCATCGGTCGGAACGGAGCCTCCGCCGCCACCGGGGAAAAGCTCCAGATACAGATCGTCACTGATCCGGTGATAGACGATCCAGGGATCGCCCTTGTCATTCAGCAGGCGCAGCATCTCGGGGAAGCCGATTTTATTGTAGAACGCGACCGAGGCGTCCAGATCGTTGACCCGGAACGCCACGTGCCCAAGACTTCGGAATATCGACATGGTGACGCCTTTCGATAGGGCCGCGCGGATCGCGCGCAGCCGGGCTGTTGGGAAAAGCATGGGTTCCTCAGGTTGCGGGGGGGGGGCGG
>JANNRR010000174.1:0-25554 GCA_031401675.1 Paracoccaceae bacterium
CCGCGCGACAGGATATCGCGGCCCAGCTTGTCGGTGCCAAGGATATGCAGCGGCGAGCCGTCCTCGACCTGCACCAGATGCCGGGTCGAAGGGATCAGCCCGAACAGATGATATTCCCAGCCCTTGCCAAACAGCACCAGCCGGCGCGGGTTCTCATAGTCGGGGCCGTTCAGCGGCTGATAGGTCACCGGGTCAAGCTCCTCGGACTCGGTGATCGGAAACGCCACGGGCCGCAATTGCCAGCCGGTTGCGGGCACGTGGAAACTGATCTTGTCGGGCGGCACAAAGGCCAGGCTCGGTTCCCTGGGGTTCATCGGCGAAAAGAAATCGGCAAAGATCGACACCACCAGCAACAGCGTCACCAGCACCAGCCCGATCATGCCGGGTACCGAGCGGCGAAACCGCCGCCAGACCAGCGCACCGTAGCTTTGCGACGTCGTTGAAACCGTCGACATCCGGTCATCGGCGGCCTCGCCGGCGTGAATGGCCGGGGCATTGGCAATCGGCGCGGCCATCAGGCATCCCCCCCCACCCGGATGCGCGGATCAAGCGCCACCAGCAGCAGATCGGCGATGATGTTGCCGACGATCAGCGTCGCCCCCAGCACCAGAAGCAGCGAGGCCGTCACATAGACATCGCCGATCCCCATCGAGCCGACGATGGCCGGTCCGACCGTGGCCAGGCCGAACACGATCGCCACCTCGATCTCGCCGGTCAGCATGTAGGGCAGCACCACGCCCTGATAGGCGACCAGCGGATGCAGGGCGTTCGGCACCGCATGGCGCAGGACCACCGTCCCCTCCCGCAGACCCTTGGCCCGCGCCGTCTCGACATACTGCATGTTCAGCGTATCCAGCAAATTCGCCCGCATCACCCGCATGTTGTAGGCCAGCCCGCCAATGGTCGCCACCGCGATGACCGGCCAGACATGCTGGATCAGGTTCCACAGCTTCCCCCAGTTGAAATCCAGCATCCCCGGCCAATAGGGCTGGCCGCCGTATTTCGAGGAATAGAACGAGCCGATTTCCTGAACGTTCAGTTTGTAGGCCAAAATGTACAGGATGATCAGCGCCAGCAGAAAGCGCGGCACCGTCATCCCGAGGAACGAGACGAAGCCGATGGTGGTATCGACCCAGCTGTATTGCCGAGTCGCGGCCAGAATGCCGAGACCGATCCCGAAGAAAGACGCCAGAATGTGGCAGGTCAGTGCCAGCGCCAGCGTGCGCGGCAACCGCTCGCCGATCACTTCCCGGACCGGTTTGTTGTACAGGAAAGACTGCCCGAAATCGCCGCGCGACACGATCCCCCAGATCCAGCGGCCATACTGCACCACCATCGGATCGTTCAGCCCGTGGCTTTCACGGTATTCATTCGCCGCAGCGGTCGCCGCCGCCACCGACGCGTTGCCCTGGGTGATCATGTTGGTCCGGATGAAGTCGCCGTAGTCGCCCGGCGGCGCCTGAATGATGGCGAATGTGATCATGCTCATCACCAGCAGCACCGGAATCGCCTGCAGGATGCGGATTGTCAGAAAGCGCAGCATCGGCCCTCGATCCTGTGACGGTTCCGGTCATGTCTGGTCAGAAACCGGCGGGCGGGGCAACCGAATGCCCCGCCCGCCGTCGTCGGGTCGTCAGTTGGCCGCCATCGGCCCGGCGTCGCCAAGCGCGCCCGGCAGCGTGTTCGGGTGCAGTTCCGCCCCGATCTGCTTGTCGGCGGCAACCCACACCCGCTCGCGGATGATGTTGTCCTCGGCCCAGTTGTACATGAAGATGGGCGCACCCGCCGGAATGTTGGAGAAGCGCTTGTTGATGATCAGCGCCCCCGGATAGGCGGTCAGGCCGATCCCGTCGAGGTTTTCGGTATAGAGCTTCTGATAGGTCTTCATCAGTTCGACCCGCTCTGCCGAATCCCGGCTGCCGATGAAGGCCTTGACCGTATCGACCATCTGCTGCTCGTAGGGCAACAGATCAAGCTCGCCCGCCGGATTGGCCCGGTGGTGGTTCGAGGTGGTCGGCCCGGTCGGGGCCATCTGCGGGGTGTTCTGCACCACGGTGATCAGATCGGTGCCGTTGCGGATGATGACCCAGTCGAACTTGCCGGAATCGCGGGCATTGTCGAAGTCCTTGCCCGTCAAGAGGTTCAGCGAGACCTGAACCCCGATGTCGGCCATCATCGCCACCACGCCTTCGGCCAGGTTCTTGTCGGTCTGATAGTCGACCTGCGACAGCAGGGTAACGTTCAGATCATCGCCGCCCGGCAGGTTGACAAAACCGTTGCCATCCGTGTCGGTCAGCCCGGCCGCCGCCAGATAGGTCTTGGCATTGTCGACCGAGAACGCAAAGTAGGCCGTGCTGTCCTTGTCATAGAACGAGGTTCCGGCATAAAGCCCGCCGGGGTACAGCGCCGTGAACGGACCCTTGACCAGACTGTCGCCCAGCCGCTGCCGGTCAAGGCCGCTGCTGATCGCCTTGCGGAAATCAAGGTTGCGGTTCAGTTCGCGGACCGCCATCCCGCGTGCGTCGGGTTCGCCCCAGCCATTGCCCGACAGGTTCGGGAACAGCGAGTAGCCGATGGTGCGCGGCCCGAACGCCAGCTTGGCCGGGCTGTCCGGATCTGCGGCCTTCTTCAGGCTTTCCACATAGTTTTCGGCCTGCTCCAGGTTCGAAAAGTCGCCGGTGCCGGCCACGGCCTGCACGTCGCGGTCTGCCCAGGTCGACAGGCGGTACTGCATTTCGTCCAGATAGGGCAACTGCTGGCCGGCTTCGTCGACCTTCCAGTAGTAGGGATTGCGCCGCAGCACCACGATATCGTCGGGACGGTACTCGACCACGACGTGGCTGCCCATCACCGGAAAGTTCATCATGTCGGCGGGGAAGGCGTCGTGGAACGCCGTATAGCTTTCGCCGCCATACTTCGGATGCGCCGGTTTCAGCACATGGCTCGGGCCGGGGCAGAAGTTGCCATAGGCCATCGAATACAGCACCGACTCCGGGAAGGCGGTAGTAAAGGTCATGGTGAAGGTATGAGCGTCAACCACCGCAAGTGTGGTTCCCGCGCCATAGGTTTCCTGGCTGGCACCCATCAACGGGGTCGCCTCGGGGTCCATCACGATGTCATCCCAATAGAACGCGATATCCTCGGTGTCGAACGGATCGCCGTCCGACCATTTGGCACCCTCGATCAGATGCACCGTCAGGGTCATGCCGTCCTCGGACCATTCCCAGGCCTTTGCCAGGTTCGGCATCGGCTGCAGGTCGGCCGGGTTCACGGTGAACAGCGGCCCGGTCCGGGTCAGGCATTCCACCAGACCGATGTCGATGCCGCCCCAGCCATAGCTTTGACCGGCCCAGAAGTTCCAGCCTTCCGGGCGACCGCCGATCACATGGCGCATCACGTCGCCGTAAACGCCATTGCCGTCGACCATGTTCGCGGTCTTGTAGACCAGCGGCTCTTTCGGCAGCCGCTCGGCGACCGGTGGCAGTTTTCCGGCGGTCACGAAGGCGGTGACATAGGCCGGCTCGGAATAGGCCGGCAGCGCCATGTAGTCATAGATGTCCGAACGGTTGACGAACGTCGGGGCACCCTGTGCATCGAACACCGGCGCGTCCGGGACGGCGACCGGGCCGTGCGCGTCGGCATGGATCGCCATGGCCGATACGCCCAGCATCAGCGCCGCAAGACCGGCGCGTTTCATGGTATGTTGCATTTGTCCTCCCTTCGGCGGGTCTGTCCCGCCGCGTTTCGGCCTCCGACGGAATCTGAGTGCCCCGATCAGTGACCTTGGCCCGACTGTGAAGCCAGCCGCCCTTTACAGCAATATCGGTTTCAGACATTCTTTTCCGGCTTCTTCAGATTCCCGCGAAAGGCGATCCCGGCATGCGCGATCCTGTTTCCGCTGATCTGCTGTACTCGCCAACCTCGACCGAGCGGAAATTCTACTCGGTCACCCGGGCCTTTGGCCGCTTCGGCATTCGCCTGTTCGAGCCCGAGGTGATGGCTGCGCCGCACTGGCATGGCCATATCGAGGCGAACTTCCTGATCAATGCCACCATGGTCTACGCAGTCGACGGCGACCGGATTCTGGTCCCCGAGGGGCGGCTGGTGCTGTTCTGGGCCGGGGTGCCGCACCAGTTGACCACCGTGAACCGCACCGGCGCGACGCGGCCGATGCTGTGCAACGTCTACATCCCGGTCGATGCCTTTCTGTTCATGCCGCACATCGCCCGGTTGCAGGTGGCACTTCTGTCGGGGGCGATGGTGGCGCTGCCGGAACGGCTGTGCGACCAGGCGATGATCGAACGCTGGTATGCCGACTACCGGTCCGGCGATTTCGAGCGTACCGACGTGGTCAAGATGGACATGAACGGCCTGTTTCGCCGGGCGCTTCTGGATGATCTGACCTTCCTGCGGGCACCGCTGGCCGAGTTGGGCGACGAGCGCGCCATATCGTCCGCCCACATCCGGCATGTGGTCGAAATGGTCCGCTTCATTATGGAACATCTGGGGGCACCGATGACCAATGCCGATGTGGCGGCGGTGACGGGGTTGCATCAGAACTATGCGCTGATGCTGTTTACCCGGATCATGCGGTTGCCGATGAAGCAGTTCGTGATCCGGATGCGGCTCTTGCGGGCGCGGGCACTGCTGACCGAAAGCTCGATGCCGATCACTTCGGTTGCCGATGCGGCGGGATTCACCTCAATCAGCCAGTTCTACCAGCATTTCAAATCGGCCTATGGCCTACCGCCGAACGCCTTGCGGGGCAGCTATATCAACAAGGCGCTGCGGTAGCGGCATCGCCCGATCACCGTAAAGCGTTACCCCAATGCATAGCCGGCACCGCGCACTGTGCGCAGCGGGTCGTCGCCGCCGTGGATGCACAGCGCCTTGCGCAGGCGTCCGATATGCACGTCGACGGTACGGGTGTCGACATAGATGTCGCGGCCCCAGACACGGTCCAACAATTGTTCGCGGCTCCAGACCCGGCCCGGCTTTTCCATGAAGGTGGCCAAGAGCCGGAACTCGGTCGGCCCCAGCTTGAGGATCTTTTCCGCACGGAATACCTTGTGGCTTTCGGCATCCAGCTTGATATCGCCGTACTCCAGCGTTTCGCCAACCGTCGCCGGCCGAGTCCGGCGCAGTTGCGCCCGCACCCGCGCCATCAGCTCGACAATCGAATAGGGCTTGATCACATAGTCATCCGCCCCGGTTTCCAGCCCGCGCACCCGGTCGACTTCCTCGGAGCGCGCCGACAGCATGATGATCGGCACCGCCCGGGTTTCGGCCCGGGTCTTCAGCCGCCGGCAGACCTCGATCCCGGAGACGTTTGGCAGCATCCAGTCCAGCACGATGATGTCAGGCGCATCCTCCGCGACCAGCAACAGCGCCTCTTCGCCGTTTTCGGCCCGCGACACCCGGAAGCCCTCGGCCTCCAGATTGTAGGCCAGAACCTCACGCTGCGCCGGTTCATCCTCGACGATCAGGACGCGTGGCTGCTCTGCCGTTGCCATTACTTGGCACCATCGGGATGCACAAAGGTAACCGCATCGCCCTTGGGCCGCAGGTCGGCGGGCAGATGCCCGGTGATCAGATAGATCACCTGTTCGGCGATTGACGTGACGTGGTCGCCCATCCGCTCGATGTTCTTGGCGATGAAATGCAGATGCATGCAGGCGGTGATGTTGCGGGGGTCTTCCATCATGTGGGTCAGGAACTCGCGGAACAGCGCATTGTACATCTGATCGACCTCCTGATCGCGCTGCCGCACGTCGGTCGCCAGTTCCACGTCGCGCTGGATATAGGCATCCAGCACATCCTTCAGCATAAGTTCCACCACCTTGGCCATCCGCCGGATCGCGCCCGACGAGCCGCCGATCGGCGACATCTGCACCAGAACCGAGGTGCGCTTGCCCATGTTCTTGGCATAGTCGCCGACCCGTTCCAGATTGCCGCTGATCTTCATCACCGACAGCACGGTGCGCAGATCGCTGGCAATCGGGGCCCGCAGCGCCAGCACCCGTGCGGCTTCCACGTTCACCTGTTCCTCGATCTGGTCGATCTGGTCATCATTCTTGCGGACCTTTTCCGCCAGTTCCTCGTCGCGGGTTTCCAGCGCCTGCGCGGCGTTCAGAATGGCGGCCTCGACC
Organism: Paracoccaceae bacterium; assembly: GCA_031401675.1. GTDB lineage: Bacteria > Pseudomonadota > Alphaproteobacteria > Rhodobacterales > Rhodobacteraceae > JANNRR01. Next base: position 6,150 of record JANNRR010000174.1, read on the forward strand.
AGACCACCCATCTTCATGATCATCGCCTGAATGGCTTCCAGGTCCCGGTCGACGACCGAGGCGATATGCGGTTCCAGTGCCATGTTGCCTGCTCCTTCAGCCGATCCGGCCGCTGATATAGCTTTCCGTCCGCGGGTCCTGCGGCGTGGTGAAAATCTGTCCGGTCTCGCCGTATTCGACCAGATAGCCCAGATGGAAAAACGCGGTGCGCTGGCTGACGCGCGCCGCCTGCTGCATCGAGTGGGTGACGATCACCACCGAAAACAGGCTGCGCAGATCGTCGATCAGTTCCTCGACCTGGGCGGTGGCGATGGGGTCAAGTGCGGAACAGGGCTCGTCCATCAACAGCACTTCGGGTTCGGTGGCCACCGCGCGGGCAATGCACAGCCGCTGCTGCTGGCCACCCGACAGGCCGGTGCCCGGCGACTGCAGCCGGTCCTTGGCCTCGTTCCACAGCGCGGCGCGGCGCAGCGACTTTTCCACGATCACATCCATGTCGGCCTTGGTTGCGGCCAGTCCGTGGATGCGCGGGCCATAGGCGACATTGTCATAGATCGATTTCGGAAACGGGTTGGGTTTCTGGAACACCATGCCGACCTTGGCGCGCAACTGAACCGGGTCGACCTTGGGATCATAGATATCCTCGCCGTCGATCCTGATGTCCCCCTCGACACGGCAGATCGAAATGGTGTCGTTCATCCGGTTCAGACAGCGCAGAAACGTCGATTTGCCGCAGCCCGACGGGCCGATGAAAGCGGTGACCGTCTTGTCAAGAATGTCGACATCCAGATCCTTGATCGCGTGCGAGGTGCCGTAAAACACCTGCACCTTTCGGGCGGTGATCTTGTTGTCGCTGCTGTCCACGTTTCTCTCCACTATCCGCATATCATTCATTTCAGATATTCCCTACCATCGACGTTCGAACCTGCGGCGCAGCACAATCGCCACCGCGTTCATGATCAGCAGGAAGATCAGCAGCACGATGATCGCCCCCGATGCCCGCTCGATGAACGCAGGGTCGGCGCGCTGCGCCCAGCCAAAGACCTGCACCGGCAGCGCGGTGGCGGGGTCAAGGAAGCCTTCGACCGGGGCCGACGGATAGTTGTCGACAAAGGCCACCATCCCGATCAGCAAGAGCGGCGCGGATTCCCCCAGTGCCGAGGCCAGCCCCAGGATGGTCCCGGTCAGGATGCCGGGCATGGCCAGCGGCAGCACATGGTGAAAGATCGTCTGCATCTTCGATGCGCCGATCCCCAGGGCCGCATCGCGGATCGATGGCGGCACCGCCCGGATCGAGGCGCGGGTCGCGATGATGATGGTGGGCAGCGTCATCAGCGAAAGCACGAAGGCGCCGACGATCGAAGAAGAGTTGGGCAGACCGGCAAAGTTGATGAAGATCGCCAGGCCGAGGATGCCGAACACGATAGACGGAACGGCGGCAAGGTTGGAGACATTCACCTCGATCAGGTCGGTCCAGCGGTTCTTGGGCGCGAATTCCTCCAGATAGATCGAGGCCGCCACCCCGACCGGCACGCAGGTAACGAGGACGATCAGCATCATGTAAGCCGACCCGAGGATCGCCACACCCAGTCCGGCAGCTTCCGGGCGCTGGTCCGAGGCGTCGGGGTTGGTGATGAAGGCCCAGTTGAAGCGGGAGGTCAGGATGCCGGCATCGCGCAGTTGGTCGGCCAGTTGCAGCTGCGCCGGGGTCACGTTGCTGTCGCGCTCGGCGGTCTGCATGGTCACCCGGCCCTTGAGGTAGCCATCGATCCGGCCAGTTGCCAGCACGGTGGCGTCGATCGTTGTGCCGACAATCGCCGGGTTGGCCAGAACGGTCGCCCGCAGATCGCCCGCCGCATCTTTCGAAATGACCTCGGCGACTTCCTTGTCGGAAATGCCGTCCACCGTGATCCCGCGCTGTGCCAATTCCGCTGCGAAGGCTGCCGCCAGCACCTTGTTGTAGCCGAGCGTCGTGACCTTCGACATTTCGTCTCGGTTGCGGTTGCCTTGTGGGTCAAGCGTTTCCGCCGTCAGCTCCAGCGGAAAACTCAGCTTGGCCTGGTAGAATGACGAGACGCCGTCCGATAGGATCGTCCACAGCACAATGGCCAGGGTCACAAGGCTGACGGCTATGGCGAGGATGCCGTAGGCCTGAAACCGCGTCTCGGCCGCATTGCGCCGGCGCATCAGGTCGGTCTGGCGCAGCAGCGACGATTTCGGATGGGCCGGAGCAGCAACGCCGGCGCTGGTCACATCGGTCATTCGTACTGCTCCTTGTATTTGCGCACCACCATCAGGGCCACGACGTTCAGCCCCAGGGTGATGATGAACAGCGACATGCCCAGGGCAAAGGCCACCAGCGTTTCAGGCGCGGCAAAGTCGGTGTCACCGGTCAGTTGGCCCACGATTTTCACTGTGATCGTCGTCATCGCTTCGAACGGGTTCAGGCTCAGCTTGGCGGCGGCTCCGGCCCCCATCACCACGATCATTGTTTCACCGATCGCCCGGCTGCCCGCCATCAGAATTGCGCCGACGATGCCGGGCAATGCGGCCGGCAACACCACCTGGCGGATGGTTTCCGACCGGGTCGCCCCCAGCCCCAGCGAGCCATCGCGCATCGCCTGCGGCACGGCATTGATGATGTCGTCGCTCAGCGACGAGATGAACGGGATGTTCATGATGCCGATCACGATGCCGGCTGTCATCACCGATGAGCCGGAGTCGCCCAGGCCAAGTGGCGAGGCGAAGTAGTCGCGCAGGAGCGGCCCAACCGTCACCAGGGCGAACAGCCCGAATACCACCGACGGGATGCCGGCGATCACCTCGATCAGCGGCTTGACGATCGACCGCATCCGCCTGCCGGCATATTCGGCCAGATAGATCGCGGTGAACAGCCCGATGGGAACCGCCACGATCATCGACACCAGGCTGATGTACATCGTGCCCCAGAGCAGCGGGATGATGCCCAACTGCGAGTCGCCGCGGAAATTCGGCGACCAGGTCAGGCTGAAGAAGAAATCCTTGGCCGGATACTGGGCGAAAAAGTTGAATGTCTCGGACAGCAGGGAATAGACGATGCCGACCGTGGTCAGGATGGCAATCGAAGAAGCCACGATCAGCAGGCCCTGAATCACCAGTTCCACCCGGTTGCGGGCCCGGAAATTCTTTTCGGTCACCCAGACCGCATAGGCGAACCCGGCGACGGCCAGTGCCAAAGTCAGGATTGTGCGCCCGATGGCACCCCACGCCGTATAGACACGGTAATCCTGCGCCGCCGACAGCACTTCCTTGGTCACCTCTGACCCAAGGGCCACGCCGACTCGCGACAGCTTGTCGCGAACGTTGGTGAATTCGGTGCGGATCATGCCGGCTTCTTCTTCGGTCATCGTCCCGGTCGAGACTGCAACATCGAGCCCGCCAGCCACCCGGCGCACATCCGACATGACCAGGTCCATCGACCCGCCCTCGGCCATCATTTCCGGCGGCAGCACCGAAGAGATGCGGTTTTCGATGATGATCGGCTGAATAAGGAGCCACAGAACCAGAACGCTCAGCGCCGGCAGCAGCACCATGATTGCGCCATGCCAGCCGTAGTAGGACGGGAGGGAGTGCAGGGTCCGCGGATCACCCTGAACCGATGCCATCACGCGCTGACGACAGAGAACATAGCAGGCGACGGCAATAACGGCCACTACGATCAGCAGCAAAAGAACTGTCATTGGCTATCCCGTCCGCTTGAATGAAGCGCATTGCGAGGGTCGGGGCGGCACCCGAAAAGCGCCGCCCCGATGATACGATCTTATTCCAGCGGACCCATCGGGGTTTCGGCGGCAACCATCGCCTGGGTTGCTGCCAGTTCCGGGTCGGAGACCAGGCCATAGGCGGCCAAAGGTCCATCCGGGCCGGCGATTTCGTCCGACAGGAAGAACTCGACATATTCCTTCAGGCCCGGGATCACGCCGATATGGGCTTTCTTGACGTAGAAGTAGAGCGGGCGCGACACCGGGTATTCACCCTTGGAGATCGACTCCGTGGTGGGAACCACACCGCTCATCGTGGCAACGCGCAGCTTGTCGGTGTTGTTTTCGTAGAACGACAGGCCGAACACGCCGACGGCGGTCTTGTCGGCATCCAGACGGGCCAGGGTTTCGGTATAGTCGCCGTCGATGTCTACCGATTTGCCATCGGTGCGCAGTTCGCCGCAGGATTTGGTTGCGTTGGCAGCCTTTTCCTTGTCGTCGGCGCCTTCGGCAGCGGCCAGGAACAGGTCATAGGCGCCCGAAGCCTTGCAGCCCTCGATGATCACCTTGGTGTCGAACACTTCGCGGGTGCCGTGCTTGGTGCCCGGGATGAAAGCCAGGATCGGCTGCGCCGGGAACGATGCATCAACATCGGACCAGTTGGCGGCGGCGTTGTCGGCGACCGCGCCATCCTTGGCGACCTTGGCAGCCAGCGCGCCATAGATCGCCGCCGGGGTCATTGCGAATTCAGCGCCATCAACGGCCGAAGCGAACACGATGCCATCATAGCCGATGCGCACTTCCATGATCTCGGCCACGCCATTGGTGGCGCACAGATCGATGTCGGACTGGCTGATGCGCGAGGACGAATTGGCGATATCAACGGTGTTTTCGCCGACGCCTTCGCAGAACTTCTTGCGGCCGGCACCCGAGCCGCCGCCTTCGATCACCGGGGTCGGGAAGTCAAAGTTTTCGCCAAAGGCCTCGGCGACGATGGTGGCATAGGGCAGCACGGTCGACGAACCGGTCACCTGGACCTGGTCACGCGCAGCAACGGCGGTTACCGACAAAGCCGTGATGGCCAGAGCGGAAGCGCTCAGTTTCAAAAAGGACATGGATAGCTCCTGGTTTGGGGCGTTGCAGTCGCGCGAGCGGCGACCTCGGGCCGGGTCTAGTCGTCTGGCGCTATGATTTTGTGACAGCAGCGTAACAGTTTGATGACAGACCGTCGGCGTCCCGAACGGAACATGACAAGAACGTTAACGCTCAAGTCTCTGGCAGAAAAACCGAAAACCGGCTGCCCTTGCCTTTTTCGCTGTCCACGCGAAACCGGCCGCGGTGGCGGTTGATGATGTGTTTGACAATCGCCAGCCCCAGACCGGTCCCGCCCTTCTCGCGCGAGCGGTGACTGTCGACCCTGTAGAATCGCTCGGTGAGTCGCGGCAGGTGCACGGCATCGATGCCGTCGCCGCGGTCGATCACGTCAATACGAACCGCCGGTGCGCGCAGGCTCGGGTCGCGGTCCTCGTGGCTGATCATCACCGTCACCTTGCGTTCCGACCCGCCATACTTCACCGCATTCTCGATCAGATTGTGAAACACCTGGGTGATCTGATCCGGATCGGCCTGCACCAGCATCGGACGGTCCGGCCCGATCACCTCCAGCTCGACCGCAGAATCGCGGGCAAACGGCCGCAGCGTCGCCACCGACGACATGACCAGCGCCACGATATCCACCCGCTCGGTCGGGCGCACCCTTTCCTCGGCCTCGACCCGGCTCAGCGACAACAGGTCGCTGACCAGCCGGTTCATCCGCTCTGCCTCGCGCGCCATGATGCCCAGAAACCGCTCGCGTGCCACCGCATCATCGCGGGCCGCGCCGCGCAGGGTCTCGATGAAGCCCAGCAATGCCGTCAGCGGCGTACGCAGTTCATGGCTGACGTTGGCCACGAAATCGCGGCGGATCTGCCCCGCCTGTTCCTGGTCGGTGATATCCTCGAAACTGACCAGGGCGCCCTGCCCGGTGTCGCCCGCCACCGACGAAGTCAGGACCCGGTAGGTGATTTCCCGGGTGACGCTGACCACGACGTAGCGCGCCTGCCCAGGCTGGCGGTGCCGCAACGTCGCCTCGACGCAATCGAGGATCGATGGCTGGCGCAGAACGGTGACATAATGCCGCCCTTCGATGTTTGCACCGAACAATTGCAGCGCCGGCGCGTTTACCGCCCGGATCCGGTCATCCTGTCCTACCAGCAACAGCGGCAGCGGCACGCCGGACAGCACCGATTTCAACAGATCCGAGTTCATCCGTCACCCATGCCGCCATCGCCTGACGGGAAACTGCGCCACACCAGGTCGAAAGTAAACGCAGAGTCGGGTTTCGGTCTTGCAACACTATTGATCAAATGTAACCTGAGCGTGTTCTGTAACTGGATCAGTAAACCTGACGATGTGTCGTGGTCTGGTACTTTTGTTGAATGCGACACCCCTGGTGCCCGATGAAACCGCCGACCGATGCCACCGACCCCGCCCAAGTGAAATCCGGATCGCCGGTTGACGGAATGCGCTCGGTTCTGGTGATCGGTGCAACGGCGGACGTTGCATTGCCTTGGGTCGTGCCTGGCGTCATGCCCGGCGGTGCCCAGATTGAAATCACCACGATGCCGGGGCTGGATGCCGCCCTGCTGGCACGGCTGCGGCCGGACTGCATCCTGGCGCCGCTGATGGCCCCTGGTGTCGATATTCTGGATGTGGCGGCGCGGCTGGACGCCCTGAGCTATTCCGGGCTGCTTCTGGCGATAACCCCGCCGCTGCCGAACCCCGGCATCGTGCGCCGCGAAGTGCGGCTGGCAAGCCCTCTGCTGCGCTTTGACCTGATCGAGCTTCCCGCCAACCCGTCCTGACCAGCCTGCCCCGCCATTGCCGCCGCCCTACCGCCGCGTCACCGTGATCTGCGTCACGTCGCAATTGCCGCTGGCAAAGGTCGCGGCGCAGGATGTCAGGTAAAAGTTCCACATCCGCCGGAAGCGGTCATCAAAGCCCATGTGCGCGATCTGGTCCCAGCGGTCGTTGAAGGTGTCGTGCCAGCGCCGCAGGGTCTGGCTGTAGCTGTCGCCGAACTCGAACGAGCCGCGCAGCGTCAGCCCGGCCCGCTCGATCTCGGCGCGCAGCGCCCGCGGGCTGGGCAGCATGCCGCCGGGAAAGATGTGTTTCTGAATGAAATCCACACCGCGGCGATAGACCTCGTAGCGGCGGTCCTGCACGGTGATGATCTGCATGGTGGCATGGCGGCCGGGCTTCAGCCGGTCGCGCAGGGTGTCGAAATAGGTCGGCCAGTATTTCTCGCCCACCGCCTCGAACATCTCGATGCTGGCGATGCCGTCGTAGGTTCCGCGCTCGTCGCGGTAGTCCTGCATCCTGATGTCCACCCGGTCGGCCAGACCGGCCCGCGCGATCCGTTCCACCGCATAGTCGTGCTGGGCCTGGCTGATGGTCAGCCCGGTCACCCACAGTCCGCGTTCCTTGGCGGCATATTCGGCAAAGCCGCCCCAGCCGCAGCCAATCTCCAGCACATGTTCGCCGGGGCTGACGCCGATCTGATCGACCATGCTGGCATATTTCTGCGCCTGCGCCGTTTCCAGCGGCTCCTGCCCCGACCGGAACAGGGCGGACGAATAGGTCATCGTGTCGTCCAGCCACAGCTTGTAGAAGTCGTTGCCGAGGTCGTAGTGATGGCTGATGTTGCGCCGGGCCTGCCCGACCGAGTTCGACCGCAGCCAGTGCCGCAGATTTTCGAACGCCCGCACCAGCTTCATGCCGGGAAAGCCGTCGTAAATCCCGTCATTGCCGGCATGCACCAGATCCATGAACGCCAGCAGGTCCGGGGTCGTCCACCAACCCTCGACATAGGCTTCGCAGAACCCCAGATCGCCTTCGCGGATCAGCCGGGCGAAAATGTCGGGGTTGACGATCTGCAGTTCCGCCACCGGCCCGGGGTTGCGGCCCTCGGCGCGGAACCGGCGCCCGTCGGGCAACAGGAAATCCAGCTGGCCGTTCTGCATGCCGCAGGCCATGTCGAACACCTGCGCAAAGTAACGCGGCAGGCCGTGCTGACCCCGCGTCGATGTCAGAAACGTCATTCTATCCCCATTTCCTGTCATGTTCTTCCGGTTTCCGCGCCCGGGTCAAGGGGTTCATCCTGCAACCGCCCGCTCCCGGCAGCGCCGCGATCAGCCGGGCCGGTGTCCGAACTGATCGCACCCAATCCCGCTCCGCGCGCGCCATAGGCCGCCAGCGCCCGCGCCCGCCCCTCGGCCAGGGCCACGACCGGCGCAGGGTAGGGATCGCCCGGCCGCAGGCCCCAGGCCCGGGGCACCGCGTCGAAATAGGCCAGCGCGTCGGACCCCGGTGTGGTGCTCAGTTCCGCGACAAAACGCTGACGATAGGCGGCCAAGGTGTCGAACTTCTCGGCCTGCCCGTCGGGGTTGAACACCCGGAAATACGGGGCCGCGTCCGGCCCTGATCCGGCCACCCATTGCCAGCCCATCGCGTTGGCCGCCGGGTCCCAGTCGATCAGACACTCCTCGAACCAGCGCTGGCCGATCCGCCAGTCGGTCAGCAGATGCGTGGTCAGATAGCTTGCCGCCACCCTCCGCGCCCGGTTGTGCATGGTGCCGGTCACATACATCTGCCGCATCGCGGCATCGACCAGCGCCACCCCGGTCCGGCCGCGCCGCCAGGCCTCGGCCTGCGCCGAATTGCCCTGCCAGGGGAAATCATCCCACGCCGGCTTCCAGTTGCGGCTGGCGATTTCAGGGGTGTGGTGCAACAGATGATAGGCAAACTCGCGCCAGACCAGTTCCTTCAGGAAATGCTCGGCCCCGGCCCGCCCCTCCTGCATCGCCCGCCAGCCGGCATGCCAGACCGTCCTCGGGCTGATCTCGCCATACGTCAGGTTCTCCGACAGGCCAGAGGTGGCGGCCAGCGCCGGAAAATCCCGCGCCGTGCGGTAGTCCTGCACCGGCCCGGCGACAAAGTCAGCCAGCCGCGCCGCCGCCGCCGCCTCGCCCACCCGGACATGGCGCGCCACCACGGCGGCACCGCGCTGCATCGCAGCACCCATCCGCCACCCGTCCAGATCGTCCGAGGCCGGCCAGACCGCCGGGGCAACCAGCGCCGGTGCAGGCAGTGGCGCCGGCACCGGCCGCCCGCGCACCGCGTTCCAATAGGGGGTGTAGACCCGGTAGAACCCGCCCGCTCCGGTCCCGACCGTCCAGGGTTCGTGCAAGAGGTGCCCCGGATGGCTGGTCACCGCCACCCCGTCCGCCGTCAGCGCCGCCTTGACGGCCACATCCCGCGCCTTGGCGGAAGGGTCGTAAAGCCGTCCCCAATGCACCTCGCGCGCCCCGGTTTCCGCCACGACCGTCCGCAGCACCGTCAGCGCCGGACCGCGCCGCAGAATGAGCCGCGAGCCCACGGCCTGCAATGCCGTGGCAAACGCCGCCACACCCAGCCCCAGCCGCCATTTCGGCGCGGCCCCAAGCGCTTCCACCACCTCGTCATGGATGAACAGCGCCACCACCGGCGCACCCGTTGCCGCCGCCGCCCGCAATGCCGGATTGTCCGCCAGCCGCAGATCGCGCCGGACCCAACAGATCACCACCGAACCGGTCATTCAGGCCCCAAAGGCGGGTTTCCGACCCGCTTACAACACCCGATCTAGCGCGATCAGCAATTGGTCAACCTCGGCCTTCGAGGTATAGTGCACGAAACTCAGCCGCAGCACGCCCAGCCCCGGGTCGACGCCCATCGCGTCCAGGGGCCGCCCGGCATAGAAATCGCCGCCATTGCACAGGATGCCGTGCGCCGCCAGCGCCCGCGCCACCGCTTCGCCGTCCCGGTCCAGCGCCACCGCCACCGTCGGGGCCCGCAGCTTGGCCCGGCGCGGCCCGATCAGCCGCACGTCGTTGCGCGCCGCCAGATAGTCGAGCAGCGGTTGCAGCAGCACCACCTCGTGGCCCCGCATCAGATCATGCACGGCGCGGCCCTGCGCGACCGGCGTCGCCGCCAAGCCGGAATCCGGCCCGCCGGCATTCGGCCCGCCGAAATGATGTGCATAAAGCGCCTCGACATAGTCGGCCATCCCGGCACAGGCCGCGATCTGGGCATGGTCCGGCCCGGCCGGGGTAAAGCGCTTGTACAGCGTGCCGCCGTTGAAATGATGCCCCTGATTGGGCAGGGCCTCACCCAGCGCCCGGCGGATCACCATGATGCCCTGATGCGGTCCATAGGTCTTGTAGGCTGAAAACAGGTAGATGTCGGTTCCAAGCGCGGCCACATCCGGCAAGCCGTGCGGCGCATAGCTGACGCCGTCGACACAGGTCACCGCCCCGGCCGCATGCGCCATCGCCACGATCTCGGCCACCGGATTGATCTCTCCCACCACGTTCGAGCAATGCGGAAAACACACCAGCCTGACCCCGTCCTGCAACAGCCGCGCCAGATCCGGCAGCGCCAGATGGCCGCTGTTGGGATCGACCCGCCATTCGCGCACCTCGATCCCCGCCGCCGCCAACCGCCGCCAGACGCCGGAGTTGGCCTCGTGGTCCTGATTGGTGACCACGATGGCATCGCCCGGCCGCAGCCAGTCGCGAAAGGCATTGGCCAGCACATAGGTGTTGGCACTGGTCGAGGGGCCGAACGACACCTCATCGGTGGCCACCCCCAGCAGCGCCGCCAGCCGGTCCCGCGCCTCGTCCATCTCGGCACCGGCCAGTTCCGACACCGCGAACGGGGCGTAGGGCTGCACATTGCGCGACCGGTAGAACCGCGTCAGCCGGTCCACCACCTGACGGCAGGGGTAGGAGCCGCCGGCATTCTCGAAAAACGCCTGCCCCTGCAACGAGGGTTCGGCAAAGGCCGGGAACTGGGCGCGGGTAAAGGCAAGGTCAAGCTCGGGCATCGGCGGGGTTTTCGGTGACAGGGTGGCAGGCGCTTCATCCTCGCCCGGGTGACGCCGCGCCACAAGCCCCAAAGCCTGGACAGCGACCCGGTCGCAACCCCGCTGACCCCGCCCGGGCCGGACCCAAAATCCTTCAAAGGAATTTGCCAAAATCTTTCACAAAGATTTTGAATCCCGCCGCCGCCGGTTCGCCTGCGACTGTCGTCAGGAAAGTCCCCTCCTCCTACCCCACCTGAGGATGCGGGTTTTCGGTGTGGCCGTCGACCGCGATGATCTGGCCCGACACGAACCGGGCCGCGTCCGAGGCCAGAAACACCGCCATCTCGGCAATATCGGTTGCGGCGACAAAACTGCGCATCGAGGTCCCGGCCGCACGGGCGGCATGGACCGCATCGCGGGTCATGCCGGCATGTGCCGCCTCCAGCGCCATCACCCGTTCGATGCGCGGCCCTTCGACCGATCCCGGACAAATCGAATTGGCCCGGATGCCGAACGGCCCCAGTTCCATAGCCAGCGTCTTCATCAGCCCGTTGATTGCCCACTTCGCCGCCGCATAGGGCGCGCGGGCGGGAAAGCCGTAGAGCCCGGCGACGGAAGAGGTCAGCAGCATCACCCCGTGCCGGGCCCGCTTCATCAGCGGTGCGGCCCCGCGCGCGAACAGGAAGGCCCCTTCCAGGTTGACGGCGACACAGCGGCGGAAATCTTCGGGCCGCACATCCTCGATCAGCGCGGTCGGCCCGGCAATGCCGGCATTGGCGCACAGCACCTCCAGCCCGCCCCAGTCGGCAGCCAGCCGGTCAAAAAGCCCCGCCACCGCTGCTTCGTCCGCCACATCCAGCACATCCTTGCGCCACGCCGCCGGGCATTCGGCCAGCGCCGCCGCATCGACATCGACCACCCAGACCTGCGCGCCCCGGGCCGCGAACGCTTCGGCCATGGCCCGCCCGATGCCGCTGGCCCCGGCGGTGATCAGCACCCGCTGCCCGCTCATGCCCGCACATCCACGACAACGCGGCCCCGAACCTGTCCGGCCAGGATCGCGGCCCCAAGCGCCGGCAGGTCCTTCAGCGTCGCCGGCCGGATCATGGCTTCCAGCTTGGCCATCGGCAGGTCGGTCGCGATCCGCGCCCAGGCCCGGACCCGTTCCGGATAGGGGCTCATCACCGAATCGATTCCCAGCAGGTTTACGCCGCGCAGCAGGAACGGGATGATCGAAGCCGGCACCGCCGTGCCCCCGGCCAGCCCGACCGCAGCGACCGAGGCGCGGTGCTGCAACTGCCCCAGAATCCGCGCCAGCATGGCACCGCCGACGGCATCGATGCAGCCGGCCCAGACCTCGGCCTCCAACGGGCGCTTGACCACCTCGTTGATCGTCTCGCGCAGCACGATCCGCCCGGCCCCGAGACCGCGCAGATAGGGTTCGGCCTCCGGCCGCCCGGTCACGGCGGCAACCCGGTAGCCCAGATGCGCCAGGATCGCCACAGCCACCGAACCGACGCCACCCGCTGCCCCGGTCACCAGCACCTCGCCCTGGTCCGGCGTCAGACCGTGATCCTGCAGCGCCAGCACCGCCAGCATCGCCGAAAACCCGGCCGTGCCCACCGCCATCGCCTGCCGCGTGCTCAGCCCGGCGGGCAACGGCACCAGCCAGTCGGCCTTGACCCGGGCGCGCTCCGCATATCCGCCCCACTGGCTTTCGCCGACCCGCCAGCCGGTCAGGATGACCTTGTCGCCGGGGCGGTAGCGCGCATCGTCCGACGCCGACACGGTTCCGGCAAAATCGACCCCCGGCACGTGCGGCCACGACCTCACCAGCCCGCCGCCCGCGCCAAGGCACAGCCCGTCCTTGTAGTTCAGCGTCGAATACTCGACCGCCACCGTCACCTCACCGGGCGGCAAGCGGTCCTCGAACAGATGCTGAACCGTGGCAGTCGTGCCGCCATCGGCATCCTTTTCAACGACAAGCGCTTTGAACATGCGGCCTCCTCAGGCAATCGTCTCGGGCAGAATGAACAGGTCGGTGGCCTCGGGCCGCGCCCCGGCGGCCGTCAGCATGGCGTGGGCCTGACCGCGGTGATGCGTCTGATGGTTGAAGAAATGCACGACCAGCAGCGCCATCGGCTTGCCGACATCGCGCCCGAGCGCGCCCGAAAACCAGTGCAGATCGCCGGCCAGATCGGCCTCGCCCAGCCCGGTCGCCCAGTCCAGCACCCGGGCATCGGTCTCGCGCCGCAGTGCCTTGAAGGCGGCCCATTCGGGAAACAGCGCCGCACTGCCGGCAATGCCACCCGCCGGCTTGGCCCCGCCGTCAAACCGGCTCATCCAGACCAGATCGCCCCACAACAGATGCGACAGCGTCCCGGCGATCGAGCCGAAGAACGCGCCGCGTCCGGCAGTTCGCGCGGCATCATCCAGCATGTCGGCGGCCGCCAGCATCGACCGGTTCTGCCACAGGCTGTAGCGCGCCATCGTCCGCACAAACTCGACCGAAATCATCGTCCATCCTCTTGCCGCATGTACTGGCCGCTGGTACCGGCCGCCAGCACCCTTCCGGTTGCGTGCCGCGACCAGCCCGGGCAATGGCTCAGGCAGTCTGCCGCGATTCCCCGCCGGTTTTCCAGCACGATCACGACCGGGGCACGGCCATTCCGGACCTTTTCCGGCCAGCGACCGCCACAACCATGCCAAAGCCGCAACCCGCTCGTTTCCGCGCCAGACCGGTCATTTCCCCGGCACCGCAGTGCCGTTGCGTCAATTCTGGCGGCTTCACCAGAAATTGCGGGAAAAGGCGCTTGAGCGGGGACCGGGTTTGACCTACGAACTTTTGTCACAATTCAGTTACGCTTTTCCAACACAAGGAGAACCGGATGAAACTTCGCGCCTTTCTGAACGGCTCGGCCGCGCTTGTCGCGCTGAGCCTGCCTGCTCTGGCCCAGGATGCCGACCTGCTGGTCTTTGACTGGGCCGGTTTCGAAAATCCTGGCCTGCACACGGCCTACACCGAGAAGCACGGCGACAGCCCGTCCTACAGCTTCTTTGCCGACGACGACGAGGCCTTTCAGAAGGTCACCTCGGGGTTCAAGGTCGATATCTCGCACCCCTGCAGCCAGATGATCATAAAGTACCGCGAGGCCGGACTGATCGAGCCCTGGGATGTCAGCCGCCTGCCCGAAGTGGCCAACATCGACCCGGCCCTGCTGAACTCGGCGGTGATCAAGGATGACACCGGCCTGTGGTTCCTGCCGACCGACTGGGCCTCGACCGCCATTGCCTGGAACACCGACGAAGTGCCGCCCGAGGATGTCGCCAGCCTGCAGGTGTTCCTCGATCCGAAATACGAGGGCCGCATCTCGATTGCCGATACCGTCGATGACGCCTGGGCGCTGGCGTTCCTCGCCACCGGCGTCGCCGACTGGACCAATGTCACCGATGCGCAGTTCGATGCTGCCGCCGCCTGGTTGCGCCAGGCCCATGCCAACGTCCGCGCCTATTGGGCCGATCCGTCGGAGCTGTCGCAGTTGATGGCCTCGGGCGAGGTGCTGATCGCCTGGTCCTGGCCCGATGCAGTGGCGCTGCTGCGCGCGGAAGACTTTCCGATCGGCTTTCAGCGCGAAGCAAAAGAAGGCTCCTCGGCCTTTCTGTGCGGCTTCGTCAATTTCAAGGACGCGCCCGGCAGCGAAGACAAGGCCTACGACTACATGAACGCCTGGTTCCAAAGCTCCTCGGCGGTGACCCTGCTGAACGACTTCGGCTATGGCCACGCCAGCCTGACCGCGATGCAGCAGTTCACCCCCGAGGTGCTGCAGGAGGCCGGTCTGGCTGCGGTTTCGGTGCCGGTGCTGAACCAGTTGCCGATGGCCACAGAGCTGCGCACCCGGATGCAGGAAGAGTTCGAAAAGATCAAGGCCGGGTTCTGAACGCCCGAAACCCCGAAGCCGCAAACGCCGCCCCCCGTTCCGGGGCGGCGTTTTCATTGTGGAACCATTGCCGCGCCGGATCGGTCCGCTATCTGCTACGCTCATCAGGAGAATAGCATGATCCACGCACTCAACATCGGGGCCGCTGCCATCACCATCGTGCTGGGCATCATCGGCTGGCTCGCTCCGGGCTACACCATGGACCTGCTTGATCTCAAAACCGACGGGTCCACCATGGGCATGTCGGAGATCAGGGCCGCCTCGGGCGCGCTCTTCATCGGGATCGGCCTCGGCGCGCTTCTGATCGGCACGCCAACCGCCTTTGCCATGATCGGCTGCGCCTATGTCGGCGCCGCCGTGGGCCGCCTGACCTCGATCCTGTCGGACGCCGAACCGATCAGAGCCACCTACATCTTTTTCGCATTCGAGGCGGTGTTCGGCCTCTGGCTGCTCTATGCCAATCTGCGTTTGCAACAGGGCACTTGAGGTCTGGCCCGCGCGGGCCTATATCTCCAGCGTCCGGGCAACCGGACTATGGTGATAAACGCGCACGTAATACGCGGATCGGACCCGGGGGCGGTACCCGGCGACTCCACCAACACTCCGTCATTGGCGGCGGATGGGGTCGAAACAGGATCGACGAACGTCTAAAGGTGTTAGCTTTTGCTCGGCAGGGTGCTACCGTTATCGGCCCAAAATGTACAGTTGCCAATGACAACCGTGCTCCGGCAATGGCTCTGGCTGCGTAAGCAGTTCGAGTCGCCGAAACCAAGTCCTTGGGCTTAGCAGCTCAAGGCGGGGTCCGCAGGCACCTGGCAACAGAAGCCTGCACTTCTCAATCCGCACAGGTTTCGTAAAACCAAAGCTGTCGCCCGGCGCGGCCCGAAGCCCTGTTCAATATTCCCGGATCATCGCAAGGCACCAGGGGAAAACCACCGGTTCCTCGTGGGCGTAGGCGAAGCTGAAGGCAAACCAGACGCCATATAGCCCGATGCGTTCACGCAACTTGCCACCGTGCCTGGCCTCGATCAGACCACTCAGGTACTCAAAGTCCTCGGCCGCGTGCGGATTGCCGACCCGGATGAACTGCGCGGCCCCGGCCAAGTCCATCAGCGTGTCGCCGACCCGGGTGGTAAAACTGAAATCAATCAGACCGGTCACCCGCAGATCTTCATCCATCATGACGTTGGGCGGCCATATATCGCCGTGCACAATGCGCTTTTCGGGGTCCGGCAAGGCCAGAAGCTGCGCCTTCAGCCGCGCAGCGATTGCCGCACATCCGGGCACTTCGCGAACCAAAACCTCATCCGCCGCGAACCCCTCCAGTCGCTTTGCCAGATAGTCGCCCCAATGCAGGCTGCGCTGCGGTTCCGGCACCAACAGATCGCCATAGTCCCCGTCGGTTTTCAGGACAGCCATCGCTTCTGCGGTTTCAAGGTAAGCCGTCAATGCCCGCCTGCGGTGTTCTCCTTTCAACTCCGGCAGAATCTCTGCCAGCGAACGACCGGCAATCCGATCCTCGATGGCAACCAGCACCCCCTCGACATACTTGATTTCGAGCACTCGCGGGACAGCAAAGGGCATCACCGGCAAACCATTCGTGAACGCCGCCCGTGCCCTGACCCGGGCCTCCACCTTGAGTTCGGGATGTGGAATCCTCAGGATTTGAGCCTTTCCCAAAGCGTAAATGCGGCTTTCCAAACCGATTCCCAGCCGGTCGGCCTCGGTCAGGCCAAAACGGCCAAGCACATCTTGGTTCACTTTCCATCCCCAACCGTCAGGGTTTCGGCAAAACGCCATCGGTCCGCGCATCTTTCGACGCGGAAATGTCCCCGGTCAAGCTTGGCCCGGTCCCCTGGCAACAGAAATCTGCAGGTGATTCATGGACGGAAGGCCCCGGACCGACGCACCGGTTGCAGTGACGGGTGACTGACCCGGCACTGGTTCCGTCCGGTCGGGCACCAGACGCGAAACCCGGATTGCGGCGTCGGCACCCCGCGCCGCCCCGGCAAACGCAAAACGGCCGCCACCGGCAGCCGTTCCGCTTGTCATCCTGACAGGTTGGTTCAGACCTGACGCCGCCGCCGCGCCGCCAGCGCCAGTGCCGCCAGACCGCCCAGCAGCATCGAGGCCGGCACCGGCACCGGGATCGGCGCCACCGGCACCAGTTCCAGCACCAGACCGGCACCCCGGTTGGGATCGTCGATAAAGCGGGCCACCGCCGTCGATTGATCCGAGAACAGCGCCGTCACCGTCACCCCGACCAGATCGATGATTGTCAGCCCGGCAGACGGCAGCCCGACATAATCCGGATCGATCCCGCTGAGGCTGAAAGTATCGCCCATGGCAAAGCTGTTGAACAGGAACGACATGATCGAGGTATCCTCGCCAGCCGAGGAGCCCACGACGGCCGAGCCGCCGATGGCACCGATGAAGTCCCAGATCACATCCAGCGCTCCCACGGCAGTGGTGCCGTCGATGGTCAGGCTGCTGATGGCCGGGGCGCCGGAATTGCCGAAAAAGAAATCGATCGTAAAGGAATCGTCCGGGCCGTTGGTCGCGCCGATCACGCTGGCCGAGGCCGCAGGGGCTGCCAGCGCCAACCCGGCGCACAGCAGCAAGGTCTTGATCTTGTTCATGTCAATCTTCCCTGGTTAGAGTCTATGCCGGATGGCGAGGAGTGCCCACGTTTCTTCTTAAGGTTGCACTACTTTAGGTTGCATTTTACTATTTTGCAATGATTCGTGAATGGATTCTCCTATCAGGATGATTCGCCAACATATTCAAATCTATGTGTTTTACGAAAAGACCCCGGAAACTCCCCACAATCATGGCGCGAACTGCCACATTCCCCACTATGGCCGGACCTGGCCTTATTCGTGGTTAACCGTCGCCGCTGGGTGTGGCCAAACTATGACCAAAGCGTGGCCTTGTTGGACCCCGGCCCGTGCCGCCGAAAGGCTTGACTGCGATTGAAGGGCGTGGTTCAAGGCGGCAGGGGCCCTGCGAACGCCCCTTGAGGCGGCAAGCCCAAGCGTCGCATCCACCTGAAATCGTCAGAGGATGCCCATGCCCGGTCCCAACAGCATTACGTCTGCGCAGCTCGTTCGCCTGATCGGCCTGCCGGATGCCCCCGCCATCATCGATGTCCGCACTACCGACGATGTCGCCCTTGACCCCGCCCTGATCCCGGGATCGCAGCGGCACGATCATGGCGACATCCTGTCGCTGGTCCCGGCCTTGCAGGGCCGCCGTGCCATCGTCCTGTGCCAGCGCGGGGCCAAACTGTCCGAAGGTGCCGCCGCCTTGTTGCGCACCCGTGGCATTGCCGCCGAAAATCTGGAAGGCGGCGCACTGGGCTGGCGCGAGGCCGGCGGCATGATGGTGCCGATTGCGGCCATCCCCGGCCCGCTCTGGGTCACCCGCCACCGCCCCAAGATCGACCGCATCGCCTGCCCCTGGCTGATCCGCCGCTTTGTCGATCCCGGTGCGCAGTTCCTGTTCGTCACCCCGTCCGAGGTTGCCGCCGTCGCCGACCGCTTCGGTGCCACCGCCTTTGACATCGACGGCACCTTCTGGAGCCATCGTGGCGAGGCCTGCACCTTTGACATCATGCTGGCCGAGTTCGGCTTGCAGAACGAGGCATTGCAGCGGCTGGCGCTGGTGGTCCGCGCCGCCGACACCGACAGGCACGAGCTGTCGCCGCAAGCCGCCGGACTGCTGGCGATATCGGTCGGCCTGTCGCGCCAGTACCGCGACGATCTGGAACAGCTGGCCGTCGGACTGACGCTCTATGACGCGCTGTACCGCTGGGCCCGCGACGGCTTCGACGAGGGCCACGACTGGCCCGCAGGCCGCCCGGCATGACGGCTGCCGGGACCGTGCCCCCGTCGTTGCCCCCGGTCCGGGCCCCGGCCCCGACGCTGGGCGAAGCCACGCGCGTTTTCCTGCGCATCGGCCTCCTGTCGTTCGGCGGCCCGGCGGCGCAGATCGCCCTGATGCACCGCGAACTGGTGGATCAGCGCGGCTGGCTGAGCGAAAAGCAGTATCTGGCCGCCTTGTCGTTCTGCATGCTGCTGCCGGGGCCAGAGGCGATGCAGCTGGCCACCTATGCCGGCTGGAAGCTGCACGGCACCAGGGGCGGGCTGATCGCCGGCCTCTTGTTCGTCACCCCCGGCGCGCTGGTGGTGCTGGCACTCAGCATGGCCTATGCCGCCTACGGCGCGCTGCCGCTGATGCAGGCGCTGTTTTTGGGGGTTCAGGCCTGCGTCGTTGTGATCGTGATCGAGGCGCTGCTGCGGGTGGCCCGGCGTGCCCTGAAGGGCCGGGCACACTGGCTGATCGCCGCGCTCGCATTTCTCGGCATCTTCGTGCTGCAGGTCCCGTTCCCGGTGATCATCCTGGCCGCCGCCCTTTACGGCTTTGCCACCACCCGGGGCAGCACGACCACGCCGCCGCCGATGCAGCCCGCCCGCACCCTGCAAACGCTGGCGCTGTGGCTGGCGCTGTGGCTATTGCCGCTGGCCGCGCTGTGGCAGCTGGAGGGCGGCATCCTGACCGAGATCGGCTGGTTCTTTGCCAAACTCGCCGTCGTCACCTTTGGCGGCGCTTATGCGGTGCTGGCCTACATGACGCAGACCGTGGTGCAGGATTTCGGCTGGTTGACCACCGATCAGATGATCGACGGTCTGGGGCTGGCCGAAACCACACCCGGCCCGCTGATCCTGGTCACCGAATTCGTCGGTTATCTGGCCGCGCACAAGCAGGGTGGCATCACCCTTGGCCTC
>JANNRR010000175.1:0-14338 GCA_031401675.1 Paracoccaceae bacterium
TGACCCACCGCCGTCAGCGCCTCCACCTGCTTCAGCGCCACCTGATACTGCGCCGCTTCCAGCCCGTTTTCCTTGATCGCCACGGCAATCACCCCGGTGGCATAGGCCTCGGCATCCGCCAGCACCCGCCGCGCCTTGGCCTCCTGCTCGGCCGCATACAACTCGGCATCGGCGTTCAGCTCGACCGCCCGCTTCTTGCCCTCGGCCTCGGTTACCTGCGCCCGCCGCGCCCGCTCGGCGTTCAGCTGCTGCAGCATCGCCGTCCGCGTCGCCTCGTCCAGATTCACGTCCAGGATCTCGGCCCGCGTCACCTCGATGCCCCAGTCATCCACCATCGCCCGTACCTGCTCGCGGATGTTGGCCGTCACCTCGTTGCGGTTGGACTGTACCTGATCCAGCTCCATCTTGCCGATCTCGGACCGCACGATCCCTGCCACCGTCGTGGCAATCGCCGCATCCACGTCGCGGATCCGGTACACGGTCTTTTCCGGCTCGGTGATGCGGTAGAAAACGCTGGTCTCGACCTTGACCAGCACGTTGTCGGTGGTGATCGCATCCTGCTGCGCCGTCGGCAACTGCCGCTCCAGCACCGAGATCTTGTGCGCCACCCGGTCCAGAAACGGGATCAGGAAGTTGATGCCCGGGCTCAGCACCGTGCGCAGCCGCCCGAACCGCTCCACCACGTATTTCTCGCTCTGCGGCACGATCCGCACGCCAAGGTAGATGCACAGGATGATGAATGCCGCGATGAACAGCACGACCGCATTGCCGCCAAGAAATTCCTGAAAGTTCATGACCTCTCCTTCAAATCCGCGGATGATCCGACCCCTGATTCATGAACGGTTCCGTGCGTTGGTGCAAGCGCCACCCGCAATCGGTGGATGGCGCTGCACTTTCGCCGAACTGACGGGTCCGGCCTCAGGCCTGCGCCTCCGACTTGCCTTCCAGCATCACCGGGTCGTCCTTGCGGCTGCGCCACAGCGAATATCCGATCCCGGCCGCCAGAATGCCGAAGGTGATGCCCAGCGACCAGGCCGGCGGAAACTTCTGCCACCCCAGCAGATCGGCCAGAAACACCTTGGACCCGATGAACACCAGCAGCACGGCCAACGCGGATTCCAGATAGTGAAACCGGTGCAGCACCGCCGCCAGCGCGAAATACAGCGCCCGCAGACCAAGAATGGCAAAGATGTTCGAGGTATAGACCACGTAGGTATCGGTCGTGATGGCGAACACGGCCGGAACCGAGTCGACCGCGAACACCAGATCGGCAAATTCGATCAGCACCAGCGCCAGAAACAGCGGCGTGACATAGGTCGCCAGTTTACCGCTCGCAGGATCGGTCTGCCGCACCATGAAGGCATTGCCATGCAGCTGATCAGTGACCCGCAACCATCGGCGCAGCCAGCGCAGCACCGGATTGCTGCTCACGTCCATTTGCTCGCTCTTGCGCACCAGCATCTTGATCCCGGTAAAGATCAGGAAGGCGGCAAAGACATACAGCACCCAGCCGTAATTCGCGACCAGTGACGCCCCCAGACCGATCATGATGCCACGCAGCACGATCACCCCCAGAATGCCCCAGAACAGCACCCGGTGTTGATACGCACGCGGAATCGCGAAATAGGAAAAGATCAGGGCAATGACAAAGACGTTGTCCAGCGCCAGCGTCTTTTCAACCACGAATGCCGTCAGATATTCGGCCGACGCCTGCGCCCCAAGCTGATACCAGACAAACCCGGCGAACCCGAGGCCCAGCGAGATGTAAAGCGCCGACAGCTTCAAGCTCTCTGCCACGCCGATTTCATGATCCTTGCGGTTCAGAACCCCAAGATCAAACGCCAGAAGCGCCACGACAATCAGGATGAAGGTCAGCCACATCCACAGCGGTGTGCCCAAAAAGGCCAGAAAAAGCAGATCCATCGCGGTCCTCCTGTCAAAAGGAGTGCGCCGGATATGCGGATGGCGTCAACAAAGCCGCCGGGCCGGACATCGAGCACACTCGATGCGGTCCGACATCACGATCACCTTGATCGTCAGAGGGGCCCGGTCCGCTCCCGGCACATAGGGACCTGCGAAGCACCCGGCAAGGGGAAAAGTCGAGCACCGTGCCGATTTCTCTCCAGACCGGCCGGGCCGGCCCACTACCGCCGCGCCACCTCTTCCGCCAGCAGCGCAGCCAGCCCGGTACGGTAGTCCGGGAACTTCAGCACCACCCCAAGCTCGCGCTTGATCCGGTCGTTCCGTACCCGCTTCGATTCCGCATAGAAACTGCGCGCCATCGGCGTCATCTCGGCCTCGTCATAGGCGACCGCCGGCGGCAGTGGCAGGCCGAGCAGTTCGGCGGCATATCCGATCACCGCTTCCGGCGGCGCAGGATCGTCGTCGCAGACGTTGTAGATCACCGGCCGCGACACATCGAGATTCGGCTGACGGATCGAGGCTGCCAACACCTGCGCGATATCCGCGACATGGGTCCGGCTGAACACCTGACCCGGCTTCAGGATGCGCCGCGCCGTCCCGTCCCGCACTTTCTCGAACGGCCCGCGCCCCGGCCCGTAGATCCCCGCCAGACGGAAAATCTGCAAGGGCAGCCCGGCACCGGCACAAAGCGCGGTCCACTCCGCCTCGGCCACCACCCGTGCAGCACCCCGCGCCGTCGCCGGGTTCAACGGCGCGGTCTCGTCGACCCAGTCGCCGCCGTGATCGCCGTACACCCCGGTGGTCGACAGATAGCCGACCCAGCGCAGATGCCCGGCCGCCGCAATCTGATCGCCGTGCCCGGCCAGCACCGGGTCGCCGGCTTCACCGGGGGCCACCGAGGTCAGAAGATGCGTCGCCTCCGCCAGCGCCCCCGTCAGGTCCGCCCCCGGCCAGATCAGCGGCTCCACCCCGCCCGCCCGCATCCGCTCCGCCTTGTCGGGGCTGCGCGTCGTGCCAATGATCCGCCAGCCCTGCGGCAACAACAGCGCCGCCAACGCCTGCGACGAATAGCCATGGCCAAGGGACAACAGCGTGTTCATCCCCCTGATCTACGCCGGCACCCCCCCTTGGTTCAAGCACCCGCAGCCCGAAGTCCTGCCGGTCACCAGCCGGTCACCGGCGGCCTGCCCGGCGCGCTCCGCTACTCCGTCACCAGATTATCACTTGAAGCCACCCGCCAGCCGGTTCATTCTTGGATATGGAACCCGATGCATCTCCCCTCAAATCCTGGCCCGATTGCGCCGCCCGGCTTGTCGCCGTCGCCGCAGGCCGCGCGCCCGCCGATCTGGTAATCCGCGGCGGCACCGTAATCAGTGTCCACAGCCGCGAACGCCTGCCCGGCTGGCAGGTCGCCATTGCCGACGGCCGCTTTGCCTATGTCGGCCCCGATGCCACCCATTGCATCGGACCCCAGACCGACCTGATCGACGCGACCGGTCATTTCCTGATCCCCGGCCTCTGCGACGGTCACATGCACATCGAATCCGGCATGCTGACCCCGGCCGAATTTGCCCGCGCCGTGGTGCCGCACGGCACCACCACCATGTTCCACGACCCGCACGAGATTGCCAACGTGCTCGGCCTTGAGGGCGTGCGGATGATGCATGACGAGGCGCTGATGCAGCCGGTCAACATCTTTACCCAGATGCCGTCCTGCGCCCCGTCCGCCCCCGGTCTCGAAACCACCGGCTTCGAAATCTCCGCCGCCGATGTCGCCGAAGCCATGACCTGGCCGGGCATCATCGGACTGGGCGAGATGATGAATTTCCCCGGCGTCATTGCCGGTTCGCCGCAGATGCTGGCCGAAATCGCCGCCACCCAGCGCGCCGGCAAGGTGGTCGGCGGCCATTATGCCAGCCCGGACCTTGGCCCGGCCTTTGCCGCCTACGTCGCCGGCGGTGCCGCCGATGACCACGAAGGTACCCATGAGGCGGACGCCGTCGCCCGGGTGCGTCAGGGCATGCGCGCCATGCTGCGGCTGGGCTCGGCCTGGTATGACGTGCAAAGCCAGATCACCGCCATCACCGAACGCGGCCTTGACCCGCGCGGCTTCATCCTGTGCACCGATGATTGCCACTCCGGCACGCTGGTGAACGAGGGCCACATGAACCGGGTGCTGCGCCATGCGGTTTCCTGCGGCTGCGACCCGCTGGTGGCGCTGCAGATGTGTACCATCAACACCGCCACGCATTTCGGGCTGGAACGCGAACTGGGTTCGATCGCGCCGGGACGCCGGGCCGATCTGATCCTGACGCCCGACCTGACGACGTTTCCCATCCACCGAGTGATCGCGCGCGGCGTCACCGTGGCGCTGGACGGGGTGATGCTGGCCGACTGCCCGCATTACAACTGGCCCGCCCATGCCCGCGCCACCGTCCGCATCGGCAAGCCCCTCACCGCCACAGCCTTTGAAATCCCGGCACCCGAAGGCGCCAATGCCGTATCGGCCCGCGTCATCGGCGTCGTGGAAAACCAGGCCCCGACCCGCGCCCTGACCCGCGAACTGGCGGTGACCGACGGCCTTGTCGAACCGGATCAGGCGCAGGATGTGGCGCAGATCGCACTTGTGGAACGGCACCGCGCCACCGGCAGGCTGGTGAACGGCTTCGTGTCCGGCTTCGGCTACCACGGGCCGATGGCGCTGGCCTCGACCGTGGCGCATGACAGCCACCACATGATCGTCGTCGGCACCGACCGCGCCAACATGGCGGCAGCGGCCAACCGCCTGGCCGAGGTTGGCGGCGGCGTCACCGTCTGGAAGGATGGCACCGAGATTGCCCTTGTCCGCCTGCCCATCGCCGGCCTGATGTCCGACAGCCCGGCGCAGGATGTCGCCGCCGCCGCCTCGCACATGGTCGCGGCCATGGCTGCGGTAGGATGCACGCTCAACAATGCCTACATGCAGCATTCCCTGCTGGCCCTGGTGGTGATACCCGAGATCCGGATTTCAGACCTCGGGCTGGTGGATGTGACCCGCTTTGAACTGACCGACCTGTTTGAAAAGACCTGACCCATGAACATGCACGATACCTCCAAACCGATCCTGACCCCGCCGCACCGCGACCCTGAAAGCTTCACCGACGCCCGGGCGGCGGTGGCGCGACTGCTGCAGTTGTACACCCAGGCGACCGATTTCCTGTTCCAGCACTTTTCCGAGGTGATCAGCGGTGCCCGCCCCGATGTCCGCTACCGCGCCTACTATCCCGAAATCAGGATGACGACGCAAAGCCATGCCAAGGCCGACAACCGCCTCAGCTTCGGCCATGTCGCCACACCCGGCACCTATTCCACCACGATCACCCGCCCCGACCTGTTCGGCAACTATCTGACGCAGCAGATCGACCTCCTGATGAAAAGCCATTCGGTGCCGGTGCTGATCGGCCCCTCGACCACGCCGATCCCGGTTCACTTCGCCGTCGCCAACACCCCGGTTCTGGTGCCGCAGGAAGGTGTGCTGGACCTGCCGCTGCGAGATGTGTTCGATGTGCCCGACCTGATGACCACCAACGACGATATCGTCAACGGCAACGGCTACACCTACCCCGATGGCTCCGGCCCGCTGGCGCCCTTTACCGCACAGCGGGTGGATTATTCGCTGGCGCGCCTGTCGCACTATACCGCCACCGACCCCGAGCATTTCCAGAACCACGTGCTGTTCACCAACTATCAGTTCTATGTCGAGGAGTTCGAGGCTTATGCCCGGGTGGCTCTGGCCAGTCCGGGCAGCGGCTATACCGCCTTTGTCGGTCCCGGCAACGCGGTGATCACCGAAAGCACCAGCGCGCTGCCGCTGCACCCCAAGATGCCGCAGATGCCGACCTACCATCTGAAACGCGCCGACGGCAACGGCATCACCCTGGTCAATATCGGCGTCGGCCCGTCGAACGCGAAAACCGCCACCGACCATATCGCAGTGCTGCGGCCGCACGCCTGGCTGATGGTCGGCCACTGCGCCGGCCTGCGCAACTCGCAGTCGCTCGGCGATTTCGTGCTGGCCCATGCTTACCTGCGTGAGGATCACGTGCTGGACGCCGATCTGCCGGTCTGGGTGCCAATCCCGGCGCTGGCCGAGATCCAGATCGCCCTGCAAGAAGCCGTGGCCGAGGTGACAGCGCTGCAAGGCTTTGATCTGAAACGGATCATGCGCACCGGCACCGTCGCCACCATCGACAATCGCAACTGGGAACTGCGCGACCCGACCGGCCCGGTCAAGCGCCTCAGCCAGTCGCGTGCCATCGCCCTTGACATGGAAAGCGCCACCATCGCCGCCAACGGCTTCCGGTTCCGGGTGCCCTACGGCACCCTGCTGTGCGTGTCCGACAAGCCGCTGCATGGCGAGTTGAAGCTGCCCGGCATGGCCACCGATTTCTACAAGACCCAGGTGGCCCGGCATCTCCTGATCGGGATCAAGGCGATGGAACGGCTGCGCGCCATGCCCCTGGAACGGATCCACAGCCGCAAGCTGCGTAGCTTTGAGGAAACAGCCTTCCTCTAGCGCGACAGAATCCGCCTACATCAGCCGAATTTGCTTGATTTGCTCCACAAAACCCTGTGTAGCAACGCTATATGACGTTAGTTTGAACAAATGACCCCCCACCAAAGGGGCAGACGAGGAGACAGCGGATGTCGAAACCAATGACCAAGACCCAGCTTGTTGCCGCTCTGGCCGATGCCATGAAGTCGGACAAGAAAACCGCCAACGCCGCCCTTGATGCGCTCAGCCACGTCGTGGCGCGTGAGGTTGCGCATGGCGGCGCCGTCACCCTGCCCGGTCTGGGCAAGATCGTCTGCCGCGCCCGCCCGGAACGTCAGGTGCGCAACCCGGCCACCGGCGAACAGATCAGCAAGCCCGCCGACAAGGTGGTGAAGTTCACCATCGCCAAGGCGCTCAAGGATTCGGTCAACGGCTGAGCCGGCGCCGGGGGCTAGCGGACCAACACGCGCCGAACGGACACTTGCCGGGCCAACACTTGCCGGGCCAGAACGACTGTGAAAGGGTTGCCTTCGGGTGGCCCTTTTTTCTGGCAGGAGGTTGGAATGGCAACGGTCACGGGAATTGGCGGCGTGTTCTTCCGGTCACGCGACCCGAAAGCGTTGTCGGCTTGGTACACGACGCATCTGGATATCCCGATCGGTGCCGACCCCTGGCAACAGGCAGCGGGTGCTACGGTGTTTCAGCCGTTCAAGGCCGACAGCGACTATTTCCCCGCCGACCGGCAATGGATGATGAATTTCCGGGTCGATGACATGGCCGGCATGTTGGCCCGCCTGTCCGCCGCCGGCATCGCCGCCGAAACCCGCGCCGAATGGGATGGCGAGTACGGCAAGTTCGCCCGCATCCACGACCCCGAAGACAACCCGATCGAGCTTTGGCAGCCGCCGGATCCGGACGTCCCGGCCGCGCCTGCATGACCATCGACCTGCGCGCCCTGATCATGGGGCTGGTGTTTGCCTTCATGTGGTCGTCGGCCTTTGCCACGGCCCGGATCATCGTCGCCGACGCGCCGCCGCTGACAGCCCTCGCGCTCCGCTTCCTGATTTCGGGCCTGATCGCCGTCGGCGTTGCGCGCGCGCTCGGCCAGCACTGGCACCTGACGCGCCCGCAATGGCGGGCCACCCTGATCTTCGGCCTCTGCCAGAACGGCCTCTATCTCGGGCTGAACTTCACCGCCCTGCAATGGGTCGAGGCGTCGCTGGCCGCCATCATCGCCTCGACCATGCCGCTTCTGGTGGCGCTGTTCGGCTGGATCGGCCTGGGCCAGACCGTGCGCCCGCTGGGGCTGGCCGGGCTGGTCGCCGGCTTCGCCGGGGTCACGCTGATCCTCGGGGCCCGCTTTTCCGGCGGCCTCGACCCCTACGGCGTCCTTTTGTGCTTCATCGGCACCCTCGGCGCCACCCTGGCCACGCTGTCGGTGCGCAACGCCGCATCCGGCGGCAACCTCCTGATGATCGTCGGCCTGCAGATGCTGGTCGGTGCCGCGCTCCTGTCGATGGCAGCGCTGGCCCTGGAAACCTGGACCGTGCGCTGGTCCGCCGCGCTGGTCTGGGCCTTTGCCTACCAGATTCTGGTCCCCGGCCTCGCCGCCACGCTGATCTGGTTCCGGCTGGTGCAGCGCATCGGCGCGGTCAAGGCCGCCACCTTCCATTTCCTCAACCCGTTCTTCGGTGTCGCCGTCGCCGCCGCCCTGCTCGGCGAACCGGTCCGGCTGCTGGACGGCATCGGCGTCGCCATCGTCATGGCCGGCATTCTGGCGGTGCAGGTGTCGCGGCAGACCGGTTGACGCAAACGTGACCGCGATCACGCGACCGTGGCATGACGCGCCCGGCGCGACTTGCAAGGTTGCGCCCGACACCCGACCCCCGACAAACCGACAAACCGACACCCGACCAAGACCCGAGGCGCAATGTTCGATCTGATCCTGGGATATGCCGCCGGCCTCTTGACGCTGATCAACCCCTGCGTCCTGCCGGTGCTGCCCATCGTTCTGGCCACGGCGCTGCAATCCAGCCGCTGGGGCCCGGTGGCGCTGGCCGCCGGCATGAGCCTGGCATTCGTCGGCCTCGGCCTTGGCGTCGCCGCCGCCGGGCGCAGCTTCGGTCTGACCGAGGATACCGTCGCCCGCGCCGCCGCCCTTCTGATGGCAGGCTTCGGTCTGGTCCTGCTGGTGCCGCGCTTCTCGTCCGGCTTCGCCGTGGCCACCGCCGGCATCGCCAGCCGCGCCGACAGCGGCATGGACCGGATCGGCCGCACCGGCACCGGTGGCCAGTTCTTGGGCGGCCAGTTTCTCGGCGGCCAGTTTCTCGGTGGCATGCTCCTGGGCGCGGTATGGAGCCCGTGCGTCGGCCCGACCCTTGGCGGTGCCATTTCGCTGGCCAGTCAGGGGACCGACCTCGGCCGGGCCGGCGCGGTCATGCTCGCCTTCGCATTGGGCGTCTCCACCGTGATCCTCGGCCTCGGCTACGGCGCCTGTTCGGCGCTGCAAAAACGCCAGGCCCTGCTGCGCCGCATCGCCGAACGTGCCAAGCCGATCCTCGGCTGGTCGTTCCTCCTGGTCGGCCTCGCGCTGTTTTTCCGCCTGCACCACATCGCCGAAGCCTGGCTGGTCAACTGGCTGCCGGTCTGGCTGCAGGATTTCTCTGTCTCGATCTGAAAGGATGCCTGATGAACCGCCGTGACTTCATGCTTGCCACCGCCACCGTCTCGCTGGCCGCACCGCTGGCCTTTGCCAGGCGGGCACGGGCGGGGGTTCCCTACATGCCCGGTCTGGTCGAAACCGAACTGGCGGCAGGCAAGACCCTGTTTCTCGATTTCAAGGCCAGCTGGTGCACCACCTGTGCCGCGCAGGAACGGGTGATCAAGGCGCTTCAGGCCGAAAACCCGGCCTATGAAGCCGCGATCACCTTCATCGATGTCGACTGGGATCAATACGGCAACGACCCGCTGACCCAGCGCCTGAACATCCCGCGCCGCTCGACGCTGGTGGTGCTGAAAGGCGATGCCGAACTGGGCCGGATCGTCGCCGGCACCACCAGGGCAGAGATCAAGGCCCTGATGGATCTGGCGCTGAGCGCTGCCGTTGCCTGACGCGACCGCGACCGCGCCGGATGGCGGTCCTGTCGCCTGACACACGCCAATGCTGAAAAGCCCGGGCCTGTCAGGCGACTCTGTCACCGCCTGACCGGCTCTGCGGTCATGCGGCCGGCAACAGCGCCAGAGCATCCGCCGCCCGCGTCCGCGCCATCGACGGTCTGGCCTGACAGCGCGCCACCCAGTCGCGGATCACCGGCACGTCCGGCACCGCGTCGCTGAACCAGGAATAGGGCGACTGGATCAGCAGGTCGGCGGCGCTGAAGCTGTCGCCGAGCAGCCAGGGCTGATCCGCCAGCGCCGTTGCGATGCGGGCCGTCACTTCCGGCACGCCCCGCATCGCCGCATAGAGCCACGGGTGGCTGACCCCGGCGGCGTCCATGATCAGGACCGGCTCCATCACGCTGCCATACCAGAACAGCCAGCTGATAAAGTCGCCGTGTCCGGCGGTCCCGGGTTTCGGCGCCATCCCGGTATCCGGATACAGAGCCGTCAGATACAGCATCACCGCCCCGCGCTCGGTGATCAGCGTGCCGTCATGCAGCAGCGCCGGCACCTTGCCGTCCGGGTGCGGGTTGGCCGGATCGCGGCGGCCAGTGCCGTCGATGCGCGGAATGTCGGTGATCTGCACCGTGATCCGGTCGGCAATGCCCATTTCGTCGATCAGCGTGACGATGGCGGACGACCGCGAGTTCGGGGCGTGAAAGAGCGTCAGCATGGCAAATCCTCTGGCTGGTGTTTTCCGGTAAGGCCCTTATGCTCGCCCCATCCTGTCAGTTTCCGTCAGCAGGCCAATGGCCCGGTCCGATCGCCTGTTCCGCCTTTTGGATGCACTCCGCCGCCTGCCCGCGCCGGTGACGGCGGCACGGCTGGCTGCCGAAACCGAGGTGTCGCTGCGCACGCTCTACCGCGACATCGATACCCTGCGCGCCGGCGGTGCCCTGATCGACGGCGCCGCAGGCTATGGCTACAGCCTGACCGAAGACCCGGCCCTGCCGCCGCAGATGTTCACCCGGCTGGAGGTCGAGGCGCTGGTGCTCGGGCTGGCCGAAGTGCGGCTGGCCGGCGATCCGGCACTGGCCCGGGCCGCAGAAACCGCGCTGACCCGGATCACCGCCACCCTGCCGGAACGGGTGCAGCGCCAGGCCATCCACGCCGTGCAGCAAACCTACCGCTTCGAAAAACGCACTCCCGCCCCGCCCAACCTCGCCCTGGTCCGCGCAGCCTGCTGGGACGAACGCGCAGTTGATATCACCTATCTCGACACCGCCGGGGCCACCTCCGAACGGCGCATCCTGCCGCTGTCGGTGGTGTTTCTCGACCGCAGCCTGATGCTGCTGGCCTTCTGCTGCCTGCGCCAGGATTTCCGCCGCTTTCACCTGCACCGCATCCAGCGCGCCGACCTGTCGCCCGAAAGCTTCCGCCCGCGCCGGGTGCCGCTCCTGCGCGCCTTCCTCAAACAACTGCGCGGCGGCGGAAACTCTCCGGTTGCGCCGACCGTAGCTCCGGCACCGTCAGACCCGGGGGGGCCGTCATGACCGCCAAACCGAATGAGTTCCACATCGTCACCCGCTGGCAGGTGCAGGCCGGCATCGCCGAGGTTGCCGACATCCTGACCGATGCCGAACGCCTGCCCGTCTGGTGGGGCCGGGTCTACCTTGCCGTCACCGTCACCGATCCCGGCGGGCCCGACCGGATCGGCCGCACGGTGGCGGTACACTCCAAAGGCTGGCTGCCCTACCACATCCGCTGGTCCGGGCGGCTGGTCAGCGCCGACCTGCCCCACACCTGGGAAATCGCCGCCACCGGCGATCTCGAAGGCCACGGCATCTGGACCCTGCGCCAGACCGGCCCGGTGGCCGAGGTCACCTACGACTGGCGCGTCAAGGCCGAACGCCCGCTCCTGCGCCTCCTGTCCCCCCTCCTGGCCCCGGTGTTCGCCTGGAACCACCGCTGGGCGATGGCGCAGGGCGAGGCCGGGCTGCGCGCGGAACTGGCGCGGCGGCGGGCGATCGGGCGAACCGCTTCCCGGTAGGCCGGCCCGGTCCGATCAGTTGGATGGCAATGCACCACAGCCGACCGGTCCGGCCTCGGCAGGGGCTTTCATCAGACTCCGACGTCTGAACGACACGGCTTTACAGCCCTGATCCGGATGGCTAGCCTGCAGGCAATCAATAACGGATTAGACTTCGATTTCATTCCATGGGGGGGCCAAATGACGACTTTCGTTCTGGAGACAAGCTTCACTTCCTTCAATAACGATGCATCGATAATCACTTCCGCCGGTGACTTCCTCTATGTCCTGCCCGGCGTCAGCCTGATCTCGACCGGCAACCTGCAGTTCGCCGGGATCAAGACCGGCCAGTTCGCCACGGTCTTTCTGGATGGCACCGCGTTCGGGTTCTGGGGCCTGCGGATGGACGCCGGCGGCAACGCCGTCATCGGTGCCGGCGGCCGGGCCGTCGGGTCCAATGCAGGCATCAGCTTCAACGGCGGCGGCGCAGAGGTTGCCAATGCCGGCTACATCGCAGGCGCCACCGGAATCGACTGCAGCAGCGATCTGACACTGCAGAACTCCGGAAGCATCATCGGCCAGTCGCTCGGTGTCAGTGCCGTCTCCATCGATGCGGTCAACAGCGGCACCATCTCGGGCGATGCCTTTGGCTTGTTTGTCGGCACCGGCGGCGGCGTGTTGATCAACAGCGGCACGATCTCGGCCAAAGGTACGGGCGTATCGATGGGCGGCGCGTCCGTGATCAACAACAGCGGCACAATCTCTGGCGGCGTGATCGGGGTTACCTTCGGCGCCAATGGCAACATTCTGAATAACAGCGGAACGATTTCGGGCGGAAGCGTGGGCGTGTTTGGTTCAAACCAGAATGACATCGTGGTCAACAGCGGCACCATTCTGGGTGCGATCAACCTGCGAGACGGCGACGATGCGCTGGACAACATCAACGGAATCATTCGCCTCAACATCGACATGGGCAATGGCAACGATACCGCCACCGGCGGCGCCTCGGCGGAATTTTTCTCGGCCTCGGCATTCGACGGAAATGATATCTACGCCGCCGGTGCAGGCTTCGATACCTACAACCTCGGTACCATCACCAGCGCGCTGCACATCAACCTGTTCAAGGGCATCGCCCGCAGTGTGCAAAGCGGTTTCGATGAGGTGTCGGGCTTCGAGCGCATCTTCTGTGGCAGCGGCAACGATTTCGTGTTCGGGGCCGCCGCTGCCGAGTGGCTCTTTGGCCGTGTCGGAAACGACCGTCTTTTCGGCAATGCCGGGAATGACAGACTCGACGGTGGCGTGGGTAACGACAGCCTGGATGGCGGGGCCGGGAACGATTTCCTGATCGGCGGCGCCGGGGCCACAGTCGGCGCCGACACGCTGATTGGCGGCGCGGGCGACGACGTGCTCCATGGCGATCAGGATGCCGACCTGCTGACCGGCGGGATCGGCAACGATACGTTCCAGTTCAGGTTCGGGGCGGATTTCCTGTCGGGCATCACCATCGTCACCGACACGATCACCGATTTCACCAAGGGCGAGGACGAACTTGATTTCTCCGCCTACGACGCCATTCCCAGCGTCGCCGGCATCCAGGATCTGGTATTCATCGGCACCGCTGCCTTCTCCGCCAGCGGGCAGATCCGATTTTCCACCGCCGCCGGCACCACCACCGTCAGCATCTGCGAGAATTTCGCTACGGTTCCGGGCGGTTTCGCCGCCCTGTCGCTCACCGGCACCATTGCCCTGACGGCCGCCGATTTCGCGTTCTGACCGGGCACCGTCGTTTCCGGCCCCGTATGTCCGCCCGGGGGCTTTCAGCGTGATCGTGATCGGGCGACACGTTCGGCAAGTTGTACCGGCAGGTGCGCCCTGCCCGGCAAGCTGATCCGCCGCCTCTCTCCCCGGAACCTTCGACGGGCGATGACCGAACGGCCGGGTGGCCCGAGGGCCAGCGCCCTCAACTCCCCTCTGCCACCCCGACCACGAACAGCACCGCATAGTCCCGCTTCACGCAGGCCCGCACCGCCGGCATCGCCGCCGCCGGCGTCATCGGAAACGCCGTCTCCGGCGCATTCCCCGGCGAACACACCGCGCCGTCTGCCTCCGGCCGGTACCGCGCCGCCCGGCAGCCGATGTGCGTCACATCCGCCAGCGTCGCCCCGTCCGCCAGCGCCCACGCCTGCGACCCGTCCGCCGCCACCGGCCCAACCGTCAGCACCGTCGTCACCTGCCGCCCGCCCGTCACCAGATACCGCCCCGCCGCCAGCCCGAACACCGGCGGCTCCATGATCAGCCCGTGCTCCTCCAGCCACCAGTCGCCGCCGTCGAACCGCCACCCCGCCGGCGCCATCCCCGCCGCCGCCAGCCCCGGATACAACGACAGCCACACCCCGCGCGGCCCCGGGTCCTTTTCCCAAAACCCCCAAGCCGCCGCATTCCTGCCGGCGCTCTCTCCCGGCCCGCCCAGCGCCGCGATGAACTGCGTCGGCACCGCCACGAACCCCTCCGCCGCCGCTGCGCCCTCCGCCAGCAGCATCAGCCCCAGCACCACCCTGATCCACCGCATTGCGACCTCCCCCCTGCCATCCCGTCCGACAAACCCGGCCCGCCACCCCACCATGGCAACGCCGACCGTCCGCCGCATTCAACACCCGCATTGCCGCCCCGGCACTGCCCCAAACTTGACGCACTGGAGGACATCATGCAAGGCAATGGGACACTCGGCCCCGGGCCGCCTTGTGCATCAAGCC
>JANNRR010000176.1:0-12338 GCA_031401675.1 Paracoccaceae bacterium
TCGGCGGTCAGCGCCCGGCTTTCGACCACCTGATAGGGATCATAAAGGAAATCCTTGCGCAGGCAGGGGCAGGGTGGTCGCCTGACTGGCCGCAACCAGATGGCTGCCCGCCCCCTGAAACGACGGAGTATCGGTCAGCACCGACAGGCAGGTAGCGCCACCGGCGGCATAGGCGCGCGCCAGGTCCTGCGGGTTGAAATCGGCGCGGATCAGACCCCTTGACGGGCTGGCCTTCTTGATCTCGGCAATCAGGCCGTAGCCTTGCTTGGCAGCGTCACTCAACGTGCGGGCAAAGCCGCGTGGCGGCGGGGCGGCGGCGGCGGCCACTTCCAGTTCGCTCAGCGGCGCAAGCGCTTTGGCCGCAACGATTTCCGCCAGCTTGTAGGCCCTGATCTTGTCAAGAATTGTGCTCATGCCACTTCCTAGCGCCAGTCCGCTGCGAAGGGAAGCAGGAGCCGTGCCCGGTCAGTGCCCCCGCTGCGCAGGTCAGCCGGACTGTGTCAGCTGTACCAGCCGCGCCACCTTGTCGCGCGCCGCACCCGAGTCGATGCTTTCGGCTGCCATTGCAACCCCTTCGACCAGAGAGTTGACGCGGTCGGCAACCATCAGGGCGGCGGCCGCATTCAACAGGACGGCGTCGCGGTAGGCCCCCTTCTGCCCGTCCAGCAGGGCGCGAAAGGCTGCGGCGTTTTCGGCTGGGCTGCCGCCAAGGATCGCCGCGAACGGATGCAGCGGCAGGCCAGCCTCCTCGGGGTGCAGATCAAACTCGCGCACCGCACCATCCTGCAAGGACGCGACATGGCTGACCCCGGCGATGGACAATTCATCGGTGCCGTCGCCGCCGTGCACCAGCCAGGCCCGTTCCGACCCCAGGGCAGCCAGGGTTTCGGCCATCGGCCGGATCAGGGCCCGCGAAAACGCACCGGTCAACTGCCGCTTGACCCCGGCCGGGTTGGTCAGCGGCCCCAGGATGTTGAAGATGGTCCGGGTTCCCAGTTCGGCCCGCGCCGGGGCGACGTGACGGGTGGCCGGATGGTGCATCGGCGCCATCATGAAGCCGATGCCGATGTCGTTCAGCGCGCGTTCGACCACTTCGGCGCTGACCATGACATTGACCCCCAGTTCGGTAAGTGCATCGGCGGCCCCGGATTTCGAGGACAGGTTGCGGTTGCCATGCTTGGCCACCACGACGCCGGCCCCGGCCACCACAAAGGCGGTGGCGGTGGAAATGTTCAGGGTGCCTTTGCCGTCGCCGCCGGTCCCCACGATATCCATGGCACCGTCGGGCGCGCGTACCGCGTTGCACTTGGCCCGCATCACGGTTGCCGCTGCGGCAAACTCGTCCACCGTTTCGCCACGGGTGCGCAATGCCATCAGGAAACCGCCAAGTTGCGCCGGCGTCGCCTCGCCCTCGAACAGGATGTTGAACGCCTGTTCCGCTTCGGCCCGGCTGAGCGGCCGGGTGCAGGCGGCAGCAATCAGCGGTTTCAGCGCATCGCTCATGCCGGAACCGCCGCCAGATTCAGAAAGTTGCGCAAGAGCGCGTGGCCGTGCTGCGAAGCGATGGATTCCGGGTGGAACTGCACGCCCTCGATTGGCAGGTGGCGGTGCCGCAGACCCATGATGGTACCGTCCGCCAGTTCGGCGGTCACCTCCAGTTCTTCGGGCAGCGACGAACGCTCGACCACCAGCGAATGGTAGCGCGTCGCCTCGAACGGCGAGGGCAGCCCGGCGAACACGCCCTGACCGGTGTGATGCATCACCCCCATCTTGCCATGCACAATTTCGTGGCAGCGCACGACCTTGCCGCCAAAGGCCTGCCCGATGGTCTGATGGCCAAGGCAGACGCCCAGCAAGGGGGTCCCCGTTTCCGCCGCAGCCAGCGTCAGCGCCAGACAGATGCCGGCCTGCGACGGGTCACAGGGGCCGGGGCTGAGAACGATGGCCGCGGGCTTAAGCGCCACCGCATCCTGAACGTTCAGCGCGTCATTGCGGCGGACCACGACATCGGCACCCAACTCGCCCAGGTAATGCACCAGATTGTAGGTAAAGCTGTCGTAGTTGTCGATCAGAAGCAGCATGGTCGCCGGCCTTCGCGGGTTGAAGCAGTTGGTTGCAGGCGCTATTCCTGGCCGCAGCAATAGGGGGTGATCCGGACGTCGGGTCACGCTATACATGGGCAGAGCCGCGCGCCGGGGTCAAGGCCCCGAGGTCAAAGCGTCGTGGCAGGATCGGGCAAAAGGCGTTCTGGGATGGCAGGTGGCGGCGGGTTTCTGGCAGGCATTGCCTCTGGGCTGGTCATGGCGCTGGCGGGCGGGGTGGCGGTGTCGCTGCTGTCACCGCTGCCGCAGGTGGCGACAGGAACCGATCTGCTGCCAGTGGCTGGGGCCGGATTGCCACAAGCCGCCGGAACCGGCGCGGATGCTGCCGCCCCGGCCACTGATCCGTCAGGGATCGCGCCGGAATTGTCAAAGGATACCGCCGCCCACACCGACGGCGCGGCGACCGCAGCGGGCGGAGCAGCGGTGGAAGCAGCTGCAACCGGACCGGACCAACCGGCGACCGTTTCGACAGGTATGGCTGCGACCGATCCGGCAGCGGTCGCTCCGCCTGTGGTGCAGGATGCCGCCGCCGCGCCACTTGCTACCGCGACCAGTGCCGATGCGCTGATCACGCCGGGTGCCGCAGCCTCTGACGTGACCGCCGAGGGCGGGTCGCTGCAGGATATGTCGATGTCCGGCCGCCTTGCCGACCCTGGCCCGTCGGACCCGGCGGTTGCGCCGCAGCCGGTGCCGTTACCTGCGTTGGCCGCTGACGTCGCCGAGGCCCCGGCTCTGCCGGCAAACGACGCCGAACCCGCCAGCGCACCGGTGCAGGCCGAGATGGCGTATGCCGAGCCCGGGATGGCCACGGTGGCGACGGACGCGGCCACCGCTTTGGAACCGGTGGCCGAAACGGTTCCGGCGGACAGCCGGACCGCCGCATCGGCGCCAAGTCTGACCGATCAGTCACCGCGGCCTGTCACGACCGGGGGCCAGCTTGCGGAAACCCTGCCGCAAAGCGGTGCCGATGCCCCGATGCCGCCTGCCGAACTGGCCGCCGAACTGGCCGCCGAACCGTCCTTGGCGCCGCTGACGCCGCTGGCCGACGTGGCCGCCGTGCCGGAGGCCGGCCCGCCGCTGCCCCGGATCGGCGTCGAACCCGGCGCTGCCAGGCCCGCAGCGACGGTCGAGGCGAACCTGCCGGTGGCCGGCGGCGATGCTCCCGGCATTTCCCTCGGCGCCGCCGGCACAGCACCTGCGGCACCCTCGGCCGAGCCGAGCCCGGCATCGCCACTGACGCCGGGGCCGGTTCTGGCAGAGGCACCGGCACCCGGGACTGCGGCCCCGTCCCTGACGGACGCCGCCGACGGCTTGCCACAGCTGATCGCGGTCGGGTCCGATCCGGCCGCACCGGAAGCCGCGCCCAGGTTGGCAGAGCCGGGAACCGACGACATGGCCGATACGCTGGAACCGCTGCCCGAGAAATCAACGGTCTTCACCGCCACCGAAACCGAAAACTCGATGGCGCTGCCCGGCAGCGAAACCGCGCCGCAACCCGGGCTTCCGGGCGATGTGCCGGGCGTGGTCGCCGACCGATTGCCACGGATCGGCGATCCGCCTGTCAGCGAACCGGCAGGAGCACCGGCGGGCGAGGCTGCCGCTGATCCGGGCCTGATCGAATTGGACCCGAACGCGGCACCCCAGCCGGCGCTGCAGCGCAATGCCGCCGCCTTTGACAATCCCGAGGGGCGGCCGCTGTTTTCGGTGATCCTGCTGGATACCGGCGAGGTGGACCGCGCCACGCTGACCGGCATCGGCTTTCCGGTCACGATCGCCATCGATCCGACCCGCCCGGACGCGGGCGAGGCGGCGTTCGTCTACAGGTCGGCCGGTATCGAAGTGCTGATCATGGCCACCGGACTGCCTGAAGGGGTCACCGCAACCGATCTGGAAGTGGCGTTCCAAAGCCACTTCACCACGATCCCGGACAGTGTCGGCGTCATCGATCTGGCCGAAGGCGGCTTTCAGGACGACCGCGAGCGGTCGCAGCAGATCATGCCGATCCTTGCCGCCGATGGCTACGGGCTGATCACCTTTGACCGGGGTCTGAATTCCGCCAGTCAGGTAGCCCGGCGCAGCGGGGTCAAACAGGCGCTGGTGTTCCGCGAACTGGATGCCGACCGGGAAAACCTGACGACGATCCGCCGCTATCTGGACCGCGCGGCGTTCAAGGCGGTGCAGGAGGGCAGCGTGGTAGTGATGGGCCATGCCCGCCCGGAAACGCTTGCCGCATTGCTGGAATGGGCGGTCGAAGGCCGGTCGGCCAATGTGGCGCTGGCCCCGGTGTCGGTCGCCATCACCGGCCAGTAGGGAACGGGCTGCGGGCTACAGGTGGGATGTCTGCCGGGGCGAGGTGAGGTTCGGTGCAGCCGTCGGCCTGACCATGCGGCGCAGGGTGGGGTTTTGCACCCCCCGCGTCCACCGGTTCTCGGACCGGTGGCGCACCCCGCAGAGTATTTGCGCGAAAAAAAAGCGAAATTTGACTCAAGTTGCGTGGAGCGGGAGTGGCGCTTTGGGTCAATCGGACAGCGTCACGCGCCAGATCGGGATGGGTTTTGACGGAATCACCGGTCCCACTCCGCCTCCGCCAGTCTGAGCGGGAAAAGACGATCTTCCAGTGGAAGATCGGCCCCGCTCATGGTGCCACGGTGCCGCTGGACTGTTGCCGCGCGAGACGACAGAGGGCGGCGCTTGCCCCGGCGGGTGCGAAGCGCCCGCCTTGGGCGGGGCGGGCGCTGCCCGGTCCTTTGGGGACCGGGGGTGACGCGGCACCGTTGCACAGCGGCAGGCCCGATGGGGCCTGCCGGCCATTAGAAATGGTTCCAACAAGAATCATCCCGATCTAGCCGTTGCTGGCGCGCACGAACATGCCGGCTTCTTCAGCGGCACGGCGCAGTGCCTTGGCCTTGTTGACGGTTTCCTGCC
This sequence comes from Paracoccaceae bacterium, assembly GCA_031401675.1. Classification (GTDB taxonomy): domain Bacteria; phylum Pseudomonadota; class Alphaproteobacteria; order Rhodobacterales; family Rhodobacteraceae; genus JANNRR01. Next base: position 5,028 of record JANNRR010000176.1, read on the forward strand.
ATTCGGCCTCGGGATCGCTGTCATAGACGACGCCGCCGCCGGCCTGGATGTACAGCTTTGCGTCCTTCAGTACTGCCGTACGCAGCGCTATGCACATGTCCATTTCGCCATTGGCCGCGAAATAACCGACGCCGCCACCATAGAGCCCGCGCTTTTCGGGCTCCAGTTCGTCGATGATCTGCATCGCCCGCACTTTCGGCGCACCCGACACGGTGCCGGCGGGCAGACCCGCCAGTAGCGCCGACAGCGCATCCTGCCCCGGGGCAATCCGGCCGACGACGTTGGACACGATGTGCATGACATGGCTGTAGCGCTCGATCACGAAGGTTTCGGTCGGATGCACCGAACCGACCTCCGCCACCCGCCCGACGTCGTTGCGCCCGAGGTCCAGAAGCATCAGATGCTCGGCCCGTTCCTTCGGATCGGCCAGCAGATCGGCCTCCAGCGCCTTGTCTTCGGCGGGTGTCGCCCCGCGCGGCCGGGTGCCTGCGATCGGGCGCACCGTCACCTCGCCGCCGCGCAGGCGTACCAGAATTTCGGGCGAGGCACCGATCACCTGAAAGCCGCCGAAATTGAAAAAGAACATGAAGGGCGACGGATTGGTGCGCCGAAGCGAGCGATAGAGCGCAAACGGCGGCAGCTTGAAATCCTGGGTCCAGCGCTGCGCCGGAACCACCTGAAAGATGTCGCCCGCCCGGATGTAGCTTTTGGCCTTTTCAACCGCCGCAACATAGGCCGCCTTGGTAAAGTTCGACACCGGCTCGCCGATGGCGGCGGCGTCGCCCAGCCCGCGCGGCTCGCCCGAGGCCTGCCGCTCCAGATCGCGGACGGCGTCCATCACCCGTTCGGCGGCCTGCGCATAGGCGGCCCGGGCGGTCAGGCCGGATGCGACCCACGCGGGCGACACCACGGTCACCTCGCCCTTTACCCCGTCCAGCACCGCCACCACCGTCGGGCGCAGCAGCACCGCATCCGGCAGGCCAAGCGGGTCCGGGTTGACATCGGGAAGGTGCTCGACCAGCCGGATCATGTCGTAGCCCAGATAGCCGAACAGCCCGGCGGCAATCGCCGGCAACTCCTCCGGCATCTCGATCCGGCTTTCAGCCAATAGTGCTCGCAGGCTGTCAAGCGGATGCCCGGGCTGCGGCTCGAATGCCACCGGGTCGAACCTTGCCTGCCGGTTGATCGCGGCAGTGGTGCCGTGGCAATGCCAGATCAGGTCGGGCTTCATCCCGACTACCGAATAGCGGCCGCGCACCTCGCCGCCGGTCACCGATTCCAGCATGAACGCGTCCTTGCGCGCCTCGGCCAGTTTCAGCATCAGCGAAACCGGCGTGTCGAGGTCTGCGGCCAGCCGCATGTGCAGCACCTGACTGCGGCCCTGTGACCAACCGGCCTCGAATGCCTCGAATGTCGGGGTCAGCGCCACCTGGAACCCCTGCTACTGGAACTGCGCGTGAACCGCGCCGATGGCCGCTTCGTCCAGTTGAATCCCGGCCTCTGCCTCCAGCGCTGTGGCGAACAGGTCGAACATGTCAGCCGACAGCGACCGCGATATCCCGGCATCGATCTGGCGGCGCAGGGTTTCGGCTTCGCTGCCGGTGGCGGGCGGCAGCAGGTCGGGGGCAAGGACCTTGGTCAGCGTGACCACAGCCACCGCATCCTGATCCGACAGCACCCGGGTCTCGCCCTCGGCCATCGTGAACACATCGGTCATCAGGCTGGCTGGCGCGCCGTCGACCGATCCGTCCCGCGCCATCGGGCCCAGGCTTTCAGCGGCAAGGCCCAGACCGGTCGCCGTCGCGCCGTTGCGCAAGGATGTGCTGATCGCGTCGGCCCGGGCCTGCAACCGTGCCGCGGTCTCTGCCACCGTCCATTCGGCGATCACCTGATCGCGAACCCCGGCCAGCGGTTTCAGCGTCGGCGGGGTCACGCCGTCCAGCCGCAGCAGCAGAATGCCGCCATCGGCCAGATCGATGATTTCGGGGAAATCGTCGGCGATGACGGCATCGGCTGCGGCACGGAATTCGGCATAGCCGGCAACCGGATCGTCGGTTCCGGCAAAATAGTCGACGCTGCCCAGCGCCAGGCCGCTTTCGGCCGCCAATTCCTCCAGCGTCGCGCCCTCGGCCAGCCGGTCATCGATGTCCGGGGTCTGTTCGCGGACCAGTTTCCGCGCCGCTTCCAGCGACAGCTCTTCGGTCAGTTCGGCGCGCGCCTGCTCGAAGCTCACCTCCTGTCCGGCGAGGATGCCGTTCATCCGGAACAATGCCGGGCCAAGGTCGGACGCGAACGGACCGACAATCCCCGGTTCGCTCAGGCCGAACACCGCATCGGCCGCGGCACCCAGATCGGCGTGGCCGACATCGCCCAGATCGATATCGCCAAGGGTCAGCCCGCGGTCCGCGACCAGACTTTCCAGCGTCACCTCGCCGGCATCGATCCGCGTTCGTGCGACAGCGGCATCGGCCTCGGTGGCGAATACCAGACGCTCGACCAGACGCCGCTCGGGCTGCACGAACTCGTCGATACGCGCCTGATACTGCGCTTTCAGGTCATCCTCGGCGATCGTCACCCTGTCCAGCAGCGTCTCGGGTTGCAGTCTCGCGTAGGTGATCACCTTTGCCTCTGGCCGGGTGAAGGCGTCGGGGTGGGCCAGGTAATAGGCCTGGATCGCAGCGTCATCGGGGGTGGCCACCGGCGGCGTCAACGCCTCGGCGGTCAGCCGGATCAGATCAAAGCTGCGTTCCTCGGCAGCGAAGGCATAGATCAGGTCGGTAAAGACGGGTGGTGCCGCAACACCGCTGACAATCGCGGCCTGCAGCAGGCCCCGCGCGCTTTCCTCGCGGACCTGGGTTTCGAACTGCGCCTCGGTCATGCCATTCTGTTTCAGGGCAAAGGCATAGGCCTCGCGGCTGAAGCTGCCATCCAGCCCTTCAAACGCCGGCACCGCCAGCAACGCCGCCCGCACCCGGTCATCGCCCGCCGACAGGCCCAGCCTGGACACTTCGTTGTCCAGCGCCGCCTGCGTCACCACCTGCGCCCGCACCGAGCGGTCGATGCCGATGGCCTGCGCCTGCTGGAAACTGAGGGCGGTGCCGACCTGCTGCCCGAAATCATCGATCTGCCGCCGCAGGGCGTTGACGTAAGTGGTAACCGGGATGTCGCGGTTGCCGACGGTGCCGATGCTGCGGATGGTCCCGGAAAAGTTGCTGGCGCCAAAACCGCCCAGACCCACGACCAGCAACGCCAGCAACGCGTAGTACACGACCTGAGATTTCTTCTTGCGGGTGGTGCTGGCCATCGGGTCCTCGCGGGTCAAAAACTTGTGGACTAGTAGGATGTTGCGCGGCGCGGGGCAAGCGCTGTCAGCGCCGGGCAAAGCTCAGATCGGCCAGCCGGTCGATCAGGTGCCCGATCCCGGCGCGGTCGACATTGGCAAAAGCGATGCGCACTTGCCGCCGCCCACCCGGATCGCCCGCGGGCGTGAACATGGTGCCCGGCAGCAGCAGCACCCCGGCTTGCCGCACCAGCGCCTGCGCGAATTCATCCGATTGCATGGCAAACGGATGCTCGGCATAGCCGAAGTAGGCCCCAGAGCCCAACAGCCGCCAGCCACCAGCAAGCGGATCTGCCAACCGCTGAAATCCGGCCACCAGCGCCGCCCGCCGGTCCAGAATCTCGGCCCGCTCGCCGGCCAGCCACTGGCTGAGGTTGCGCATCCCCCACAAGGCCCCGCGCTGCCCGAGCGCCGACGGACAGATGGCGACGGTGTCGAGGAATTTCTCAACCTCGGCCAGTCGGGCCGGGTGGGCGACGATGGCACCGACCCGGTGGCCGGTCAGCCGGTAGGCCTTGGAAAAGCTGTACAGGTGGATCAGCACGTCCGGCCAGTCCGGGTCGGCGAACAGATCATGCGGGCGACCGGACCGGGCATCAAAATCGCGGTAGGTCTCATCCACGATCAGCGCCAGCCCCCGCGCGCGCGCCAGTTCGCAAAATGCCGCGAGTGTCGCCGCCGGATATTCTACGCCGCCGGGATTGTTCGGTGAAACCAAACCGATGGCTCTCGTTCTTGATGTGATCAGAGCCGCTGCCGCTTCCGCATCCGGGACCAGGCTGTCGCCGGTGGGCAGCGGTACGGCGCGGACCCCCTGCATGTCCAGCCACATCTTGTGGTTGAAATACCAGGGGGTTGGCAGGATCACCTCATCGCCGTCGCCGGCAATTGTCGCCATCACGGCGGTAAAGGCCTGATTGCAGCCCGCCGTGATCGCCACCTGATCGGGACTGATCGCGCCGCCGTAGAATGTCGACCACTGCCCGGCCAGTTCCGCCCGCAATTCCGGCATCCCCAGAACCGGCCCGTACAGGTGCGCGCCGTCGTCGTTCAGTGCCGCCTCGGCCAAAGCCTGCCGCAAGCCAAGCGGTGGCGGGTCGATGGGGGCGGCCTGGCTGACATTGATCAATGGCCGGTCCGGTGAAAACGTCACCCCGGCCAGCCAGCGCCGCGCCTCCATCACCGGAGGGGCAAAGGTCGCGGCCATGCGCGGGTTCAGGGGCTGGATCATGCGGCGCTCCGACTGGGAAGGGTGAGGGTCTGGTCCGACGACCGGGCGATCATCGCCTGCCGGGCGACCAGCCGCAAGCCACGGCGGCCCGGCCCGGCGCGGGCCATTCCACCATGGAACATCGCGCCATAAGTACTGGACAGAAATCGGTATTACCCAACTGTTCAGTCCTTGCCGCGAAAGGGCTCGACATATTGCAGCGCCATGTCCCACGGAAAGAAGATCCAGGTGTCCTGACTGACCTCGGTGATGAAGGTGTCGACCATCGGCCGCCCGGATGGTTTGGCATAGACCGTTGCGTAATGCGCTGCCGGATACAGCGCGCGGACCAGTTCCAGCGTCTTGCCGGTATCCACCAGATCGTCGATGATCAGCACGCCGGTGCCATCGCCCATGATCGCCGTTTGCGGCGGCTTGATCACATGCGGCGCGGTCTGGGCCTGATGATCGTAGCTTTTCACAGAAATCGTATCGACGGTGCGGATGTCCAGCTCGCGGGCCACGATCATCGCCGGGGCCATGCCGCCCCGGGTGATCGCCACCACCGCCCGCCAGGCACCGCTGTCCGGGCCCTGACCGTCCAGCCGCCAGGCCAGGGCACGGCTGTCGCGGTGAATCTGATCCCAGCTGACATGAAAGCCCTTTTCGTGCGGCAGACGTTCGGTCATTGCGCGGTCTCTCCGTGAACGCCCCGGTAAGCGGTCATTGCGCCGCCTCTTTCTGTTCGCCCCGCCGCCCGACGGTACCGTCGATATCGGGTGCATCCACTGCCTTCATCCCCACGACATGATAGCCGGCATCGACATGCAGGCATTCGCCGGTCACGCCGGAGCCGAGGTCCGACAACAGGTACAGCGCCGACTTGCCGACCTCTTCCTGAGTGACGTTGCGGCGCAGCGGCGAATTCAGTTCGTTCCTCTTCATGATGTAGCGGAAATCGCCGATCCCCGAGGCCGCCAGCGTCTTGATCGGCCCGGCGGAAATTGCATTGACCCGAATGTTGTCCTTGCCCAGATCCTCGGCCAGATACCGCACCGAAGCCTCGAGAGCCGCCTTGGCCACGCCCATGACGTTGTAGTGCGGCATCACCTTTTCCGAACCGTAATAGGTCAGCGTCAGCAGACTGCCGCCCGCCGTCATCATCGGCGCGGCGCGCTGGCAGACGGCGGTGAACGAATAGACCGAAATATCCATGGTCATGCGGAAGTTGTCGGGGCTGGTATCGACATAACGGCCGCGCAACTCGTTCTTGTCGGAAAATCCGATGGCATGGACCACGAAATCCAGATGACCCCAGACCTGCCCCAGCCGCGCGAACAGCGCATCCATCGACGCCGCATCCGACACGTCGCAATCCACCATCTCGGTCATTCCCAGCGTGGCGATCAGCGGTTCCACCCGCTTCTTGAACACCTCGCCCTGATAGGAAAACGCCAGTTCGGCCCCCTGTTCGGCCAGCGTTTTCGCAATGCCCCAGGCGATGGATTTGTCATTCGCCAGCCCCATGATCAGCCCGCGTTTGCCGCGCATCAGTTGATTTGACATCCGGCGTCCCCCATCCACCAGGTTCAGTGCGGCAGCATTAGGCGATTGCGCGGGTTGCATCAAGGGCTGCGGGGTGGCACCAACGGGGCAATCGGTGCAGTGGCACCACGATGGAGGTTGCGATGGTTGACCGCACGGGCATTTTTGCCGGCGACGATCCTTTTGCCCTGGCGCGTGCCTGGCTGGCAGAGGCCGGGCCGGCCGAACCCAATGATGCCAACGCCATAGCTCTGGCCACGGTCGATGCGACAGGCATGCCCAACGCGCGAATGGTGCTGTTGAAGGATGTCGAGGCAGATGCCTTTGTCTTCTATACCAACTACGCCAGCCAGAAGGCGCGCGAAATCGAGGGGGCCGGCAAGGCGGCGTTCGTGCTGCATTGGAAGTCTCTGCGCCGTCAGATCAGGGTGCGCGGACTGACCGAGCGCGAGGAGGGGCCGCAGGCCGATACCTATTACGCCAGCCGGTCGCTGAAAAGCCGTCTGGGGGCCTGGGCCTCGGCGCAGAGCCAGCCGCTTTCGTCGCGGACCGCACTGCTGGCCGAGGTCGCCCGCGTCACCGTCGCGCATGGCTCCAACCCGCCGCGCCCGCCGTTCTGGGGCGGTATCCGGATCCGCCCCCTGGAGATCGAGTTCTGGGCGGATGGGGCGTTCCGGCTGCATGACCGGTTTCAGTGGCGACGTGCCGGGCTGCGCGATCAATGGTCGGTCCAGCGCCTAAACCCGTGAATTTCACGCTTCGTGAATGACAGCATGTCGTTGGCGTGACGTTTTGTGCTTGAATCCCGGGCCGGTATGTCCACAAGTCAGCAGCAGGGGAACCGTCGACTGGGGATGAAGCGGTTAAATGTCGGAACAGGAAAAGGCCGGGCGTGCTGTGCACGGCCTGGTAAAGTGGTTCGATCCGGCCAAGGGATTTGGTTTCATCGTCGCCGAGGATGGCGGGGCCGATATTTTGTTGCATGCCAATGTCCTGCGCAACTTCGGCCAAAGCTCGGTGGCGGATGGCGCGGCGATCGAAGTGACGGTTCAGGAAACCCAGCGGGGCATCCAGGCGCTGGAGGTATTGCGGATCCAGCCGCCCGTGGGCCTGCCGGGTCTGGCGGTCGACGACCTGTCCGACATGACACCCGAAGAGATTGCCAGCCAGCCGCTGGAACCGGCCAGAATAAAGTGGTTCGACAAGGCCAAGGGGT
>JANNRR010000177.1:0-26199 GCA_031401675.1 Paracoccaceae bacterium
TAAACGTCATGTTCGGGAACACCTTGGCCAGTCTGTCCAGTTCAGAGACAGCCGTTGAACTGATCAGAGAATCCGCCAAGGTCTGCAGCACGATTGGTGCAGCCGCCATCCTGATCTGGTTCAGGTCGGAAGTTTTGGAAGCCTCCATCAACTGGACACCGTACATCAGGAAATCTGTGAAGGTGGCCTTCGCCGTAAGGGCATCTGTCCTTGTCAGTGTAAGCAGCGCCTCAAGGCCCGACGGTTGGTCATTTGCGCCCGTACCCCGGAAGCAGGCCAAATCCACGGCTTCCCGCAATACCTCCGACAGGTCACGCCTGAGGATCATTTCCAGTGCAGAGTTTTCCCGCACGGCTTGCCGGGTCAGCAGATAGCGGCTCATCACCGTCTTGATGCTGGCTGGCTTGGTGGTGGTGCCAATGGCTTCGGCATCATTGCCCGCGCCTTCTGCTACCCAATGGGCACCGGCCCCGGACGTGATTTCGGGAAAGCTTGGCTTGCCGGTCACTTGGAGGGACTGAAAGCCGAACCGGTTTGCCGCCGATGCTTCAAAGAAGCGTTCAAGGGCCGTCATGGTCGGGCGTAGGGCTAGGTTCCCGCCCAAGGCGTCTACGGTTGTCGTCGGGACTTCTGTCCGAGTCTCCAGAGATTCCCAAGGGAAGCGAATGCCATGGGCTGCAGCACCGTGCCTTGTTTCCAGTTCCGCCGAAACTTCCGCTTCCCGGCCCGTGAGTGGTTTGCCGGATTCGATGCTGGCCACAACGTTGGCCAACGAGAAAGAGCGACATTCCCGGTCGAAGTCGTTTGCGGCCTTGTCCGGAACCGTGATCTTGTCACGCTCTGCACCCTCAAGCAGCAGGGAAGCCCTGAGTTCGATTTCGGCCCCCTCGTAAGCATCGGCCAGCGATCTGAGTTCGGCCCTTGCCTCTTCGCTGATTTCATCGGTCTTCTGGATTGCTGCCATACGTTCCCGGCGCTTGCTCTGGGCTAGGCCGACTTCTTGACTCTTCAACACGGTTCAGTTCCTTTCAACTGTGCATTTAAATGCACGGGTTTCGGTTTAAGCGGTGGCGTCAGCGAAATCCCTGCCATTGCGAGAAACTTGTTTCGCCCGGCGATCTTGGTTCTCACGTTCCAGCGGTCTGGTCTTTCGGCCTTCTTGTGGTCTGGCCCCCGCCATTCGGCTGCAGTCTTCTTGCTGTGACATGACCAGCAAAGCCATTGCAGGTTGGACACGTCAAACGGATGGATTCCCCGCGCTGCCAAATCCTTGCGCGGGATCACATGGTCAACTTGGCCAGCCTTGGTCAATGGCGTATACTTCCCGCAACACTCGCAACGATAGGCAGCCCTTTGCGACACGTGTTGACGGCAAGAGCGTTTCCAAGCCACCAGATTGAACAGGCCAGCGGGTTGAGCGGTCATGCTATGGCCACCTCATATTCAACGTCGGGCATCTCTTTGGCCCTAAGCATTACCCCGCAAGCCATGGTCAAGGCTTGGCATACGTCTATCCGCGAATTGCTCTGCGATCTGTCCAGACGTGTCGCCCCGGTCATGGAAATTCTTACGTCCGCCTCTGATATGCCACCCTCAAGCAACAGGCTACGTTTCAACCGGACAGACTGTGCCATGAACAGGCGGCGGGTTGCCCGTATGTCTAGGTCACCGTCCTTTGGTCCATTGGAACGGAATACGATAGGCCAAGCGATACCGGCCTTGTAGAGCGCGGTCCTGCATTCAGCATCCCTGTACCTATCGGCCACGATAGACTTGACTTCATGCGGCCCAATCAACTGCACCAGTTTGGGCAGAAACTCGGACAGGTCAGACACGCTGCCAGAGGTTTCGATAATCTCCCCCGCATCCTTGCAGCGTTGCCATAAATCGCCCACCAGATCACGTTTCCCGCGATCTAGCAGCGACATATCCGCAGACGGGAAGGCCCCTATTAATCGTATGACACCGGATTCATACACGATAGTCGCCGCGCTCATACTCGCACTCCCGCCTAAATCGAGCCCCACAAAACAAAATTCCCCTAGGATTGGCTCTGCGGTTTCATCATAGCATCTGGCCAAGGTGTCATAATCAAGCAGCAATTCCCTTCCGGGGTCTAGGCGCTGATTCAGGTTCCACGCCCTGAAAGCGTGAAGACTCCCCCCCGCTTTGGCTTTTTCAAACGCGTCTTCCATGAAGCGTAGGGACTTGATCTGCCCAAGGCCCGGATTTGCCTTGGCCCAAGTTGCGGGGTCGCCCGGATCATCGCCCATGCTGGCCCCGTGAACCACCTTGAAAGTTCTCGGGTCGGTCGCGTCTATCAGGCGGTTCAGTTCCGGACTGAAACCACGTGTTCCGAGTAGCAACATTTGCCCGTCTTTTGCCGCAAGCGAGTCGAAATAATTCTCAATGCAAGCCGTCTGATTTGCGCCTAGAAGGCCAGCCTCATCAATCACTGCGAGGTCTAGGGATTGCCCGTGGCCAGCCGATGCAGCACCAGTGGACAGGGTCACAAGCCCGTCGCCGATGATGATCCGGCCCGGCGCGGGATACCAGTAAACCTGACAGTCCTTGCCCCGGCCAGCCGCTTCCATGATTTCCTTTGCGGCATCGCCAAGCATCTTGGAATGTTTGCCTGTGGGCGCTGCAACACTTGCGCGGAAACCGGGAATGTAAATCGGGCTGTCTTTGGAACATCGGCCAATCAGCAGTGCAGCAACCAATGTCGATTTCCCGTTCTTGCGTGCAACCGAAAAGATACTGGTTCTGTAGGTCGGGGAACCATCCGGATCACGGCACAGGTAAGCCCGGACAAAATCAAGTTGGAAACCATGTAACTGGAACGGCTGGTCTTTACTGATTCCGGTTGGAATGACAAAGTTTGTAGAAAGCCAGCCCGCAAATCGGTCGGCAAGGTCTTTGGGTCTTGGTCGTTTCAGGCGGATAATCTGGTTCAAGATAGCCCTTCAGTCACTGCCGGGGTTGTTTTTTTCCCGTGATATCCAATCGTTGTCCGGTTGCCCACAGCACCATCGATAGCGTGTCACCCTTCCTCACTCCCCGGCAGGGTTCCCTTTTATGCACCGGGGGGACTGCCAAGACAGCGAACCTCGGGTAAATTCACTGTCACAGGCTCGGGCGAACCTGACAGCCCACCCCGGCTATCCGGAATCTGATGCTTATTGGATTGAAAGGTCAATATGCCCAAATACGATTTACGGGTTTGAATGTCTCTGATCGGTACCAGTTTGACCAATACGCTGCCCCGACTCCATAGGACAGGGCTACAGCCTGTCTCTTGGGGCAGGGTTGCCAGAGTATCGGCTTGATAGGGCTTGGCCCTGTAGCGGGCTGGTTTGGGGGTGTGGTGATGATGTGGGGATATGCTTCCGCGAATTGCCCCCCGAGCCAGTCCCCCGATGTATCTGTGGGGGGATCATAAAGGCGGGAAAGGGTCAACGGCTTCATGGAAGGCCACCTACAGGCCCAAGTCGGGTAGTCAGGCACCTGTGCGCCCTGCCCGCATGTGTCCCGGCCCCTGTGCAGCCAAATCCGGGGCATGCCGGGGTCTGGTTCGCGGGGTCAGGTTGGGTAGTCTCCCCCGTGCAAATGTTTGCACACCAAGTTGGCGGGGGGAGGGGGGGTTTCTTCTACCAGATTCCCGGGAAGGGAATGTGGTGCTGTTGTTGCTTCCTGTCTTCCCAAAAATCTCCTCGCGGGGTTAGGCTTTCTTTGGAAGTTCAGAAGTCAAGAAAGTCAAACAGACAAACAGTCAGATCAGAGGGTACGCTATAAGAATCGCAGGGTACGTTGTAAGGTACTCTGGAATGACAGTAAGGTACACTATAAGGCACCCTCTTAGAGGGTACGCTATAACGTACCTTCAGGTAGTACCCTACAGTGTCAGGTTGGCATGCTTTGCGCATTGGGTAAGCGTGTCCCTGAAACGGTCCTGAAAGATGTCGGGCTTCCTGTTTTCAAACCAGCTAGCCACCATGCCGGACAGCGAATGCAGATGTCCGGACGGTGGATCACAGGCCAGTTGCAAGGCATCGCGGTAGAAAGCCCTCGCCCTCTTTGCGCATTGGTCGGGGTCTGAGTCGATCTTGCTCAGGTAGTCGCGATAGCACCACCACCAGTGCGCAAGAACACTGGTCACGCTCAGGGCGTCATCCACCATGCGGAAGCATGTGACCTTGCCCGGTTTCTTGTCGGGGTTCTTTCCGGGACCATCCCAGACAAAGTACATCTCGGTTTTCAATATGTCGTTGTCTCGCAGTATCCCGACACCGGTCTGAACCTCCCTCGGGGAAAGACACATGATCCGGCTCAGGCTTGCATAGGACTGCCACAGCCAATAGTGCCCCTTCAAGGTCTTGCTGTCGTTTGATTCGATTACCTCGGATCGCCAGCAGGCGTTGAGATACCAGCCCAGCACCGCTTGCGCTTCCGGACTGCGCCTCTTTCGTTCCGTACCTGTGAAGGGTGACAGCAATCTCACTGAGTTATCGCGGATTTGGTTTGAGGCCCAATCCAGTTTATAGGGGTTCTTTTCCCCGGAAGCGGGAATTTTCGTGTAGAACGGCACGACATTGCCAGTGGTCTTGCTGTCCAATTTGTCTGCATTTGTGACTGGCATCTAGGTAACCTCATAATTTTGAGGCTCCCCACTTGCGCTCCCCTGCATTTCTGCTAAAAGAGGTTTGCGTGCTGGGGAGCCGCGTTTCTAGTCTATCCGGGGGAGGTCACGTAGCAGCGGCCTCCCTCAATCCTTATATCAGCCCGCTTGCTTTCAGCAACAGTCGTGATAAAAGGGCGTTGCCTTCACAGGGCAGTTTCCCTTGTTTGTCTCTGCAAGTTCCGGGTTTGGGGGGCGTCGGTTACTCAGCGCCCCCCATTCTTTTTGGCGATCAGCCGACTTGTCCGGCCTCAAGGATTTTCTGCAGGTCAGCTAGTCTGTATCGGACACTGGCTCCGATCTTGAGGAACGGAAACTGTGGTTTGACTCCCGCCCGTCGTGCGAACCACCTGTCACGGGCAAGCATGGATGTCGATACTGTCAGAAACGCTGCAGCCTCTTTCGGGTTTAGCAAGCCGTTGGCGTTTCCCGGCGACGTAAGAGCAACCACCTGAGGGACTAACTTCTCTGGGATCAGCTTGAGCGGGGTTTTCTTGAATTGCAGTGTCATGGTCTGGCCTCTTGGATTCGAGTTGCAGATTGAATCCGGCGATTGCCACCATCCATGGTATTGGATTCGGTTTGAATCTATGGCGAGCGAATCTCCAACACAACAGAATATATTTGGGGTGGCTCCTATTCGGTACCACCCCTGCACCCTTGGTCAACAATCAGCCGTGCAATTATTTGCGCTAGGTCAGTCTGGCCAGCCGGTCAATCTCATCGCTGATTGCCTGCATGGGTACCCGCAACCGTTCCGGCGAATGGATGATGTAGCCAGACGTCACGTCCCCGTCGCTATGGTTCATCATACGCTTAATGGTGAAGGTGCTGAAGCCAAGCCCGTCTGCCAGCGTGCAGAAGGTCCTTCGCAGGTCGTGCATGGTGAAGGGTACGCCTTCCTTGGCAGCGTTCAACATGGCCCGCGTATTGCCTAGCTTGCCCGTCTGGCCAGCACTGCGGCCCCTGCCTGTGCCGTTGCCAGCGAACACCAAGCCAGCACCGCCGGTAGCCCCAAGACGGCGCTGCAGGATGGTCATGGCCTGAGTGCTGAGAGGCAGGGTCAACGCCTTGCCGTTCTTGGTGTCGGGAATGGTCAGGGTCCGGCCCTGCATGTCCACGTTTGTCCAAAGCATCCCTTCCGCCTCGCTTCTGCGCAGACCAGTGCGCAACAGCAACTCAAGAAAATCCCTGAAGCCTTGTGCATCCGGGTCTGAAGTGTTGGCAGTCAACTGGTCCAGAGCCTTGAACCAGTCGGACAGTCTCGCATCGGTCACATATGTCTGTCTGCGCTCTAGCCGGTTCCATGATTTTGTCGCGGATATGATCTGCACGGGGCAGTCTGGCAGGGTGTAGCTTCCCCCCGTGGCAGTGGTTTTTCTTACGTAGGACCAGATCGCCCGGAAGCCTCGGGCACCAAGATTGGCTGCCCCCGGCCCGTTGTCCTTGGTGATCTTGCGAAACCGGGTCAGCATATCAGCCGGGGTGATTGTCGGCAGTTCCTTGGTCATCCAGTCGGCGAAATAGGATTTCAGGGCGAACCTCACACTGGCCTCGCTCCTTGGCTTGAGGGTCTTCCCGGCGAAGTAGGTCTCTGCAGCCTTGGACAGCGTGAGAGCCTGCACAGGCTCCGGGGCAGTGGCCTTGGGGTTGATCCCCTTGGCCATGTCTACCAGTGCCTCTCTGGCAGCGTTTCTGGCGTCTCCCGCAAGCCTGTAAGCCGGATTGTCTTCGAGTGCAGACCCTACGTTGTATCGCACCAGCTTCGCCCCTACCCGGCCTAGGGCGAAGTAGGTTTTTGCCCCCCGCGTTACCCTGATTCCAAAGCCTCGCAGCTTGGCATCCCATACGGTCTGTTCTCCCTTTTCGGGGAAAGGCAGGTCGTCAACGGTCTTCTTGTTCAGGTTGGTCTTGGTCATGTCTCTACCCTCAAAATCCTGCGTCATGGTAACGCTGTGGTAACAAGTACATGCTATCTCAGTCAATCGCCTGCAAGACACAATCCAGATAACATGCGGAAAAGGTAGAAGCTTTCAACATGTAGCCAACACCATCAAACGGGTTAAAAGTGCTATTCTACAGACTACGAATCTGAGGGTCGGGCGTTCGAATCGCTCCGGGTCCGCCAATCAGATCTCCGACAAGCAGATCTCCGTTTAGCAGATCGAGGTCACCGGTTCCGCTAAAGCTGGCTGCGGTTTGCGACAGTCCCGGGTTCGGCAGAGCCTGCGCCGGATCCTGGCCGTCTGACCGAATCTCGCCGAACCACGACCGCAATTGTTACCTGAGCCAAAGAGTTTTCTGAAAACTCTTGGCAAAATCCTTGGCAAGGATTTTGTCGCGGGGACTGCGGACCCTGTCCGGATGCACCGCCCCGGGATCGAGATCTGCCACGGTCCGCTTCTGCCGGATTTGGTCCGGCGTTGGCCGGAACCGTCTGACTTGACCGACCATCCGATGCCGTGCCGCTGGCGCGCCTCAGGCCTTGGCCCGCTCGACATAGGAATTGTCTTCGGTCGAGATCACGATCCTGGTCCCGGCCCCGATATGCGGCGGCACCATCACCCGCAGGCCGTTGGTCAGCACGGCGGGCTTGTAGGAGGATGACGCGGTCTGGCCCTTGACCACCGGTTCGGTCTCGACAATCTCGACCGTCACCCTTTGCGGCAGTTCGATCGAGATGGCGACGCCCTGATAGGTCTTCAGATAGACCCGCAGGTTCTCGGTCAGGAACACCTTCTGATCGCCGACCACGTCCGCCGAAACGCTGACCTGATCGAACGTCGCGGGTTCCATGAAGTGATAGCCCTCGCCATCGTCATACAGGAAGTCATATTCGCGCTCGTCGACGATGGCCTTTTCCACCATTTCGGTGGTGCGCCAGCGTTCGGCCACCTTTACCCCGTCGGAAATCCGGCGCATGTCGACGCTGGTGGTGGGCGTGCCCTTGCCGGGGTGGAAGTTTTCGGCGTTCAGAACGATATAAAGCCTGCCGTCCAGTTCGACGACATTGCCTTTGCGCAACGAGGAGGCGATGACTTTCACGTGGGTTTCCTTGCGGGTGCGGGGTGCGGCAGGTATTGCGCGCAGACTTTGCGCCAGCCCCTAGCGCATCTGATCAGCAATCGCCAGCCGAAAGCCACGCCTTCATGCCAGACCCCGCCATGCCAGACCCCGATGCTCCAAGCGCCGCCCCCCGCACTGCCGGTGCTGCCGATTGGTGGACGCCGGCCCGGCATGCTGACCGGCGGCCACTGCTGCTCGCCCGCAACCGGATTCAGGCGGCGCTGCGCGGTTGGCTGGCAGACGCGGACTTTACCGAGGTTGATCCCGCCGCGTTGCAGGTCAGCCCCGGCAACGAGGCTCATCTGCACGGCTTTGCCACCGAAGCGATCGGCACTGACGGGGTCGGGCGGCGGCTGTATCTGCACACCTCGCCCGAGTTCGCGATGAAGAAGCTGCTGGCGGCGGGTGAAGTGCGGATTGCGGCGTTTGCCCATGTCTGGCGCAACCGCGAGCGCGGGCCGCTGCATCATCCGGAGTTCACCATGCTGGAATGGTACCGGGTGGGCGAACCCTCTGAGGTGCTGATGCGCGACTGTGCCGCCCTGCTGCGGCTGGCCTGCCGGGCGGCGGGCAGCCCGGGGCTGCGCTGGCGCGGCCGGGACTGTGATCCCTTTGTCGAGCCGGAGCGGCTGAGTGTGGCCGACGCCTTCCGTCGCCATGCCGGGATTGACCTCCTGGCCACGCTGGACCCGGGCGGCACCGCCGATGCGGCGGCGCTGGCGGTGGCGGCGGCGGCGGCGGGGCTCCGGGTGGCGGCGGACGACACCTGGTCCGACCTGTTCTCGCGCTTGCTGGTGGCGCGGGTCGAGCCGATGCTGGGGCTGGGCCGGATCACCATCCTCGACCGCTACCCGGTGGTCGAGGCGGCGCTGGCGCGGCCGGCGGCGGATGATCCGCGCGTGGCCGAGCGGTTCGAATTGTATGCCTGCGGCGTCGAACTGGCCAACGGCTTTGGCGAGCTGACCGACCCGGCCGAGCAACGGCGGCGGTTCATGTCGGAGATGGACGAGAAGGCGCGGGTCCATGGCGAGCGCTATCCCTTGGACGAGGAGTTGCTGGCGGCCCTGGAGGTGATGCCCGAGGCCAGCGGCGTCGCGCTGGGGTTCGACCGGCTGGTGCTGCTGGCCACAGGGGCGGCCCGGATCGACGATGTGATCTGGGTGCCGGTTGGGGGGTGATCGGGGGGGGGGTGGAGTGGGACGGGAGTCGACGCGGGAGTTGCTGCGGCGGGGTTCTTTGGGTGATGTCCCGAGTCGGGACATTTTCGGATCGTTTGGAATCAAGGGGTTGGCGGGGCGGGTTAGGAGTTTGTTAGGGATTGGGGGGCTGATCCGCAAATGGGGGGGCGAAAAGAGGTGGGGTGTAACCCTTCCGAAGCGGTGGGGTGGAACCCCACCCTACGGGCGTTACGATTTGTTAACCATGCCCGGGCAGGTTGAGGGCATGTCCAGCTATATCCGCCCGAAGCAACCCGGAGCCGCCGTGTTTTTCACGGTGAATCTGGCTGACCGGGGGAGTGACCTTCTGGTGCGCAGGATTGATGATCTGTGCGCGGCGGTGCGGGTGACGCGGGCGGAGCGACCTTTCACGATAGAGGCTTGGGTTGTGTTGCCGGACCATATGCATTGCGTGTGGCGGTTGCCGGAGGGGGACCATGATTTTTCGACGCGGATGGGCGCGATCAAGGCGAGGTTCACGCGGGCATTGACCGGGTCCGGCGAGGTCGAGATGAGTCGTAGGGTGGGGTTCCACCCCACCATCGAGACGTCCGGGGAGAGGGCGGAATGGGCGCACGGGACGGGTGGTGGGGTGGAACCTCGGGAAAGTGGTGGGGTGGAACCCCACCCTACGGTTGCGGGGAGGCCTCGGACGAAGTCAAAGGTGGCGAAGGGGGATGGGCGGGTGTGGCAGCGCCGGTTCTGGGAGCATCACATTCGGAATGAAGTGGATTTTCAGGCGCATGTGCGGTATTGCTGGATCAACCCGGTGAAGCATGGGTTGGTGAGCGATCCGGGGGAATGGCCGTATTCGTCGTATCATCGGAATGGTGACGGAGTAAGTTTGGCGTAGGGTGTGCATTCATGCGCACCGGATTGCGGAGAGTGGGGAAAGAGAGGGTGCGCATGAATGCACACCCCACGATTGGTTAAATATCCGAACAGCAAAAGAGGGTAAAATTCGATGACTTCAGTCAATCATTCAATGCGTATGGTCGAGACGAGCGCAATCCATTTTCTGAATGCAATCGGCGCCCATTTTGGCAGAATCGTCTTAAAAGTTGCGAGTACTTTCACAAAATTCGCTGCCGTAGTGACATCCGCTCTGACAATTTCATTTGGCCCAACAGCTGTAACGGCAAGCCCCAGCACCATTGTTCGTGTAGGCGACGTAGCTGCAGTCGTCAGGATAATGGACGGGACTTCAGATGTGCAGCTAATCAAGGATGCGGCTGGAAGCAACGTTATGATTTTCCCGGTCGCTGGAAAGATAGTGAAGTGGCAAATATTCTTCAAGTATACGACCCAGTGCGAAAACGATCATAGAGTGGTTCTGACTTCTCCCACTGGTCGAAAACTGATGCTGATGGATCGGGGGCAGGGACGGTGCTCAGGAAAGAGTTCGACTTTCTCGTCCGATAATGACAACGACGCGAGCGCATTTATCGGAACCCGTGCGAAGGGGAAATGGATCTTTACAATGGTAGATTTGGACAAGAATGATTTTACGGGCAGCCTCGAGGAAGTCAGAATGAAACTTACGATCAAGAACGATGGCAAGCTCTCTGAACATGAGGTCTCCCTGAGCGGACTGCCTATATTGATCGCTGCCGCCAAGCAATAACTTACCCCAACACCTTCCCCGGATTGAGTATCCCCTTGGGGTCCAGCGCCGCCTTGATCTGCCGCATCACCGCCAACGCCGCCGGGTCTTTGCGACGCTCCATGGTCGGGCGTTTGGTGAGGCCGATGCCGTGTTCGGCGGAGAAGCTGCCTTTTAGCTCGGCGACCACGTCCTCCACCGTTTCGCGGATGGTGTCGCGCAGGGTGGCGTCGTCGCGGCTGGGCCAGATGGTGTGGTGGACGTTGCCGTCGCCGAGGTGGGCGACGACGAAGGTTTCGGCGTCGGGGTCGAGTTTCGCGATGCGGGTTTCGGCCATCGAGAGGAAGGTGGCGACGGCGTCCAAGGGTAGCGCCACGTCGCTGTCCACCGGGGGGCGGGGGTCGGTGGTGACTTCGGCGGCGGCTTCGCGGCGGGCCCACATTTCGGTGCGTTGCGCTCCGGAAGTGGCGATGGTGGCGTCGAGTGCGGTTCCGGCTTCGAGCATCTCGGCCAGGGTTTGTTCGAGCAGGGTGGTGAGGGGGATGGTGCCGTCTGCGCCCGGCGTGGCGTCGCGCGGGGCGGTGGAGGCAACCTCGACCAGGATGTTGACCGGGTGGGTTTGGGCGAAGGGCGGACGCATGTCGGGACGGATGCGCGCGAGACGGGTGATGTAGGGGGCGGGCATGTATTCGAAGGCCTCGACCATGCCGCCGGTGGCTTGCTGCAGGGTGTTGAGGAGGCTGAGGGCGGGGGGGAGGCTTGCCATGGCCACCATGGCGGTGGCGGTGGCGCGCGGTTTGGGGTGCAGTTTCAGGGTGGCGGCGGTGATGATGCCAAGCGTGCCTTCAGCGCCGATGAACAGGTCCTTGAGGTCGTAACCGGAGTTGTCCTTGTGCAGTTGCGATTGCAGGTTGAGGATGGTGCCGTCGGCCAGCACCACTTCCAGCCCCAGACAGAGGGCGCGGGCGTTGCCGTAGCGCAGCACGTTGGAGCCGCCGGCGTTGGTGGACAGGGTGCCGCCGATCTGGGCCGAGCCGCGGGCCCCGAAGTAGAGCGGATAGATCAGGCCGTGGTCGGCGACAGCGTCATGCAGGCGCGACAGGACGACGCCGGCCTGCACGGTGGCGGTGCGGGCGGCGGGGTTGATGGCGGTGATCCGGTTGAGGCGTTCAAGCGAGAGCATCAGGGTGTGTTCGGCTTTGGTGGCGCCGGTCAGGCCGGTGTTGCCGCCGATGGGGACGATGGGGGTGCCGGTGGCGTGGCACAGGCGCAGGATGGCGGCGACCTGCGCGGTATCTGCCGGGCGCAGGACGGCGGTCGGGGTCCAGTGATAGGTGCCCATCCAGTCACGGCTATAGCGGGCCATGTCGGGGCCGGTCAGGACGCGGCCGGGGCCGATCAGGTCGGCGAGACGGGAAAGCATGGCCATGGTGCCTCGTGGTGCCACGTGGTGCCTCGTGCTGAAGAACGGCTGCAGTGTTGCCGGAACCGGCGGAAATGGCCAGTGGGCAAGTTGTGCCGGCGGGGGGCGCAGGGCTTGGGGTGCAGGGCTGGGGCGCGCAGGGTGGGCGCGCAGGGTGGGGGCGCAGGGAACGCACGGCAGACGGCGGGGCTGGTGGGGCGGCGGGTGCCTCCGGCGGGGATATTTGCGGAACAAAGACCGGGGAGGTCAAGGGGTGGCGGCGCGGGCCGGGAACGCCCCGACTTGCGGGCCGGGGGCTTCGGCGACGAGCAGCAGGCTTTTGGCGTTGGGTTGGATGCCAGCGCCGGATTTCCGGACGTTGCTGGCGGCGGGGCGGCGGGGCGGGTGCCTCCGGCGGGGATATTTGCGGAACAAAGACCGGGGAGGTCAGGGGGTGGCGACGCGGGCCAGTAGCGCCTCGACCTGCGGGCCGAGGGCTTCGACGACAAGTTGCACGCCTTTGGCGTTGGGGTGGATGCCATCGGACTGCATCAGGGCATCGCTGACGCCGGGCCCGCCGGCGGCGGCGAGTGGCTGGAAGAAGTTGCCATAAAGGTCGGCACCGTACTTGGCGGCCAGTTCGGGGTACATGGCGTCGAACGCGGCGCGGTAGTCGGGGCCGAAGTTGCCGGAGGCTTTCAGGCCGATGAGCAGCACCGGCAGGGCGCGGGCGCTGGTGCCCTGCAGGATGCCGTCAAGGTTGGCGCGGGCGGTGGCGGGGTCGATGCCGCGCAACAGGTCGTTGCCGCCAAGCTCGACCAGCACCGCATCAACCTCGGGCGTCAGCGACCAGCCGAGGCGGGCGAGGCCGCCGGCGGTGGTGTCGCCCGACACCCCGGCATTGACGACCACGACATCATGGCCGCGCCCGGTCAGCCAGGCTTGCAGTTGCGGCACCAGACCGTCCTCGGTGCGCAGGCCGTATCCCTGAGTCAGGCTGTCGCCGAGTGCCAGAAGCGTGATCGGTTCTGCGGTGGCAGCGCCTGTTGCCGCCAGAAGGAACACGGCAGAGTTGCGCAGGGCGCGCTTTGCCCCATATGCCGTTAAGCGCATTGTCCGAAGGAACCGCCGCATGCTGCCTGCCCCGAAAGATCTGGTCCCGAGTGAACTCGTGTTGTCACTGAAAGATGTGTCGCTGGCGCTGAATGGCAATGCCGGGCGGGTGGAGATCCTGCGCGGGATCACGCTGGAGGTGGCGCGGGGCGAGACGTTGGGGCTGGTCGGGCCGTCGGGGTCGGGCAAATCGTCGCTCCTCATGCTGCTGGGCGGGCTGGAACGGGCCAGCGGCGGGACAGTGCGGGCGCTGGGGCAGGACCTTTCGGCGATGAAAGAGGATGCGCTGGCGCGGTTCCGTCGGGGGAATATGGGGGTTGTGTTCCAATCCTTCCACCTGATTCCGACGATGACCGCGCTGGAAAACGTGGCGACGCCGATGGAACTGGCCGGGGTCGGTGATGCGTTCGCGCGGGCCGAGGCCGAGTTGCGGGCGATGGGGTTGGGGGCGCGGCTCGACCATTATCCCAGCCAGTTGTCGGGTGGCGAACAGCAGCGGGTGGCGCTGGCGCGGGCGGCGGCGCCGCGTCCGGCGATCCTGTTGGCCGACGAGCCGACCGGCAATCTGGACGGGGCCAACGGTGCGGCGATCATGGAGATTTTGTTCGGCCTGCGCGATCTTTATGGCTGCACGCTGGTTCTGGTGACGCATGCGCCCGACCTGGCGGCACGCTGCGACCGGGTGGTGCGGCTGGCGGACGGGCGGATCGTCGGCGACGACCGGCAGGGTGGGCGGGACGTGCAGGCAGCGCAGGAAATCAGGTTCGGGCTGGACGACAAGGCCGGGGCGAGGGCGGCGCAATGAACCTGGCGGTTGCGGCGCGGATTGCCCGGCGCGAGTTGCGCAGTGGCTTGGGCGGGTTCCGGATATTCCTGTTGTGTCTGGCGCTGGGGGTCGGGGCGATAGCTGCCGTGGGCTCGGTGCGGGCTTCGATCGAGGCCGGCTTGCGTGATCAGGGGGCGGTGCTGCTGGGCGGCGATGCACAGCTGGAGTTTACCTACCGCTTTGCCGATGCCGAGGAGCGGGAGTGGATGGCGGCCAAGGCGCTGGCGATATCGGAGACCGTCGATTTCCGCTCGATGGCCACGATCGGCAGCGGTGAAGCCGCGGAGCGGGCGCTGACCCAGGTCAAGGGCGTCGATGCCGCCTATCCGCTGTATGGTGCGGTCCGGCTGGAGCCCGAGATGGCGCTGGACGCGGCTCTGGGCGATCAGGGCGGGCTGCCGGGCGCGGTGATGGACCGGGTGCTGGTGGACCGGCTGGGTTTGCGCCCGGGCGATGTGTTCCGGCTGGGGGTGCAGGATTTCCGGCTGAGTGCGGTGTTGCTGCGCGAGCCGGATTCGGCGGCGGGCGGCTTTTCGCTGGGGCCGCGCACCATCGTGACCACGGCGGCGCTGGCCGGATCGCAGTTACTGCAGCCGGGGACGCTGTATGAGACCGAGTACCGGCTGATCCTGCCGGCCGGGGCCGACCTGGCGGCGCTGGAGGCCGAAGCGGATGCCCGGTTCCGCGACAAGGGTGTGCGTTGGCAGGACCGGCGCAGCGGCGCGCCGGGGGTGGAGCGGTTCGTCGAGCGCATCGGGTCATTTCTGGTACTGGTCGGGTTGGCCGGGCTGGCGGTCGGCGGGGTCGGGGTGTCGGCGGCGGTGCGCGCCTATCTGGAGGGCAAGACCGGGGTGATTGCCACGCTGAAGACCCTGGGGGCCGACGGCGGCACGATCTTTCTGGTGTATTTCCTGCAGGTGGGCGCGCTGACGCTGGTGGGCGTGGCGCTGGGGTTGGGGATCGGGGCGGTGGCGCCCCTGCTTTTTGCGCCGCTGATCGAGGCGCGGCTGCCGATCCCGGTGGCGACGGCGGTCTATCCCGGGCCGCTGGCCGAGGCGGCGCTGTACGGCGTGCTGACGGCGATGCTGTTCACGCTGTGGCCGCTGGCGCGGACCGAGCAGGTGCGGGCGGCGGCGCTGTACCGCGATGCGGGCGACGGGCGGCGGGCGTGGCCGCGACCGGTCTATCTGGCGGTGACGATCGCGCTGATCGCGGCGCTGGTCGGGGCGGCGGCGGGGTTTTCCGGGGTGGCGGCGCTGGCGCTGTGGAGTGCGGCGGGCATTGCCGGGGCGCTGGCGATCCTGGTGCTGGCGGCCTGGGGCGTGCGGCGACTGGCGCGGGCGGCGGCGCGCGCGCCAGCGTTGCGCGGGCGGACCGCCTTGCGGCTGGCGTTCGGTGCTGTCGGCGGGCCAGGGCAGGAGGCGGCGTCGGTGATCCTGTCGCTGGGGCTGGGGCTGTCGGTGCTGGCGGCGGTGGGGCAGATCGATGCCAACCTGCGCGCCTCGATTGCGCGCGATCTGCCGGCGCGGGCCCCGAGCTATTTCTTTGTCGATATCCAGAACGACCAGATGCCGGGCTACGAGGCGCGGCTGGCGGGCGATCCTTTGGTGACCAAGGTGGAGTCGGCGGCGATGCTGCGCGGGGTGATCACCGAGATCAACGGCCGCCCGGCGCGCGAGGTGGCGGGCGAGCACTGGGTGGTGACGGGCGACCGCGGGGTGACCTATTCCGAGCGGTTGCCGCCGAACGTGTCGCTGACTGCCGGCGAATGGTGGCCCGAGGATTATGTGGGACCGGCGCAGATTTCGTTTGCCGCCGAGGAGGCCGAGGAGATCGGGTTGAAGCTCGGTGACCGCATGGTGGTGAACATCCTGGGGCGCGATATCGCGGCGACCATCACCAGTTTCCGGCATGTGGATTTTTCCACCGCCGGCATCGGGTTCGTGCTGTCGATGAACCCGTCGGCGCTGGCGGGGGCGCCGCACACCTTCATCTCGACGGTCTATGCCGCGCCGGAAGCCGAAGCGGCGATCCTGCGCGATCTGGCCAACGATTATCCCAACATCACCGCGATCCGGGTCCGCGATGCCATCGAGCGGGTGACCGAGGCGCTGAACGGCATTGCCGCCGCCACCTCCTATGCTGCCGGGGCGACGCTGTTGACCGGTTTCGTCGTGCTGATCGGCGCGGCGGCGGCGGGGACGCGGGCGCGTTTGTTCGAGGCGGCGGTGCTGAAGGTGCTGGGGGCGGCGCGGGGGCGGATTCTTCTGAGCTTCGCGCTGCGTGCCGGCATGCTGGGGGCAGCGGCAGGCGTTGTGGCGGTGGTGGCGGGCGGGCTGGCCGGATGGGGGGTGATGGTGTTCGTGATGGAGGCGGACTACCGGTTCGAGTGGGTGTCGGCGCTGGGGATCGTGGCGGGCGGCGTGCTGGCGACGCTGCTGGCCGGGCTGGCGTTCGCCTGGGCCCCGCTGGCGGCGCGCCCGGCGCAGGTGTTGCGGGCGCGGGAATAGGCGGGCGGGCGGTGCAAACTCCGACAGCGCAAAAGCGCACCCTGTTCCGTTCATTCCGGCTCAAATATCCCCGCCGGAGGCTCCTGTGGCAGGGCCGGGACCCTCCGGCGGGGATATTTGAGCCGGAATGAAGCCGGGCGCCATCAGGGCTTTTCGGCGAGGCCGTGCAGGATCGGGCAATCGGGGCGCTGGTCACCGGCGCAATGCACCACAAGGTCGGACAGGGTGGCGTGCATTGCTTCCAGTTCGGCGATTCTGATGGCGATTTCGGCGAGATGCTGGCTGGCCAGCACCTTGACGTCGGCACTGGCCCGGCTTTGATCCTCATAGAGCGCCAAGAGGGCGCGGCAATCGGCGATCGAAAAGCCGAGGCGGCGGGCGCGGCCGAGGAATGCCAGCTTGTGCAGGTCGCTTGGCCGGAAGGCGCGGTAGCCGTTGGCCTGGCGCAGCGGGCGGATCAGGCCGATATCCTCGTAGTAGCGGATGGTTTTCGGCGGCAGGCCGACCTGTTCGGCAACCTCGGTGATGTTCATCGGGCGGCCCGCTGGAGGCGCAGGGCATTGCCGACGACCAGCACCGACGAGGCGGCCATGGCGGCTGCCGCCAGCATCGGCGACAGCATCAGGCCGGACCAGGGATAGAACAGGCCGGCGGCGACCGGGATCAGGGCGACGTTGTAGCCAAAGGCCCAGATCAGATTCTGCCGGATATTGGCCATCGTCGCCCGGCTGAGCCGCCAGGCGGTCAGCACCGCCGCAGGATCGCCCGACATCACCACGACATCGCCGGATTCGATGGCGACATCGGTGCCGGTTCCGATGGCGATGCCGACATCGGCCGCCGCCAGCGCCGGGGCGTCGTTGATGCCGTCGCCGACAAAGGCCACCGGGCCCCAGGTCTCGCGCAGCAGGGCGATGGCGTCGACCTTGGTCTGGGGCAGGGCTTCGGCGGTCACCGCCGCGATGCCAAGCTCGCGGGCCAGCAGGGCCGCGGTGGTGCCGGCGTCGCCGGTGATCAGCGCCGGCACCAGACCCGCCGCTTTCAGGGCTGCGATGCTGGCGGCGGCCCCCGGTTTCAGGCGGTCGGCTACGGCCAGCACCGCCACGGCGTCATGGCCGATTGCCGCGAACACCAGCGATTTTCCGGCAGCGGCGAGGCTGTCGGCTGCCACCGACAGGCGTCCCGGGGCGATACCCGACCGGGCCAGCAGTGCGGCAGAGCCGACCGTGATCATCTTGCCGTTCACCGTGGCGGTGACGCCAAGGCCGGGCAGAACGCTGAAGCCGGTGGCGGCAGGCAGCGTCAGGCCGCGGCGCGCCGCCTCGGCCACGATGGCGCGGGCGGTCGGATGTTCGGACCGCACCTCGGCGGCGGCAATGGTTGCCAGCAGGTCATCGGCGCTGTGGTCCGGGCCGATCAGGCCCCCTGCCGCGATCAGGTCTGGTGCCACGATCAGGTCGGTAAAGACCGGGTGGCCGAGCGTCAGGGTGCCGGTCTTGTCGAACGCCACCACCTTGACCGCGGCCAGCCGCTGCAGCGCCTCGCCCTTGCGGAACAATAGGCCCAGTTCGGCGCCGCGCCCGGTGCCGACCAGGATCGAGGTTGGCGTCGCCAGACCCATGGCGCAGGGGCAGGCGATGATCAGGACCGAGACACCGGCCACCAGCGCATGGGCAAGGCCGGGACCGAAAGCGAGCCAGGCGGCGACGGTCAGCAGCGCAATGGCAATGACGACGGGGACAAAGACGCGGGTGACACGGTCG
The DNA here is from genome assembly GCA_031401675.1 of Paracoccaceae bacterium. Taxonomy (GTDB): domain Bacteria; phylum Pseudomonadota; class Alphaproteobacteria; order Rhodobacterales; family Rhodobacteraceae; genus JANNRR01. Next base: position 18,179 of record JANNRR010000177.1, read on the forward strand.
ACCAGCGACTGGATCGGCAGCTTGCCGCCCTGCGCTTCCTCGACCAGCCGGATGATGCGGGCCAGTGTCGATTGATCGCCGGAACGGGTGACGGTGAAGCTGAGCGCGCCGGCGCCGTTGACGGTGCCGCCGGTCACTGGGTCACCGGGCGCTTTTGCCATCGGCGCGGGTTCCCCGGTCAGCATCGACTGATCGACCCAAGAAGTGCCGTCGGTCACGGTTCCGTCGGCGGCGATGCGTTCGCCGGGGCGGGTCAGCACGACGTCGCCCGGGCGCAATTCGGCCAGCGGCAGGTCATAGCTGCCGGTGGGCCGGGTGACGCGGGCGGTTTGCGGGGTCAGGTCGACCAGGCGGCGGATGGCCTGTCCGGCCTGACCACGGGCCCGGGCCTCCAGCATCCGGCCCAAGAGGATCAGGGTGACGATGACTGCCGCCGCCACGAAATACACCGCCCGGGCGGTGACGGGCAGCAGCAGGGGGGCAAAGGTGGCGACGGTGGAATAGGACCATGCGGCGATGGCGCCGAGCGCCACCAGCGAATTCATGTCGGGCTCGGCCCGGGCCAGCAAAGGCAGGCCCTTGCGCAGGAACACCCGTCCGGGGAAGGCGAGCACCAGCGTGGTCAGCACAAACTGGATCAGCCAGCTGGTCTGTATGCCGATGGTCGCCATCACCCAGTGATGAAAGCCGGGGATCAGGTGGCTGACCATGGCGAGGATGAACACCGGCAGGGTCAGGGCAGCGGACAGGAGAAGCTGGCGGCGCAGGTCGGCGGTTTCGGCGACAGTCGGGTCCGGTGCGCGGGGTGTGTCGCTGGTGACCGGGGTCGCGGTGTAGCCGGTACGGCTGACGGTGCCGGCAATCTCGGTCGGAGTCAGCGCGCCCGCCAGATGGTGGACCGTGGCGGTGCGGGTGGCAAGGTTGACGTCGGCTGCAATGACGCCGGGCAGCGCTTGCAGCGTCCGCTCGACCTTGCCGACGCAGGTGGCGCAGGTCATGCCGTCGATGCTCAGGCGGGTATCCTCGGTGACGGCGTGGTAGCCGGCCTTGTCGATTGCACCGGCAATCCCGTACGCATCGGCGGGCGCGTCATAATCGGTGGTCAGGGTGCGGGTGGCGAGGTTCACGGCGACCGACTGCACGCCGGGCAGGGCGGCCACGGCGCGTTCGACCCGACCGGCGCATCCGGCGCAGGTCATGCCGTCGACCCGGAAGCTGGTGTGGCGTGCCTGATGCATGGCAAATCCCCTTTGCAGGATAGATAAGGGTTCCCGTGACTGGAAGGTCAAGGGGGCCGCATGAAATGTTGTGCCGCAGACCGGTCGCGTTCACCGGGGGCGTTCGGCGGGCGCAGCGCAGGCCGCGCCAATCGTTCTGGCGAGAGTGTCAGAGGGTCGGGCGCGGCGGGTCGAGGCCGGTCAGGGGCTGGGCAGCGACAGTGCGCAGCAATGCGATGAAGCCCTTGGCCTGATGCAGCGCGGTGGCCCGGCCCTTTTCCGGGCTGGCCAGCCCGGCATTGCCGACGGTGCCGGCGGGATTGAGGTCAGTGGCGATCCAGCCGTAGGACAGCGGGCCGGTGGGCGGGATCGCGGCGGCCTCGGCCGATGAGCGGAAGTTCTGCGCCTGCGCCATGTCGACGGTTTCGGGTCGGCAGGCCAGCATCAGCGAGGTTTCCATGTCGCCACCGTGAATGCCGAATTTCAGCTCGTGGTCGGTGTAGAGGCCGGGCGGGGCACCAAAACCGGTCCACTGGCATTTCACCGCCAGCATGCCGGCGCGGACCCGCAGTTCGCGCGACAGGATCGAGATCAGGTCCAGATTGCCGCCGTGGCTGTTGACCAGCACGATCTTGCGCACCCCGGCGCGGGCGACGGACAGACCGATCTCGGTCCAGGCGCGCAGCGCGGTTTCCGCCGCAAGGGTCAGTGTGCCGGGGGCGAACAGATGCTCGTTCGATTTGCCGACGGCCTGGGTCGGCAGGATGCGGATGTCGAGATCGTCGGGACAGAGCCGGCGCACCTCGGCCAGCATGAATTCGGCAATCAGCGTGTCGGTGCCGACCGGCAGATGCGGGCCGTGCTGTTCGATCGCGGCGGTTGGCAGGACCGCGATGGTGCGCAAAGGATCGATGCCGGCATATTCAGTGGTGCGGTAGTCGGCCCAGTCGAGGCGGCGCGGCGGCGGGGCGATCATTCGGCAGCCTCGGTCTTGGTCTCTGCACGGACCGTAGCGGCGGCTGGGCCGATCAGCCGGTGCATCCGGGCGGCGACCCGGGCCAGATGCCGGGCGCGGCTTTCGGGGGTCGAGTTGTCCATCAGATAGTGGGCGGCAAAGGCGGTACGTTTGCCGCGCGCGCACAGGTAGCCGACGCCGCGCATCAGAGTGCGCCTGCCCGGTGCGCCGATCAGCCGGGTCAGCCACCAGCTGGCGCCGCAGGTGGTAAATACCGCCAGCCGGGTGATGTGGCCAAGGCCGGGGCGGATGGTGCGGTGCGTGGCGTCCGGCATCAGAAACGCCACGTCGGGCAGCAGCACCCGGTCCAGCCAGCCCTTCAGCATCGCCGGCAGGCCGTACCACCAGGTCGGATAGATGAAGATCAGCGTGTCGCACCAGGCGACGTCGGCGCATTCCCGGTCGACCGGGGCGCGGTTGTCCGGGGTGGTCAGATAGCCCTTCCATTCCGCCCAGGTCAGCACCGGCACGAATCCCGAAGCATAGAGATCGTGGATGCGGATGTCGGCCCCGGCGGCGCGAAGCTGGTCGGTGACGGTGTCGCGCACCGCGACGTTGAAGCTTTCCTTGCAGGGGTGACAGAAAACGATGAGGGCCCGCATGTCACAGCCGCTCCATTTCGCGTTGCACCGTCGCAAGATAGCGGCGGCGCTGGTCGTCGCTGGCGCGGTTCATATCATAGAGCGCCAGATATTTCATCTTTTGCGGCCGCGTTACATGCCAGACGGCGCGCTTGACGATATGGCGTGGCGGATCGCCGGCCAGGACGGCGCGCAGCCGGCTGCCGCCATAGGTGGTGACGGCGGCCAGCGTGCGGATCCGGGTAAGATTGGGCAGCACCCGGCCGTTTTCCAGCCGGAACGACACGCCGGGCAGGAACACCCGGTCGAAGTAGCCCTTGAGGATTGCCGGAAAACCGAAGTTCCACACCGGAAATACCAGCACCAGCGCCTCGGCCCGCTGCAACCGCTCGACATGGGCGCGGACCGGTTCGACGTTTGGCCCGACGTCGTGATAGGCACGGCGTTCCTGCGCCGTCAGCACCGGCGAAAAGCCCTCGGCGTTCAGGTCGCAGTCGTCGACGTCCCAGCCGCGTCCGGTTAACGTGGTCACGACGGTTTCGTGCAGCGCCGCCGAAAAGCTTTCGGCGCAGGGATGGGCGAACAGGATCAGCGCTTTTGTCATTCGCCCGCCTGCGTCCCCGCTGCCGGAGCCTCCGGCGGGGATATTTGTGAAAAGAAGAAAGCCCCTTCTCTTTTTCTCAAATATCCTCGGGGGGAGCGCAGAGCGCGTGGGGGGCAGACGGCCCCCCGCTGTTGCCGGGCGCTCACTCGGCGGCCCGCAGCTTGGCGTAGTGATACATCCGGTCGTAGCCGAAGCCGGGATCATCCCAGGCGATCATCTTGCCGGGATTCAACAGGCCCTTGGGGTCGGCTTCGCGCTTGAAGGCAAGCTGGCGGGAATCGACGCTTTGGCGGCCGCCTTCTTCGAGGGTGTAGCGGTGCGGGTTGAACACCATGCAGCCAAAATCTTCGTGGATGCGCACGATTTCATCGAGGCGGGCCTCGGTGGTGAATTTCACCAGCGACAGGCCGGCGAACATGGTGCGGCCGGCTTCCTGCATGACTTCCAGATGCTGCAGCACCTCGGGGGCCAGCGCGGCGCGGATGGCCTCGATCCGGGCCAATGCGTCCGGGGCGGCGTAGCGGACCTGCAGATAGGTGATGGCGGGATCGACTTTCAGGGCGCGGAGCGTGGTGTGGTTCCAGCCATACTCGAATACCGGCCCGGGTTCGCGGTCCCATCCGGGCCGGTCGGAGCGCCAGATGATCCGCGCCCCGGGACGGCGGGCGGTGAAGGTCTGGAAACCGTCCATCGCGTGCGGGGCGATCATCAGGGCGATGAGCTGCTGGCCGGGTCTGATGTGCGGGGCGACGCGCTGGAAGTAGTCCTGGGCGATCGGGGCCTCGAACACGGTGATCAGTTTTTTCAGGATGCCGTCCTCGTTGCCGAGGTCATGGGCAAAGGTGGCGGCTTCGGGAAACGTCTCGAGGGTGACGAACATCTCGACCCAGTCATAGGCCGGAGCCAGCGGCATCTCGACCTCGGTGATGATGCCGTTGGTGCCGTAGGCGTGGCTGACGCGGTGCAATTCCTCGCCGGTGAATTCCAGAAGGCGCGGCTCGGACACCATCGTCGCCACCCGCAGGCGGATGATGTTGCCAAGGTCGCGCAATGCCCCCCAGGTGCAGGAGCCGACACCGCCCGAGCCGCCGGCGATGAAGCCGCCGATGGTGGCGGTGGCCCAGGTCGAGGAAAACATCCTGATCTCCTGATTGGAGTGGGCTTTGGTGGCGGCATCCAGATCCTTGAGCAGGCAGCCGGGTTGCACCACGACGCGGCCGGGGTGGATGGCGGTGACCGCGTTCAGGTGTTTCATGTGCAGGATGCAGCCGCCGGCCAGCGGCATGGCCTGGCCGTAGTTGCCGGTTCCGGCCCCGCGCGTGGTGACCGGGACATCGTGCTGGTAGCAGACCTTCAGCACCTCGATGACCTCGGCCTCGCTATTCGGCGCAACCACGAAATCGGCGGTGACATGGTCGAGCCGGGCTTTCAGCACCGGCGAGTACCAGAAGAAATCCCGGCTTTTGGCGCGGACCGAGACCGGGTTCTCGTCGATATCCAGATGACGCAGGGCAGCTTTGGCGGCTTCGATGTTCATGGGGTTTCCATCAGCGGGTCGAGGCTGGCGTAGTCGGGCAGGTGCCGGGTGAGCTGGCGGCCGGCACGGATCACCATACGGTCGGATTGCGGGCGGGCGAACAGTTCGGTCCAGGTGCGAGCCCTGAACAGGATCAGATCGGCCGGGGCACCGGGCGCGAGGCTCGGGGCCGGCAGGGCCATGGCGCGGGCCGGGTTCACGGTGAAGGCCAGCGGCCAGTCAGTGCCGGCATGATCGAGGTGGCCGATGCGGGTGGCTTCACGCATCACCTCCAGCATGTCCATGTCGCCGTAGGCATAGAACGGGTCGCGGGTGTTGTCGGAGGCGAAGGCGACCATGATGCCACGGGCTTTCATTTCGTGGATCAGGGTGATGCCGCGCAGCCGGGGGGTGCGGTGGGCGTGGCGGTCCTGCAGGTAAAGATTGCAGAGCGGGAGCGAGACGACGGTGATCCCGGCTCTCGCCACCAGGTCAAGGGTGTTCAGGGCGTCCGGTTCGGGCATTGTGGAAAGCGAGCAGCAGTGACCGACCACGACCGGAGCGGCAAAACCGGTGTGCAGCACGGCTTCGGCGATCAGGTGCAGGGTGTTGGATGTTGGATCGAGGGTTTCGTCGACGTGGAAATCGGCGCCGAGGCCGCGGTCGGCAGCCATCCGCAGGAATTGGGTGATGCGGGTCCCGATGTCGGGCATCGGGTAGGTGACCATGCCGAGAACGCCGCCGGACGCGGCGACGATGTCGGCGGTGTTGCGGAACGGGCCGTCGGTCGAGAAATCGTCGGCACCGATCAGGCAGACAGCCTGCAGGGTGATGCGTCCGGCCCATTCGGCGCGTTTGGCGGCGAACACCGGAAAGCTGATTGCATCCTGCGGCGGAATGGCGTCGAGGTGAGTACGGACCGCGCTGGTGCCATGCGCATAAGCGCATTGCAGCGAGAACTCCATGCGGGTTGCCACGTCCTCGGCAGTCCAGTTGGCGGTGCGGTCTGCGCCGACGGTGGTCAGCGCGCCGAGGAAGGTGCCATCGGGGTTGGCGGCGCGCGGCCAGATGTGGCCCTTGTCGAGATGGGTGTGCATGTCGGTGAAGGTGGGGAACAGCATTGCGCCCTTCATGTCCACCGGGGCACCGGGCGCGGCCGTGATCCTGCCCTCGGCGATGGACAGCGACGTGCGGATCAGGTCGCCGGGCCGGCCAAGGAGGCAGGCAGGGATGGAGACGTTTTGCAGGGTCACGGGGCCGGGGGGCAGGGTGGCGAAATCCATCAAACCTCCCGCTTGATGGCGCTTTCATGCCATTTGCGCAGCAGCATGAACGACAGGAACGACAGGCCGGCAAAGATCACCACACCCGAGGCGGCGATCAGGGCGAGGGCGGCGAACATCCGCGGGATGTTGAGCCGGTAGCCGGCCTCGAGGATGCGAAAGGCGAGGCCGGAGCCGATGCCGCCGGTGCCGGCGACATATTCCGAAACGACGGCCCCGATCAGCGACAGGCCGCCGGCGATGCGCAGGCCGCCCAGGAAATAGGGCAAGGCGGACGGCAGTTGCAGGTAGCGCAGCCTTTGCCAGCGGCTGGCACCGTAGATCCGCATCAGGTCGCGCAGGTTGTGGTCGGCGGAGTTGAGGCCGAGCGTGGTGTTGGCCAGGACCGGGAAGAACGCCACCAGCCAGGCGCACAGGAGCAGGCCGACCAGCCGGTTGTCGACATAGATGAAGATCAAGGGCGCAATCGAGACCACCGGCGTGACCTGCAGGATCACGGCATAGGGATAAAAGCTCATTTCCAGCCAGCGCGACTGGGTGAACAGCACGGCCAGGCCGACACCGCCGATCACGGCAACGGCCAGCGCCATCAGGGTGATCTGCAAGGTGACCAGCAGCGCCGAAAACAGCAGCGCCCAGTCCTTGATCAGGGTTTGCCATACCAGCCCGGGACCGGGCAGGATGTATTTCGGTATCTGGTTCCAGACCACCACCCGGTCCCACAGGACCAGCAGCACCAGCATCACCAGAACCGGCATCAGCCATTTGCCGATGCGCTCGACCTGCTGACGGCGGGCACGGGCCTGTTCTTCGGCGTCGATCACGACGGTGCGGTCATTGGCCGGGACGGTGGGTTCGGCCAGGGTCATGCGTGCGCACCCGGCGGTTCGCCCGCCGTTTCCCCCGCCGTTTCCCCCATCGCTTCGAACAGTGCCTGCGAGGTGGCGCGGCAATGGGCGGCGTATTCGGCCGAGGTGCGGAACTGTTCATCGCGAGGATAGGGGGCATCGATGGTCAGTTCGCGGATGACACGGCCGGGACGGGCGGCCATCACCAGGATGCGGTCCGACAAGAACACCGACTCGAACACCGAATGCGTGACGAAAATCACCGTGCAGCCGATCTTGGCCTTGAGCGCCAGCAGGTCGTTGTTCAGCCGGTGCCGGGTAATTTCATCCAGTGCCGCGAACGGCTCGTCCATCAGGATCAGGCGCGGGTTGGTGACCAGCGCGCGGGCGATGGCGACCCGCATCTTCATGCCGCCCGACAATTCGCGCGGATAGGCGTCTGCAAAGCTTTCCAAGCCGACCAGACGCAGGGTTTCGGCGATGTCGGACTTGACCGAGCCGAAGGACTGGCCGCGGATGCGCAACGGCAGCCAGACGTTCTGTGCCACAGTGGCCCAGGGCATCAGTGTCGGTTCCTGAAACACCATGCCCAGATCGCCGCTGGTCTGCCCGCCCTGCCACAGGATGCGGCCCGAGGTCGGGTGCATCAGGTTCGAGATCAGCCGCAGCGCCGTCGATTTGCCGCAGCCGGAGGGGCCGAGCAGCGAAATGAAATCGCCCTCGTTCACCGTCAGCGACATCCGCTTCAGGGCGACGACATTGCCGCTGAAGCTTTTGTCGACCCCGGCCATTTCCAGCACCCGGGGGCGCTGGCCAAGGGGCTGCGGGCTGCGGCGGTGGGCGGTCATGCGAAGGCTCCGGGTGGCGGGGGCGGCGGGGCGGGATGGCCCCGCCGCCGGATGGATCATGGCTTCAGGTCAATGCCGACGCCCTTGCCGCCGAACGAGAGGTTGACCG
>JANNRR010000178.1:0-13579 GCA_031401675.1 Paracoccaceae bacterium
GGCCATTCGGTGACGATGCTGGCGGGCGTCTGGTTCGGCATCAAGATCAACGCTTACGTCATCGACGCCATCATCGGTTTTTCGGTGGTCTACAAGGCGCTGGACAACCTTGGTGCGTTTCAACGCTGGTTCGGGGTGCAACCCGATACCCGTGCGGCGACGCTGATCTTCGGCCTGCTGCACGGCTTCGGCCTTGCGACCAAGATCCTCGACTATGACATCTCACCCGAAGGCCTTCTGGGCAACCTGATCGCCTTCAACATCGGGGTCGAACTGGGCCAGCTTCTGGCACTGTCGATCATCCTCATCGCGATGGGTTTCTGGCGCAGATCGCCCCGGTTCTGGGGCCAGGCCTATACCGCCAATGTCGTGATGATGTCGGCGGGCTTCCTTCTTGTCTTTTACCAACTGACGGGCCTCGCGCTCTCGTGAAAGGATAAACCATGCACAACGCACAAAGACCGAACCTTGACGATCTGCCGACTGCACGTCAGCTCTGGCGCTCTACCGCCATCGCGGCAGGGGCGGCGGCGCTGATCCTTGTCACGGTGGTCTGGCCCTCGGAATACGGGATCGACCCGACCGGCATCGGCGGCGTCCTTGGCCTGACCGAGATGGGCGAGATCAAGGCGCAGCTTGCCGAAGAGGCCGAGGCCGACCGTCTCATGATGGAAGGCCAGGTCGAGCCGCAATCGTCGTGGCAACCCGGCCTTCTGGATGTGATCTTCGGTGCCATTGTCGGCACGGCTTACGCACAGGAAGCCCCGGTGGAAGCACCGGTATGGAAAGACGAGATCACCTTTGCGCTGGACCCCGGTCAGGGCATCGAGATCAAGCTGGTGATGGAGAAAGGCGCCGTCGCCCCGTTTGAATGGGCGGTCGAGGGCGGAGAGGTCAACTTCGACCTGCACGGCGACGGGTCTGGCAACGAGATCAGCTATGAAAAGGGCCGTGCTGTTGCGCAAGCCGCAGGCGAGCTGACGGCCGCCTTCACCGGTAACCACGGCTGGTTCTGGCGCAATCGTGGCGATACACCCGTCAGTGTGACGCTCCGCGTTGCGGGTGCGTACAGCGAGATCAAGCGCTTCGATTGAAGAAGAAATGGGTGGCCTGTGGCCACCCATTTCAGCTGTTGGTGCGCCTTCGGCCAAATCCAGCGCCGACGAGGCAGAAGCGACGCCCCTCACCATGCCCTTTACCGTGCTAGCCTTTCCGCCAGGCCGCACTTTCCAGGTTTGCAGCTGAGCGATCATGTTGCGCAGTTGCGGGACGCCGACGCAAAGTCCGGATATCGCCCATCCAGTTTTCATCCCGGAGCCGCGACAATGGTCATACACAACCGCAGTCAGATTCCAACCGGGATATGGGTTCTGGGCTTCGTCAGCCTCTTGATGGATATCTCGTCCGAGATGATCCACAGCCTGCTGCCGCTGTTCCTGGTCACCTCCTTGGGTGCCAGTGCGTTGATGATCGGTTTGATCGAGGGGCTGGCTGAAGCAACCGCCCTGATCGTCAAGGTGTTTTCCGGCGTGCTGAGCGATTGGTTCGGGCGGCGCAAAGGGTTGGCGCTGATCGGCTACGGGCTTGGGGCGATCACCAAGCCGTTGTTCGCCCTTGCCCCCAGCGTGGGCGTCGTGTTGACCGCGCGGATGATCGACCGCGTGGGCAAGGGCATTCGTGGCGCGCCGCGCGATGCGCTGGTCGCCGACATCACACCGCCCGAGCTGCGCGGTGCGGCGTTTGGCTTGCGCCAATCGCTGGATACGGTGGGCGCATTCGCCGGACCGCTGATTGCGGTGGGGCTGATGCTTTTGTGGTCCAACAACTTTCAGGCGGTGTTCTGGGTTGCGGTCATCCCCGGTGCCATGGCTGTGGTCCTGCTGGCTTTCGGGGTGAAGGAGCCGAAGCCTTTGCCCGGAGCTATCCGACAAAATCCGATCCGGCGGGCCAGTCTTTCGCGTCTTCCGGCCGCCTATTGGCAGGCGGTTGGCATCGGCGCCGTCTTTACGCTGGCGCGCTTCAGCGAGGCGTTTCTGGTCTTGCGTGCCCAGCAAAGCGGCATCCCGCTGGCCACCGTCCCGCTGGTCATGGTAGCGATGAACCTGGCCTATGCGCTGTCGGCCTACCCCTTCGGCCGTCTTTCGGATCGGGTCAGCCACAAATCCCTGTTGATCGGGGGGCTGGTCGTGCTGATCGTGGCTGACCTGATCTTGGCCAGTTCCGCCCATTGGGCCGTGGTGCTTGCCGGTGTGGCGGTCTGGGGCGTTCACATGGGCATGACGCAAGGCCTTATGGCGGTCATGGTGGCCGACACTGCTCCCGCGGATCTGCGCGGCACGGCTTACGGTTTTTTCAATCTGGTCAGCGGTGTTGCGCTGTTGATCGCAAGCCTTGTGGCTGGGCTTTTGTGGGACAGTCTAGGTGCGCCTTCGACGTTTCTGACCGGGGCTGCGTTCAGTGCCGCAGCTTTGGTGCTACTGATCAAGCTCGGCGGAAATCTTCCCACCGCGCGCAGGGCTTGAGATTGGCAGGCTGCTGGCATCTCAGAGTATCGCGGCATCCCCATGTTCCTGTCATCAGGCCGCAACCTGCGGTCATGATGGATTCGAGAGACCCATGAAAACGAAGACTTCCCGCAACGTCACCGGTGCGCTCCCGGCGCTTTCATGGATCTCTGGCGCCTCGGCCTTTCCCGAAACTCAAGGAATTGAAGACCCGACGGCCAAAGCGCCCGTCTGTCTGCCCTCGCCCACCAGCCTGCCTGCACAACCCCGGCAGAAAATGCCGTCGAACGAGGAACCACGGCGCGGCAGGTAGCGTTTAGTTCACTGGAGCTTTATGGAGCATAGACATGACACAGGATCTTACGCGTCGCGGCTTTATCGCCGCATCCGCCGCGATGGTTGCAGCGACGGCGATTCCGCGACTTGCGTTCGGACAAACCAAACCGCTGAGCCTGACTGCCGCCACCCGCGTGCTCGAAATTGATGGCCGCGCAGCCACGGTTTACGGGCTGGTCAACGGGGCAGGCGGGCAAGGGCTGATCCTTGATCCGGGTCAGCAGTTTCGCGTGGACCTGACCAACAGCCTGGATGTTGAAACCATCATCCATTGGCATGGCCAGCTGCCACCCAATGCGCAGGACGGGGTGCCCAACCTGCCGATGCCATTGCTGAAAACCGGCGAGATGCGCAGTTTTGACTATGCGCCCAACCCCGGAACGCATCTCCTGCACAGCCATGTGCCCGTGCAGGAGATGAACCTTCTGGCGGCCCCGCTGATCGTGCGGACGGCCGCGGATGTCGCCGCAGACCGGCAAGAGGTGGTCATGTTCCTGCATGACTTTTCATTCCGTCCTGCCGAGGAAGTGCTGGCCGAGATAACCGGTGGCATGGCCGGTCATGGCATGGCGGCCATGGGCGATGAGGGGGTGGCTGGCATGGAGCATTCCGGCATGGACATGTCGGGTGGCGATATGTCCAGGATGGCAATGGGCGGCATGGCCATGGACCTGAACGATTTCAATTTCGACGCCTATCTTGCCAATGACCGGACACTTTCTGACCCGCAGGTTGTCGCAGTGGAAAAGGGTGGACGCGTTCGGTTGCGGATCGTCAACGCGGCTGCGGCCACGACGTTCTGGATCGACACCGGCGTGCCCGCGCGGCTGGTGGCGGTGGATGGTCATGCGATTGTACCAATGCCCGGCACGCGGTTCGGCATGGCCATGGCGCAGCGGCTGGATATCGAGATTGACTTGCCGGGCGATGGCGCGTTTCCGGTGCTGGCCCTGCGCGAAGGCGCGCGTGAACGCACGGGCCTGATCCTTGCCACAACGGGCGCGCAGGTCAGCAAGATCGACGCCATGGGTGAGGCCGAAGCGCCTGCCTTCGATACCGACATGGCGCAGGAAATGCTGCTGCAAGCAGCGAACCCGCTTGCGGCCCGTCCGGTGGACCGGTCACACATGATCATGCTGGCAGGTTCGATGCAGCCCTATCTCTGGACGATTGATGGCCAGACCTGGGACACGCACAAACCGATTGACGCGGTCAGCGGCGAGCGGGTCGAGTTGATGTTTCACAACATGTCGATGATGGGCCATCCGATGCACCTGCACGGCCATGTGTTCCAGGTGGTCAACATCAACGGCAAGCCCGTGAACGGCGCAATGCGGGACACGGTCTATGTGCCGCCGATGGCTCAGGTGACCATTGCACTGGACGCGGGTGAGGCGGCGCGGTGGATGCTCCATTGTCATCACATGCCGCACCTGTCGACCGGCATGATGACAGAGTTCGCGGTCTCGGCCTGACCGGGGCGCGCCGGGGCGGCTGCAACACCACCCCGGCACATCACGGGTCCGAGTGGATCGACCCTACCCGTGCTACACTGATGTATGTGCCCGGGCGTTGCACCATGCTGTCCGTCACGGGTCCGAACCCTGTTCGCGGCCTAAAAAACCTTGACGGACATCGGATGTTCCGCGTCCGAGCTGCCGCAAAAGGGTGGAATGGCAATCGAGGCTGTGCCACGCGGAAGGATAATTGGATGAGGCAGAAAAGCAGATGGGCCGCAGTTTCGCGATATCTGTTGGTCATCCTGATCGGCAATCTGGTGTGGGAAGCGCTGCAGATGCCGCTTTACACGCTGTGGGTTGGCGGGACCTGGGGGCAAATCGTCTATGCCTTGGTGCATTGCACGCTGGGAGATGTCCTGATCGGCGCGGCAACGCTGATGGCGGCGCTGCTTTTGCTTCGTGCCGCTAAGTGGCCCGACGCTGGGCGGGGGCAGGTCATGGTTGTGACGGTGACCCTGGCACTGGCCTATACGGGGTTCAGCGAATGGTTGAATGTCGAGGTGCGCCAGGCCTGGGCTTACCGTGACATCATGCCGAGGCTGCCATGGCTGGGAACCGGCATTTCCCCGCTTGTGCAGTGGATTGCCGTGCCGCTTCTGGCGCTGCGGCTTGGCCACGGTCCCGGCCCGGACCGCTAGAGATCCACCCGCCGCAAGCGCAGGGCGTTGGTGATGACCGAGACTGACGACAGGCTCATCGCTGCCGCCGCGATCATCGGTGACAGCAAGGTGCCGGTCAGCGGATACAGCACACCCGCCGCAATCGGGATGCCTGCCGCGTTGTAGGCAAAGGCGAAGAACAGGTTTTGCTTGATGTTGCGCAGCGTCGCCTTGGCCAGTTTACGCGCCCGCACGATGCCCATCAGATCACCGCCGAGCAGCGTGATCCCCGCGCTTTCCATGGCCACATCGGCTCCGGTGCCCATGGCGATCCCGACATCGGCTGCGGCAAGGGCTGGTGCGTCGTTCACCCCGTCGCCCGCCATGGCGATCTTGCGGCCCTGGGACCGCAATTCGTCGATGAGGGCCTTCTTGTCCTCGGGCAGCACACCGGCGCGCACTTCATCAATGCCCAGCTTGGCGGCAACGGCTTTTGCGGTGCGTTCGTTGTCGCCGGTGGCCATGATCACCCGCAGTCCCAGCGCATGCAGGGCTGCAATCGCCGGAATGGTGCTGTCCTTGATAGGGTCGGCCACCGCCACGATCCCGGCCAATGCCCCGTCGATGGCCACGAACATCGCGGTCTTGCCAGAGGCGCGCAGGGCATTGGCTTGTGGCTCGGCGCTGGCCGTGTCCAGCCCCAGGTCCTGCATCATCGCGGCATTGCCAAGGGCGGCCTTGCGCCCCTCAACTAGGCCTTTCACGCCTTTGCCCGTCACCGCCGCAAATTCTGTGGCATCCAGCTTGCGCACGGCTTTTGCAGCCGCCCCGTCCACGATGGCCTCGGCCAATGGGTGTTCTGACCCACGCTCCAACGCAGCGGCAAAGGCCAGAATGTCGGCCTCAACAATCGCCCCCAGCACCACTGTATCGGTCAGCGTGGGCTTGCCCAGCGTCAAAGTCCCGGTCTTGTCGACGATCAGCGTATCCACGCCCGCCATCCGCTCCAACGCCTCAGCGTCCTTGATCAGCACCCCGGCTTGTGCCCCGCGTCCGGCGGCGGTGGTGATGGAGATCGGTGTGGCCAGCCCAAGCGCACAAGGGCAGGCGATGATCAGGACCGACACTGCCGACGCAAAGGCTAAGACCAGCGCGGGCGACGGCCCGAACGTCATCCACGCCACAAAGGCCACAACGGCAACTGCCACCACAGTCGGCACAAAGATCGCCGAGACCCGGTCTGCCAGCCCTTGGATGGGCGCGCGCGACCGCCGCGCACCCGACACCATCGCCACGATCTGCGCCAATACGGAGTCCGCGCCGACCTTGCCCGCCTCAATGATCAGAGAGCCGTTTTTGTTGATCGTGGCCCCGGTCACCTTGTCGCCGGGGGCTTTTTCGACCGGCATCGACTCGCCGGTCAGCATGCTTTCATCCAGGGATGAACTGCCCGACACCACCACGCCGTCTACCGGCACCGCATCACCGGGGCGGACCCGCAACTGGTCGCCCGCCATGATGTTTTCCAATGGCGCATCGTATTCGGTGCCATCGGGCAGAATACGCCGCGCGGTTTTTGGGGCCAGATCCAGCAGGGCGCGGATCGCATCGCCGGTGCGTTCGCGCGCCCGCAGTTCCAGCACCTGACCGACAAACACCAAGGTGACGATGACCACCGCCGCCTCGTAATAGGTGCCGACCATGCCGCCCATGCGGTACTGTTCCGGGAATAGGCCGGGCTGGAAGGTCGCCAGCAGCGAATAGCCATAGGCCGCAAGCACGCCCAGCGAGATCAGCGTCCACATATTGGGCGACCGGTTCATGACCGAGTCCCAGCCGCGTTTGAAGAACGGCAGTGCCGCCCACAGAATGATCGGCGTTGCCAGAGCAAACTCCAGATACATCGCGTTCTGATGACCGACCCAGTCGCGAACGGGCAGCCCGACAAACGGTCCCATGGTCAGCAAGACCAGCGGCACCGCGACGACGGTGCTGATCCACATGCGCCGGGTAAAGTCGGTCAATTCCTCGCTGGGGGCATCCGAGGGCAACACTGGCTCCAGCGCCATACCGCAGATCGGGCAGGACCCTGGTGCGTCGCGGATGATCTGAGGGTGCATCGGGCAGGTATATTGCACACCCACCGCCACCACCTTGCCGCGCTTTGCCGCGTTGCCGGATGCATAAAACCAGGGGTCGCCCTTGAATTTTGTCTGGCATTTCTCCGAGCAGAAGTGAAACGGCTTGCCGCTGAAGCTTTCGGTCCGCGTATCGGCCTTCAGCGTGACGGTCATGCCACAGACCGGATCAATGGCCGTCGCCGCCCCAGACGGCGCCGCCGCTTGAGGTGGCATGGCGTCCGTCGCCGGGTGATCGTGTCCGGTCTGCAGATCAGGTGTGGTGGACATTTTGGGGGTCTTTCAATGAAACGCGTACGCAACGCGGCAACCAAGAAGCACGGATATTGCCTTTGATCCAACGCCAACTGCAAATTTGTTCCCCATTCCAGCGCTGGAAGGTCAAGCGCTGATCCGGATCTGGCAGACAATCATGGCATAAAGGGGTAGAACGACAAGCTTACGCCTCGGGTCGGGCGAGGTACTGATACAGGTTTGGAATCTGCAACATCACGCGGTTTTGAACTCGCCATTGGCCAGTTCCCAAGCTATCAGGCGAAATAGGATTTCATCAAGGAGCGTGGGCGATTGGTTAACAGCACTGCACATGTGGCATGGCAGAACGAGGCGGCACTGCGCCGCGTCGGTCAGTGCCACGCGTCCGGTGTGCTGTTGCGGATCGGCGCCTTCCTCGCTCTTGTTGCCGTGCTGTTCCTTGGCCCCTTCGCAGGTCAGGCGCAGGCCCACGGTCTTCATGCCGGTTTAACAGTGCAGATGCCCGCGAACTGGGCCGAAAGCACAGTGTCGCAGGGCGATGCCGAAGTAGCGAGCGTTCAAGCAGGTTGTGGCGTGAATTGTTGTTCGGCCACCGGTTGCGCATCGGCTGTTCTGAACGCAGCACATCCCGGCATCTTCGTCCTTGCCACCGACAGCGGGTTTGCATTGCCGGGGCACACCTCGACCAAACCGTCGCCGCAAAGCGCGTTGAAACGCCCCCCGAGAGCCTGATCCGGCAATCGCTGCGGCACCCGTCGCAGCACATCTGGATACAGCAACTTCTTGAGGCGTCTCATGGCACTATTTCGTCTTGGCTTTTTCGCGGCCCTGCTGTGCATCAGTTCCGCTGGCACAGCTTTTTCCCACACTGGACATCCCCATGGCGATGAGGCCCCGCCCGCATCTGTGCAAACAGCCCCGCGTGCCACTGCAGCCTCGCCGCTGTTTGAACTGGTGGCCGTGGCAAATGGCACAGGACTTGTGGTCTATCTGGACCGGTTCGAGACCAATGCCCCGATCCTTGGCGCGACGGTGGACGTCGAAACCCCGTCAGGCCCTGCAAGCGCTGTGCAGGATGGCGAGGTCTACCTGCTGGAGGCCCCTTGGGCTGCAAAGCCCGGCACTTATGAATTGCTTTTCACGATCGCCGAAGAGACGGACATTGATTTTCTGACCGCAACCCTGACAATCCCAGAGCCGATTGTGGCGGCCCCGTTGGTGGAAAAGCCAGCCGCCACGGTCATTGCCGGGCAACTCCGCGTCGGGATCGCGTCGGTACAGGATCGCCTGCAGCGCGCTGATCCGGCGCTGGTCGCCATCGGGCTGCTTGGCCTTTTGGGCGGTGCGCTGGTGATGGCGCTGATGCGGCGGCGGTTGATTGCGGCAGGGGTTCTGACTGCCGTTCTGGCGCTGGTTCTGGGATCGTCTGTGGCTTTCGCGGAAACGGAGCCCGCAACGGGCGCGACGGTGATCCGCGATGTGGCACAGCGGCTGCCCGATGGCCGGGTGTTCGCACCAAAGGCGGCGCAGCGCATTCTGGCAATCCTGACCATGGCCGCCGAGGAAGCCGAGCATCGCCGCAGTGTCGAGATGGCAGGCCGTGTGGTGCCTGACCCGAATGCCAGCGGGTTTGTGCAGACAGCGATTGGCGGGCGTCTTGCGGCCCCGCCCGGCGGATTTCCCTCGCTTGGGGCGGCGGTCAGGGCAGGGGATGTGCTGGCCTTGGTCGAACCGTCACTGGCGGCAGCTGATCTGTCTTCAATCCGGCAATCCAAGGCGGAACTGGATCAGGAGATTGCTCTGGAGGAACGCGAAGTTGCGCGGGCTCGAACGCTGGCCGCAACCGGGACTGTCTCGCAAACACAGCTGGAAAGCGCAGAACTGACGCTGCAGGGCCTGCGCGAACGCCGCGCTGCGTTGGATTCCATACGGATGGAGCCGGAGGTTCTGGTGGCCCCGGTTGCGGGTGTCGTCTCGAAGGCGAACGCTGCCCCTGGTCTGATCGCCGACACGAATACCGAAGTGTTCCACATCATCGACCCCGCGCAACTGTGGGTCGAGGCGCTGTCGTTTGGCGGCGAGCCGGTTTCGGGCAATGCGTCGATTGGTGGCAAGGACGGCGCGGCAATCCCGCTCAGTCTGATTGGCGCAGGTTTTGCCGAGGATGGTCAGGCGCAGCCCGTCCATTTCCGGATCGACGATGCCACTGGCGCCCTGCAGGTGGGCGACCGGGTGACGGTGTTTGCGGAGACGGCATCCGTGACGAAGGGCATCGCAGCCCCGCGCGAGGCGGTGATCCGGGGTCCCAACGGTGAGGATATCGTCTTTGTCCACATCGCCCCGGAACTGTTCGAGCCGCGCGCCGTGCGCACCGAACCCCTGGATGGCGGGCGGGTGATCATCGTGGCTGGAATTGCGGCAGGCGACCGCATTGTCACCCAGGGTGCCGAACTTCTCAATCAGTTGCGATAAGGGCCCGGGCACATGTTCACATTTCTTGTCACGCAATCCCTGCGCAACCGGGTGCTGGTTCTGGTGCTGGCCGTCGTTCTGATGGGCTACGGCGCATTCACCGCCACGCGCCTGCCGGTCGATGTCTTTCCCGACCTGAACCGCCCCACTGTCACCATTATGACCGAGGCCGAGGGGTTGGCCCCGCCCGAGGTTGAACAACTGGTCAGCACTCCGATTGAAACCCAGATGAACGGCCTCCCGGGGGTGGACCGCGTGCGGTCCGTCTCGGGCGTCGGCCTGTCGATCATCTATATCGAGTTCGACTGGGGCACCGATATCTACCGCAACCGCCAGCAGATCGCCGAAAAGCTGACGCTGGTGGCGGCCCAACTGCCCGAAGGGGTGGTGCCGCAGATGGGGCCGATCAGTTCGATCATGGGGCAGGTGATGCTGGTGGCGATGACAGCGCCCGAAGGTGTTTCACCGATGGAGCTGCGCGAAGCCGCCGATTTCGTCGTGCGTCCGCGCCTTCTGACCATTTCGGGCGTCGCACAGGTGATTCCCATCGGGGGCGAGGTGCGCCAGTTCCGCGTGGCCCCCAACACGGCGGCGTTGCGCGCACTTGGGGTAACGCTGGCCGAGGTGGAGGCGGCGATCACTGCTTTTGGTGCCAACACGGGGGGCGGTTTCACAGACCAGTATGCGCGCGAGTTTCTGATCCGCAACATCGGCAGCACGCTGAGCCTTGAAGATCTGCGCAAGGTGGTTGTGCAAAGCGATGGCCGCAGGTCGATCCTTTTGCATCAGGTGGCCGATGTAGGTTTTGGTGCACGCTTGAAACGAGGTGAAGCAGGGTATATGGGGGAATCCGCCGTCATCATTTCTGTCGAAAAGCAGCCTGACGTCGATACCGTGCAACTGACGCGCGATGTCGAGGCCGCACTGGCCGAGGTTACCGCTGCCTTGCCAGACGGGATGCGCGCCGATGAGGTGTTGTTCCGGCAGGCGGATTTCATCGAAACTTCGGTCAAGAACGTGCAGACCGTGCTGATGGAGGCGGTGGTCGTGGTGGCCATCGTGCTCTTTGCGTTCCTCCTCAATGTGCGGACCACGCTGATCTCGCTGACGGCGATCCCGGTTTCCATCCTTGTCACGGCCATCGTGTTCAAGATGCTGGGCTTGTCGATCAACACCATGACGCTGGGTGGCCTTGCCATTGCCATCGGTGAACTGGTCGATGATGCGGTGGTGGATGTGGAAAACATCTTCCGCCGGTTGCGCGAAAACCGCGAGGCGGGCAACCCGAGGTCGACCTTTGATGTGGTGGTCTCGGCCAGCCAGGAGGTGCGGTCGGGCATCGTTTACGCCACGATGATCATCGTGCTGGTGTTCGTGCCGTTGTTTGCGCTGTCGGGGATAGAGGGGCGGCTTTTCGCGCCGTTGGGGCAGGCCTACATCATTTCCATCCTCGTCAGTCTGGTCGTGTCGATCACCCTGACGCCAGTGATGGCCTATTACCTTCTGCCCGGTATGAAGCGGCTGGACCACCGCGAAAGCTGGCTGGTGCGGACCCTGAAACGCGGCAACCGGGCGGCGCTGGCGGTGGTCTTCCGCTGGCAGAAGTCGCTGATGGCGCTGGCGGCGGTGGGCGTGGTGATCGCGGCAGCTTCCGCCACGATGCTGCCGCGCGCGTTCTTGCCGCCGTTCAACGAGGGCACCTTTACGATATCCATGCTGTTCAACCCCGGAATTTCGCTGGCGGAATCCCACCGTGTCGGGCTGATCGCCGAAAAGCTGATCTTGGAGGTGCCAGAGGTGCGCGCCGTGGGCCGCCGCACGGGCCGCGCCGAACTGGATGAACATGCCGAAGGGGTGCATTCTTCGGAAATCGAGGTCGATCTGAACCCGTCCGACCGCCCCAAGACCGAGATTGTGGCCGACATCCGCGCCCGCCTGTCCATCCTTCCGGTGGCTGTGAACGTGGGCCAGCCGATCTCGCACCGGCTGGATCACATGCTTTCGGGCGTGCGTGCGCAATTGGCGCTCAAGGTTTACGGATCTGATCTTGATACCTTGCGGTCCGTGGCCGAAGGCTTGCGCGGCCAGATCGCGTCGATCCCCGGGCTGGTGGATTTGCAGGTGGAAAAGCAGGTCCGCATTCCGCAGCTTGAAATCCGCATCGACTATGATCGTGCTGCCCTTTACGGAATCCAGCCCGCCGCCATCACCGAGGCGCTGGAACGGTTGTCGAACGGGCGTGTGGTGTCAAAACTGGTGGACGGCGCGCGCAGTTATGATGTGGTGATGCGGCTGGCGGATGAAAACCGCACGACGCAAGCCTTGGGCGATCTGCTGATCGAGACACCCGCGGGCTGGGTGCCGGTGCGCGAACTGGCCGAGGTACGCGAAACCGATGGGCCAAACCAGATCCTGCGCGAAGGTGGCAGCAGGCGGCTGGTGGTGCTGGGCAATACCGATGGGCGGGTCGACATGGCGGCAGTGGTGGCCGAAATTCGTGCGGTGATCGCGGCGGCGGATCTGCCCGAAGGCTATACCGCCACGCTGGAAGGCACCTTTCAGGCGCAGGAAGAGGCCAGCCGGACGATTGCCCTGCTGTCGCTGGTGTCTTTGGGTATGGTCTTTGCGATCCTGTTCAGTCGCTACAAATCCACCGTCTGCGCGCTGATCATCATGGGATCGGTGCCCTTGGCGCTGATCGGGTCTGTCGCCGCCTTATGGATTGCGGGGCAGCCACTGTCGGTGGCCTCGATGATCGGGTTCATCACGTTGACGGGAATAGCGGCCCGCAATGGTATCCTGAAGATCAGCCACTACATCAACCTTGCCCTGCACGAAGGCATGCCATTTGGCCCCGACCTGATCACCCGCGGGTCATTGGAACGCCTGACCCCGGTCTTGATGACGGCCTTGTCTGCGGGTGTGGCCCTTGTGCCGCTGATGATCGACGCAGGCGCGCCGGGCAAGGAAATCCTGAACCCGGTTGCGGTGACGATTTTTGGCGGGCTGATCTCGTCCACCTTGCTGGATACTTTCCTGACGCCCGTTCTCTTCCTGCGCTATGGCCGCAAATCCCTTGAACGACTGGTCGATGCCGCGCGCAAGGACCGGGCCGACGCCCGCGCGCCGCAGGGTGCCGCGATCCAAACCTTCTGATCCCTGAAAGGAAACTCCATGCTTCGAATGATTCTGCTGACCCTGATGCTTGCGACCCCCGCCGCAGCCCACGAACCCGACACCGGCCCGAACGGCGGTGCGCGGATGGATGCGGGGCCTTACCGCATTGAACTGGTCCCGGCTGGGACTGTGGTCACTGTCCACATCACGCTGGATGATGACAGCGCGGTGGACACCAACGCAATGACCGGAACGGCCATCCTGCTGATCGACGGCAAGCCGGTGCGCGTGGCGCTGGTGCCCGCAGCACCTGGAACTCTTTCGGCCGATACCGGTGTTGCGGTCCCGTCCGATGTGAAAGGCGCTGTGCAGATCCTTGGCGCGGATGGCGTTACGGTTCAGGCCAAGTTCTAGGCCGCTTGCCAGCCCCGCACTTGTGCGCAAAACCGTGCGCACCAGTAAGCGTGGGTCAGGCCCCGGTCGCAACAGTAGCACCAGTCAGATCGCAGCAACCGCCTTCGCCAGAAGGTCGCGCACTTGTCCCGCAACGGCATGCAGCGCGGGGTTGTCGATGGCCTGCATCGAGGCGACCGGGTCGATTGCGCTGACCTCGACCCCGCCATCAACCGCCCGCAGGA
>JANNRR010000179.1:0-28508 GCA_031401675.1 Paracoccaceae bacterium
CTGTCTGGTAGCGGTACATCACGACGCCTCGGGCCGCGCGATGGAGATCGGGCTGTCGTATTGTTCGGCGATCGGCGGTGGCCGCTCGGGGATCATCGAGACCAACTTCCGCCAGGAATGCGAAACCGACCTGTTCGGCGAACAGGCGGTGCTGTGCGGCGGGCTGGTCGAACTGATCCGCATGGGCTTCGAGACACTGGTCGAAGCGGGCTATGAGCCCGAAATGGCCTATTTCGAGTGCCTGCACGAAGTGAAACTGATCGTCGATCTGATCTATGAAGGCGGCATCGCCAACATGAACTATTCGATCTCCAACACCGCCGAATATGGCGAGTATGTCAGTGGCCCGCGCATCCTGCCCTATGCCGAGACCAAGGCGCGGATGAAGGAAGTGCTGACCGACATCCAGACCGGCAAGTTCGTGGCGCAGTTCATGCAGGAAAACGCCGTGGGCCAGCCGTTCTTCAAGGCCACCCGCCGGCTGAACGACGAACATCAGATCGAAAAGGTCGGCGAGAAACTGCGCGCCATGATGCCGTGGATTTCAAAGGGCAAGATGGTGGACCGTTCGCGGAACTGACCGGGCGGTGCGTGCAAGCACGCACCCTACGCACCCTTCGGCCCTTTGCGCTTTCAGTGACGATTGACAAGACAGGCGCAAAGCAGTCCTGTCCGGATCACTCAGCCTCAGGAGCCGGTCGGGATCATGCCCCAAGCCAACAGCCTGCTTGCCCTGATCAAGGCGGCGAAACTGATCGATCTTTCGGTGATGACCGGCGAAAATCAGCCGTCTTCGCCGCCGGAGGGTCAGCGCTTCGGCCAGTACATGATGAACCACTATACCTGGCCGCGCGGGCAGTTTCTGGAATATGTCCAGATCCACGACGACCATACCGGCACCCATTGCGATGCGCCCAGCCACATGATTCCGCCCCCGGGCAGCGGCCTGCCGCATGCCGGCGCGTGGGGCAGCGTGACCATCGAGCAGCTGGACCTGAACGACATGATCGGCCCTGCCGTCGTCGTCGATGTCCGCGCCCTGATCGCCACCGCCGCGAAGGGTGAAAAGACGCATCTGGCGCAAAGCCCGGTGATCGACAGGCCATTCCTTGAAGCCTGGGAACAGGAAAACGGACCGTTTGCCGCGGGCGACATCGTGCTGTTCCGCACCGATTGGTCGGATGCGTACTTCCGCCCCTACCCCGAAGGCTTCCGCTATGACCGTTCGCACCCCGCCCCGGGGGCCGATGCGATCAACCTGCTGCACGAACGCGGCGTGAAACACATCGGCATCGACGGGCGCGGCATCGGCCTGATGCAGGACGATTACAGCCCGCATTGGGCCGCACTCGGGCTTGGCATGATCGCCACTGAAAACCTGACCAACCTTGGAAAGCTGCCCGTTCGCGGCGCGGTCTTCATCTTTCTGCCGCACAAGTTTCAGGGAGCGACCGGTGGCATGGGCCGGGCCATCGCGCTGGTCAGTGAGCCGGAGCCAAACATTCAGGCGTGACAGCGCGGGCGTTGCGCCGATTGGGCTACAGCAGGGTTTTCAGGAAATCCGCTTCGGCCTTTTCCGAGGCGGTGGTCCAGTTCAGCAGGCCCTTGGTCAGGCAATCGAGGAGAAGCTGCACAAAGCTGCGGTCATTCCGCGCGACCTGTCGCAGCGTGTCCGGCCGCCCGGTCCGCATCTTGCGTACGTAAATCTCGGCCACGTCATCGCAATCGGTCCATTGCGCCGCCTTGAGCCGCTCGAAGATCGGGCGCAGCCGGTCAAGATTGCCGCCAAGGGCCACGCAGAAATCGGCCAGAGCCTCCTCGTCCATATGCAGCGTCGCGCCGAAGCCGCCGGTACGGAAGCGGTTGACGATGAATTCGGCATCATGCAGCCGGTACTGCGAAAAGCTGTGCGACACCGAAAAGCCGATCGAGACGTTCGACAGATCGACCGACAGCGTCATCAGCATCACGTAGTCAAAGGTGAAGCCGTAGTTGGTGCGGCGCAGGCCGGGAGGCCACGACCAGCAGGGCGAGCCGAAGCAGTGCACCTCGATCCCGGCGATGGCCGCCTTGCCCAGCGCCAGCGCCAGCGCGGTCAGCGCGTTGGCGGCGATCAGGTTGCCCTGGCTGTGGCAGTAGAGGCGCAGCGCCTGCCGCTGGCTGGCCGTCAGTGCCGCAAGATAGTGATACAGCGCCAGCGTCGAGCGGTTGCCGCCGATGATGCCGGCCACGAAATCCAGCTTGGTCAGGGCCGGATTGCGGCGCTTGGCCAGATCGAAGTTGGTGTCGATCACCCGGGCCCAGTCGTCAAAGCTGGCGGCGGTCGCGGTAATCAGCGTCAGCTTGTCGCGCAGGGACTGCACGAAGTCGCTGACCGGCCCGTCGGTGCGGTTATAGATGCCCAGCACCGGGCAGGCCTGGGTCAGCGACAGGGCGCGGGCATGTTCGGCATGCAGCGCGCCGCTGGTGTTCATGCCGTTGACGAACAGCACCCGGTCCATCGTCTGAAACCACGGCTTCGACATCGCCTCGGTCGAGGCATAAAGCGCGATCTGCCCGTCGGCGGTCGGCGCGAACGTGGGCGACGCAATCGACAGGGCCAGCACGGCACCGCTCCTTTTGGGTTGGGTCCAAGGGCTTGGTATCGCACGGTCGCAGGCGATTCGCTACAAGGCGGGCGGGGGGGGCTGCGCCGCAGCCTGGACGAAGGGGTCCGGAGTGGAATTCTCGGCACCAACCGGCGGCCCGCGCCCGATCAAACCTCGTAGGGTGTGCATTCATGCGCACCGTGCTGATGAACGACCCGCGCCGGGCCGAACGCCCCCGGCTTACTCGTTGTTCTCCTCCCGCGTCACCTTTGCCCCCTTGGCAATATTCCAGGCCCCGCGTGTGTTACCGCGCAGATCATTGCCGCGAAACACCCCGCCGCTGGCCGCGTCCTGAATCCAGACCGCCTGATAAGCATTGCCCTTGATGGTGCAGCCCGTCACCTCCGGCGCGCCACTTTCCTGCACTGACACACCGGCGGTGCCATTCGCCTCGATCACGCAACTCTCCAGCCGACCGCGCCCGGCCTCGTAGACAAAGACACCCGACTGCGCATTGCCGCGCAAGACGCAATCGCGCAGCACCGGGTCGGCTCCGGTCCCAATTTGCACCCCGAAAACGCCATTGCCGATCGACTCGCAGGTTTCGATCACCCCGCCAGTGCCGTCATGGAAAATGTATCCGGCCGTCTTGCCATCACGAGCGATGCAGCGCCGCAGGGTCACCCGTGTCGCCGCCCCGCTTACCTCCACCCCGGCATAGGCATTGCCCAACATCTCGCAATCTTCCACCACCGGTTGCGCGCCATCGTACACCATCAGCCCGCCACCCACCCCCTGCCGCAGCACACAACGGCGCAGGCTGGGGCTGCTGCCTGCCCCGCTGATCGCGACACAGGCCCAAGACAGGCTTTCGACCACGCAATCGTCAATCTCTGCCGCCCCGCCGCTGATCCAGATTCCATAATCCTCGCCCCCCGCTTCGCGCCGGAACCGCATGCCCGATATCCGCGCCATCGGCGCATCGCATTGCAGCGCATCGCCCATGGCCGTCACCACCAATATCCGCTCGCGGTCGCCCTCGCCGACAATCTCCAGCGGCTTCGACAGGCGCAGCGCCTCGCGATAGGTGCCTTCGCGCACCACGATCTTCGATCCTGCCTCTGCCGCTTTTATCGCCGCCCCGATCGTTGTGAAGTCGCCCCTCCTCGGAAACGGGTCCACCACATAGGTGTTGTAGCGGGGGGCATTGCTTGGTTTTGCTTCCCGGCTTGCCACCGCCGCGCCATCGGTCATCAGCGCCTCAACCGCTGGCTTCGCCACGGGCCGGGGCGCAGGAGCCACTTTCAACCGCGCCTTCACATCCCGGGCGAACTCGTTCAGCAGTTTCGCCTTCTGCGTCGGGTCACTCTCAAACCGCCAATGCGACAGGTCCTTGAACTGGAACGGTGCCAACGCCGCCCGCACCTCGCACTCCGCATCTTCGTCCCATTCGACGAACCGGATCGGAAAAATGCGCGGCTCCACCCCGTTCTCCTGCGAAATCCGCAGATAGGTCAGCACCTCTTCGCGGCACCAGTCGCGGTTGAAAAACCGGGGCGTCAGCACCGGGATCAGGAAAGAGGCCTTGGTGACACCGGCGCGCAGGACCTCGGCCCAGCGGTCGCCGGTGCGCAGATCGTGGATATCCTGAAAGATGCCGACGTCGTGGCCGAGCAGCATCGACACTTCACCGGCGATCCGGGCACGCAGCTCGGTCAGAACGCCGTCCAGGTGCGCATCATCGCCGCGCGCGTAGGACCAGAACCCCTTTGGCTGCACCACAATTGCCGTTCCCTGTCCGCCCATGGCTCAGGGATAGGGGCAGGAAGGCTCCGGGTCAAATGCCGCTTGCGGGGCGGTGCTGCATTCCGCAAAGGCGACAATTCCGCCGATGGCCGGAGCAATGTCTGTTGCAGGATGATGCCAGACAGAACCAAAATCGCGCTTTTCCGTTTTAGCCCGGAATCAAGCGCTTCAGCGCGCCGGGCGTTGCCCGTCCGCCCCCTACGGGCGGGCACACCGCGATTTCACGGCAAGGAATACCCACGGGGGGGTGCTCAACCATAAAGTACCCAAACCCAGCATTGCTGTGCCCACCCGGCGGAAGGGCACCACCCTCTGTCACGGCAGCATGCGCGGATGACTGTGACGATGTTGCATGTCACCGGGATTGCTTCAAAGATCATCCCGGGTTAGGATTCTCTAAATAGAAACCGCCAACCAATTGACTTTACAACGCATAAAAACGTCCCACGCCGGGACATTTCTCAAACTGCCGCCTGCACCGCCGCGACGATGCCGCCGACCACTTCGGCCAGCACTGCTTCATCCTCGCATTCGGCCATGACCCGGATCAGGGGCTCGGTGCCGGACTTGCGGATCAACAGCCGGCCCGAGCCGTTCAGCCGCCCCTCGGCCGCGCGGATCGCCGCCTGCACCGAAGCGGCCTTCAAGGGTTCCTGACCCGTGGCATAGCGGACATTCTGCAGCATCTGCGGCACGGTCTGGAAGCTGTGGACCAGTTCGCTGGCCTTCTGGCCGGTGCGGGTCATTTCTGCCAGGAACTGCAGCCCGGCAATGGTGCCGTCGCCGGTGGTGGCATAGTCGGTCATCACGATGTGGCCCGACTGCTCGCCGCCCAGGTTCCAGCCGCCGCGCCGCATCGCCTCGACCACATAGCGGTCACCGACCGGTGCCCGCTCCAGCCTTATGCCGATGCCGTGCAGGTACCGCTCCAGCCCCAGGTTCGACATGACCGAGGCCACCAGCACATTGCCGTTCAGCCGCGCCTCGGACGACCAGCGGGCGGCAAACAGCGCCATGATCTGATCGCCGTCGGCAACCACGCCGTTCTGATCGATGACCATGACCCGGTCGGCATCGCCGTCCAGACAGATGCCGACATCGGCACCGTGCATCAGCACGGTTTCCACCGCCGTCGCCATGTCGGTCGAGCCACATCCCTGATTGATGTTGAAGCCGTTCGGGCCGACCCCGACCGGGATCACCTCGGCCCCCAGTTCCCACAGCACGTCCGGCGCGGCGCGGTAGGCGGCGCCGTTGGCACAGTCGATCACCACCTTCAGCCCTTCAAGACGCAGGCCCTGCGGAAAGGTCGACTTGACCCGCTCGACATAGCGAAAGCGGCCATCGTCGATCCGCTTGGCCCGCCCGATGCTTTGCGGCGGCGCCAGCTGCATTTCGCCTTCTACAATCCGTTCGATCTCGGCCTCGGCCTCGTCGCTCAGCTTGAAGCCGTCGGGGCCGAAGAACTTGATGCCGTTGTCCTCGTGCGGGTTGTGACTGGCCGAAATCATTATGCCCAGATCGGCACGCATCGACCGGGTCAGATAGCCGACCGCAGGCGTCGGCACCGGCCCGAGCAGCAGCACATTCATCCCGGCCGACGTAAGCCCAGCCGTCAGCGCGTTTTCCAGCATGTAGCCCGACAGCCGCGTATCCTTGCCGATCACCACGCGGTGGCCGTTGCGGCCATCGGTGCGAAAGAACCGCCCCGCCGCCGCCCCGAGCTTCAGCGCCATTTCGGCGGTCATCGGATAGGTATTGGCCTTGCCGCGCACCCCGTCCGTGCCGAACAGCTTTCGCGTCATGGGTTTGCCCTTTCTATGCCCGTCACGGCCCGCCAAAGCGTCAGGGCCTGCCGGGTCTCTGCCATATCATGGATTCGCAGGACCTGAACACCCTGCGCCAAAGCGGCCAGCGCCACGGCAATCGACCCCGGCATTCGCTGGTCAGGCGATGAAGCGTTGCCAAGCGTGCCGATGAAGCGCTTGCGCGAGGCCCCGAGGATCAGGCCGCAGCCAAGGCCGTGAAACAGGCTGAGGTTGCGCAGCAGTGCCAGATTGTGCGCCAACGTCTTGCCGAAACCGATGCCGGGGTCGATCAGGATCCGGCTGCGGTCAATGCCGGCAGCTTCGGCAACGGCGATGCGGTCAGCCAGGAAATCATGGACGTCGAGCACCACGTCGGCGTAGTGCGGATCGATCTGCATGTCGGCGGGCGAGCCTTGCGCATGCATCAGGCAGACGGGCACCCCGGCGGCGGCCAGCAATTCCGCCATGGCCGGGTCGTGGCGCAGGGCCGACACGTCATTCACCATATCTGCACCGGCGAGCAGCGCCGCGTCGGCAACGGCGGCCTTGCGGGTGTCGACCGAGATCGGGATTGCTGCCCCGGCGGCCCGCAATTCGGCAATCAGCGGCGCGGTACGGGCAATCTCGTCTGGCGCGGCCACCGTGCTGGCACCGGGGCGGGTGGATTCGCCGCCGATATCGAGGAGGTCGGCACCGGCTGCGATCAGAAACCGGGCCCGGCTTTGCGCGGCATCGGGGGCGCTGAACCGGCCGCCGTCGGAAAAGCTGTCGGGAGTGGTGTTCAGGATGGCCATAAGACGCGGCTGATCGAGGGTTAGGAGTGCCAGCGGCGCGCGCGGCGCGGTCAGGCGGGCAAGGATGTTTGCGGGAATGTCGTCGGCCGCCACCAGCGACCGCGCGCCGCCGCGTTCAATACGCTCGGCATGGGTGAACCAGCACCAGCCGCCCGCCAGAGGCCGGGCATCGGCTGGCCGGGCGGCGTCGGTCATGGCAATCGGTCGGAAATAGATCATGGCGCGGTATTGCCCGGAGGGTCGCGGCAATACAAGCGCTACGGCAGCACGGTTTCAATACTCTCGCGGCTTCCCGCCGGTACGTGATCTGGCAAGGCAACAGGTGGTATCCCCGGGATCAGCGGTGATGCCGCCTGAACCCGGACCTGCGGGAACGCGGCAGACCGCAGCGCATCGCCGATCTCAGTTGCTGGCCAGACGGATCGGCTGCCGGTAGAAGTAATGCGCCCCGATCTTGGCGGTTCGCGGGAAAGTCCGCGACCAGCGCGGCTTAACGGCACCTGTGTGAAAATGCGTGGCCCCGTCGGTCAGCATTCTGGGGGCGCCCGCGATCATCAGGGCCGCAATCTTGCCGACCTGAACATAAGCCGCCTGCTCGCGAATCCGGTCCGAGTAGCCGTCGCAGACAAACGAGAACTGGCAGGCATATTTCGACCCCTGATGCACCACGCCGCACAGGCTGCCCGGATAGGCACCCGAGGCCGCGCGGTTCATGATGACCTCGGCCACGGCGGCCTGACCGCGAACCGACTCGCCGCGCGCCTCGAAATACACGGCCTTGGCCAGACACTCCCATTGCTGGTCGCCCTTGGCCACTGGCAAGGATGCCAGCCAGGCAGCATCATACTGGATCGTCACAGCGTCAGGGCTTGCCAAGTCGGAACTTGCCGAGCCGGGATCAACTTCGGGGTTGCCCGCCAGCGCCCAGAAGGGTTTCGGCTTTGCCGGAACGGACTTCGGTTGCGGAGCGACCGCGCTTTGCGAGGCTACCCGTACTTCGGCAACCGGTTCCTGGGCGGGCTTGGCCGGCGCGGTCAGCAACTGCTCCAGCCTGCCTGCGGCCAGCGCCCCCATGGCCGCGCGTTCCTGTCCCAATAGCGCCGACATCTGGCCGTTCAGTCCGGCGGTCGGGTCGTTGGATTGGCTGATCGTGGTTTCGGCAAGCCCTGATCCGGCACCCGCACCGGCCAGAACCACATACATCGCGACGCGCCGCGTCCATGCCAGCAGTATACGCATCGTGTTATTCCTTTTCCCGTGAAATTGTCTGGCCAAGCCCCCGCCAGATTTCAGGCCAGGGTCTGGTGTACAGGAAAAGGGGCGCTGCGTCTATCCAAGCAGCATTTTGGCAACATCAAGACAATATTCGAACAAATGTTTGTCGAATTGATCGCGCAGGTTTCGCTGACGTTTTTCGGTTAACTATCTGTAATCGTTATACTGTCCTTTCCGGGGCGGGGGTCCTTCAGCGCCAGATGTGCCGCAGCCAGCCGCGCGACCGGAACCCGGTAGGGCGAGCAGGACACATAGTCGAATCCGGCACTGCGACAAAATGCTATCGATTCGGGGTTGCCGCCATGCTCGCCGCAGACCGAAAGCGTCAGATTTTGTCGCGTTCGACGTCCGCGCTCGGCGCCAATGAGCAAGAGTTCGCCGACGCCGTCGACATCAAGCATGTGAAACGGGTCCTCGGGGTACACGCCAAGGCGCACATAGGTGTTCATGAACCGCCCGGCATCGTCGCGCGACAGGCCATAGGTCATCTGGGTCAGGTCGTTGGTGCCAAAGCTCAGGAAGGCGGCGTGCTGGGCAATCTCGCCGGCGCGAAGGGCGGCGCGCGGCGTTTCCACCATCACCCCCAGCCGGTAGTCGAAGGCTACGCCGCGCTCGGTCCGCACCGCAGCCGCCAGCGCCTCGATCCGGGCCTTGACCAATTCCACTTCGCGCTTGGCCGACACCAGCGGGATCATGATTTCCGGCACGATCGGGGCGCCGGTGCGGCTGGCGTCGATCGTGGCTTCCAGAATGGCACGGACCTGCATGTCATAAATCTCGGGGAAAGTGATCCCCAGCCTGACACCGCGCATCCCCAGCATCGGGTTGAACTCCGACAGGGCCTCGACCCGGCGGATCACTTCGGACAGCGGGCGGTCCAGCGCCTCGGCCAGATCATGCATGCCGTCGCGGTCATGCGGCAGAAATTCGTGCAGCGGCGGGTCGAACAACCGGATGCAGACCGGAAGACCATGCATGATTTCAAAGAGTTGCGTGAAATCGGCCCGCTGCATCGGCAAAAGTCGTTCCAACGCGATCCGCCGGTCTTCCGGCGTGTCGGCGAAGATCATCTCTCGCATCGCTGTCAGACGGTCGTCGTCGAAGAACATGTGTTCGGTGCGACACAGGCCGATCCCCTGCGCCGCGAAGTTCCGCGCCATCTGCGCGTCTGCCGGGGTATCGGCATTGGCCCGGATGCCGATATCGCGCACGGCATCGGCCCAGTCCAGCAGGATGCGGAACGTCTCGTCGAGGGCGGGTCCGAGCAGGGCCACCGGGCCGGCCAAAGCTTCGCCTTTGGAACCGTCGAGCGTGATCACGTCGCCTTCGCGAAAAATGCGCCCGTCAGCGGCCGTGAAGGTTTTTTCCTTGGCATTCATCTTGATGTCGGAGGCTCCGACCACGCAGGGCAGGCCCAGCCCGCGCGCGATCACCGCAGCATGGCTGGTAATGCCACCGCGTTCGGTCAGAACACCCGATGCGGCATTCATGCCGCGAATGTCTTCGGGCGCGGTTTCGCGGCGCACCAGAATGCAGGGTTCGCCCCGTGCGGCAGAAGCCTGTGCTGCAGTGGAGGAGAACACGATCCGGCCCTGCGCCCCGCCCGGGCTGGCGGCGATGCCGCGGGCGATGCAATCGCGGTGGCCGCGCGGGTCGACCTGCTGATGCAGCAGCTCGGTCAGGGCGCGCGGTTCCACCCGCAGTAGAGCCTCTTCGCGAGTGATGATGTCGTCCTTGGCCAATGCAACGGCAATCCGGACCGCCGCCCGCGACGAACGGGCGACGCTGACCGCATCCAGAACCCGCAATGCGCCGTTCTCGATGGTGAACTCGATCTGCATTTCTTCGCGCAGCCGGGTCCGGCAGACCGCACCGTGCCGCACAAGTTCGGCGAACACCGCCGGGCACAATTCTTCGAGCGAGGGGCCGCGCGGGTCGCGGGTCAGATACAGCGCACCGTCGCCGCGCAGGGCATCGCGCCCCTGCGCCTGTCCCTTGTAGCGGCCGGTCACCTGTGGTGCGCCGGTCACCGGGTCGACGAACTGCATGACACCGGCACCGCATTCGCCCTGCCCCAGCCCAAACGCCATTTCCTGAACGATCAGGCCAAGTGCTGCTTCGCGCGGCGCGCCCTTGGCCTGGCGGAGCAGGCGGGCACTGGTGCCCTCCCAGGCGCGCGCCATCGAACGCAGCACCTCTGACAGCTGGCGCACCGGATCCTCGGGGAACGGCTCGTCCATTTCCTGCTCGTAGGCGCGCAGGGCGCTGCGCAGGGTCGCGGCTGTCGGCTCGGTGGCTTCGAACATGTCGGGATCAAGCCGGGCAACGTGGGTGGAATAGGTCTGGATGAACCGCAGATACATGGTGTTGGCGGCGGCCTTGCCGTGGCTGGCCACCAGCGCCTTGTGCCGCGCCTGGGTCATGCCGATGTTCAGGATCGACCCCGGCCCGCCCCAATCGGGATTCTCGGGGCTGGGTCGGGCCGAAACCAGCGGCGATGGCCCGAAGATCCTAAGGATCGCGGCGCTGTCCGGCATTTGCCCGGCGGCAATGGCGCGCACTGTTGCCGCCGGCAGGGACACCGTGCGCGGCACCGGCAATTCCAACCGGATCAGACGCTGCAGGCATTTGGCGCGCCAGCCATGGGTTTCGCGCCGGATCTGCACGGTGGACGTGATCTGGGTGAATTCCGGGAAATCCATGTGTTTTTGCACTGCAGCACCTGTCTTGTTACAATGCAGCATACTCTGAAGTCATGAGCGGGCAAGCACGACCTATCGCGTTTGGCTCATTTTCCGGCGCTAGGGATGGCGGTGAGGCCGGTGCCTCGGGCGGGGGTATTTTCGCCAAAGAGAAACTGCAAGGGCGGGGCGCAAAGGGGGTTTGGTCGGGGGGTCAGCCCTCGATCTTCGTCAGATCCGCCACCTGCTCGCAGATGCTGCGGATGCGGTGCAACAGGCACAGGCGGTTGCGCCGCACGATCTGGCTGGGGGCGTTGACCTGCACGGCGGTGAAGAAGGCGTCGGCGGGGGCGCGCAAGGCCGCCATCGCCCGCATTGCCGCGCCGAAATCCTCGGCCGCCAGCGCCGGCTTGATCGCCGCCTCTGCCCGGTCAAGGGCGGCAAACAGCGCCTTTTCCTCGGGCCCTTCGGCGAACTTGATGTCGGGGTCGAGCGAATATTCCACTCCGTCCTTCTTCTCCTCGGCGCTCAGGATATTGTTGGCGCGCTTGAAGGCGGTAATCAGGTTCGCCCCGTCATCGGTTTTGAGGAGAGTGGCGAGGGCCTCGGCCCGCTTGACCAGAAGGGTGAGGTCGTCATTGCCGGGCATGGCGAGGCAGGCGTCGATCACGTCGTGGCGGATGGATTGGTCTTTCAGGTAGACCTTCAGGCGGTCGTGGAGGAAGGCTAGGAGGTCAAAGGCAGCCCTGTACGACCGAAATTTGATCTCAGCTTTGAAATCGACATTTTCGAATTGTTTAATCAGTTCGCTAAGAGCTGCTATCCTTGCATCCAATACGGCCAGATGGACAGCATGCGGTATAGCAACTGGTTGTTGATTCAAGAATTGCTTAAGCGGATTTTCAGCAATCAGTTGTGGAACAATCCAGTTCACGGTCGGCGTTGTAACGACATCAAACAGGTTGGCCCGCACCCCATTCCCCAACACCAACCGAATAACCCCCAACGCCGCCCGCCTGAGCGCAAAGGGGTCCTTCGACCCCGTGGGTTTCTCGTCAATCGCCCAGAACCCCGTCAAAGTGTCGATCTTGTCGGCCAGCGCCACCGCCACCGACACCGGCTCGGTCGGCACATCATCGGACGGGCCAAGCGGCTGCCAATGCGCCTTGCAGGCGTTTGCCACGGCATCGGGCAGGCCAGCGGCGCGGGCGTAGTAGACGCCCATGGTGCCTTGCAATTCTGGGAATTCGCCGACCATCGCGGATTGCAGGTCGGCTTTGGCGATCTTTGCCGCCAGTTCGGCCTGATCGGGGTCGGCCCCGACCAAGGGCGCAATCTCGCGGGCCAAGGCGGCGATGCGGGCGATGCGGTCGGCTTGAGACCCAAGCTTGTTGTGAAAGGTGACGGAGGCGAGGCCAGCGGCCATGCCTTCCATGCCCACCTGCGCTACGGTGCGCAGATCGTTTTCCCAGAAGAACCGCGCATCGGACAGGCGGGCACTCAGTACCTTTTCATTGCCCTTCAGGATGGTGGCGCCGTGGTCGACGGTTTCGGTGTTGGCGACGGTGATGAAACGCTCGATCCGGCCGGTTTTGGGGTTCCTTACCGAGAAGAACTTCTGATGTTCGCGCATCGAAGTTTGCAGCACCTCGGGCGGCAAAGACAGGAAATCGGCCGCGATTTCACCCATCAGCACCACCGGCCATTCGACGAGGCCCGCCACTTCGGCCAACAGTGCGGCATCGGGCACTACCTCCATGCCCACGGCAAAGGCGGCGGTGCCGGCGTCGGCCCGGATCTGGTCGGCCCGGGCTGCGGGGTCGAGGATGACATGGGCGCGCCGCAGTTTGGCGGTGTAGTCGTCGAACGATGACACGGTGAAGGCGGCAGGGGCCAGGAAGCGGTGGCCATAACTGCGGTTGCCGGAAGTGATGCCGTCGATGGTCAGGGGAACCACGCTGCTGCCGGCCTCGTCCGTGAGGATGCACAGGATCGAATGCAGCGGCCGCACCCAGCGCAGAGTGCCCGAACCCCAGCGCATCGATTTCGGCCAGGGAAAGCTGCGCACCGCAGCCTCGACCACTTCGGCCACGATGTCGGCGGCGCTGCGGCCCGGCTTTTCCACAATGGCGAACAGCACCTGCGTCTTGGCAACCTCGCGCACCACTAGCCGGTCGCGCGCAACGCCGGTGGCGCGCACGAAGCCCTGTATCGCCGCGTCGGGCGCGTCGGCGCGCGGGCCCTTGCGTTCTTCGCGCACCGTGGCGCTGGCCGCCGTCAGCCCTTGCACCGTCAGCGTCAGGCGGCGCGGCGTGGCAAAGGCCCCGGCCCCGGCATAGGTCAGGCCGGCCGCCACCAGCCCGTCGGTCACCAGCCGTTTCAGATCGGCCGCCGCCCTGGCCTGCATGCGGGCGGGAATTTCCTCGGAGAACAGTTCCAATAGCAGATCGGGCATCTTATTCGTCGAGGCTCCCGTTGAGTTGGTGCCAGCCGAAGGCCCGCCCGTCGGGATAGACCGCGATCACCCGGTCGACGCCGCTGGCAATGCCGGCTTCGGACAGAAAGGCCACGGCCTCGCCGGATTTCAGGGCCGCCCCGATCCGGGCCGCCTGAAAGCAGCCGAACCAGCCGGGTGCCAGCAGCGGGTCGGCCTTTTCGTAAAGCTGATAGGTTTCGGTCAGGGTGCCGAGCGACAGCGGCGTGGTGAAGCAACTGCGAAAGCGCAGGGGCGAGGAGGTGGCGTCGATGCCTTCGAAGTTCTCGGCGATGATCGCCTCGGGGACGGTCGATCCGATCGGGGTCAGGCGCATCAGGGCCCCGGCCTCCAGCGACACCGGGCTGTAGAACGCATAGACCTGCAGCCAGTACATGACCGCACCGCCGATCAGCGCGACCATGACAAGGAACCCCGCAACCAGTTTGCCATTCACGCTGCAGCCCCGCCCGCTTCGGTCGTGAGGAAGGCATCGGCGCAGCGCTTGGCCAGCGCCCGCACCCGGCCGATATAGGCCTGACGCTCGGTCACCGAAATCACGCCGCGCGCGTCCAGAAGGTTGAACAGGTGGCTGGCCTTGATGCATTGGTCATAGGCGGGGTGCGCCATGACGATGGTGCGGCCCGCCTAGTCCGGCTGAGCGGTATCCAGAATGCGGCCGCATTCCGCCTCGGCATCCGCGAAATGCTGCAACAACATGGCGGTATCGGCGACATCGAAATTCCAGCGGCTGTATTCCTGTTCGGTCTGGCGGAACATGTCGCCATAGCTCAGCGGGATCGGACTTTGCGGGTCGTTGTAGGGCATGTCCATCACATGATCGACACCCAGCACATACATCGCCAGCCGCTCCAGCCCATAAGTCAGCTCGCCCGAGACCGGGTGGCAGTCATGGCCGCCGACTTGCTGGAAATAGGTGAACTGGCTGACCTCCATGCCGTCGCACCACACCTCCCAGCCCAGACCCCAGGCACCAAGGGTCGGGCTTTCCCAGTCATCCTCGACAAAGCGGATGTCGTGCTGGCGGGCGTCGATGCCGATGGCGGCAAGCGAGCCGAGGTAGAGGTCCTGCAGGTCGGGCGGCGACGGTTTGATCAGCACCTGATACTGATAATAGTGCTGCAGGCGGTTCGGGTTTTCGCCGTAGCGCCCGTCGGTCGGCCGCCGCGACGGCTGCACATAGGCCGCCGTCCAGGGGCGCGATCCAAGGGCCCGCAAGGTGGTGGCCGGGTGGAAGGTGCCGGCCCCGACCTCGATGTCATAGGGTTGCAGGATGGCACAGCCCCGGTTGGCCCAATAGGTCTGCAGTCGCAGGATGATTTCCTGAAAACTGCGGGGTGGGGAAAGGTCTGTCATCAAAGCGCACGCCGGTGGGAAGGTTTCGGACTGCATAGGCATGCGGCGCGGGTTAGGCAAGGTGCCCGGCACCGCCCAGGTTGTGCCAAAGCGCAGAAAATGCCGCGCTGCGACTGAATCTGCGGGACGGTGCCGCTTGCCCTGTTTCCTTCTGTGACAGATTCGTACAAAAGAGGTGAAATCACAGCGGGACGGTTAATGAAACAGGCGATTTCAGCGGTTTGGATGGCAGTTCTGCTGGTTTGGGGCCAGACGGCGCTGGCGCAGACCCAGGTTTGGCTTCAGGTCGAAGCCCAGCCCAACCTGCGGGCCGCCGAAGTCCGCGCCCGGGCCTATGCGGCAGAGTTTGGCGCTGTTGCCGGGTATCAGCTCAGTTCCGGCTGGTACGCGATCCTGATCGGACCGGTGGCGGCGGCGGATGCGGCGGGCCGGCTTGCCGAGTTGCGTAGTCTGGGCCGGGTGCCGGCCGACAGTTTCATTGCCGAGGGTGGCAATTTCCGGCAGCAGTTCTGGCCGATCGGTGCAAACGGGACCGGCACGACGGGTGCCTTGGGTGTGGTGCAGCCGGACCCCGGGGCAGAGGCTGAATCTGCATCACCGGCCGAACCCCTGCCCGATGAGCAGCAGGTGGTGCTGCTGGAGCCGGTCCTGGCGCCCGAGCCGGAAGAGACCCCAGCCCAGGCCCGGCGATCCGAGGCCGGATTGTCGGATGAGGACCGCGCCTTGCTGCAGACCGCGATGCAGTGGCAGGGTTTCTACTTCGGCGCGATTGATGGCGATTTCGGCCCGGGAACCCGCAATGCCATGGCGGCCTGGCAGGTCGCCCAGGGGGTCGAGCAAACCGGGATTCTGACGGCAACCCAGCGTGACGCGCTGATCAAGGGGTATCGGTCCGAGCTGGCGGAATTGGGACTGCAGACGGTGCGCGACCGCGCTGCCGGGATCGAGATTCAACTGCCGACCGCCCTGGTCACGTTCGACCACTATGATCCGCCGTTCGTGCACTACAAGGCGCGTGGCGGGTCCGGGGTTTCGGTGCTGCTGATCAGTCAGGCCGGGGACCAGAACACGCTGTTCGGCCTGTACGACATCATGCAGACGCTGGAGATTGTGCCGCCATTGGGCGAGCGCAGCCGCGACAACGCCTCGTTCACCCTGACCGGGCAAAGCGCCACGCTGCACTCCTATACCTATGCCGCCCTGCAGGGCGGGTTGGTCAAGGGCTATACGCTGGTCTGGCAGCCGCAGGACGAGGTGCGCATGGCCCGGGTTCTGGCGGCCATGCAGGCCAGCTTTACGCCCTATGGCGACCGGGCGATGGATGACACCGCCGCCGCCCCGTCCGAGGACCAGCGGCGCGACATGCTGGCGGGGCTGGTGGTGCGCCGCCCGGATTTCTCGCGGTCGGGGTTCTTCATCGACGACCGCGGCACAGTGATGACCACCGCTCAGGCCGTGGAAAGCTGCGGACGGATCACACTGGACAGTACCGTCGATGCCGATGTGACCCTGAAGGATGCGGCCCTTGGCTTTGCCATCCTGACTCCGCGCCAGGTGCTGTCACCGCCGGGTTATGCCGAGTTTCAGACCGCGACACCGCGCCTGATGTCCGAAGTGGCGGTGGCGGGCTACCCGTACGAGGATCAGCTGCCGTTGCCGACGCTGACCTTTGGCGCACTGGAGGATTTGCGCGGCCTGAACGGCGAAACCGGGATACGGCGGCTGGCGCTTTCGGTGTTGCCGGGCGATGCCG
The DNA here is from genome assembly GCA_031401675.1 of Paracoccaceae bacterium. Classification (GTDB taxonomy): domain Bacteria; phylum Pseudomonadota; class Alphaproteobacteria; order Rhodobacterales; family Rhodobacteraceae; genus JANNRR01. Next base: position 16,556 of record JANNRR010000179.1, read on the forward strand.
GGGGGCCGGTGTTTGACAGCACCGGTGCGGTGCTGGGGATGTTGCTGCCGCGCACCCTCGATGCGGCCCGCGTGCTGCCGGACGGTGTCAGTTTTGCTGCCAACGCGCAAACCCTGACCTCGGCGCTGGCTCTCAGCGGCGTGACATTGCGCGCCAGCACCCGGCAAGGCGGGATGCCGCCCGAAGATCTGACGCGGCTGGCCAGTTCGATGACCGTGCTGGTGTCGTGCTGGAACTGACGCTTCAGCGTCGCCAGAACCGGGCCGAGACCATCACCACGATCGACAACAGCCCCAGCCTGCCGATCAGCATGGCCAGGATCATCAGCCATTTCGCGGCATCGGGATAGTCGGTCATGGTGCCGGTACGCGCCGCCAGCGGGCCAAGGCCAAAGCCGATATTGCCGATCGAGGTCCAGACCGCAAAGACCGCCGAGGCGCTATCGACCCCGGTCAGGGTCATGGCGAGGCTGAGCGACGCCAGCGCCGCGACATAGCCGCAACTGTACAGCATCACCTGCCCGATCACCTCGTCATCCAGTACCTGGCCGCCATAGCGCACCGCCAGCACCCGGTGCGGGGTATGAATCCGGGCGATCTGGTTGCGGATCGCCGAGGCCATGATCAGCACGCGAAACACACCAAGCGCCCCCGAGGTCGAGGAGGTGCAGCCCCCGATCAGGCCCAGAACAATAGCGACCAGCACCGCAAACGCCCCCCAACTCTCCAGCGAGCCTGCATGAAACCCGGTGCCGGACATCATCGACGACAGATCGAACAGCGCCATCCGCAGGCTTTCCTCCACCTCCTGACCGGAAGTGACGATCCGCCACAGGGTGACCGCGCCGACAGCAATGAAGAGCCACAGCAGAAAGGCACGCACCTGCGGGTCACGGAACAGTGGTGCGGGTGTGCCGCTGAACAGCTGCGCAAAGCGCAGGTACGGCAGGCTGGCCAGGATCATGAACCCGGCCCCGGCATAGTGCAGGGCCGGGCTTAGGCCGGCGAATGACGCATCGCGGGTGGAAAAACCGCCGGTCGAGATGGTGGAAAACGCATGAGTCACGGCGTCCAGCGTCGACATTCCCAGGATCAGATAGACACCGATGCAGGCCAGCGTCAGCAGGCCATAGACCAGCAGCAGCGCCCGGGCGACTTCGATCACCCGGGGCAGGATGCGGCCCTGGGCGGCAAAGCCTTCCTTGCGGAAATACTGCAGGCCGCCGACCCGCATCACCGGAAAGAAGATCAGGGCGACAAGCACAAAACCAAGGCCGCCAAGCCAGTTCAGCAGGCCGCGCCACAAATGCAGCCCGTCCGGCAGCCGGTCCAGCCCGACAAATACCGTGGCACCGGTGGTGGTCAGGCCCGATACCGCCTCGAAATAGGCATCGGTGAGGCTCGCGGCGGTGGCCCCGAGCAGGAACGGCAGCGCGCCAAACAGCGGCAGCAGCGTCCAGATACCGGTGGCCAGCACAAAAGCCTGCCGCAGCGTCAGGCTGCCGGTCACGCCATTGGCACAGGCCAGCGCCAGCACGCCACCGCACAGGATGGTGATCAGAGCAGACTGCAGAAACGCCCCGTGGTGGCCGTTGCCCGCCTGCAGATCGACCAGCATCGGCACCAGCATCGTCGCCCCGAGGACGGCAAGGCACAGGCCGATCACATATAGGACGGGGCGCAGGTCGAACATGGCGCAGGCTTGGCGGGGCCTGCCGGTGCTGTCAAGCGCCGCAAGGGAAGGTCTGTGCTGTCAGGCACCGCAAAAGCGTGCCTGTGCTGTCAGGCACCGCAAAAGCGTGCCTCAGTCAGATCTGGTCCAGCGCGCCGGTCAGGTCGGCAATCAGATCGGCGGGATCTTCAAGCCCGACCGAGATGCGGATCAAGCCCGGCGTGATGCCCAGCAGCACCTTCTGATCGGCGGGCAGGCGCTGATGCGTTGTGGTGGCGGGATGGGTCACGATGCTCTTGGCATCGCCAAGATTGTTCGAAATCAGGAAAATGCGCAATGCATTCAATACACTGAACGCCGCCTGTTGCCCGCCTTTGACCTCGATCGACAGTACGGTGCCGCCGGCCGCCATCTGCGCCCGTGCCAGATCGTACTGCGGGTGCCCTGCCAGATGCGGAAAGATCACGCGCGACAGCTTTGGGTGGTGCTGCAGCGCCTGTGCAATCGCCAGCGCGCCGTCGGCCTGCGCCCGGCAGCGCAGGTCCAGCGTCTGCATGCCGTTCAGCATGATCCAGGCGTTGAACGGGCTGAGCGCGCCGCCGGTGTGTTTCATGTAGGGCTCAAGGGTTTTCCGGATGAATTCCCGCGTGCTGCAGACCACGCCGCCCAGCGCCCGGCCCTGCCCGTCGATATGCTTGGTTGCCGAATAGACCACTACATCGGCCCCAAGCTCGACGGCGCGCGAAAACACCGGGGTGGCAAAGACATTGTCGGCGATGACCAGCGCGCCGACAGCGTGTGCGATTTCCGAAACCGCCCTTATGTCAATGACTTCCAGGGTGGGGTTGGAAATCGTTTCGAAGAACACCGCCTTGGTGCCCGGTTTCACGGCATTTTTCCACTGATCAAGGTCGGTGCCGTCGACAAATGTCACCTGCACGCCGTAGCGGGTCAGCACCTCTTCCAGCACGTAAAGACACGAGCCGAACAGCGCCCGGGAGGAAACGACATGATCCCCCGCCCGCAGCATCGACGTCAGCGCCCCGGACACCGCCGCCATGCCGGAGGCGGTGGCAAAGGCGTCTTCGGTGCCCTCGACCGCGGCAATCCGTTCCTCGAACATCCGCACGGTGGGGTTGCCGTAGCGGGCATAGACGAATTCGTCGTCACCAGCCTTGATGAAGCGCGCCTCGGCATCCTCGGCGCTGTTGTAGGCAAATCCCTGGGTCAGAAAGATCGCTTCCGACATTTCGCCGTACTGGCTGCGGCGGCTGCCGCTGTGCACAAGCCTTGTGCGGGTCTTCCATCCGTCCTTGCTGTCGCGATCCGTCATGCCGCCCTCCTTCAGGCAAGAAAAAACCCCCAGCCGCGAAAGGGTGGGGGTCTGCAGTCCCGGCCCTTTTAGCGGATTGTTTAACGTGGCCCGCAATCTGGTTCACAAAGCGCCACAAGGCTCGGATTAAACGCGAATTGATGCGCCGTCAATCGGGTGTGATCGGCAACAATGGGTGAAAGGCAACCGTGGGTGAAAGGCAACGTCACGCAGTTGTAATGCAGCCTTCATCCGGGTGTCGCAGGCTTGGCCTAGGGGTCAGCCCCAAGATGTAGGGGGTGCGCCGGGGATGCCGCTTCTATCCGTGAACGCTGTCGGGTCGGTTGCGACCCCCGCTGATCCCGGGCCGACGCTGGCGGACCGTTTGCGGCAGTCCCTTGCCACCCTGCCGCCGGATGCACCGGTTGTTTTGCTGTTGCACGGTTTCCGGTTTTCACCCGAATTTCCGAAATCGAACCCGCACACCCATATTCTGGCGCTGGAACCGCGGCAGAATTGCTGGAAGGCGACATCCTGGCCAAGACACCTTGGCTTTGGGCGCACGGCTGACGAAGGGCTGTGCATCGGCTTTGCCTGGCAGGCCCGTGGCAGCATCTGGCAGGCCTATGCGGCGGCGGCACTGGCCGGAACAGCACTTGCCGCACTGGTCGGGCAGATACAAGATATTGATCCCGGTCGCCGCGTGGACGTGGTCGCGCATTCCCTTGGCGCGCGCGTCCTGCTGACGGCGCTGCCGCTGCTGGCGGCTGGCAGCATCGGGCGGGCCATCCTGATGTCGGGGGCCGAGTTCGGCAGCCGCGCCGCCTGGGCGCTGTCCAGCCCGGCCGGGCAGACGGCCGAGTTCATCAACATCACCACGCGCGAGAATGATCTGTTCGATTTCCTGATCGAGGCCTGCCTGCGGGCCCCGCACCGGGGCGACCGCGCCTTGGGTCAGGGTCTGCCGGTTCCGGCCCGCAACTGGCTGGACCTGCAGGTCGATCAGGAGGCGACCCTGGCGGCGCTGGCGGCGCTTGGCCACCGGATCGCCCCGCCGCATCTGCGGGTCTGTCATTGGAGCGCCTATCTGCGCCCCGGCCTGTTCGGCCTGTACCGCGCCCTGCTGCGGGACCGGGACACCCTGTCGCTGGCACTGCTGCGCGCCCGGGTGCCGCCACGTCCCGAACCGCGCTGGTCGCGGCTGCTGGCGCTGCCGGTGATCAGACGGTCCTTGCTCATCGGTGGAAAAGCGGCATCCTGAGGGCAAAGGAGCCTGCAATGACCGCTGAGATCGAGCTTTTCTATTGGCCCACCCCGAACGGTTGGAAAATCAGCATCGCGCTGGAGGAAATGGGCCTGCCCTACCGGATCACGCCGGTCAACATCGGCAAGGGCGAGCAGTTTGCCCCCGATTTCCTGAAGATCGCCCCCAACAACCGCATGCCCGCGATCATCGACCCCGACGGCCCCGATGGCGCGCCGATCTCGATATTTGAATCCGGCGCGATCCTGCAGTATCTGACGCGCAAGACCGGCCGCTTTGGCGGCACTACGGAGCGGGAGCGGGTGGCGGTCGAGCAGTGGCTGATGTGGCAGATGGGGGGCGTCGGGCCGATGGCGGGGCAGGCGCATCATTTCCTGTCCTATGCCCCGGCGATGGACCCGCCGCAGGATCTGCCCTACGCCAAGGATCGTTACCGGCGCGAGGTCGGGCGGCTTTACCGGGTGCTTGACCGGCAACTGGCCGACCGGCCGTATGTTGCGGGCGACTATTCGATTGCCGACATGGCGATCTGGCCGTGGGCGCAGAACTGGAAAGGTCAAGAACAAACCCTTGACGACACGCCACATTTTGCCCGCTGGCTGGCCGACGTGGCCGCCCGCCCGGCGGTGATCGCGGGCATAGCGGTCGGATCCGAACTCCGCTCGGCGCTCAAGGACGACCGCGAGGCGCAAAAGATCCTGTTCGGCCAGAAGGGCTGATCTTGGTCATCGCCCCACGGCTTCGGGTCATGCTGGTCTTTGCCATGCATGCCATCATCGTCGGCAGCCTGTTTTCCCGGATCGCCGAGATTCAGCGCGCGCTTGGCCTGAGCGAACAGGCCTTTGGCTGGGTGATGACCGGCATGCCAATGGGTTTCATGGCCGGAACCCTGGTTGCCGCCCGGCTGACCGACGCGTTCGGAACCCGCAAGCTGGCAGTGCTGACGTTTCCGCTGACCGCCCTGACCCCGCTGATGGCGGGCTATGCCACCGGCTTCTGGACGCTGTTGGCCGCGCTTTCAGCTTTTGGTGTCATGACGTCGCTCGCAAACCTGGCGATGAATGTCGAGGCGGACCGGCTGGCGTTGGCAACGGGCCGCCCGATGATCGCGAAAAGCCATGGCACCTGGGGTGTCGGCTTTCTGATCGTCACCAGCCTGGCGACACTGGCGATCCGCGGCGGGGTGCCGCCGCTGGCGCAGTTCTGGACCCTGTTCGGCGTGATCCTGATCGGCACGCTGGTCGTTGTAGCGCCGCTGCGCGAAAGCCCGCCGCGCGCCCATCAGCGCGCCGGGTCCGAACCGCACATTGCCCTGCCCGACCGGGCCAGCTTTCTGATCATGGGGTTCGCCATGTCGGGGATCGTGTGGGAGATCATCACACGGTCATGGTCGGTGATCTATCTGCGCGACGTGTTCGGGGCCTCTGACTGGGTCGCCACCCTGTCGCTGCCGGTGCTGGTACTGACCCAGACCGCCGGGCGCTTTCTGTCCGACGACTGGTCGAGCAGGTTCGGCCTGGTCGCTGTCGCCCGCGCGCTGTCGCTGATCACGGCGCTTGGCGTCTGCCTGCTGGTCCTGACCGGATCAATCGCGTTGGCGCTGTTGGCCTGCGCCCTGATCGGCCTTGGCACCTCGGTCACTTTTCCGATGGCGATGTTGGCGGTGGCGCACCGGCCCGACCGCCCCGCCGCCGAAGGCATGGCGGCATTCACCGTTCTGCAGAACCTGCTGGGATTTGTCGCCCCGCCACTTTTCGGCCTGGCCGCGGCCAGCACCGATCTGCGGGTGGCGCTGGCGCTGATGCTGCCGCTGCCGTTCATCGCCTGGTGGTACGCGCGCGAACTGCGACACTGAGCCATCAGGGCGGGAGATCAGGTCTTGTCGTCGGTTCCGTATTTCTGCATCAGGCCACTCTGCGCGAAGAAAAAGCCGAACACCGCCACCGGCAGCCCGAAAGTCTTGAAATTCACCCACATTTCGGTGGACATGCTGCGCCAGATCACCTCGTTCAACACGGCCAGCACGGTAAAGAACAGGGTCAGGCGGCGGGTCATGATCATCCAGCCTTCGGGTTGCAGCGCCAGCGCCTCGCCCATCACAGCACCCAAGTAGCTTTTGCCGCGCAACAGCCCGAACCCGAGGATGCCGGCGAACAGGGCATAGACCATCGTCGGCTTCATCTTGAAGAAACGCTCATCGTTCAGCCAGACCGAAAGGCCGCCGAAGATCACCACCAGGATCAGCGTCGCCACCTGCATTTTCGACAGTTTGCCGGTCAGGGCCCACAACACGCCGGTGCACAGGATCATCAGCGGGATAAAGGCGGCGGTGGCGACGATGAAGCCATCATAGTCGGTGCCAAGGATGTTGAAGGTCTGACCCTTCAGCCGGCCATAGCCGACAAAGAACGCCAGAATCGGTCCGAACTCCAGCACCAGCTTGACGATGGGATTGATCTTGCGCTCGGCCATTGCTGCCCCCTGTTGCGACGACTGCCCTATCACTGCGACTTCGGCGATCAAAGCCCCTGGATGCGATCCGGCAACTATCGCGCGAGGGCCCTGCGTCGGGACGAGGGGCTGTCTGCCCCCTCGAAGCCAAGCCGGCGGCTTGGCCCGCCCCTGAGGGTATTCTTACCAAAAAGAAACTGCGGGCAGTCAATGGATTTCGCGGTGGCTTTCGCCGTCCAGCCCGGTCAGCGCCTGCGCAAACTCTTCGGGATCAAAGGCTTGCAGGTCGTCGATCTGTTCGCCGACGCCGATGGCATGGATCGGCAGGCCGAAGCGGTCGGCCAGCGCCACCAGCACGCCGCCCTTGGCGGTGCCGTCCAGCTTGGTCATGATCAGACCGGTGACATCGGCCAGCTTCAGGAAGACCTCGACCTGTTGCAGGGCGTTCTGGCCGGTGGTGGCGTCCAGAACCAACAGGGTATTGTGCGGCGCGGTCGGGTCCTTCTTGCGGATGACGCGGACGATCTTGGCCAGTTCTTCCATCAGGTCGGTGCGGTTCTGCAGACGGCCCGCCGTGTCGATCATCAACAGATCGAAGCCTTCGGCCTGCGCCCGGGTCAGGGCATCGAACGCCAGCGAGGCGGGGTCGGAGCCTTCGGGCGCGACCATGACCGGCACACCGGCGCGCTGGCCCCAGATCTGCAACTGCTCTACGGCGGCGGCGCGAAAGGTGTCGCCTGCCGCGATCATCACCGACTTTCCGGCGGCGCGGAACTGGCTGGCCAGCTTGCCGATGGTCGTGGTCTTGCCCGAGCCGTTGACCCCCACCACCAGCACGACCTGTGGCCGGGTCGGATAAAGCGGCATCGGCCGGGCCACCGGTTCCATGATCCGGGTAATCTCGGCCGCCAGCAGCGCCTTGATTTCCGCCACCGACAGGCGCTTGCCGAACCGGCCCTCGGCCAGATTGGCGGTGACACGCGCCGCCGTGGCCACGCCCATGTCGGCCTGGATCAGCACATCCTCCAGCCGTTCCAGCATGGCATCGTCCAGCGTGCGGCGGGCAACTTCGGGCGTGGCGGCGAACAGACGGCCAAGCAGACCGGGGCGTGCAAGCGCGGGGGGGGCGAACTCGGGACGGGCGGGTACCGGCGTTGCGGCGTCAGGCAGACCGCCATCGCCTGCGGACATGGCCGCAGGAGCCGCCTCGACCACGGCTTCCAGCCCTTCTTCAAGTTTCGCGGCGGATTTGAACATCCGGTCCTTGAGTTTCTTGAAGAATGACATCCGCGCCTCCGGGTCCGGTCCGAACCTCAGCTAATACAGGGGCCGGGCGGATGGAAGGGGCGCGATTGCCGGGCAATCCAAGGTTTTCCATGCTTTTGCCGGAAAAATGCCGCATGTTTGTGCCATGCCGCAGCGAACCGGAGGCACCAATGAAAAAGCTGATCGCCAATCCCGTCACCTATTTCGCGCTGGCCACGATGGTGCCGGTGCCGCTGCTGCTGTTTGCCGCGCTGTTTGGCGGTGGCTGGATCCTGCTGGCGATCCTGTACCTGGCGCTGTTCAGTTTCGTGATGGATGAATGGACCAGTCTGGTTCTGCCGGCGGCGACCGAGGATGCCGATTTCCCGACCGCCGATCATCTGAACATCGCGCTTGGCGCGGCGCATGTGGTGCTTCTGCTCCTGGGCCTGTTCGCCATCACCGGCGGCACCGGGCTGGGCTGGACCGGACAGATCGGGGTGCTGGTGGCTTACGGCCTGTTCTTCGGCCAGATCAGCAATTCCAACGCGCACGAACTGATCCACAAATCCGACAAGCGGCTGTTTCAGTTGGGGATGTGGGTCTATATCTCACTGCTGTTCGGGCATCACACCTCGGCGCACCGGCATGTGCATCACCGTTATGTCGCCACCAGCGATGACCCGGCGACGGCGGATCTGGACGAAGGTTTCTATGACTATGCCCAGCGCGCCTGGCTGGACGGCTACCTGTCTGGATACGAGATGGAGGAGGTGCTGGGCCAGAAACTGGACGGCAAGCGGCGGCTGAACCCCTACATCATCTATGTCTCCGGCGCGGCCGGCTGTCTGCTGCTGGCGCTGGTCCTGTTCGGGCCCTGGGGTCTGGTGGCCTATCTGGTGCTGGCGGCCTACGCGCAGACACAGCTGTTGCTGTCAGACTACGTGCAGCACTACGGATTGCAGCGCCGGCGTTTGCCGGGCGGCAAGGTCGAGGCGGTCGGGCCCGAGCATTCGTGGAATGCGCCGCACTGGTTCACCGGGCTGATGATGCTGAACGCGCCACGCCATTCCGACCATCATGCGCACCCGCGCAAAAGCTTTGTCGAACTGCGGCTGCCGGTGGCGAATTCGGCACCGACCCTGCCATGGAGCCTGCCCGCGATGTGCGTGCTGGCGCTTTATCCGCAAAAATGGCGCGAGGTGATGAACCCGCGGGTCAAGGCATGGCGCAATGCGCCGCTGAAGATGCCGCAGGGCGGCGTAGTGGCCGCCTGAGGCCGCACACACCGGAGGTTCCGGGATGAGTATCCATGCGAAAAACCAATCCCGGCGCGCGCGGCTATGCCGGAATCACGCCCCAACGTCCGGTGCTCGCAGGATCTGCACGCCGCCGATCACCCAGCCGTCGCCTGCCGGGACCATCTCATACTCCAGCACATGCAGCGCCCCGGCCTGATCGGTGATTGCCACCTTCTGGTACAGACCGCCCGCAACCGTGCGCAGGCCGAGGTACTTGACGTCAGCCGGGCGCCAGACCATCGGATAGCCGTTCTGCACCATCGCCCCGAAATTGTCGGCCGTACCGAAGATGCCCTGGATGTTTGGTGCGGCGAAACTGAAGGCAGTGCCGACGTCACCCGCCAGAAAGGCATTGAACTGGTTCTGGATCGTGGCCTCGATGGCCGGATTGCGGGGTTCCTCGGCCACAGCCGGGATCACGGCAGCCAAGATCAGGGCAAGCGAAAGAAGTATGCGGCGCATCCTAAACCTCCAATCGTCCCCTCGCTGAAGATAGTCCAAGGTGCAAACCTGTCAACATCCGTGGCATCACGTGAAATGTGCGCCGTGCGATACCTCTGCCACCGACCGGTTGATCTGCGAAATCCGCGTCACTCCGGTCAGAGCCATGGTGACGTCCAGCTCCCGGCGAAGGATCTCGATGGCGCGGGCCACACCGGCTTGTCCGTTCGCCCCAAGGCCGAACATGTATGCCCGTCCGATCAGGCAGCATTGCGCCCCAAGCGCAAGCGAGCGCACCACATCCTTGCCGGTCCGGATACCCCCGTCGAACATGATCTCGGTCTGATGGCCCACGGCATCCGCTATGCTGGCAAGCTTTGAAATCGATGAGGCTGCGCCGTCCAATTGCCGCCCCCCGTGATTGGATACCACAATCGCGTCGACCCCGGTCGCAACCGCTTTTCTGGCGTCTTCCGCGTCAAGAATGCCCTTGATCACCAGCTTCCCGGGCCAGATACTTCTGATCCAGCTGACATCGTCCCAGCTGAGCGACGGGTCGAAGTGCTTGGCGATCAAATCGGACAGCGAGGAAACATCCTCCATTCCCGCCATGTGGCCGGCAAAATTGCCAAAGCGCCACCTGCGGCTGGCCAGCACCCGCGCCGCCCACGCCGGCCGCGCGGCCATGTTCAGGACATTGCGCCATGTCAGCCGGGGCGGAACGCTCAGCCCGTTCTTCACATCGCCATGTCTTTGCGCCAAAATCTGAAGATCAACCGTCAGGACCAGCGCACTGCATCCTGCGGCGATTGCCCGCTCGATCAGGGCGCGCACAAAGCCGCGATCTTTCACCATATAAAGCTGAAACCAGAAGGGACGTTGGACTGCCGCCGCCAGATCCTCGATGGAACAAATCGACACCATGCTTAGAATGTACGGAATTCCAGCCGCCTGCGCTGCACGGCAAGCCAGAATTTCGCCATTTCCCCGCACCAACCCGGTCATCGCCACCGTTGAAAGGACAAGGGGCAGAACAGCCTTTTCCCCAAGGATCAGGGTAGATGTGTCGCGGTCTGAAATATCCACCATCACGCGTTGGCGCAGCTTGACATGCTGGAAGTCGGACTGATTGCCGCGCAAAGTCTCCTCGTCATAGGAGCCGCCATCGACATACCGGAAGTAGGCGCGCGGCACCCGGCGATGCGCCAATTTTCGCAAATCTTCGATGCTGGCCGGGATCGCCACGATTCGCCTCTTCAACCCGGACTTCAAGCCGAATTGGTAATAAATATAGACCAATTCTCGGAAATGCGCAAATCGCTTTTCACTGCCCCTGAAATGGTGCTCTGGGCTCAGACGGTGTTCAGCACTTGGCTGCCAAGCGCCTTTTCGATCAGGACGATGGTCTCCTGTACACCGTATAGCGCGATGAAGCCGCCAAAGCGCGGCCCCTGCGACGCCCCCAGCAGCACCTCGTAAAGCGCCGTGAACCAATCGCGCAGCGGCTCGAAGCCGTGATCGGTGCCGACGGCGAACACCATGGTTTGCAGCGACTCGGCATCCAGCCCGCCGGTCCAGCCGCGCAGGCGGGTGGCCAGATCGACAAGCGCCGCGCGTTCCTTGTCGCCGGGCGCGCGGAATGTGCGGGTCGGTGCGACGCAATCCCGGAAATAGCGCACGGCGAACTCGGCGGCGGCATCCAGATCGGGATTGGCTTCTGGGCTGGCATCTTGCGCATAACGCTGGATGAAGCCCCAAAGCCCGGCCTTGTCGCGCGCCCCCGAAACCGAGGCGAGGTTCAACAGCATCGCGAATGGCACAACCATGTGGCTTGCGGGCGGCTGGCCGGCGTGGATATGCCAGACCGGGTTGGCCAGCTTGCCGGCAGCGTCCTGGCCGGGATAGGCCTTCAGTTGCTGGTGATACTCGTCAACCGACTTGGGGATCACGTCGAAATACATCCGTTTGGCGGTTTTCGGCTTTTGGTACATGAAATACGACAGGCTCTCGGCGGCGGCATAGGTCAGCCATTCGTCGATCGTCAGACCGTTGCCTTTCGACTTCGAAATCTTCTGCCCGTGTTCGTCCAGGAACAACTCGTAGGTCATGTGGTTCGGCTTGCGCCCGCCCAGCACCTCGCAGATGCCGTCGAGAGCCTGTCGTATTTCATGTACCAAAAGCCGAAAACCGCCAAACGGATGTATTTCGACGTGATCCCCAAGTCGGTTGACGAGTATCACCAGCAACTGAAGGCCTATCCCGGCCAGG
>JANNRR010000180.1:0-6738 GCA_031401675.1 Paracoccaceae bacterium
CCCGCGTATCGGCCCAGAACCACGCCGCCACTACCCCGCGCGCCCGCCGCCCGGCCAGCGCCAGCAGCCCCGCGATCACCACCGGCAACCCCGAGGCCGCCCCCAGAAACAGCCCGGCCAGCACCAAGAACCCGGCCACCAGCCCGGACCCGAACAGCAAAATCCCCGCCGCCACCCCCAGGAAACCCGCCGCCGCCAGCCCCTGCGCCCACAGCACCCGCCGCGCCCCACGCGCCCAGGCCTGCGGTTGCGCCGGTGCCAGCAACGGCAGGTGCCAGACCTGCCACAGATGCAGCGCCGCCGCCGCCATCGTGCCCGCGACCGCGATCCCGACCCCCGCCGCCCACCAGCCCGGCCGGAGGCTCAGACTGCCCGCCACATCCGCGCCGTACAGTCCGCGCAAGGTCGCAGCCACATCGGGCAGCAGCGCCGAAGCGACCAGCCAGCCCAGCCCGATGCCAATCAGACCGGCCAGCAGAGCCAGAAGCAGCAACTCGGCAAGCAACAGCGCCATCATGTCGGCCAGCGGCACCCCCAGCGCCCGCAGCGTGCGGAACATCCCCCGCCGCTGCTCGAACGCCAGCCCGATCGCCGACTGCACGATGAACAGCCCGACCGCAAACGCCAGGAACCCGAACGCCGTCAGGTTCAGATGGAACGAATCCGTCAGCCGTGCCAGATCACCGGCCCCGTCAGGGGCCTGCAGCACCAGCCCCGGCACCACGTCGGCCAACGGTCGCTGACCCAGCGGTTGCTCGGCCGCCACCAGCAACCGCGAAAACACCGCCCCCTGCCCCAGCAGCCGCTGCGCCTGCCCGACATCGGCCAGCGCCGTTCCAGGCGGAACCGCCTCTGCCACTGCCCGCTCGGGTCCGGCCATTCCCCGCAGCCGTTCATAGGTGGCCGCCGACACGTAAAGCACCCGCACCCCGGCCGCAAAGCCGACCCCGTCCGCCATCCCCTGCCGCGCCTGGCCCGGCAGCGTCACCGGCTCCACACCCAGCAGCCGCAGCCGCACCGCGCCGATCCGGATATCGCCCTCGATCAGCGGCGACACCAGCCACCCGGCCCGCCGCAGGGCCACATACTCGGCCTCGGCAATCATCCCGCCGTCCTCTGCCACGATCCGCGCCAGACGGTCGCCGCCCAACTCGGCTGCCGCCCGGTCATAACTTGCCCGCGCCTCGGCGTTGATCGCCTGCACTCCCGACCACAGCGCCGTGGCCAGCGACAGACCCAGCACCAGCATCGACAGTTGAAACGGATGCCGCCGCCAATGCGCCAACAGCCCGCCCAGCACCACAAGCGCCCTCACCCCACCACCCCTGCGCTCAGATGCAGCCGCGCCCCCAGCCGGGCCGCCAGCCGCTGCGAATGCGTCACCATCAACAGCCCGGCCCCGGCCTCGGTCCCCAGCGACAGCAGCAGATCCAGCACGCCGTCGCCGGTCGCCTCGTCCAGATTGCCAGTCGGCTCGTCCGCCAGCACCAGTTTGGGCCGCACCGCCAGCACCCGCCCCAACGCCACCCGCTGCTGCTGCCCGCCGGACAACTGTTCGGGATACCGCGCCAGCAACGCCGTCAGCCCCAGCCGCCCGGCCAGTTCCGCCTGCCATTCCGGATCAAACCGCCCGGCCAAACGCGCCTGAAACGCCATGTTGGCGGCCACATCCAGTGACGGGATCAGGTTGAACTGCTGAAACACCAGCCCAACCGTTCCGCGCCGCAGCCGGGCAAGTGCCGCATCGCCCAGCGCTGCCTTGCCCAGCCCGGCAATCTCGGCCCCGCCGATGCGGATCGAGCCGCTGTCGGGCTGGTCTAGACCGGCAATCAGATGCAGAAGCGTGCTCTTGCCCGACCCGGATTCCCCGGTCAGCGCCAGACTTTGCCCGGCGTCCAGCGCCAGACTGACACCGCGCAGAACCGCCAAAGCGCCGTCGCCCGTGGCAAAGCTCTTGCTTACATCCGTGACCTGCAACAGCACCCTGCCCCGCCTCTTTCCGATGGCGACAGCGGACCATAGCACGATCGGTCCGCGGGCCAAGTCCGGCATCCGCCCCGCCCGATCCAGCCTGACCCAGCCTGGCCCAGCCTGGCTCTTCCCGGCGCGACTGAACTCCCCGCGCCGGGCAACACGCCGACGCCCTGTCCCGCCGCCTCCCGACTGACGACCTGTTCAAACCTGTCGCTGCCCTGCAGCTTCATTCCGGCAAAAAATATCCCCGCGCGGAGCGCATTGAAGTCTTGCTGCCGATCCCGGCAACAGACTACTTCTCCGCTTCCGCCTCGGCCACTGCTGCGGCAAAACTGGCAAAGAACTGATCCGCCAGCTTCTTTGCCGTGCCCGCGATCAACCGGCTGCCCAGTTGCGCGATCTTGCCCCCCACTTCCGCCCGGGCCTCGTAGCGCAGCAGCGTCTCGGCGCCGCGGTCTTCCAGCGTCACCCGCGCCCCGCCCCTGGCAAAGCCTGCCACCCCACCCGCCCCTTCGCCCGCCAGTGAAAACCCGCCCGGCGCGTCCGTGGTGTCCAGCGTAACCTTGCCGCCAAACCGCGCCTTGACCGGGCCGATCTTCAACACGACCTTTGCCGCCAGTTCGCTGTCCGATTGCCAGACCAGTTCCTCGCACCCCGGAATCGCCCTTTGCAACAGGGCTGCATCGTTCAGCGCGGCATAGACCCGGTCGCGCGGCGCCGGGATCAGGATCTCGTCTCTCAGGTCCATCGCCATTCCTTCGCCCTCCCTTGCCTCAGGCCATCGTCGCACCCGATGCCCCGGAAGTGCTAGCAGGTCCTGGCCAGCGGCGATACCGAGCGCGCCACGTCCTCACCCCGTCCTGCTCGCAACAACGATCACCGCCGCCCCCGCGACCACAACGCCGATCGCCGCAGCCGCAACCCCGGCCAGCCGCAGCGCCTGCAGCACCGCCGCTGCCTGCGCCGCAGGCACAGCCGCCAACAACCCGCCGCCGGTTTGGGGGTCAAACAGCAGCGCCGCCCGCCCGGTGTCCGGCATGCCCTCCACCCGCGCTCCGGCCCGGTTGGCGGCGTGGATCGAGGATCGCACCCCAAGGTCCGCCAAAGCCTCCGCCCCCGGCAACAGCGGCACCGCCGCCAAGTCAAGCCGCGCCCCGACCCCGGATGCCGCCAGCATTTCACCCAGATGCCCGGCGAGCCCGAAGCCGGTCACATCGGTCATCGCACGGGCCACCGGCGCCAGCACTTCCGTTGCGCGTCCCTGCGATGCGGTCATGCTGGCCCAGGCCCCGGCCAGCACCGCACCCGGGGCGGCGCCCGCCATCGCGGCCGCCAGAATGACGCCGGTGCCCAAGGGCTTGGTCAGCACCAGCACATCGCCCGGCAGCGCGCCCGACTTGCCGACCGGCGGGCCCGGCATCAGCCCGGTCACCGTGAAACCGATGGTCAGTTCGGCCCCGAGCGAGGTATGCCCCCCCACCACATCCACCGCTTCCGCTGCGAACACCGTTGCCGCCGCCGCATTGATCTCCTCCAGCGTGCGGGCCTGCAACGCCGGGCTCATCGGCGGCAGGATCACCTGCGCCAGTGCCACCTGCGGCTGCGCCCCCATCGCCCAGATATCCCCCATTGCATGGATCGCGGCGATCCGCGTCATCAGCCAGGGATCGTCGGTCACCGCCCGCAAATGATCGGTGGTCAGCACCTGCAGACCCGCGCCGTGCACCAGAACCGCCGCGTCATCGCCCGGCCCCGACAGCACATCGGCGCGCCGGGGCGGCGGCAAACCGGCCAGCGACGCCATCAGATCTACCCGCCCGACCTTGGCCCCACAGCCGCCGCACAAACTCTTTTCGGCAAGCATTTCCGCCAGCCCATCGGCGCGCCGCAGCGGCACCGGACGCGGCGGCATCGGGACCGGTACGGCAGCAAACTGCGCCATGAACCGCCGGTCGATCCGGTCCTTCATTTGCCACAACCAGCCACCTCCCGCCTGCAACCCGAACTTGTCGGCCACCGCCGCCTGCCCTCCGGTCGAGACCAGCTTCAGATAGGCGCGCTGCGGCCAATAGTGCCGCAGCCGCCCGCCGCCCAGCCCGGCCCGCAAGTTGTGAAACAGCACGGGCGCCTGCCGCACCGCAAACACCCCGGCCTTCGGGCGCGGCGCATGCCCCATGTGGGCACAGTCGCCAACGGCAAAGACCGCGCTGTCGGTCTCGCTCTGCAGCGTCGGGCCCACCCGTACGAACCCCGCCTCCAGCGCCAGCCCGGTATCGGCCAGCCAGCCTTGCGCCCGCGCCCCCGCCGCAGCCACGACAAAGCGCGCCGCCAGCCGCCGCCCATCTGCCAGCACCACCGCCTCGGGCTCCAGCCGCACCGCCCGCGCCGACAGATGCAGCGCGATCCCCGCCCCGGCCATCGCCGCCAACAGCCGCGCCGCCGCCCGTTGCCCGACCCCGCGCAACGCCGCCGGCCCCGCCTCGATCACCACTATCCGCGCCGACCGCTGCAAACCCCGCAGCCGCGCCGCCATCGCCATCGCCAGCTCCACCCCGGCGACGCCGCCGCCCAGCACCGCGATCTCTGCCGGGCAATCCCCGGCCACACAGCGCGCCACGAACTGCTCCCATGCCAGAGCGAACGCCCCCAGCGGCTTCGCCGGCACGCCATGGGCCGCAAATCCCGGCAGATCCGGCATGTCGCCGGTGATGCCGATATCCAGCGACAGGAGGTCATAGGCCACGTCTGCCCGCCCTGGCACGGCGACCCGCCGCGCCGCCCGGTCAATGGCCTCGGCCCGCCCCAGCACCAGCCGCGCCCCGGCAGACCACGCCAGCCGCACCAGGTCGATCTGCAAATCCTCGGGCCGGTAATGCCCGGCCACCAGTCCCGGCAACATGCCGGTATAGGGCGCGGTCACCTCGGGGCTGATCAGCGTCAGCCGCACCCCGGGCAGCGGCGCCATGCCCCAGCGGTGCAGCAGCAGCGCATGTGTATGCCCGCCGCCGACCAGCACCAGATCCCGTGTCACCGGATAGGCCCCCGCCTGCATCCCGCCCCTCCTGCCATCCGCGAAACTGCTACCCCGCCGCCGCCGGAATGGCGAGGGCCCGCAAGGGCCGCAATGCCTGCCGCGACGGGTTCCAGGGTCTGCTCCCCGTCTGCAACACACATTACCCTTGACCTGTCCGGGGTCCTGGCTTACCCACCGCTCGCTTGTGGCGAGGTAGCTCAGCTGGTTAGAGCACGCGACTCATAATCGCGGGGTCGGGGGTTCGAGTCCCCCCCTCGCCACCACCTTCATATCCGAAATCAACCGATGAAATCCGAAAAATCCTGTAATATAAGGATATTGCTGGGCCCATTTGTCCAGCGGCGTCCGACCAACGCCGCTGCCGTACCCCCAAGTTGGGGGTATGTGTGGGGGTACGGTGCAGACCTTGGAAACGAGCGTACCCCCAGATGTCCCTTAGCGATGCCAAGATACGTGCCCTCAAACCCAAGGAAAAGGATTTCAAGATCGCCGATGCTGGTGGGCTGGTTCTGCTGATGGAGGCGTCAGGATCGAAGTCATGGCGTATGAAGTATCGGCTAAACGGAAAAGAAGGCCTGTTGGTGATCGGTGACTATCCAGCAATTTCCTTTGCCCAAGCTCGGGCCACCCGTGATGCGTCAAAGGTCGAACTTGCAGCTGGCAGAGACACAAATGCAGTAAAGCAAGAGCGAAAGCGAATCAAGCAGGCGGTTGACGCGGGAACCTTCGAAAAGCGTGCGAAGGCCTATGAAGCGAAGACGGTCAGGGAAGGCAAAGCCAAAGCGACGCAGTCCAAGACCGAATGGTTGCTGGGCATGGCGGTGGCGGACTTCGGTAGGAAACCGATTTCTCAGGTAACGTCGCCGATGATCTTGGCCTGTCTTCGAAAGGTTGAAGCAAAAGGCCACTATGAAACCGCCAAGCGGCTGCGAGCGGTGATCGGGGCAGTCTTTCGCTACGCTATCGCCACTGGAAACGCTGAAACCGATCCGACCTATGCTCGGCGCGACGCCATCATCTGAGCTACTCCCCAATTTTTTGGACAGATTTCCGGCTGATTCAAGCTACTGCCTGCACTTGCTGATCGGTTTCGATGTGGTGGAAGTAGACCACGGCGGGCGGTTGTCCGCCATGGGCAGTGCGTGGGCGGTGGTGGTTGTAGAAGGTGATCCAGCGCCCGACGCCAGCCCGGGCCTGCGATCCGGCTTCCCAAGCGTGCAGATAGACGCATTCATACTTGAGCGACCGCCACCCAGACCATGGCAGAGGCGGGCATCACCGGGATCAGGCTGACCGCCGATACCAAGCGGATCGAACTGCCGGACGGGTCGGTGATCACCAGGCAATCGACATTCGTGATCAACGGCGTGACAAGGACGGTGGCGAACACGACGCTGATGGCGGAGGCGGATGGCTATCGGGTGGTGCTTGCATTTCAGCTGCGGAATGGCAATTTTGAAAGATATCCAGAAAGGACCAACCGTGCTCAAGCGGCATAGAAACTCGAATCATTCTCGATTGTCGCTCGAGAGCCGATGGCCGATCTTACCAGCTATCTGCTTGCTTGGCGCGCTTTTCATTTGCGTTCCGCTAGTGTTCCGAGTCTGACACTTGTTACCGATTTCCCCTGATTTCATCGAGGGCATCAAGCGCACGGCGTTCGCGGGCGATGATGTCATCGGCGGTCTTGCTCCAGACAAAGGGCTTCGGCTTTGCGTTGTGCAGCAGGA
>JANNRR010000181.1:0-18434 GCA_031401675.1 Paracoccaceae bacterium
TGTTGCGGTTGCTCAGCAAAGCTTGAAGCTCAGCGCGGTCGGCGGGGCCAAGGTAAAGGCAGATATCAGAGCGTCTCATCCGCCGACCATGCCACAGAGCGGCGCCGTCGGGAATCCTATGTCAGGTGCAGAACACTAGGGCGGGGATCACCCCGCCGCGCCTCTCCAAATCATTAAAATTCCCCTAATCAAACCACCCCAACCAATTGTAAAATAACAAATAAAAAAATGTCCCGCGATGGGACACTTCCGCCCGTCAGCCTTTCGGGTTGAAGAAATCATGGACCGCCTTCGCCAGCCCCTCCGAGATTCCCGCCACCGCCTGCAAATCCGTCAGCCCGGCCCGCGCCACTGCCTTGGCCGACCCGAAATGCGCCAGCAACGCCCGCTTCCGTGTCGCCCCCACCCCCGGGATGTCATCCAGCGGCGTCGCCGAAACCGCTTTGCTCCGCTTGGCCCGGTGCGCCCCGATGGCAAACCGGTGCACCTCGTCGCGCAGCCGCTGCACGAAGAACAGCACCGGATCATCGCGGCGCAGCGCCATCACCGGCCTGCCCACCCGGTGAAATTCCTCGCGGCCCAGATCGCGGTCCACGCCCTTGGCCACCCCCAGCATGGCAATGTCATCGACCCCCAGTTCCACCATCACCTCATGCACCGCCGACACCTGCCCCGCCCCGCCATCGATCAGCAGCAGGTCCGGCCAGGCCCCCGAAGCGCGGTCGGGGTCCTCCTTCAACAAACGCTCGAACCGCCGGGTCATGACTTCCTTCATCATGCCGAAGTCGTCGCTGTTGGCCCCGGCGTCGGACCTGATGTTGAACTTGCGGTACTGGCTTTTCAGAAACCCCTCCGGCCCCGCCACGATCATCCCGCCCACGGCATTGCTGCCCTGGATGTGACTGTTGTCAAAGACCTCGATCCGCTTCGGGCTCGCCTCCAGATCGAACGCCTCGGCCAGCCCGGCCAGCAGGCGGTTCTGGCTGGCACTCTCGGCGACCTTTCGTGCCAGCGACTCCCGGGCGTTGCGGGCCGCATTCTCGACCAGTTCAGCCTTTTCACCGCGCTTGGGCACCGCAATCTCGACGCGCCGCCCGGCCCGCCCGGCCAACAGTGCCGCCATCAGATCCTCGTCCTCGATCGCGTGCGACAGCAGCACCAGCCGCGGCGGTTCCTTGTCGGCGTAGAACTGGCCGAGGAATGCCTCCATGATCTCGGGCTCCTCGGCCCCCGATCCGGTGCGGGGATAATAGTCGTGGTTGCCCCAGCTTTGGTTGGCGCGGATAAAGAACACCTGCACACAGGCCTGCCCGCCTTCCAGATGCAGCGCGATCACGTCGGCCTCGGCTACGCCTTTCGGATTGATGCCTTGTGACGACTGCACCTGCGCCAGCGCCTTGATCCGGTCGCGCAGTGCCGCGGCCCGCTCGAACTCCATCGCTTCGGACGCCGCCGCCATGGCCGCTGCCAGATCAGCCTGCACCGTCGAGGACCGGCCGGACAGAAAACGTTCGGCGTCGCGCACCAGCTTTTCATAGTCTTCCGCACCGACATAGCCTACACAGGGTGCCGAGCAGCGCTTGATCTGGTAAAGCAGGCACGGGCGGGTACGGGACTCAAAGGTTGCATCGGTACAGGTGCGCAACTGAAACACCCGCTGCAACTGGTTCAGGGTCCGGTTCACGGCCCCGGCCGAGGCAAAGGGCCCGAAATAGCTGCCCTTTTCAGACTTGCGCCCCCGGTGTTTCTTGATCTGGGCAAACTCATGTTCGCGCGACAGCAGAATGTTGGGAAAGCTCTTGTCGTCGCGCAGCAGAACATTGTAGCGCGGCTTCAGCTGCTTGATCAGATTCTGCTCCAGCAGCAACGCCTCGGTCTCGGTCCGGGTGGTCAGGAACATCATCTGCGCGGTTTCGTGGATCATCCGGGCAATACGCCCGGAATGCCCCGACGGTTTGGCGTAGCTCGCCACCCGCTTCTTGAGGTTCCGCGCCTTGCCGACGTAAAGCACCCGCGCCTCGGCATCGAGCATGCGGTAGACGCCGGGGGCGCTGTCGAGGGATTTCAGCAGGGATCCGATCAGATCATGGCCGGTCATGGCTACCGAGCCCGACGCAGACAGCGCCGCGCTGACAACTGGTCCAGGAGTGCTGCCCTGCTGAATATCCGAATCATTGTTCATGTTTGGCGGGCCCTGCGTACCAGCCTTGGCTGCAACCTTCCGTGCCATTCGGCAAGCAAAAACATCTCCACCGTTTCTGTGGACAAGTCTGGTGGCAACTTCGCGGGCAAGGGAGATTTTCCGTTGTTTTCAGACGATTTCGTTGGTTTGCCTGTTTTTTAGGCGCAAAAGCAACCCATTGATTTCTAATGTAAAGATTTCCTGTTGTTATCAAATCCCTGATAAGACTAACAAATTCGTAACGCTTTTGTGACTTTCCAGACGAAAGTGGACAACTCTGGTCGTGACGACAGAATGTTACCGTCTGGTCAGCTACTCTAACTCAAGGATGTCGGGCGAATTCCAGCCCAGATGCTGACCGCCGTCGACGCACAACAGTTGACCTGTCACCGCCGACGCATCCAGAAAGTATCCGAGTGCTGCGGTGATGTCATCTGCATTTGCGCCGCCCCCGAGGATGGTCGCAGCGCGCTGAGCGGCAAAGTGCGCCTCGGCTTGCCGGACACCGCGCAGGGTCGGACCTGGCCCGATGGCGTTGACCCGAATGCGCGGGGCCAACGCCTGCGCAGCGGTCTGGGTCAGGGCCCAAAGGCCCATCTTGGCCAGAGTATAGGTCATGAACTCGGGCGTCAGCTTGCGCACGCGCTGATCGATCATGTTGACGACCAACCCGGCGGAAACCGGTTTGCGGTCCGCTTCGGCCGCCGGCTCGGGAACCTGCGCTGCGAACGCCTGGGTCAACACGAACGGGGCGCGCAGATTGCTGCCCAGATGTCGATCCCAGCTGGTGCGGGTGGCGCTTGCCAACGTGTCGTACTCGAAGATCGAGGCGTTGTTCACCAGCAGGTCAAGCGATCCGCCAAGATCCGCCGCAGACCGTGCGACAAGGGTAGCGGTTTCGCCTTCGTCCAGCAGATCGGCCTGAAGCGCCTGCGCCGCCCGCCCCATCGCGCGAATCTCGGCGGCTGTCGCCTCGGCTTCTTCACGGGAAGTGGCGTAGTGGACGGCCACATCATAGCCGCGCCCGGCAAGGTACAAGGCCATTTCCCGGCCCAACCGCCGACCTGCACCGGTGACCAATGCTCTGTGTGTCGCTGCCGCCTGGTCCGCCAACCCGTTGTCCTTTCGCTGCGCCTAAACATAGCGTGATGCGCGTTGCGTCAAGCCGAGCTCATGCCCGCGGCGCGCCGCAGTCGCAACCGCCGGCGCCGATCAGGAACCGCCCGCAGCTTGGGCATTTCTTAGGTTTTTCCGGCCCGATCTGCGGCGGGCCGGCGCGCCACTTGCCCTGCCGAAATCTGCCAAAAAAGGCCAACGCGACAATGGCCACCAGAAACAGGCTGACAATTTTCAGCATCACAGGCCGTACCGCGACCACTGGGCGCGGTCTTCGACCGAGGCCAGGGCATCGGCCAGCAGGTTGACGCCGAACCGCTGCACCAGCGAGCGCCTCGGGCCATAGACAGAGAAACTGACCTTGTCACCGAACAGCTCCTTCATCTTCGGCACCAGATGGGCGATCCCGTCGATCAGACCGACCGCTTCCGCCTGTGCACCGACCCAGACTTCGCCGTCAAAAAGGTTCCGGTCGCCAATTCTGGTACCGCGCCGCAATTTGACCTGCGCGATGAAGCTCTGATGGATCGGCTCCTGCAGGGCAGTCAATCGGGCCACATCCTCAGGCCTTTCCGGCTTGAATGGATCAAGAAAGCTTTTGGACTCACCTGCGGTATGCACCCGCCGCTCGATCCCTTGCCGCGAAAGAAGCTCGTGGAAACCGAACCCGGCCGAGATCACGCCGATCGAGCCGACAACCGAACTGGCGTCGGCCCAGATCATGTCGGCTGCCGAAGCCAGCCAATATCCGCCAGACGCAGCCACATCCTCGATGAAAGCGTGGACCGGCACCGATTTCTCGTCCGAAAGCCTGCGGATCCGCGCAGCCATCAGCGCGGTCTGCACCGGTGCACCGCCAGGTGAATTGATCAACAGCGCAACGGCGGCTGGTTTGCCGCGACGAAAGGCGCGTTCGATCACCGGGGCCAAGGCAGCGTCGTTCAGGCCGCGCCCGCCAGACGAGATCACACCGATCAGGCGGACAACGGCGACATGCGGTCTGGTTTTAAGGAAGGGTATGAACCGTTGCATTTCCCCGATGTAGCTGCTTGCCACCGGCCAAACAAGGCGCGACCCTACCCTTTCGGTTCGCATGAACTTCATGCGGCGCGAAACGACCGCCGAGACAGGCACACAGGATACTGCTGGCCAACGACCGCTCGGCCAGTATCAGAATGTCGAACGGCAGGGTCAACGCAGCCTCCATCGTCGGTCGCACCGGGGTTTCGGGCTTCCGTTCCTTCGATGGCGCGCGCGTCGTCCCGCCGGGCCTGAAACACTTGCATCACAAAATCCCTCGCCGAATGAATGTTGACAATGGTTGGTGAGATGCAGAGCCTGTGGTCTTTACGCCCCCAAAGGATACCGCGCCGAATGCCTGCCATGCCGTCCGCTTCCGTCTGGCCCGCCCGACTGGAAAACCCCGAAGCCTCTGGCCGGATGATCTTTGTCTGTGAACATGCAAGCAATGCCTTTCCGATGCCGTTCGGCAGTCTTGGCCTGTCGCCTGCGCAGCAGTCCGCCCATATCGCCTGGGATCCCGGCGCAATTGGGTTGGCGCGCGGTCTTGCGCGGTTGCTCGACGGGGTAGTGATCGCCGGTCAGGTTTCGCGTCTGGTTTACGACTGCAATCGCCCGCCCGACAGCCCGGGCGCGATGGTCGCACGGTCAGAGCTGCACGACATTCCTGGGAACGCCGGATTGACCGATGCAGCCCGGCTGGCCCGGGTCCGGGCGGTGTATGAGCCGTTTCATGCCAGCTTGCGGGCCGATATTCTGCGCCGGATGACGCTGGACCAGCGGCCGGTGATTGTCACGGTCCACAGCTTCACCCCCGTTTACAACCACCAGAACCGAACCGTGCAGTTCGGGGTGATCCACGACGCCGATCCGGGGCTTGCCCTGGCGGTGATGCAGGCTGCCGCACGGTTGCCGCTGACGGCCCGGCTGAACGAGCCCTATTCCGCCGCCGATCATGTCACCCACACCCTGCGCCTGCACGCGACCCCCTACGGCCTGCCGAACGTGATGCTGGAGGTGCGGAGCGACCTGATTGCCACGTCCGAAGGGGAGCAATCGATGGCGGCAATGCTGGCGCCAGTGCTGGCCGAGGCGCTGGCAGCGTATGAGCAACACTCCGGCGCAGACGCGCCCAGAATAACCAAGACAGGATGAGGATATGCCCGCGAACCTGACCTTTGACACATTGAAGGCCGTCGTTGCCACTGGCGAGATAGACACCGTTCTGGTCTGCGTGACCGACATGCAGGGACGCTTGATGGGCAAGCGTTTTCACGCACAGCACTTCCTCGAAAGCGGCCACGAAGAAACACATTGCTGCAACTATCTGGTCGCAACCGACATCGAGATGGTGACGGTGCAGGGCTACGCCGCGACCGGATGGGCGGCGGGTTATGGCGACTATGTCATCAAGCCTGACCTTGGCACCATGCGCCGCATTCCGTGGCTGCCGGGGACGGCGCTCGTCTTGGCCGACCTTCTGGATCACCACACGCATCAGGCGGTTCCGCACTCGCCCCGCGCCATTCTGAAACGACAGATCGCGCGGGCCGAAGCGATGGGGTTCCGGGCCTACATGGCGACGGAACTGGAATTCTTTCTGTTCGAGCAGTCCTATGCCGATCTGCAACGATCCAACTACCGCGACCCGACGGTCATCGGCGGCTACAACATCGACTATGCCATCTTTGGCTCAACCAAGCATGAGGAGGTGATGCGGGCCGTGCGCAACGGCCTGTATGGCGCTGGCATCCCGGTCGAAAACTCCAAAGGCGAGGCCGAGGCCGGGCAGGAAGAGATCAACGTCCGCTTTTCCGACGCGCTGGATACCGCAGACATGCATTCCATCGTGAAGAACGGCATCAAGGAAATCGCGCTTGGCATGGGGCGGTCGGTTACGTTCATGGCCAAATATGATCATCGACGGGCGGGGTCGTCCAGCCACGTGCATCAGTCGCTGTGGACGCTGGACGGCAAACCCGCTTTCTACGATCCGGCTGCCGAGCATGGCATGACCGCCACAATGTGCCACTACATCGCCGGTCTGTTGGCGCATGCCGACGAAATCACCTATTTCCTGGCACCCTATGTCAACAGCTACAAACGTTTCGTGGTCGGCATGTTCGCCCCGACCAAGGCGGTCTGGAGCCTGGACAATCGCACCGCTGGGTACCGGGTGTGCGGCGAGCATTCAAAGGCGATCCGGGTGGAATGCCGGGTGGGCGGGGCGGACCTGAACCCTTATCTGGCGATGGCGGCCCTACTTGCGGCGGGGCTCGACGGCGTGGAGCGCCGGTTGCCGCTGGAACCGGTGATGTCGGGCGATGTCTACAAGGCCGGCGGGGTGAGGGAGATTCCGAAGACGCTCGGGGAAGCGGCTGCGCTTCTGACCCGCTCGGCGTTTCTGCGTACGGCCTTCGGCGACGCGGTGATCGATCATTACCACCGGGCCGCCTGTTGGGAAATCGAGGAACAGAACCGTGTCGTGACCGACTGGGAAGTGCAGCGCGGACTGGAACGTGCCTGATCCGAGCCGTATGGTGATAACGTAGTCACCGATGCGACGCTGAAACTGTCCGCGCCAAAAGCGCGATGTGGGGACCAGATGAGCAGAATGATCCAATGTATCTCGCCCGTGGATGGGCGGGTCTATGCCGAACGACCGGCGCTGGCGCTGGGCGATGCGCAGACCATGGTGGCACGGGCACGGGCGGCGCAGGCCGGTTGGGCGGCTCAGCCATTGGCCGAACGCATCGCGCTGGTACAGGCCGGCGTGACGGCATTGAACGGCATGAAAGATGTGATTGTCGAGGAACTGGCCTGGCAGATGGGCCGCCCGACCCGCTATGGCGGCGAGTTCGGCGGGGTCAATGAACGCACCCGGCACATGTCGGACCTTGCAGCTATAGCGCTTGCGCCCTCAGTGGTCGAGGACAGCGACCGGTTCGAACGCCGGATCGAGCGGACCCCCTACGGCGTGGTGTTCGTCGTCGCACCCTGGAACTACCCTTATCTGACCGCCATCAATACCATCGTCCCGGCCCTGATAGCCGGCAACAGTGTGGTCTTGAAGCACGCCAGCCAGACCCTGCTGGCGGGCGAGCGGCTGGAGCAGGCTTTCCACGCGGGCGGGGTTCCGGCGGACGTTTTCCAGAACATCGTGCTGGATCATGCCACCACCGAAGCGCTGATCGGTGCCCGGGCGTTCGGATTCGTGAATTTCACCGGCTCGGTCAACGGCGGCGCGGCGATGGAACGGGCGGCTGCGGGTAGCTTTACGGCGATGGGGCTGGAGCTTGGGGGCAAGGACCCCGGCTACGTCCTGCCCGACGCCGACCTTGATGCAGCGGTGGACGGGCTGATGGACGGCGCGATGTTCAACGCCGGCCAATGCTGCTGCGGGATCGAGCGTATTTATGTGCACGACCATATGTTCGATGAATTCGTCGCCAAATCGGTCGCATGGGTCAACGCCCTGAAGCTCGGCAGTCCGTTCGATCCCGAAACCACGCTCGGTCCAATGGCAAACCGGCGCTTTTCCGACACCGTCCGGGCCCAGACCGCCGAAGCCGTCGCCGCTGGCGCAACCGCGCTAATCGACCCGAGGCACTTCCCCGCCGACGAAGGCGGCACCTACATTGCCCCGCAAATCCTGATCAACGTCACCCACGACATGCGGGTGATGCGCGAGGAATCCTTTGGCCCGGTGGTCGGCATCATGAAAGTGTCATCCGAGGCCGAGGCGATCCGGCTGATGAACGACAGCCCCTATGGACTGACGGCCAGCCTGTGGAGCCGCGACCCGGATCATGCGGCCCGGGTTGGCCGCCAGATCGAGACCGGCACGGTGTTCATGAACCGTTGCGATTACCTTGACCCTGCGCTGTGCTGGACCGGCTGCAAGGATACCGGACGCGGCGGCGCACTGGGGGTCATCGGCTACCACAACCTGACGCGACCGAAATCCTATCACTTCAAGAAGGTGCTGAAATGACCGTGCCAAGTGTCAACTGGTCCTATCCGACCCTGATCAAGTTCGGCCCCGGCCGCATTGCCGAACTGGCGGATCAATGCAAATCCGTCGGCCTGAAAAACCCGCTTCTGGTGACCGACAAGGCGCTTGCCAGTCTGCCGATCACCGAACAGGCGCTGGCGATCATGGCGGCGGGCGGTCTTGGCCGGGCGGTGTTTTCACAGGTGGACCCCAACCCGAACGAAATGAATCTGGCGGCAGGACTCGCGGACTATCGTGCCGGTCGCCACGACGGCGTGATCTGCTTTGGCGGCGGCTCGGCACTGGATTTGGGTAAGCTGATCGCCTTCATGGTCGGCCAATCCCGGCCAGTCTGGGACTTCGAGGATATCGACGACTGGTGGACCCGCGCCGACGCGTCGAAGATCGCGCCGATCGTGGCGGTGCCGACCACCGCCGGAACCGGGTCGGAAGTCGGGCGGGCCGGGGTGCTGACCAATTCGGCAACGCATGTGAAAAAGATCATCTTTCACCCGAAGATTCTCCCTTCGGTCACCATCTGCGACCCGGAACTGACGGTCGGCATGCCACGATTCATTACCGCCGGCACCGGCATGGATGCCTTTGCCCATTGTCTGGAGGCCTATTGCTCGCCATTCTATCATCCGATGAGCCAGGGCATCGCGCTGGAGGGTATGCGGCTGGTTCTGGATAATCTGCCTCGGGCCTATGTCGAGCCGACCGATCTGGCCGCCCGTACCGAAATGATGAGTGCAGCGGCGATGGGGGCGGTGGCGTTTCAGAAAGGTCTGGGTGCAATCCACTCGCTGAGCCATCCGGTCGGCTCGATCTATGGAACCCACCACGGCACCACCAATGCCGTGGTGATGCCGATGGTAATGCGGTTCAACCGTCCGGCGATCGAGGATCGGATCGGGCGGGCTGCTGCCTACCTCGGCATCGCCGGTGGCTTCGACGGGTTTTATGACCGGGTCATGATGTTGCGCAGTCAGCTAGGCATTCCGGCAAATCTGACCGCGATGGGTGTCATGGCCGCCCGGCTGGACGAAATGGCGGCGATGGCAATCAAAGACCCGTCCTGCGGCGGCAACCCGGTGCCGATGACGCTTGCCAACACCCGCGCCCTGTATGAGGCATGCATGTGAACTTCGCCCAGTGCTGTCCTGCCGCGTGACCAAAGCGCCAATGCGATATTGACAAGCGAGCCATAGGGTGCGTGATTTCACGCGCCCTACTTGCAATGTCATGGATGACCGGGGCCAGTTGAAGATGAACAGGAATCGCGTCAACCCCTACGATATCCGTGTAGAAGTGGTTAATGAAAATTCCCAACCCCTTGTAACTAAATAATATTAACTTTTGTCCAGATCTGGACATCCCCTAACTGCCCACAAAGCCCAAACCCGGACGCAGCGTCCGTCATCCCATGAACGGTGCGCCGCAAGGATTGCCCGGCATGCCCCGCCAAAGCTCGTCCTATTGCGCTTGTACCCGGCACCTCTGTCAGCGGGCAGGAAATCGTCGGGCTCATTGACGGCCGTTACGGGTCGCGTCTGGGAAACGGGCGGACCAGGCGGGCAACAGGTCGCCCGGCAATGATGTCGCCAGATAGATGGCGCGGGCAATGGCCCGGGCAAGGCAGGCGGCAGCGGCGTGGCCCAGCAGAAAGGTGTCGGGCACTGTCCGGATGCCAGTGGACGCGGCAAAGACCAGATCGCCGTCGAAAAGCGTGTGGCTGGGGACGATGCCCCGGGCCATACCATCGTGGGCGGCAATGGCCAACCGCTGACACTCCGCCTGGGTCAGCGCGGCATCGGTCGCCACAATCGCGATGGTGGTGGCGGCCCCGGGCAGCTTGCTGGCAGTTGGTTCGGCTGCAGCCGGAAACTGCGCCGGCAGGCCAAGTCCGCCGAATTCGGTGCCAAACTCCCACGGTGCGGCCCAGAACTGCGGGCCATCCCCGACGGTGACCGACCCGAGTGCGTTGACCGCGACCAGTGCCCCGACCATGACGCCGCTGTCCAGCACCGCAGACGCCGACCCAAGCCCGCCCTTCAATCCTTGGCTGGTGGCCCCGAAGCCCGCACCTGCCGACCCCAGGTCAAATTCGGCAGTGGCGGTCCGCAGTGCCTGCTCGCCCAAGTGCTTGTAGGGATTGTGCTGCCAATCCTTCCGGCCGCCATTCAGAAGATCGAACAGGATGGCCCCGGGCACGATGGGCACGCGCTGGCCGCCGACCGCAAATCCCCGGCCCAAGGCACGCAGCCCATCGGCCACGCCGGATGCCGCATCAAGCCCGAACGCCGATCCACCCGAAAGCACCAGCGCATCGACCCGCTGGACCAGCCGGTCCGGGGACAGCAGGTCGGTTTCCCGGGTGCCCGGCGCACCGCCCATGACATGCACGGCAGCAGTGAACGGCTGGTCCGCGACCAGAACAGTGGACCCGGTCCTGATCCGGGCATCCTGCGCGTTGCCGACACGCAATCCTGCGACATCGGTGATCAGGTTCCGCGGGCCGGGGCGCATCAGATCGGAACTTTGCTGGCGGCGGTGGCGGGATCGCCGGTGTTCGGGGTGCAAGGCGCGCCAATCTGCTCCGGCGCGATCGGGCCTGTCAGCGCTATGGAATGGGGGGCTGGGTGACGCTGCATGGCGGGCCTCGGCGGTTGGCAGGGGTGAGGCTAAGGCAGGATGGCCGCGGAGGGAAGGGGCCGGGTGGCTGGGGTTTGGGGCGGCCGGGGGTGGTCAGCCGGCCCACCGATTCTCGGCGATGCCGGTCGCTGCCGGGACGGCGATGAAGCATGCGCTGGCAAGGATGGCTTGCAGGTGCAGTTCTTCCGGCCCGGGATTGACAAACCGGTGAGAGGTACCGGCAGGTATTACAACCGCGTCGCCGGGGCCGAGAACGGCTTGCAGTGAACCTATCCAGACCTGCATCCCGCCGCAGATCACGGTCAGCACCTCCTCGACCGGGTGGCTGTGGTCGGGGGCTCCGGCTTGCGGCGCGCACCATTGTTCAAAAACACAGATGTCTTGCGTACCAGTGAGCGCCGAAACCCGCATCCGGGTCGCGACGCCGGGGCGCCATTCTTCGCCGGGAGCCGCGTTGTGGCGGACAATACTCATGGCAGACCGCGCTCCCTTTCCCTCGCAGGATGGGACGAACGCTAACGGCAACAAGCAGAAATTGCCACTGGTGCCGGCCATGCGCTGGGTTAATGTTGCCCGAATATCGGGAGAGCTAGCGATGGTGCAAAAGGTGGCTTTGATCACCGCGGGCGGCTCAGGCATCGGGGCCGGTGCGGCGCGCGGGCTTGCGTCGGATGGCTACAGGGTGGCGATCCTGTCTTCTTCGGGCAAGGGCGAGGCTTTGGCAACGGAGCTGGGCGGGATCGGGGTGACCGGATCAAACCAATCAACCGCCGATCTGGCAAGGCTGGTGGATGCAGCGATATCCAAATGGGGGCGGGTCGATGTATTGGTAAACTCGGCTGGTCATGGGCCGCGCGGGCCGGTGCTGGACCTGACAGATGACGACTGGCACCGAGGAATGGAGGTCTATTTCCTGAACGTGGTACGGCCCACGCGGCTGGTGACGCCGATCATGCAGGCCCGGCGCTGCGGCGTAATCATCAACATCTCGACCTTCGCGACGTTCGAGCCCGATCCGGTGTTCCCGACCTCGGGCGTGTTTCGGGCGGGTCTGGCAGTCTTTACCAGGCTGTTTGCCGACCGCTATGCGCCCGAGAACATCCGGATGAACAACATCCTGCCGGGCTTCATCGACAGTCTTCCGGAAAGAGCCGAATTCCGTGAGCGGATTCCGATGGGCCGCTATGGCCGCACCGAGGAAATCTCGGGGGTGGTGCGGTTTCTGGCGTCGGACGCGGCGAGCTACATCACCGGGCAGAACCTGCGGGTGGACGGCGGCATCACCCGGTCGGTTTAGGACCGTTAGCTGCGAAAGATGCGACGCGCGGGAGTATCTGGACGAAAGAGAAACGAGGGTCTGAATGTACAAGCGACGGATGATGCCAGAGGGGTTCGCGGTACCCGGTCGGGTGGAGGGCGCGGGGTTTCATCTGCGCATGCTGAGTGTCCACGACGTGATCAAGGACCTTGCAGCGGTTGTCGATGCCGCGCCTCAATTGGTCGGGTTGATGGAGCCGGACGGAACCTGGCCCGAAGGGATCACGCTGGAGGAGAACCTGACCGATCTTGGCTGGCACGAGCGGGAATTCACGCTCGGCCACTCATTTGCCTATACGGTGATGAACGATGACGAAAGCCGCTGCCTTGGCTGCTGCTACATCTATCCAAGTGACCGGGCCAGCCATGACGCCATGGCGTTCTACTGGGCGCGCGACCCGGCGTTCGACGCGGGCTTGGGGGCGGCATTCCGGGAGTTTGTGGCAGAATGGCCGTTCCGGGCAGTGGCGTTTCCGGGCCGCGACATCCCTTGGGCGGACTGGTAGGCAAGTACCGGCTGCTCTCGGGCCCGGTCAGGTCTTTGTCAGCAGGTGCTGGCCGAGTTTGCCGCACTCCGGGCACCAGATGCCGGTATGCCGGTTTCCGCTGGTCTTGTAGCGCAGCCCGCCAAGGTCCCAGATATTGCTGCCGTGGCCGCAGTTCGGGCACGACGTCAGCCAGCGGCGCGATTCCGCTTCCAGAGCGGCATGCCAGCTTCTGGGCATCAGGGCAAGGATCGCAGTACGCAGCATCGGCATGCCTGTCAGAGTACCGGCGAGACTGGTCACGGTCAACGGCTGCGGCACGGTCGATGCACTTGCCCAACTCTCCGATATCCGAACCGAATCCCTGGTATTTCGGCCAGTGATCGATCCCGATGCCATTGCGGCCAACCACCATCAGGTATCATTGTCGACCGGGCAGCGCGCGCACACATCTCGGGTTGTTGGCCGGAGGCTCTGAAGGGGAGGCAAGTCCGTTCGGCGAGGGTCGGCAACACATGACCCACGGGCAGCAGGCCCGACCACAACGGCGCGATTGCATTTGGCGGTTCGGGAAATTCGGGCGTAGGCTTACGTTGCCGAAATCGGTTCGGCCCTAGGAGAACGCCCATGACAGCTGATCTGACTTATCTTGCCCTGACCGCAATGCTGACGGCTTTTCTCTGGATTCCCTACATTGCTTGCCAGGTCCAGACCAACGGTTTTCTCGCCCCGCCCAACTACGTCGACCCAACGCCGCGCCCGGTGCCGCTCTGGGGGCAACGGGCGCACCGGGCCTATCTGAATTCGGTCGAGGTCTTTGCGCCGTTTGCCGCGTTGGTTCTGGTACTGCACGCAAGCGGCCAATCGAACGCGACGACGGCATTCCTGTGCATGGCGTTCTTCTGGCTGCGGGCGATCCACGCGGTGGTCTATTGGTTCGCCATTCCATATGTCCGGACTTTAGCCTTCACACTGGGGTTTTTCTGCGTGGCCGGGTTGTTCTGGCAGGTGGTGACCTGAAGCCGCGACGCCGGCAAGATCCCAAACCACAACCCTCCGGTCAGGAGTCAGGGTCTAAGCGATGCAAGATGCAGCCGAGGACGCCGCGCTGCCGGTTCAGAAGTCGAAGAGCTCGCCAAGGAAGCTTTCGCGGCGTTTGCGCCTGGGGTTGTAGCGGTCGTCATCGTCGTCATCGTCGCGGCGTTGCGGGCGGGACGGGGCTTGCGTGTAGGCTTGCGCAGCGCGCGGTTCGACAAGGGTGACCGGCGCGGCGGCAATCGGAACCGGGGAGGCAGCTGCGCGTTCGATGATCTTGTCCAACTCGCCTCGGTCAAGCCAGACACCGCGGCATTTGGGGCAATAGTCGATTTCGACTCCGCCACGGTCGGCCATCACCAGCGTCTCGTTGTCCACAGGGCATCGCATCGTTCTCTCCTTCTTCTGCATTCGCCCGAGATGGCTATTGCGGCGCCGTATGCAAGCGGCAGGCGCGAGATGTCGCACATTCCGCGCTGTCGGAATCGGTCATGATGGCACCTTTATGTCGCAATCGCGCTTGAGTACGCTGGGATTTGCGGCAAGATGCTCCCGGGCCGGAACGATGGCGTCGTTCCTTGGAGATATCCAACTGCTCGCGGTAGCCGGGTTTAACCGGGCGTCGCTGTCGTCCTGTACGCCGGGACCTTTCGGGGCCCGGGCGCTGCCAGACCCCTTAGATGAGGTCTGACATGACTCCAGCCGCTGCGGTCGATCGCCCGGAACACTACCGCTTTCACAATGGCGACAAGGTGGTGCTGCCGTTCGCACCTGAGGAATACGAAGCACGTCTGTCGGGCCTGCGCCAGGTGATGGCAGCGCAGGGGATCGATGCCTGCGTGCTGACCTCGATGCATTCGGTGGCCTATTACTCGGGTTTTCTCTTTTGCTCGTTCGGGCGGCCATATGCCTGCGTGGTGACGCCGACCGAAAGCGTGACGATCAGCGCCGGGATCGATGCGGGCCAGCCTTGGCGGCGTTGTCATGGCGACAACATCACCTATACCGACTGGAAACGCGATAATTTCTGGCGGGCAATCGCATCGGTGACGGGCGCGGGAAAAGTGATCGGCTGCGAGGCGGATCATCTGACGCTGGAACGTTCAGAGAAGCTGAACGGGTTCCTGCGCCCAGCGCGCGGAGTGGATATCGCACCAGCGGCGATGCAGCAACGGATGCACAAATCCGCAGCAGAAATCGCGCTGATCCGGTCCGGGGCCAATGTGGCGGATGTCGGGGGGCATGCGATCCGCGCGGTAGTGCGCGAAGGGGCGCGCGAGATCGATGTAGCGATGGCGGGTCGCGACGCCATGGAGGTGGAGATTGCCAAGCGGTTCCCGGATGCCGAATACCGCGATACCTGGGTGTGGTTCCAGTCGGGCCTGAACACCGATGGGGCACATAATCCGGTGACCAGCCGCAGGCTGACGCGTGGCGATATCCTGAGCCTGAACACCTTTCCGATGATTTCGGGCTATTACACGGCGCTGGAGCGGACGATGTTCGTGGGCGAAGTCGATACCGCCAGCCTGAAGATATGGGAGACGAACATAGCGGCACATGAATACGGGATGAGCCTGCTGGTGCCTGGGGCAAGCTGTTCCGCCGTGACCCGCAAGATCAACGAATTCTTTGCAGAACGGCAGATGTTGCAATACCGGACCTTTGGCTATGGTCATTCGTTCGGCGTACTTTCGCATTACTACGGTCGCGAGGCGGGCCTGGAACTGCGCGAAGACATCGACACGGTTCTGGAACCCGGCATGGTGATCAGCATGGAGCCGATGCTTACCGTTCCCCAGGGCATGCCGGGGGCGGGCGGCTACCGCGAGCACGATATTCTGGTGATCACCGAGGACGGTGCCGAGGATATCACGCTTTATCCCTATGGCCCGAGCTTCAATGTAGTGGGATGAGCGGCTACGCCGCGAACCCGGTGCAGCTTCTGACGGAACCCGCGTGGTGCTTGGCCCCGATTCTCCGCTTGTCAGGTGGTCAATGCCGGCAGCGGTAGCCCCGGCGCTTTGGGTCGGTTTGCTCGGAGGCGGCACCGTCGCCTTGGGAGCAGCAGCTCTGATCAGGCGCGTTTAATCAAACGCAGCAAAAGCAGCAAGACGACGGCCCCAAGCGTGGCGCGGATGACGCCACCAATCAGTAGCCCCATGTTCATGCCGAAACGCGGCAGAAGGTAGTAGGCGAGAAAGGCCCCACCGATTCCAACCAGGATGTTCCCGATCAGCCCAAAACCGTAACCGGTGACGATGCGCCCAGCCAGCCATCCGGCCAGCGCGCCGACGATCAGATTTAAAACTATGCCCATTCTTCTGCCCCTTTTTGCGTTTTGGCTCTGTCCCTTCCTTCTACAGGCTGGCAGGGCACGTCCGGCCTGTCTGCCCGGCGTTTTTCACAGTGGATCGCGCTGATCAAAGCTTTCCCGGGCAACGGCAATTATCTGCAGATTTGCCAGCGCCCATCGGGCCAGCGGGGCAAGAATGTCGGTCAGCGACCGCCCAAGCCCGGTCAGCGCATAATCGACGCGCGGCGGGATGCTGGGCGTCACGGAACGGGTCACGATTCCGTCCCGTTCCAGCTTGCGCAGTGTCTGGGTCAACATCCGCTGTGAAACATCCGGAATCTGGCGTCTGAGTTGCGAAAACCGCAGACTCTGAGCCTTGAGGCCGGTCAGCACCAGAATTGTCCATTTGTCGCCAATCCCGTCCAGCACATCGCGGACCGGGCAAAGGTCGGGGTCGTAGTGGATCGAGGTGGTTCCCATGGCGTAACTCGGTTCCGAGATCGTGCCGTCTTAACAGAGCGGCGGCGAGAAGTATGGAAAATCGGTATTGATTCGTAACCAACTCTAGAAGGAATACCATATCATGCAGCTTCTCGACAGACGGAATTTCATGGCGTTGACCGGCGGCACCGCGCTCGTTGCCGGAATGCCCCGCTCGGCGCGGGCGGCGCCATCGGAAACGTCGGTCTTTACCGCCGACGATGCCGGCGCACTGGTGGACAGCACCTTGATCGTTGGCGAGACCAAGGCAGTGTTGATCGACGCGCAGTTCGACGTGGCCAATGCCAGCCGGCTGGCCGAAATGATCGCAGAGACCGGACGCACGCTCGAAACCATCTTCATCACCCATTCTCACCCCGACCACGTGTTGGGGCTTGCCGTCCTGATCGACCGGTTTCCGGCTGCCAAACCTCTGACCCACAAACTGATCCGCCCGGAAATCGAGCAAACGGCGGCTCAAACCCTGGCCTTTTTGAGTGGTCAAGCCCCGGCGGGCACCTTTGACGACCGGGTAGTGATCCCGGAGGCCCTGACCGCCGACCACATCCTGCTGGAAGGTGAGCGGATCGAGATACTGGAGCCGATGCATGGCGACACGGCGCTGATCAGCGCCGTGCATATCCCAGCGCTCAACACCCTGATCGCCAGCGATTTCGCCTACGCCGGCACCCATGTCTGGGTGGCAGAAAACACCACACCCGAACTGCTCGCCAAATGGCGCGACAGCCTGGCGCTGCTGGAGGCGATCGGCGCAGCGGTGGTGGTGCCGGGGCATCGCGGCGACGGCGTGCTCAATAATGCCGGGGTGTTTGGCCAGACCCGGGCCTATCTGGATCAATGGGAGACGGCGCTGGCATCCAGCAAATCCGCCCATGACCTGCGGTCAGCGATGCTGGCGGGCAATGCGGCGCCGGGCCTTAGCTTCGCACTCGAACGCGCAGTTGCAGCCGTCTATCCGGGGTAAAGGCTGACGCGGGGCGGCCTTTTGGCTTCAAGGTCGCCCCGTCAACTATCCGAAATCATCGGGTCAAAGTTATCGCGCCACCGCCGCGCAGCCTTCAGCGGATGAAATCCAGCGCCGTCAGGAAGTGCAGACCGTCAAGGCGCAGAACGAAATCGGCCACGCCGTCGCCGGTAACTTCTGCCTCGACCGTCGTGAAATTCCCCGGCACGTTTTGCTGGAACCGCAGTTTTCCGGCGACGAGGTCAAAGACCGTGTTGCCGATGAAAGTGAAGGTGTCGTTGATGCCAGCGGTTGCGGCAATTGCGTCGATGGCGGCAAGGCTGATGTCATCCAACCCGTCGGCGAAATCGGTGATACGGTCGATCAGGGTGAAACTGTCGGTGACCCTGGAGAACACGAAGACGTCACGGCTGGCCCCGCCGGTCATCACGTCGCGCCCGGCACCGCCTGTGATCTGGTCGATCCCTGCACCGCCGTTGATCGCATCATTGCCGGCGCCGGCGCTGATCCGGTCATTGCCGGCATTGCCGCGAAGGATGTTGGCTGACGTGTTGCCGGTAATCTTGTCCGCGCCGGACCCGCCGAATGCATTCTCAATCACCGCACCAAACGCGATGGTGTAGCCGCCGTCGATACCGTTGATGTAGGACAGAAACCCGCCGCCACCTGCGGCATGCTGCAAAGTCGCCGCCCGCAGATCAAGGGCGCTGCCAAAGGCAGTGTTGTTGCACACTACACGACTCCCGGGTTTTTGAGTGTTTTTGGGAGGTTGATCCATTCGACAAGAATGTTCGGGTGATCTGAGCGGAGGCGGTTTCTGAGGAAGGTGAAGCCGGTTCGGAAGTAGGACCTTGCGAGGTATCCGTGGG
>JANNRR010000182.1:0-11070 GCA_031401675.1 Paracoccaceae bacterium
GGGCTTTTATTTGGCGTTTGATTTTTTTGTGCCCCCGGCCATTTCCCCCCCCCGGGGGGCGGGGCCATTGGGGTTGGGGGGGGGGGGGGGGGGGGGTTTGGGTAGGGCGGGGGGGGGGGGGGGGGGGGGGGGGGCATGGCCCCGCCGCCGGATGGATCATGGCTTCAGGTCAATGCCGACGCCCTTGCCGACGAACGAGAGGTTGACCGACGCGGTCCAGTCCACCGAGCCGTCGACAACGCCCGCCGTCACCATCTTGTCAAAGAAATCCTTAATCCGTGCTTCGGTCATCACGCCGATACCCATGGTCTCGGTGTCGCCCGAATCGACGATGCCAGCCTCTTTCATCTTTTCAATGCCAAAGGCGATCTGCTCGTCGTTCATGTCGGGGTTGTCAGCCTTGATCATGGCGTTGGCGGCGGCATTGTCGCCGTAGATATAGGTATACCAGCCCTTGATCGAACCATCGACAAAGCACTGCACCTGTTCGGGCTTGCCGGAAATGGTGTCGGCCATGGTTTCGATTGTGGTGGAATAGGTGGAATAGCCGGCGTCGGCCAACAGCCAGATGTCGGGTTTGAAGCCGCCCTCCTTTTCGACCATCAGCGGTTCCGACGACAGGTAGCCCTGCATCCCGGAATCCTTGTCTGCAATGAACGGGGCCGGGTTGAAGGTGTAGGGCTGGCGCTGTTCCTCGGTAAAGCCGTAAGCCTTGACCATCCACTGGTAAAAGCTGGCGTAACCCTGATCGCCGATCAGCAGCACCGGCAGGGTCTTCAACTCCTCGAAGCTCTTGACCCGGCCGGGGTGGGTCACGATCACCTGAGGTTCCTTCTGGAAGGCGGCGGCGACGACGACGACCGGAATGCCTTCCTGCGCGGCGCTGAACACTTCCAGCAGGTTGCCACCCATGTTGTAGTCGACCTTGCCCGCCAGCAGCAGCGCGCGGTTGTTGACCTGCGGCCCGCCGGGCTGGATGGTGACGTCAAGCCCGCAGGCGGCATAGGTGCCGTCGGCCACCGACTGGTAGAAGCCGCCGTGCTCGGCCTGCGCCAGCCAGTTGGTGCCGAACACCACGGCCTCGCCCGCGAGGGCGCTGCCGGCGGCGCCCATGAGGGCAAGGGAAAGTGCGGTTGACTTGAGCAGCATGGAAACCTCCGAGTTGTTGCAGCGTTGTTGCAGCGTTGTTGCAGCTTGGGGACGGTAGTGCGCCAGAGCCGAAAGGTTAGGGGCAGTTGCGGGTTTCGGCCGCGATTAGTGTTGCCCTGCCCGGTTTTCAGGCGCCCATGGTGGCGGATGATTGATCGGCGGGCAAGTGGCTCTGTGCATCCGGGCTGGGCAAGGTACGGGAAACCGGCGATGCTGGTCTCTTAGTTCGGAGCAGCAACCGGGCCAGCAACCGGACCACCCGCAAGACCAGCAACAGGAAACGCGCGATCATGAAGTCCCTGAACCCCGCCGGCATCAGCCCGCCCTTTGCCCGCTATGCTCACGGTGTCGAGGTGCCGCCGGGGGCGCGGCTGGTTCTGACCTCGGGGCAACTGGCGCTGACTCTGGATGGGCGCGTGCCCGACGGGGCCGAGGCGCAGGCACGGGCTTGCTTTGCCAATTGTGCCGCGATCCTTGCCGAGGCCGGGATGGGTCCCGCCGACTGCATCCGTATCAACGCCTACGTCACCGACCGCGCCCACATGGCGGGCTACATGGCGGTGCGCGACGTCTGGCTGCACGGGGTGGCGCGGTTGCCGGCCTCGACCCTCGTCATCGTGTCGGGCTTCACCCGGCCCGAGTTCCTGGTCGAGGTCGAGGTCACTGCCGCAGCCCCCTGACCCCGTGCCGCCCCGGCTTCTCTTTGGCTGAACTCCCCCGCCGGAGGCATCGCCGAGCCGGTCCGGCGCAGCCGGCCGGCAAGACAACGGCGCGCGCCACGGGCGCACCTCTGGATCAGGTCTTGCCGGCAAGCGCAGAATTCGGGCCCCGGTTCCCGGCATGCTGTTGCCCCGGCGGGGCCGGCGGGGGGCGGTGGCTTCCAAGCGGGGTTTCCCTTTTGCCCCATTTCCGCTTTGCTGGCGCCGATCTGGGGGACCCCGATGACCACACGCGACATTCTGGACCGGCTGATCGGATTTGATACGGTCAGCGCCCTGCCGAACCGGGCGCTGATCGACTGGGTCCGCGATCTCTTGGCCAGTGCCGGGATCACGTCGCTGCTGATCCCCGATGCCAGCGGCCACAAGGCCAACCTGTTCGCCACGGTCGGCGGGTCTGGAGGCGGCGGATCGGGAGGCGGCGGGTCGGGAGTGATGCTGTCGGGACATACCGATGTGGTGCCGGTCGAGGGCCAGGCCTGGACGCGCCCGGCCTTTGCCCTGACCGAGGCCGACGGCCGCTATTACGGGCGCGGCACCTGCGACATGAAGGGGTTTGTCGCCTGTGCGTTGTCGGCGATGCTGAAGGCGGCGGCTTCGGGCAAGGCCGGGATGCCGCTGAAAACCCCGCTGCATCTGGCGCTGAGTTACGACGAGGAGGTCGGCTGCATCGGTGTGGCCAGTCTGATCGACATGCTGGCGGTGGCGCCGGTGCGGCCGTTGATGTGCATTGTCGGCGAGCCGACCGGCATGCAGGTGGCGACCGGGCACAAGGGCAAGATCGGGGTGCGGGCGACCTTTACCGGTCGCGAGGGCCATTCGGCGCTGGCGCCTCTGGCGGTGAACGCGCTGCACATGGGGGCGGATTTCATCGGGGCGGTGCGGGCGTTGCAGGCGCGGGTTGAAGCCAACGGGGCACGGGACGGCGACTATGACGTGCCCTATTCCACTCTGCATGTCGGGCGCATGCAGGGCGGGACCGCGCTGAACATCGTGCCCAACCTGTGCACGGTCGATTACGAGGTGCGCAATCTGGCCGAGGACGACCCGCAGGCCTTGCTGGCCGAGTTGCGGGCGGCGGCGGCGGCGATCGTTGCCGCGACCGGCGCGGCCGAGGCGGCGGTCGAATATTCGGAATTGATGGCCTATCCCGGTCTGGGGACGCCGACGGATGCCGCCGTGGTGCGGTTCGTGCAATCGCTGACCGGTGCCAACGGCACGATCAAGGTGGCGTACGGCACCGAGGGCGGGCTGTTTTCGGCGCGGCTGGCGATCCCGACGGTGATCTGCGGACCGGGCAGCATGAGCCAGGGCCACAAGCCGGACGAGTGGGTCAGCCTGGACCAGATGGCGCGCTGCGAGGCGATGCTGGAGGCGTTGCTCGGGCGGCTGGTGGCGGGGCTCTGGATGTGAGCTTTCGGCAGGGTGTCCATTCGGGGTGGATCGGGGAGACTGGAGTTAGCCCACATCGAGCCTTCAGGAGCGCCTGCGGGCGAGGCGGCGGCGGCGGCGACGTCGAACTGGCCGGTTTGCCTGTGCCGGCAGGACCGGGGGCTTTGCCCCCCGAACCCCAAGGATACTTGCGCCGGAATGAAGCCGGGACCAGACGGAAGCCGGGGCCGGAGCTCAGCCCGGAACAGGCGGTACTCAGTCGATGAAGGCGCGGATGGCGGCGGTGTAGCCTGCCGGGTCTTGCAGCATGGCGAAATGGCTGGCCTCCGGCAGGATCACCTCGGTGCTGCCGGGGATCACGGCAGCCATATGGTCGGTGTGGGCGCGGGTGATCGCTTCGTCGTGGTCGCCGAGGACGATGGCGGTCGGGGTGGTGATCTTGGCAAGGTCGGCGTCGGGCCAGTTCGGCTGGGTCGCCCACATTTCTGCGATCTGGGTGACGAATGCGTCGAACTCGGCCGGGGTGGGTGACATTTTCACGTAATCGGTGCCCATCCAGGTGATGTAGTTGCCGAAGGTTGCATTGGTGGCGACGGCAGGGTCGACGCCGTCAACGGTGACGTTGGCGGCGTGGGCGAACAGCTTGTCGAGCCGTTCGGGGTGATGCAGCGCGATGTCGATGCCGATGATGCCGCCGTCTGACCAGCCGACCAGATCGACCTTGCCGATCTGGAGGTAATCGAGGAGTGCCAGGTAGTCGGCGGCCATCAGGCTGTAGCCGTAGGGGTCGGCGTTGCGGCCGGAGCGGCCATGTCCGCGGCTGTCGGCGACCACGACCAGATGATCCTGCATCAGGTCGGCGACCTGATGTGCCCAGAGGTCGGCGTGGCCGAGGCCGCCGTGGATCAAGAGGACCGGATCGCGGCCCTCGACGGCGGTGCCGTAGGTGGCAAAGTACATTTCGATGCCGTTGAGTGTGGCCGTGCCGCTGCTGGCGGCGACGGGCATGGCGGGGGGCGGGGGCAGGGTAAGCCAGCGATCTTCGGCAAGGGCTGCGTTGGCGGAGAAAGCAATCGCGGCGACGAGGGGAAGGGCACGCATCGGGGGCTCCTTTGGCCGATTGAGGCTCAAGGCTAGCACGGGGCAGGCGTTCCGGTCAAACCAGCGCAAGGCGGTTCCGGACGGGCCATTCCTTGGCCCGTTGATCGCTTGCGGCGGCGGCAGGTCAGGATGCGGGTGCAGCGGTACGGCAGGTCAGACCGCTTCAGTCGAGGGGGCCGACGCGGATCACCGATTTGCCGAAGCTTTCGCCCGAGAGCATGCGCCCGAAGGCGGCGGGGGCGTTTTCGAGGCCGTCGGTGATATCCTCGCGATAATGGATCTTGCCGGCGGCGATCCAGCCCTGCATCTCGCTGGCGAAATCGGGATAGAGCGGGGCGAAATTGTCGAAGATGAT
Source organism: Paracoccaceae bacterium (assembly GCA_031401675.1). Taxonomy (GTDB): domain Bacteria; phylum Pseudomonadota; class Alphaproteobacteria; order Rhodobacterales; family Rhodobacteraceae; genus JANNRR01. The sequence goes on from JANNRR010000182.1 coordinate 4,717, forward strand.
GAAGCCGCGGATGGTGAGTTTCTTGCGCAGGATCGCGCCGAACAACAGCGGCAGGCGGTCGGGGCCGTCGGGCAGGCTGGTGGCGTTGTATTGCGAGACGATGCCGCAGACGGGGACGCGGGCGAACGAGTTGAGCAGCGGCAGGACGGCGTCGAACACCTTGCCGCCGACATTTTCATAGTAGATGTCGATGCCCTTTGGCGTGGCGGCTTTGAGACGGGCAGGGAAGTCGGGGGATTTGTGGTCGATGCAGGCATCGAAGCCGAGGGTTTTGGTGGCGTAGGCGCATTTGTCGGGGCCGCCGGCAACGCCGATCGTGGTGCAGCCCCAAAGCTTGGCGATCTGGCCCACCGTGGCACCGACCGGGCCGGTGGCGGCAGCGACCACCAGGGTTTCACCGGGTTCGGGCTTGCCGATTTCGCGCAGGCCGGCCCAGGCTGTGAAGCCGGGCATGCCGAGGACGCCGAGTGCCCAGGAGGGGTTTTGCGGATCGCGGCCGAGGTTGGTGACGCCGGTGCCATCGGACAGGGCATAATCCTGCCAGCCGCTGTAGCTGAGGACCGTGTCGCCCGGGGTGAAGCCTTTGACACTGGACGTGACGACCCTGGCGATGGTGCCGCCGACCATTGTGCCGCCGATGGCGACGGGCGGGGCGTAGGAGGGGGCGTCGCTCATCCGGCCGCGCATGTAGGGATCGAGCGACAGGTAGAGGGTGCGCAACAGCATCTGGCCGGGGCCGGCGGCGGGGACCGGGCCGGTTTCGAGCCGCAGGGTTTGCGGGGTGGGGGCACCGTGCGGGCGCATGGCGAGGGTGAAGCGGCGGTTCTGGCTGGGGGATTGTGGCATGGCGGGCTCCTGCTGGGATCGGGGGGACGGTAGCAGGGTTTCGCTGGGTGGCGCTATCTTGGATTGGGACCGGTGTGCGCCGGGCTCTGGCACAGGCTGCCGAGGGCGGCACTTCGGTGAGGGACCACCAGAGGGCGGCACAGGCGGGGTTGGCGCGGCGGAGCGGGGTTCGGGGAGCGGGGCGGCGGGCCTGACATACCCTGCTGATGCAGATGGGAGCTCTGTCGACGCAGCTGGAGGATTGGATGCGGCGGGCAAAGGCGAAATGCGGGTTTCGCATGCGGGGGGACCCTGAGGACATCGGTGCCCGGTTGATGCGGCCGCATCTGTCATTGGCGGGCCGGTCGAGACGGCCGGCGAAGGTGTCGGAGAGGCAGGATTGATCGTCGGGCATCAGGGTCGTCATGGAGCAGCTGTGGACGTGGAGGGTTTCGGCGGTGGCGGCACGGTGGTGGACGCAGACCAGCAGGGTGGAAGCCCCGACGTCGGCAGAACCCGAGGACTTCACAGAAACGATTGCACCGGCGCGGCCTGCGGTGCCATCAGTGGTGACGACATTCACTGGGGTGGCGACGCGGAACAAGCCGGCGATGAAGGGTTCAAGCAGAGGCGCGGTCATCAGGGCTTCGGGTGTGCGGCGAGCCTGGGGCGCTGCCCCCCGCACGCCGCCGGCGCGGGCGTTCGTCGGTGAAATCCGTGACCGGGGGATTTCCGGGCGCTCTTCACCCCGGGTTACTCCCTGGAACACGGAAAGGGGAAGGGTAGGCCTGCCCCCGACCGGGTCCGGCGCCCCTATGCCGGCATCCGGCTGGCGATGTAGGCGGCAAACTCGTAGTTGGGGCGTTCGAGATGGGAAAGCGGGCCCGGCGCGGACAGGCCGGAGCAAAGGCCGCGGTAGACCCGTTCGGTGCAGCCCTTGTCTTCGATGTTGACGTCGTCGAGCAGGGCCTTGACCTGTGCCAGATGGGCCGGCGCATCGGGGTCGGCAATCCAGTCGGGCGACATGCCGCCGCCGTAGAGCACGTTGACATGGCCGGGGCCGTCGGGGGTCAGACAGAGATACCAGAAATAGCCGGGGGTCAGGGTGATGAGGAGCGCAGGGTAGATGGCCAGAAGCCAGGTGATGCGGCGCTGATCGCCGGTAAGCGTGGTGTTGGCCGGATGGGCGAGGGACAGGGGCACGGTATCATTCTTCATGATCCAGTGGTGGTTGAAGGCCGGCGCGCCCTCGGGGCAGGTCATCTGGGCGAGGTCGACCGAGCCGCCGATGGTGCCGGAATGGCAGGCGGGCAGGTGGTAGCTTTCCATGAAATTCTCGGCCAGCACCTTCCAGTTGGTATTCCAGCGGAAGGTTTCGCGGAAGGTTTCGCTGTAGCGTGACATGTCGAGGTAGCCGACGAGGCTGTCGACATCCCGGAGCTGAGCCGCCGGGTCGGGGGCTGCGGGATTGAGGGTGACCAGGATCCAGCCCTGCCAGACCTTGCAGCGGACCGGAGGCAGGGCGATATCGGACTTGCAGAAGGTTTCGTTGAGCGTCATCGCCGGGGCGCTGCGCAGGGTGCCGTCGAGGTTGTAGGTCCAGGCGTGGTAGGGGCAGCTGAGGGTCCGGGTATGGCCGCGCCCCTGCATGATCGTCGACATTCGGTGGCGGCAGACATTGGACAGGGCGCGGACCGCGCCGTCATTGTCGCGCAGGATGACGATGGGTTCGCCGGCGATTTCCATGGTGAGATAGTCGCCGGGGTTGGGCAAAGCCTCGGCCCGGCCGGCGCAGAGCCATTCGGCGGCGAAGATGTGGCGCTGTTCCAGCGCGGCGAAATCGGGGGAGGTGTAGACCGATTTCGGCATGGCGCGGGCTTGCGCGAAGGGGGTGGCAACGTTGGCGCGCAACTCGTCAAGGGGGGTGTGGGCGTTCATGGCGGGCCTTTTCTTGGGGGGCGGCGGGGTGAACCTCGCCCTGGGGATTTGTTCGGCAGCTTTGGCTTATGGAACATTAGCATGATGTCGGGTGATGGCAGCATCGTCTTTGAATATTGCAATGGGATTCAGTGCCCGGTCTGACAAGCCCGCCGATTTGCGGGCGAAATCCCGTGGGCAATCCCGATCAAAGGCGCAGGAAGCGGCGGCGGGTTGCGCGAAGGGGGGCGGGCGAAATGCCGAAGGGTTGGGTGGAGCGCGCTTTTGTCGGAATGCAGCCATTCGCGGGCAAAGGCGGCGAGATTGCGGCCGGCAGTAGCCTGCCCGGCGGCGGTGACAATTCCGGGCTTGTCCAGCCACGTCTTCGCATGTGGGCTTTGCAGGATGGGGACGTCTGGCGCCGCGCAAATCCGGCCGCGACAGCGATTATGGGGGTGCGGGCCCTGCGATTGATCTGGTGAAGGGCCACGCTACGCCCGGAATCCCGATCAGCGCAGCGACCGGCCGGGCACCGGCAGGCTGGCGGGCAAACGCTTGGACAGGGTGCTACTGGCGGAGAGGCGGGCGGTGACCGGGCGGTGACCGGCCGGCGCCGGATCGCCGGTCCGGCGGGTTTTTCCTGCATGGCGTGAAGCCTGCAAAGCCCGGATTGTCGTGGGTTGAATTAGGCGGCACCGATCCTCGGGTCCGCCGGTTCCGGGCTGCGCCGTACCAAGGAAAAGGCGGAGGAACGGTGCTGAGCGGTGCTGTTGCCGGTTGCGGCCCCGCCATGACAGCAGGACGGCACGTCTTTTCACGGGATCGGCACGCTGTCGCAGTACGCCAGACTGTCGATTGCATCGACAGCGGGGCATCGCCCCGGTGTGCGGTGGTGGATTCGGCGATGGCCTGATTGGCATCGCTGGTGGGTTCGGATTTGGCACCGGGCGCGATTATCCCGGCGTCGGTCTCGCGGACGACATGTGGCATCAGGTCGGGGTCCTGATCCCGCCGGGCCGGCTAGCGGTGGCCCGTGGGGCCGGTTTTGATGCTGCGGTGGCAGGGGTCGGCATGCAGCACGGCATGGATATGGCGGGAGATGGTGCGGGCAAACTGCGGGTTGGCCTCTTTCAGCACATCTTGATCATTGCCGAGCAAACGCATCTCGGCCGCGGTTTCTTCGCCGGAACGGGGGACGCCGCGCCCCGGTTTGCGGTCGACAGAAGGCTGGTGCGGGTCGCGGATGCCATCCTCGCGGGCACCGCCGGTACGGATCATCGCGGACTCCCCGAGATGGCGCACAGTGTCACGGCACTTCGGGTCTGACAGAGGACCTGGATTTCGGGGCGGCGGTCCTTTCGGGCCAGCGTCCTTCGCCGGACACCGGCGGCACACAGACCATGAGGGAAGGTCACGAGGTTACAGGAGGGTCTCGCACCTCGACATGCCACCAGCGCGGGCGGGCCGACCGGTAGGAGTGGGCGGTGGGTTTGAATTCGGCAAGCGCCGGGCGGTCGAGGGCCCCAAGGACGATGGCGATGCTGGGGGAATCGTCGATGGCACCGACGGTGCTGCCGCATGTGGGGCAGAAGGCTCGCGACGACCAGTCGGACGAGCGCCAGGTCGCGGGCGGGCCGCCGAGGCCGGTCCAGTTCAGCGCGGAACGGGGAAACTCGACCCACGCAACGGTCAGCGCGCCGGAATGGCGGCGGCACAGGCTGCACGAGCAGGTATGCGGTTTCTGCGCCGGGCCAGTGGCGGTGAAACGGATGTGACCGCAGAGGCAGCCACCGGTGTAGAGCTTTGGTCCTGGCATGGTTCGCCCCCGGTTGCGGGAGTTTTGCCCGGGCGGGATGCGGCGTCAAGCGGGGGTGGCGGATGCGCGCCGGGTTGCGGGTCGAATTTCAGTCCCCGGGCTGCCGTGGCCACAGGGTGGGCGGATGGGTCCGGAAATCGCCCGGGCGCGCGCGGTGCCGATGCTTGACGAGCCCCGGCAGTTACGGCAGGTCGGGCGGCGGCAGGTCAGTCTGATGCGCTGCGGACGGTCCGTGAGGCATTCTGGACAAGTCTGAAGAAACCGGGGCTGGGAATGAAGATCGCACTGTATCAGGGGCCATCGCCGGCCGGGGCGACCGAGGCGGCGTTCGCGACGATCGAACGGGTGCTGGCGGCTGCGGCGGCGGCGGGGGCGCGGATGGCGGTGTTTCCGGAACTGTTCCTGCCGGGGTACAATCTGGCCGACCTCGCCGCGCAGGCGCAGCCGGCGGACGGCGACTGGAGCCAGCGGCTGGCGGCACTGGCGGCGGCGGCAGGCTGCGGGCTGACGGTCTCGGGTTTGCCGAAGCCGACGGGGCGGCGGTCTACAATGCGGCGCTGACGCTGGGGCCGGATGGCAGGGTGCTGGCGCGCTACCGCAAGGTGCAGCTGTACGGGCCGCGCGAACAGGCGATCTTTACCGCCGGCGACCGGCTGTGCAGCTTTGATCTGCAGGGGCGGCGGGCGGCGCTCTTGATCTGTTATGACGTCGAATTCGCGCCGCATGTCCGGGCTTTGGCGGAGCGGGGGGTGGAGGTCGTGCTGGTGCCGACGGCCAACATGCTGCCCTTTGGCCATGTGTCGCGGCTGACGGTGCCGTCGCAGGCGGTCAACCATGCGCTGACGATCGTCTATGCCAACTACTGCGGGGTCGAGGGTGATCTGAGCTATTGCGGCGGCTCGGTGATCGTGGGGCCGGACGGCGAGGTGCTGGCGATGGCCGGGCCGGGCGAGGCGGTGCTGGTGGTTGACCTGGCGGTGCCGGTGCCGGACGCCGAGCTTTCGGCGCAGTTGCGGGACTACCGGGCGGTGGACTGAGGTGTGATGGGGGGGCGTCTCACGGTGAGACATTTTTCATGTGTTTTATTTCAATTGGTTAGGGTAATCGCGTTAGGGGTTTGTTAGGGATTGGAGCGGTTTTCCGGGGGGGGGTGGTCGGCGGCGTCGGAAAGTGGTGCGTGCGAGCACGCACCCTACGATTTCTACTTAGGGCTTGTCACAAAACTCGTTGATGTAGTTCTCGATATCGGACTTTAGATTCTCCCGACCATCGGCTGGAACAAACGTCTGGGCGAAACTAAAACTTCGCTGTTTTGTGATCGATCCAAAGCAATCCACCCATTCTTCGAAGAAATAGGCATCAGCAACCGGGGTGGAAAGGTCAACTGCCTCAAAGGAATCTAATTCCAACGAATACACGCCGCGACCCTCGAGTAAAGTTACTCCGGATACGCGGGAAAGATCCACCGTCAATGACTTTCTACGGCTTTTCCCAGGAATTCTGCATTCCACCGTGTGGATATAGCGGATTGTCAAAGAGCAGGAGGAAAGACTGCCCACACCCGACCGCCCTCCAAGAACTCCCTCCTGCGGGGTGAACGAAAGTTGCTTCGCGATCTGTGCCGCCAATGCCTTCGATTCATTTTCCGCTTGCAACGCTAGTGTTCTGCACCTGACATAGGATTCCCGACGGCGCCGCTCTGTGGCATGGTCGGCGGATGAGACGCTCTGATATCTGCCTTTACCTTGGCCCCGCCGACCGCGCTGAGCTTCAAGCTTTGCTGAGCAACCGCAACA
>JANNRR010000183.1:0-20485 GCA_031401675.1 Paracoccaceae bacterium
ACACCCTCATCATCGAGAACCATCCCCGCGCCGAAACGCAAAAACAAATCCCTAGAAGGCACGATATGCAAACAGTCTGATCCATCGAACCAAACCAAACCGCCCACATATCTCTTCAAGATAACAACAGTTTCAAAGAGCGCACAAGCAAAACACCAGACGCTGCGCCTTTCCTTTGGCGCGCCCGCCTGCCATCTGCTCATGTTTCCCGCCGCGCGCTTGGTTGCGCTGCGTCCGGGAGCCACTCCCTACGAAAGGAATCGGGGCCGCGCAAGAGGATTTCTTTCACTTTGTCATCTTTCCGTCGAAATTTCTGTGGAAGATTGCCGTTTCGCAAGCCTGACCGCCGAACCACAGCGTTGGCGCGCCTCCGACACCGTTGCTGGCACAGGCTGCTGCAGGGTTCGAAAGCCGAGCAGGATGGCCGGGTTCGGCCGCAGCCCGCCGTCAAATCTCGATGTCGCCGTCAAGCCGCTCTGGCAGCAGCGGCACCCTGCGGCGGATGATGATGTCGCCGTTCGGCAGAACCTCGGGCGCGTGATAAGACCCGATATTGCCGATCAGCCCTTCCAGTTCCCGGATCGCCGGCTGCATTTCGTCGACCAGCGCCTGCAATTCCGGCTCGACCCGGTCCATCAGCCCGCGCAGCAACAGTGTGGTGCCCCGCTCCATCAGGCTCAATCCCTTGTCGACATCGCTGTCCTCTGCCCAGCCGGGTGTCGCGCACAGGGCCAGGGCGGCAGCAGCGGCAAGGATGAATGAACGGATCATCCCTGCATCATAGCCGTTTTTTCACGGCGGGAACAGCGGGCAGGTTCAGATCGATGCTGACCGGATAGTGATCCGACGCGGCCAGCAGCGCATCGCGCAGACCGGTATCGGCAAAGCAGGCCGGATCGTCGAACGGATGCCAGATCCGCCAGCGCGGGTTCAGCGCCCGCAAATCCGGCGACACCATCACGTAATCCAGCAGTGCCGAGAAATACCGCCCTTCCTCGGCCAGATAGAACCGCGCCGACACCGGGCTGGCCCCGAATTTCGACCCGAACGCCCGCCTTGCATGCGGATCGAACAGCCGCTGCGCCTTCGGCTCGTCCCAGCCCAGCACCACCTCCAGCCCCGACCGGCCGAACAGCTTTTCATACTCGTCAAGCCCGGGCCCGTCGTTGAAATCGCCCAGCACGATCAGCGCGTCACCCGCCGCCAGATGCGTCAGCACCCGGGTGCGCAACCACAGGCTCTGCGCCAGCTGCTTGCGCCGGTTGTCGATGGCGATGCGCAGCGCCTCGGCCTTGCTGCGGGCACCGTAAGGTGCCTTGGATTTCAGATGTACCCCGATCAGCCGCAGATCATGCCCCGCCGCCGTCCGCAGCGCCACCTCCAGCGGTGGCTTGGCAAACCGCACCTCTTCCTGAACCGCATCCAGATCAAGGTCCATCGCCATCACCTGATCAAAGCGCGCATCCGCCCCGCCCAAGGCAATCGCCGGAATGCTGCCGCCGGGATCATGGCGGGCGGTCAGCACCGCCGGGTCGTACAGCAGCGCAATCTCCTGCTGGCTGTCGTTGGCAAAACCGGTCAATACCTGCCGCGTCCGCAGCTTGTGGTGGCGGGCAAAGCTTTCCAGCGCCTCGGTAGTGGATCGCCGGCGGCTCTGGTCCGGGGCCTCGATCACCATCACCGCATCGGCATCCAGCGCGCCGAACACCGTGCCCAGTGCGTCCAGTTGCGCCCGCCGCGTCACGTCATGACGCCCAGACGGGCCGTCATCGTCCAGAACCTGCCCGTCCGCGTCGAACAGCGCATCGAACCACTCGACGTTATAGGTGGCGATCCTCACGCAGCCCGGTCCCGGCTGATCGCCTCCCAGGCCGCGTTCACCGCCGCCAGCCGGGCGGTCGCCAACTGCACTGCTTCGGCCGGAACGCCCCGGGCAATCATGCCATCGGGATGCGCCGCGATCACCGCCGCCCGCCAGGCGGCACGCACTTCGGCAATCGGCGCATCATGCGCCACGCCCAGAACGGCATGCGGGTCCGGCAAACCGTTCACCCCGAACCGGACGCGAAGCGAGGCAAAGTGCCGCTCTTCCAGCCCGAATATCCGCGCGACCTGATGCAGGAAATCGTCCTCGCCGGAATGATAATCGCCGTCGGCCAGCGCGATGTGAAACAGCCCCTCCATCAAATCGACCAGCATCTGCGGGTCATCTTTCAGCAACCGGCCGATCCGCCGCGCATAGAGATCAAACCCCAGCACATCCTGCCGCGCCAGATTGAACACCTGCGCCGCATGCGCTTCCTCGCCCGACGGGATGGTGAACACCCGGCGAAACGCCGCCACCTCGTCGCGCGTCACCTGACCGTCGGCCTTGGCCATCTTGGCCCCCAGCGCGATCACCGCGATGGTAAAAGCCACCGAGCGTTCCGGCGGGGTGCGGAACGGCTCGAACAGCGCCGACAGACTCTCGCCCTTGGCCAGCGCCGACAGCGCCTGCGAAATGCGGGTCCAGATCGACATGCCGCGCACTCTACCGGCATGCACCGGCAGAGTCAGGGGGCGGGAACAGTTTTTTCCGCATCAGCACGGGATCGCGCCGCTGCCCGTGTTTGCGGGCAGCCTCGCGCACCGACGCAGCTTCGCGACACACACCCGGCCCATGCAACGCCTGCACTTGCGGATTGCCGCCTCAAAACCCGGCATCGGCCCTACGCCAATCCCGCGCCGCAGCCCGCGCCCCGATCGCTGCCAACAGCGCCCGGTCAGGTTCGCGGGTCGGATCAGGCCAGCACCCGCATTCCGTGCGGCGTCTCGATCTCGGCCCGCAGCGCCTTCTGCCCCGGCACGATCACCACCCGCCCGTCCTCCAGTTGCCCCGCCAATGCCGCCCGCAATGCCGCCGCCTGCGGATGCGCCACCTCCAGCCGTCGCAAACGGCAGCCGGCGTCGGGAAGACGATGTGCCGGATGCGCCGCACCCTGCCATTCGATCAGCCCGGGATAGGCATCGTCGAACGGCAGCACTCCGCTCGGCGGTATGGCGAACTGCCAGCGAAAATCGCCGCGCGCCAGCGACGTCGCCACCCCCAGCCCGGCCGGGGCCAGCGCCAGCGCCGCGTCCAGATCGTCGGTCCGGCAAATCCAGTTGCGCAGCCGGGGTGCTCCCCCGAAGCGGTCCAGATCGAACCAGCGCGGCCAGCCGGGCTTGCGTGCCGCCGGATCTACCGCGATCACCTCCAGATACAGGCCGGGCCCCAGCCCCAGCAGCCGGTTGTGGGTGCCCATGTGCGGATGCGCGCCACCGGGGGCCAACCCTACCCCCAGCGCCGCCGCCACCGCCGCCTCACCCTCGGCCAGATCGCCGCAACACACCGCCAGATGATCCAGCTTCAACACGGCCCCGACCTTTCTTTGTTCCACAAATATCCCCGCGCGGAGCGCATTGAAGTTTTGCCGCCCGGGTCCGGTCTGGTCCAGCCAGCGACCCTCGGGCACCCGATATCCGGCAGCGCCAGTACCCTGTCAGACCCGGGCCGCCCGGATCAGGTTCAATATGTCGCGCGCCGCCTGCGGTATGCTGGTGCCGGGACCAAAGATCGCCTGTACCCCGGCTTTATGCAGGAAATCATGGTCCTGCTGCGGGATCACCCCGCCGCAGATCACCAGAATGTCGCCGGCCCCGGCCGCCCGCAACGCCGCCACCAGCATCGGTGCCAGCGTCCGGTGACCCGCCGCCTGCGACGAGATGCCGATGACATGCACGTCATTGTCGATGGCGTCCTGCGCCGCTTCTTCCGGGGTCTGGAACAGCGGCCCGACATCGACATCAAAGCCGATGTCGGCAAAGGCGGTGGCGATCACCATGGCCCCGCGGTCGTGGCCGTCCTGCCCCATCTTGACCACCAGCATGCGCGGGCGGCGGCCCTCCTCGGCGGCAAACGCCTCGACATCCGCCTGTATCGCCGCGAACCCGGGCTCACCCTCCGACGCCGCGCCGTACACCCCGGCCAGGGTCCGGACCTCGGCCCGGTGCCGGCCGAACACCGCCTCCATCGCATCGCTGATTTCGCCCACCGTCGCCCGCGCCCGCGCCGCCTCGACCGCCGCCGCCAGCAGATTGCCGCCCTCGGCCGCCGCCCGGCGCACCTCGGCCAGCGCCCGGGCCACGCCACCCGCATCGCGCGAAGCCCGGATCGCCGCCAGCCGCGCCACCTGCGCCGTGCGCACCCGGTCATTGTCGATCGCGCGGTAATCCATCGGCGCTTCCTCGACCTGCCGATACTTGTTCACTCCGACAATCACCTCTTCCCCGCGGTCGATCGCCGCCTGCCGCCGCGCCGCAGACTCCTCGATCCGCAGCTTCGGCATGCCCGAGGCAACCGCCCTGGTCATGCCGCCCATCGCCTCGACCTCGTCCATCAGCGCCCAGGCCTTCGCCGCCAGTTCCGCCGTCAGACTCTCCACATAGTAAGACCCCGCCAGCGGGTCGATCACGTGGCTGATCCCGGTTTCCTCCTGCAGGATCAGCTGGGTGTTGCGGGCAATGCGGGCGGCAAAATCGGTCGGCAGGGCAATCGCCTCGTCCAGCGCGTTGGTATGCAGGCTCTGCGTGCCGCCCAGCACAGCCGCCAGCGCCTCATAGGCGGTACGCACCACGTTGTTATACGGGTCCTGCTGCTGCAGGCTGACGCCAGAGGTCTGGCAATGCGTCCGCAGCATCAGGCTTTCGGGCTTTTCGGCCCCGAACCCGGCCATGATCCGGTGCCAGAGCAGCCGCGCCGCCCGCAGCTTCGCCGCCTCCATGAAGAAATTCATGCCGATGGCGAAAAAGAACGACAGGCGCGGCGCGAAATCGTCCAGCTTCATGCCGCGCGCCAGCGCCGCGCGCACATACTCGCGCCCGTCTGCCAGCGTGAAGCCCAACTCCTGCACCAGATTGGCCCCCGCCTCCTGCATATGGTAGCCGGAAATGCTGATCGAGTTGAACTTCGGCATCTCGGCTGCGGTATATTCGATGATATCCGCCACGATCCGCATCGATGGTTCCGGCGGATAGATATAGGTGTTGCGCACCATGAACTCCTTCAGGATGTCGTTCTGAATGGTGCCCGACAGGGCGGCGCGCGCCACCCCCTGCTCCTCGCCCGCCACAATGAACGACGCCAGCACCGGGATCACCGCGCCGTTCATCGTCATCGACACCGATACCTTGTCCAGGGGGATGCCGTCGAACAGCAGCTTCATGTCCTCGACCGAATCGATGGCCACCCCGGCCTTGCCGACATCGCCGACCACGCGCGGGTGGTCGCTGTCATAGCCGCGATGCGTCGCCAGATCGAATGCCACCGACACGCCCTGCTGACCGGCCGCCAGCGCCTTGCGGTAAAACTCGTTGCTTTCCTCGGCGGTCGAAAACCCGGCATACTGGCGGATGGTCCAGGGCCGCCCGGCATACATCGTCGCCCGCACCCCGCGCACAAACGGCGCCAGACCCGGCATCCCGTCCAGATGGGTCAATCCCTTTAGATCGTCGGCGGTATAGAGCGGCTTGACCGCAATCCCCTCCAGCGTCTGCCAGACCAGATCGCCCGGCCCGCGCCCGCGCAACTCGCGCCCGGCCAGATCGGCCCAGGCCCGGTTCGCCCCGGCCGGATCAATCCCTGCCCGTCCAGTCTCGGCCCGACCAATCCCGGCTTGACCAGCCCCGGCCTGACTAACCCGCTCCTGCCGCTTCCCGTCTTTGGTCATGGTTTGGTCCCCTATCCTCGGTCGCCCCGTGCGGATGTGGCCCCGCATCTGTCGGCGATACACTGTCGATCAACGTCGCACACCCGCCCGCGCCATCCCGCAGCCAGGCCATATCCTCGGCATACAGCGCCCGCAGCACCTCGACATGGTCTGGGCCGAACGGCTGCCAGCGCCCGTTGCCCGGCGGAATGCTGGCGGCAGCACACAATTCGCCCCGGTCGATCAGCGCCTGCCGCAGCATGGCACGGGTCGGCGACGGATGCAGCCACCGTCTTGGCTCCTGCATCACCGGTACCGGCTCGCCCGTCAATACGGCAAGCTGCGCCTCGGGCCGGCCGATCAGCGCCTCGAACGGCCAGACCAGGCATTCGGCGCGCGGAAAGCTGTTGGCAACCTCCTCGATCACTCGCTGCCAGCGCCGGGGTTGCGTCACCAGCCGGTCCAGCCGCGCCGCGTCGGGCATCGGTAGCCCGTTCGGCAGCGCAAAGGCCAGCGCCGAGGCCCAGTAGCTCTCATACGACCGGATCGCGATCACCACCCGGCTGCAGCGGCCGCTGAACACGCCGGCAAACCGCGCCAGACGCGGCACCAGCTGCGGATACAGCCTCGAGCGCATCAGATTGTCGCGCACCGACCCGATCATGTTTTCCTCGGATACCAGCAGCCGGTCGATCCCGGCCATCTCCAGCCGCGCCATCTCCAGCCGCATCAGCCCGACCGATCGTCCGGCCGTCCGCATCGCTTGCGGCGTCAGCGCTCCGGTGGCCCCGGTCAATCCATTTGCCAGCCCGCCCCGCATCCGCTCCGGCTCCCACACCGCGATGCGCAGGTCCAGCAGCGCTTCGCGGTTGCGCCGCAGATAGGCCTGCAGCGTCGTGGTTCCGGTGCGGTGCGCCCCTAGGTGAAGGATGGCGTCCATAAGCCTGTGCCCCCTGCGGATCAGCGCGGCGACCACCGCCCGCGTCTGGCCCGACCCCCGGAACATTAAGCAAACACCCTGTGCGAACGGTTAATCATGCCAGGGGCGGCGATCCGGCCCGCTTGCCTCTGTGAATTGCCGCAAATCCGTCCTATATCGATCCCGAAAGGAACCCGCATGCGCCCGGTCTTCAGCCTTGTTATTGCAGCTTTTCTGACTCTTCCGCTGGGTGCTGGCTCCTCGTCCGCCAAGGCCGCCGATGCCAATCCCGCCAGCACCAGCCTGACGCCCCTGCCCGCCAGTGAGGTGGAGTTGAGCCAATTTATCTGGACAAATCGCGTGGTTGTGGTGTTCGCCGACACTCCGGCCGATCCGGCCTTTGTCGAACAGATCGCCAATCTGGCCGAGGAATCCGGCGAACTGGCGCTGCGCGAAGTGGTGGTGATCACCGATACCGACCCGGCCGCCCGCACGGCGGTGCGCCAGAAACTACGGCCGCGCGGCTTTTCGCTGGTCTGGATCGACAAGGACGGGCAGGTCCGTCTGCGCAAACCCTCACCCTGGACGGCCCGCGAACTGATCCACGCCATCGACAAGACGCCGCTCAGGCAACAGGAAATGCTGGAACGGGCGGCTCCGGGGCGATAGCGGCCCCGATATGCCCGACCCTGTCCCGCCAAGAAACCGCCCCACCGGACCCGGCCCACCCCGTCATTCGAATTCCAGAATGACGTCATCCACCTTAAGACTGTCGCCCGCCGCTGCCCGGACCGCCCGGACCACGCCCCGGCGCTCGGCCCGCAGGATGTTTTCCATCTTCATCGCCTCCACGGTCGCCAGTGCCTGGCCTTCCTGCACCTCGTCGCCCACCGTCACATTTACCGCGACAACCAGCCCCGGCATCGGACACAGCAGGTATTTCGAAGTGTCGGCCGGTTGCTTTTCCGGCATCAGCGCCGCCAGTTCCGCCTGACGCGGGCTGCGGACCACCGCCTTCAGATCGGCCCCGCGATAGCGCAGCCGCACGCCGCCGCGCACCAGATCGGTCTTGACCAGCATCGCCGCGCCGCCGACCGTGCCCCGCAACAGGGTCTGGCCCGGCGTCCAGTCGGTGACAACCTCCAGCGTACCGTTGTCGGCAAAGGTCACGCCGGTGCCCCCGGCGCTTCGGCGCACCTGAACAGCGAAGCTTTCACGCCCCAGCGTCACCACCCATTCCGGCGACACTCGGCGCCGGTGATTGGCCATCGCGCCCGAGATCTGCGCCGCCCGCTCTTCCTTCAGCATTTCCACATGCGCCGCCACTGCGGCCAGCCGGCGGCAGGTCGCCGCGTCATGCGCCACCCCCTGAAAACCGGCCGCATATTCCTCGGCGATGAACGCCGTGGTGATCGCGCCGGACCGGAACCGCGGATGCTGCATCACCGCCGCCAGAAACGGCAGGTTGTTACCGATACCCTCGACCTCGAACCCATCGAGCGCCGCCAGCATGGCATCGATCGCCGCATCGCGCGTCGGGGCCCAGGTGCACAGCTTGGCCACCATCGGATCATAGTACCGGCTGATCTCGCCGCCCTCGAACACGCCGGTATCGTTGCGCACGGCGTGGTCGGCCCCGGCGGTTTCCGGTGGCGGGCGGTAGCGGGTCAGCCGCCCGGTCGACGGCAGGAAATTGCGGTACGGGTCCTCGGCATACAGCCGCGATTCCATCGCCCAGCCGGTCAGCACCACCTGCTCTTGCGTCATCGGCAGTGCCTGCCCATCGGCGACGCGGATCATCTGCTCGACAATATCGATGCCGGTGATCAGTTCCGTCACCGGATGCTCGACCTGCAACCTGGTGTTCATCTCCAGAAAGTAGAAGTTGCGCGCGCCGTCGACGATGAACTCGACGGTTCCGGCACTGGTATAGCCCACCGCCTTTGCCAGTGCGACCGCCTGCTGCCCCATCGCCGCCCGCGTCGCCGGGTCCAGGAACGGGCTCGGCGCTTCCTCGATCACTTTCTGATTGCGCCTCTGGATCGAGCACTCGCGCTCGCCCAGATAAAGGCAGGTGCCGTGCCTGTCGCCCAGAACCTGAATTTCGATATGGCGCGGCTGCGTCACGAACTTCTCGATGAATATCCGGTCGTCGCCAAAACTTGCCGCCGCCTCGTTCTTCGACGACTGAAAACCCTCGCGCGCCTCCTGATCGTTCCAGCCGATCCGCATGCCCTTGCCGCCGCCGCCAGCGCTGGCCTTGATCATCACCGGATAGCCGATATCGCCAGCGATCCGCACCGCCTCGTCGGCATCGGCGATGATCCCCATATGCCCCGGCACCGTCGAAACCCCGGCTGCCATCGCCAGCTTCTTCGATGTGATCTTGTCGCCCATTGCCTCGATGGCGCTGGCGGGCGGCCCGATGAACGCCACCCCCGCCGCCTCCAGCGCCTGCGCGAACAGCCGGTTCTCGGACAGGAAGCCATAGCCCGGATGCACCGCCTCGGCTCCGGTTTCCCGGATCGCCGCCATGATCCGCTCGATGACGATATAGGACTGCGCCGCCGGGGCCGGGCCGATATGCACCGCCTCGTCGGCCATCGTCACATGCAGCGCGCCGCGGTCGGCATCGGAATAGACCGCCACCGTGGCGATCCCCATCCGCCGCGCCGTCTTGATCACCCGACAGGCAATCTCGCCGCGATTGGCAATCAGGATCTTCTTGAACATGCTTCCCCCAGATGCGCCGGGCGGCAGTTCCCGGTCATGAAAATGCAATCGCCACCGGCGCACGCAGCACCGGTGGCGATAGAATCGTGATACCACTTTGGTCCGGCACTTGCGGGCCAGCAGGCTGGTCAGCGGTTGATGCAGCCCGGAACATTTGCATCGTCGCAGAACACGCCGATCGCCCCGCCGACAAGCGCACCGGTAAGCGCCGACCCGCCGGTCGCATCCGACAGAACGGCCCCGGTCGCAGCCCCGGCAAGCCCGCGTTCGATATCGTTGTCAATCCCGAGCTGGTCGCATCCCGCAACCGACAGAACCAGTGCAGCAGCCGCCAGCCAAATGAAAGTTTCCATAGGGGTCGTCCTCCTGAGTTGCAGAAGTTGAACGCGGAGCGTGGCAGAAAGTTCCCGGTTCCGGCAGAAAAAAGCGCCGGCACTTCGGCGCGGTGGCGCAAGAAGCAAACGCCGCCGGGCTTGACGGGCCAGACGGCGTGCGCCGTGCCGTGTCCTCGAACCAGCCGGGCACTTGCCCGAATGGCTCGATGCGTGCAGCTACTTGCAGACGCCCAGATCGTCGCAGACCAGACCGCCGACACCGCCGATAAGCGCACCGGTCGCGGCATTGCCGCCGGTAACGTCGGAAATGACGGCACCCGCCGCCGCACCCACCAGCCCGCGCTCCAGATCCGTTGTCGGATAGCAGGCACCCGCAGCCATAACCACGGCAAGCGCACCTGCCAGTTTGAGAATTCGCATATTACTCGGCCTCCAGAGTTTATTGTTGTGCCGCCCTTATCGGACGAACCGGCGGCAGCGTCAAAGTCAAACTGCCGTGATGCAGCAGCAACAGCGGAACCCCGCTGAACCCAAACCCGAAAAATCGGCCTGACCCGCGAAGGGCCAGGCCGTAGGAAAGGGGAAGGGTAACGGTCTTGACAATCCGGGGCCGGAGCGGACGTGGGTCCGGCTGACCCCGTGCTTACGATGCCGCAGCCAGCAGCCGGCGCAAAGCCAAAGTTTACGTCCGGGTCAAGGTGAGCGGGACTCTGCCGGTTCGCGGCATGGTTGCGCGAACTCCCGCCGAAATTCGCCGCAAAATCCATCACGAACGCGGCATTATCAATTCCGGTCATCGTCGTACCCGTCCTCGTCGCCGCCATCAACGTCCAGCCCGCTGAAATCCATTGGCGTGATGAACACGTCGGGAAACGCCGCCTCGGCCCGCTTGACGTCGATGCGCAACAGAGCCTCGTAGCTTGCCGGATCGAACGGCTCCTCGGCCGGGATCACTTCGCGCCCGAACAACCACGACAGCCGCCCGGCATCCAGATTGCCGCGCTCGAACGGGTCCGCGCCGAACTGCTGCCAAAGTGCGGCCATGAACCCCGCATCCGCCCGCTTGTCGGCCGGACGGCGGTCGGCATAGCGCATCCGCGCCACCAGGGGCGTCGGCCCGGTCTTGCGGTTGCCGCGCCGTATCACGAACTGGAAATCGGTGCCGGGCAGGCGGCCGGGAAAACCGCGGTGTTTCAGCATGGCACCCGCTCCGGCCGGGCGCGCTGGTAGGCCGGGGCGGGCCACGCCCGCCCCGCGACGCGATCAGTACTTGTTGAGAACCGGCTCCGAGATGATCGGGGTTTCGACAAACGTGACTTCTTCGGTTTTCTTGGCACATGCGGCAACGAATGCCACCAGGCAAAGGGCCATGACGATTTTGGTGCTCTTCGACATCCTCGACTCCTGCTTTGATTGGGGGGCGCAGCACCAAAGGCACCCGCCCCCATTTCCGAGACATTGGCCACTTGGGTGTAACCAGCCGTCAGCTTAGCCGAATCCGTTTCCAAAAGACACGCAATCGCACCCGACGCGCCCGATTGTGGCTGGCTTGCATCATTGCGACCGCCACATGAGCTTCTGATCGCAACATATCGTGGTTCCATCAAAAACTCTCCAAAATGCAGTCCCCGGCCACCAGCCGGAACGCCTCGAAATACTGCCTGACATCGGGGTTGGTCTCGCCGAATCCGATGGCCTCCGCCGACAGCGAGATGACGACCTGATCGACTGTCCGCCCCGCCGCCGCAATCGCCGGCAGCGCCTGCTCGCGGCACAGCGCCAGCATATCCGCCCCCGCCGCGTCAAAACCCAGGTCGGCATCCGCGATCCCCGGGGCCAGAAACCGGAACCGCGCCCAAAGCTCCGCCGGCTGCGGCTGCGGCTCCCAGATCACCTCGATCAGGGTCACGCTCTGGCCAGAGGGCAGCGTGATGGGGGCGCCGGCCCCGGCGGCAGCCGGCGCCAAAGCCGCGAAAACCAGGCTAAAGCGGGATATTGTCATGCTTCTTCCACGGGTTGGTCAGCTTCTTGCCGCGCAGGCTGGCAAAGGCCCGCGTCACCCGCCGCCGGGTCGAATGCGGCATGATCACCTCGTCGATGAAACCCTTTTCCGCCGCCACGAACGGATTGGCAAAACGGGCCTCGTAGTCGCGGGTCCGGGTCGCGATCTTGTCGGCGTCGCCCAGTTCGGCGCGGTACAGAATCTCCACGGCGCCGCGCGCCCCCATCACCGCAATCTCGGCCGTCGGCCAGGCATAGTTGAAATCGCCGCGCAGATGCTTGGACGCCATCACGTCATAGGCCCCGCCGTAGGCCTTGCGGGTGATCACCGTCACTTTCGGCACCGTCGCCTCGCCATAGGCAAACAGCAGCTTGGCGCCGTGCTTGATGACGCCGCCATATTCCTGTACCGTTCCCGGCATGAAGCCGGGCACATCGACCAGCGTCAGGATCGGGATGTCAAAGGCATCGCAGAACCGCACGAACCGCGCCGCCTTGCGCGAACTGTCGATATCCAGACACCCCGCCAGCACCAGCGGCTGATTGGCCACCACACCGACGCTCGACCCTTCCAGCCGGATGAAACCGGTGATGATGTTCTTGGCATACTCCTGCTGGATCTCGTAGAAATCCGCCTCGTCCGCCAGCTTCAGGATCAGCTCCTTCATGTCATAGGGCTGGTTCGGATTCTGCGGGATCAGCGTGTCCAGGCTCGGCTCCAACCGGGCAGGGTCGTCAAAGAACGGCCGCACGGGGGGCTTTTCCCGGTTCGACAGCGGCAGAAAATCCACCAGCCGCCGCACTTCCAGCAGCGCCTCGGCGTCATCGTCGAACGCGCCATCGGCGACCGAAGACTTGGTAGTGTGGGTCCGCGCCCCGCCCAGTTCCTCGGCGCTGACCACTTCGTTGGTCACGGTCCTGACCACATCGGGGCCGGTCACGAACATGTAGCTGGTATCACGCACCATGAAGATGAAGTCGGTCATCGCCGGCGAATACACCGCCCCGCCGGCACAGGGCCCCATGATCAGGCTGATCTGCGGCACCACGCCGGACGCCATGACATTGCGCTGAAACACTTCGGCATATCCGGCCAGACTGGCCACCCCTTCCTGAATCCGCGCGCCGCCGCTGTCGTTGATCCCCACCACCGGCGCGCCGTTCTGCATCGCCATATCCATGATCTTGCAGATCTTCTGGGCATGGGTTTCGGACAGGGAGCCGCCGAAAACCGTGAAATCCTGCGCAAAGACATAGATCATCCGCCCGTTCACCGTGCCCCAGCCGGTCACCACGCCGTCGCCCGCAGGCTTCACCTCCGCCATGCCGAAATCGGTGCAGCGGTGCGTCACGAACATGCCGAACTCCTCGAACGAGCCCTCGTCCAGCAACAGTTCCACCCGCTCGCGCGCCGTCAGCTTGCCCTTGGCATGCTGTGCGGCCACCCGCGCCGTGCCGCCCCCGGCCCGGGCCGCGATGCGGCGGTTTTCAAGCTCTTGCAGGATGTCGGTCATCTGGTCCCCACTGGTTTTCCGGCAACCTATCCGCGCATCCCGCCCCCGCAAAGCCGAAAACGCCCCCCGCAGTCGCACTACCGCCCCCCGCCACCCAACGCCCCCACCTCACCGCAACCCGGCGCAGTTCCTCCTGTGCACTTTTGCACGTGGACAGTGCTTGCCGCCGGGCGTAGGCCCTGCGCATGACAACGCGCCCCGCCGTCCGGTTCCTCGACCGGTCCACCCCGCCGCACATCCTGACACTGGTGCTGCTGACTGGCCTGTCGGCGCTGGCCATGAACATCTTTCTGCCGTCGCTGCCGAACATGACCCGATACTTCGAAACCGAATACTGGGTCATGCAGCTGTCGGTGTCGCTTTACCTCGCCGTAAGCGCCGCTCTGCAGATCTTCATCGGCCCGATTTCCGACCGCTTCGGGCGTCGGCCGGTCCTGCTGGCCTCGCTCGTGCTGTTCCTCTTGGCCACCATCGGCACCCTGCTTGCCACTTCTGCCACCCTGTTCCTGATCTTCCGCATGTGTCAGGCCATCGTCGCCTCGACCATGGTGCTCAGCCGCGCCGTGGTGCGCGACATGGTCCCGCAGAACGAGGCTGCCTCGATGATCGGCTATGTCACGCTTGGCATGGCCATCGTGCCGATGATCGGCCCGATGATCGGCGGTGCGCTGGACGAGGTCTTCGGCTGGCAGGCCAGTTTCGTGCTGATGCTGGTCTGCGGTGCCGCCATCCTGGTCCTGACCTGGGCCGATCTGGGTGAAACCGCCGCCAGCCGGCCGTCGAGCCTTGCCGCCCAGTTCCGGCAATATCCCGAGCTTCTGGCCTCGCCGCGCTTCTGGGGCTATTGTCTGGCGTCGGCCTTTGCTTCGGGGTCGTTTTTTGCCTATCTTGGCGGCGCACCCTTTGTCGGCACCGATGTGTTTCGCCTGTCGCCTGGGGTTCTGGGGTTCTATTTCGGGGCGCCCGCCGTTGGCTATGCCTTGGGCAACTTCCTGTCTGGCCGCTATTCCGCACTGATCGGCGTCAACCGGATGGTGCTGTACGGCACACTGGCGAATGCCGTCGGCATATCGACGCTGATCCTGGTCTATTCGGCGGGGATCGTGCATCCGGCAGTCTTCTTCGGCTTTTTCACGTCCGTCGGCCTCGGCAACGGGCTGGTGCTCCCGAACGCCACCGCCGGCATGCTGTCGGTGCGCCCGCACCTTGCCGGCACCGCCTCGGGGCTTGGCGGCAGCATGATGATCGGTGGTGGCGCGGCCATGTCGGCGCTGGCGGGTGTGGTGCTGGTGCCGGGGTCCGGCCCGATGCCTTTGCTGCTGATCATGCTGGCCAGCGCCGCAGCCGCCGTCGCTGCCATCCTGTTCGTCATCCGCCGCGCCCGCCAGATCGGCGCGTGAGCCGCGCCAGGGCTTGCCATCGCCCCGCCTGATAGGGCAAAATCGCACCGGGTCACATTCAAGAGCCCGGCCCCGCCCCGACCAAAGGGATGCGCCACGATGGACAGCCCAGCGACGGAAGGCCCCCCGACGGACAGTCCGGCCATGGATAGCTCCGGCCGCCGCCACATCAATGCCGCCATTCCGGTGGTCGTGCAGCACCTGACCAGCGCCGCCACCCTTGCGGTCTGCATCCCGAAATGTCAGTCGCTGACCGGGTCGCTGGCAGACGGCTTCCGCTTCGTGCTGCAGCACCGGCTCGGACCGATCCACCTGACTTTGCGCGGCAAGATCGAGATGACCGAACTGGTCCCCGGATCGCGCTACGGCATCCGCGTCGCCGGGTCGGGCGGGCTGTCGGGCAGGCTCGGAGGCAAGGCCATCCTGATCCTGCGCGAAACAGGCAGCGGCACTGACATCGACTATCAGGTCGCGGCCGAAGGCGGCGGGCTGATCCGGCTGCTCGGCGCTGCCCAGGTCAGATCGATTCTCGACCGCGCCCTCGCGCTTTTCTTCAACCGGTTTCAGGTGCAGATCAACGGCTGAGGCGTCGGTCAGCCGCGTCCGCCCGAAAGGGCCCCGTTGCCCGCTTTACAGATCCGGCGCGTAGTGCAGGATCGCCGGAACGACGATATCCTCCTCATCCAGCAGGTGCCGGTCGATGAACCCCGCAAACCCGTGAACCCGCGTCCGCAGCGCCGCAACCGCCGTGCGGTGCGTCCCGTCGCGGCCCGATCTGTCGCTGCCAGTCCCGCTCCGCAGGCTGTGCAACATGGCATTGGTCGCCTCGGCCAGCCCGTGGATATGTCCGTCCAGGTCCTGGTGGTCCCGCTCCAGCAGGTCGATCCCGGCCGCCATCCGTGGGTCCAGCGCCGCGAGCAGCGGAAAGTAATGCTGATCCTCGATCTGGTGATGGCCGTGCAGATCGTTCAGCAGCCGCCCGATCAGCCGGGAACTTCGGGCCCCATAGACCGGTGCCTCCAGATCGCCCGCCAGAAACGCCTCGGCGTCGGCACTGATCCGCTGCAACATGTCGCGAAAGCCCAGGTGCCGGTCCAGCCAGAACCGGGTCAGCGCGTCGAAGTTGCGGTGGCTTTCCCAGATCGGGCGCGGATACTGCTCGGCCAGCTGCCGCAGCGCGTCGGGCAGTCCTGTTCTGCTTGCCAGCGTCATCTGCCCGTCAGCCCTTTGCCTTGCGCCATCCGGCCGCACCCGCCTCGGCCTCGCTGCAGAACCAGCGCTCGCCCGGTCCGTCCGCGATCTCGGTGGCGGCATAGTCGCGCTGCCCGGGCATATGGTAGATCCGCCCGCCGGCAGAGATGTTGCCCTTGATCGCGCAATCGCCCTGCATCGCCGTTCCGGCTCGAAACGCCGCCGGGTCCTGCATTTCGCCCTGCCAGATGCCGCGCCCGGCGCGTTCCGCCGCCTGTTCCAACGCGACATAATCCATCGAATGGCGCCGACTGGCAATCGCCATCCCGTCCTGCACCATCACGGCACCGACATCCGCGCCCGCCACGTCGCAGCGCGCCAGCAACCGCCCATAACGGTCGCGAGCCTGCCCGGCACAACTGACCCGCGCCCCCGCCAGCAGCGCCGAAAGCGCATCCCTGGCTTCCCGCCCGCAGGGCCGCTGCTGTCCCGCCCGCGTGCAGGTCTGCCGCAGTTCCGGCGCGTCGATCCCAGACAGCCGTACCCGCACACCCGCGAGATCCAGCGTATCACCATCGATCACCTGCGCCGTCCCGCGCAGTGGCACGGGCGACGCGGCCAGCAAAAGGCTAACGACCAGACCGACCAAAACCAGCAGCGCCGCGCGTTTCATGACCAATCTCTAGATCAGTCAAACCGCCACGCAAACAAAAAGTGAACGAATGGTTAATGCCGCTGGGCGTGCGGCCGGAACGCCACGTTGCCGGGGAGTCCCGGAAAGCGAAGGACCGCCCGCCCCCTACCGCTGCGCCGTCCGCCAGTTCGGGTTGATCCACGGCTCGGCGTTGCTCGGGGCCAGCGGCACCCGCCCCAACAGGTGATCCGCCGCCTTTTCCCCGACCATGATCGACGGCGCATTGGTGTTACCGTTGGTCACCCGCGGAAAGATCGAACTGTCGGCGACACGCAGCGCCTCGACCCCGATCACCCGGCATTCCGGGTCCACGACCGCCATAAGATCATCCCGCCGCCCCATCCGCGCCGTGCCGCACGGATGATAGGCGCTTTCGGCATGCACCCTGATGAATTCGTCGATCTGGTCATCGGTCACCGCCGCCGCCCCCGGCTGAATCTCGTGCTTCACATAAGGCGCAAACGCCGTCTGCCCGAAAATCTCGCGCGTCAGCCGGATGCAGCGGCGGAAATCCTGCCAATCCTCCGGGTGGCTCATGTAATTGAACCGGATCACTGGTGCCGCCGCGGGATCGGCCGACCGCAGCGTCACCGTCCCGCGCGATTTCGACCGCATCGGCCCGACATGCGCCTGAAAGCCGTGGCCCTCGGCGCTGGCCTTGCCGTCATAGCGCACCGCGATCGGCAGGAAATGGTACTGGATGTCGGGATAATCCACCCCTGCCGCCGACCGGATGAAGGCGCAGCTTTCGAACTGGTTCGATGCCCCCGGCCCGCCGCCGGTCAACAGCCACTGCGCCCCCACCCAGGCCTTGCCCCAAAGGTTCCAGTATTTATAGAGCGTGATCGGCAACAGACTGGCGAACTGCATGTAGACCTCGACATGGTCCTGCAGATTGGCGCCGACGCCCGGCCGGTCTGCCACCGGCACCACCCCGTGCCGGGCCAGGTCCGCCGCCGCCCCGATGCCCGACAGCAGCAGCAGCTTCGGCGTGTTGATCGACGATGCCGCCAGCACCACCTCGCGCCGCGCGCCGACCACCTCGACCGCGCCGCCCCGCATCACCTCCACCCCGACCGCTCGGCCCTCCGCTATCACCACCCGCCGGGCAAAGGCCCGCACCACCGTCACCCGTCCGGTCCTGATCGCAGGCTTCAGATAGGCATTGGCCGCCGACCAGCGCCGCCCGCGCCAGATGGTGGCCTCCATCGCCCCGAACCCCTCCTGCTGCGCACCGTTATAGTCGGCGGTCACTGGATAGCCCGCCTGCCGCCCGGCCTCGACAAAGGCGTGAAACAACGGGTTGGCCCGCGCCCCCCGCGACACATGCAGCGGCCCGTCCACCCCGCGCAAACCGCCCGCGCCGCGCAGCTCCGCATCGCCGCCGCGCTGCGCACCGTCGCCGCCGTGCCACCGCTCCATCCGCCGGAAATACGGCAGCACATCGGCGTAGCTCCAGCCCGCAGCCCCGGCCTCGGCCCAGTGATCGAAGTCCCGGGCATGACCGCGCACATAGACCATGCCGTTGATCGACGATGACCCGCCGACCACCTTGCCACGCGGCGTCGCCAGCACCCGCCCGCCAAGGTGCGGCTCGGGTTCGGTCTGAAACCCCCAGTCATACATCCCCATGTTCATCGGATAGCTCAGCGCCCCCGGCATCTGGATGAACGGCCCGGCATCGCTGCCGCCATGCTCGATCACCAGCACCGACGACCCGGCCTCGGCCAGCCGGTACGCCACCGCACACCCCGCCGACCCGGCCCCCACGATCACGAAATCCGCTTCCATCGCCGCCCTGTCCTGTCAACGACACCGAAGTGTCCAGCCGCCGTTCACTGCCTGCCGTTCACCGCCCGTCGGTTACTGCTCGCCGGTCACGTCGCGCGGGCCGACACCATCACCCCGCGCAACATCACCCCGCGCACTCCCCTGTATCGCTTCCGCCATCCGCGCCCGCAGATAGGCCAGCACCACATCCGCCGCCGCGCGCCCGTCCGGCACAGAGCCCGCCGGCCCGGCCGGGGCCAGCGCCTCGCGGATATAGACCCCGTCGATCATCGCGCCGATGCCGCGTGCCACACCACCCGGGTCGGCCACCAGCGGCCGCAGATCATGCACCAGATTGGCCTGCAACCGCGTCTGATAAACGCGCAGCAACCGCTTGGCCTCCGGCACCGTCTGCGCCAGCACATAGAAATTCAGCCAGGCGCTGATCACTTCCCGCCGGAAGTTCCCCGCCGAGAAACTGGCCCGTATCAACCCCGTCAGCCGCCCGCGCGGCCCCTCGGCAGCCGCCAGCGCCCCGCGCACTTCCGCGCCGTACAGCGTCAGGATGTGGCGCATCGCCGCCAGGAACATCTGCTCCTTGGACCCGAAATAATGGTGTGCCAGCGCGCTCGACATGCCCGCCCGCCGCGCAATCTGCGCCACCGTCACATCCAGCGATCCTGCCTGCCCGACCTCGGCGATTGTGGCTTTCACCAAAGCCGCTCTGCGGATAGGCTCCATCCCCAGCTTTGGCATGCACCGCTCCTGCATCCTGCACGAAAAGAAAGCTTGCCAAACTGACCTAACTGGAAGTTTATTGACTCGTCAATCAACAATAATAGGGGAGATCGAATGACCACAATCCGTACCAGCCTGCTGGCGACCGCAGCAGCCCTTGTCCTCGCCGTTCCGGTCCTGACCACCACGGCCTACGCCAAAGGCTGCGACACCGTCACCTTCTCCGATGTCGGCTGGACCGACATCACCGCCATCACCGCCGTCACCGCGCTGATGCTGGAAGCCCTGGGTTACGAGACCGACACCAAGCTCCTGTCAGTGCCGGTCACCTATACCGCGCTCGCCGAAGGCGATGTCGACGTGTTCCTCGGCAACTGGATGCCGACGATGGAAAACGACCTTGCCCCCTATCGCGACGCCGGCACCGTCGAAACCGTGCGCATCAACCTCGAAGGCGCGAAATACACGCTGGCCACCAACGCCGCCGGTGCCGCCCTCGGCATCAAGGACTACGCCGATATCGCCGCCCACAGCGAGGAGCTGGAAGGCAAGATCTTCGGGATCGAGCCCGGCAACGACGGCAACCGGCTGATCCTGTCGATGATCGAAACCGACGCCTTCGGTCTCGGCGGCTTCGAACTGGCCGAAAGCTCGGAACAGGGCATGCTGGCCGAAGTGGCGCGCACCAGCGGCAAGGACGAACCGATCATCTTCCTCGGCTGGGAGCCGCACCCGATGAATGCCAACTTCGACATGACCTACCTGACCGGCGGCGATGACTACTTCGGTCCCAACTTCGGCGGTGCCACCGTCGCCACCAACGTCCGGGCCGGCTACGCCACCGAATGCCCCAATCAGGGCACGCTCCTGAACAACCTCGTCTTCACCCTGCCCATGGAAAACGAGATCATGGCGGCGATCCTCGATGACGGCGAAGACCCGCTGGAAGCGGCAAAGGCCTGGCTGATCGCCAATCCCGCAACGCTCGACGCCTGGCTGGCCGGCGTCACCACCAAGGACGGCGGCGACGGCCTGGCCGCCGTCAAGGGCGCTCTCGGCCTCTGATCGCGCAGCCTTTGCAACCAGCGTCCCCTTCCCCGCCCTCTGCGGGGAAGGGTCAGGGCGGGGGCTCCGCCCGCGACCCGGCACCTTCAGAAGGATAGGCCCCATGCTGGACTGGCTGACAGACACCAAGATCCCGGTCGGCAAGGTTGCCAAGGCCGCCTTCGACTGGCTCAAGGAAAACGCCGCCTGGTTCTTCGACGGCATGGGGCTGGGGATGGAGGCGCTGATCAATGCCATCCTGTGGCTCTTGCAAACCCCGCCGCCGCTGGTGATCATCGCCGTGTTCATCGCTATCACCTGGGCCCTGCAACGTTCGTGGAAAACCTGCCTCGGGGTGTTCGTCGGCTTTCTGTTCATCCTCAATCAGGGCTATTGGGAGGAAACCACCGAAAGCCTGAC
>JANNRR010000184.1:0-20116 GCA_031401675.1 Paracoccaceae bacterium
TGTTGCGGTTGCTCAGCAAAGCTTGAAGCTCAGCGCGGTCGGCGGGGCCAAGGTAAAGGCAGATATCAGAGCGTCTCATCCGCCGACCATGCCACAGAGCGGCGCCGTCGGGAATCCTATGTCAGGTGCAGAACACTAGCCACGACGCTGACTCTCGCCAATGTCGTGAACTGCATCGGCATCGGTTTCCAGCGTGGCACCAACACCGGCTGGCAGCTGGTTGCAAACGACGCACCCGGCGCACCGAAGCCGACGGATACCGCACATTGCGAATCGCTGTGGTGGGCGAGATAGCCAGGGCCTGCCGCAAGCCTCGCAATGCCCAGAAATAGCTGGATATGGCCATGGGCCCCAAGCCGGACTATGCGCCCTTCGGCAGCACTATCGATGCGCGGTCGGGCATGCCCTTTGCCCGGTGGAAGTAGCCAACCCGGAAGAGAAACCCCAGACCTGCGCCGAGCATGGCAATCAGGACTGTCTTGGCGTGCCCCTCGGAACCGTGGCCGAGCGCATGGACGCCCGCCGGTGCCGTCTCGCCAAGAAGTATGATCGTGAACATGCCGATGCGAGCCTACAGGGGATGGTCAAGCCGTCTCCCCTTCGTTGGCGGACTGCAGGCGGACACAGCTACGCCGCCGGCTGCGCACAGGTCACGAACGCTTCTCTGGTGCAGAAAGGGCGTAACCTCGGTCTGGTTGACGGCGGGAACCATCCCGGCGCCAGACAGCAACTCCCGCAAATGTGCGGCCATGAAGTTCGATACTCCGATCGCGCAGAGGTCGCCCGCGCGCGCCATGCGTTTCAGTGCAGACCAGGTGCCTTGCCGAGGCTCGGGCACCGGCCAGTGCAGCGGCATCACGTCCGGCACACGCGCGAGCGCCGCCACCGAGGCCGCAACAGAACGCTCGATCTTGTCCAGTGCAATGTTGGGATTTCCGATCTTGGCGATGACGAAAATCGCCTCACGCGGCAGACCCGATGCGCCGATGGCGTCACCCACCGCAGTTTCATTGCCTTAGACCTGCGTAGTATCGACATGGCGATCGCCCGCCACGTGCGCAGCACGGACGGCGGCCCGCGTGTCAACGGGCGATGCACAGTGCCTGCCAAGACGGCGGCGGGCATGACAGCCCCGGTGTCGAGCAGAACGGCGTGCTTGCTAGTCACTCTGGCCTCCACCGCTTTCAGCGGAAACGGATGATTATCGGAATTGCCGGGCGGAAATCTCGTTCCGCCCGGCAGGCTTGCTCATCGTCCCAGCGTCTTGACCACCCACGCGCCCGGCAGCCAGCCCGCGACGATCTCGCCGCCGCCGCTGCCGCCTTGGCAGGGCTGTCAAGGGACGGGCCTGTCGCCTTGGCCACCTCGCCGCGCTTTGATCTGCTCAACCTCGACTGGTTC
This sequence comes from Paracoccaceae bacterium, assembly GCA_031401675.1. Classification (GTDB taxonomy): domain Bacteria; phylum Pseudomonadota; class Alphaproteobacteria; order Rhodobacterales; family Rhodobacteraceae; genus JANNRR01. The sequence goes on from JANNRR010000184.1 coordinate 1,402, forward strand.
CGCGCCGCCGATGCCTCCATCTCGCGGATCGAGGCGCTGGGCCTCGGGCTTGAGCTGATCATGGAAGGCTGGGGATTCGAGTTTCCGTTCAACCACCGCATGCAGTTCACCCCGGAATGGGAACAGCTCTGGATGCGCTACTTGATCGCGCGGTATGACGCTTACAACTGCGTCTGGTTCTGGACCCCGCTCAACGAATACCAATACTATCCGAACGGCGATTGGAACTGGAAGGCCGCCGCCGACCGCTGGCTGATCCGCGTGTCACGCTGGATCAAAGATGTGGCCCCGCACGGCCACCTTGTGACCTGCCACAATGGGCCTGTCGTGCCGCCCTTTGCCGAACGGTTCCGCGCTGACCCAGAGGCCATCGACAGTGTCAACTTTCAGTATTGGGGCAGCCGCGACAAAGACAGTGCCTGGCTTGCCATCGGGATCGAGGAGGTGATCCAGCACGCCTTTGCGGGCTGGCCGGGATCAAGGCTTTTCGCCGAATGGGGGTACGAACGCAACCCGGAGTTCGAGAACAAACTGCCGCACCACGAGTTCTGCGACCGCAATCACACACGGCGGTCGGCCTGGCGCGGGATCAGCCAGGCAATGGGGATCATCAACGGTCAGGAAAACTCCTGGGGGCCGTGGATGCTCTTGGACTGGGATCAGCCGGGGACGGCAGATATCACCGTAATCCGCAATTTCCTGACCGACACCGTACCTTTCGCCAACCTGCGCCCGGCCCCCGGTTTTGTCACCGGAACCTTCGCGCCCGGCTACCGCCCGCTTCCGCTCTTGTCGCAGGCGGCACCGTGGCCGTGAACTACTACCCGGCAGGAGGGTCTGCCGAGATCGGGTTTGCGGCGACCAAGGCGCAATGGTTCGATCCCCGCTCTGCGGCATGGGCTCCGGCCCTGGCTCACGGGGCCAGCTACTCGGCATCGGGCGGAACAGACGAGGACGGCCACCCTCAGGACATGGTTCTGGTCCTCTGGCGCTGAAAGGACACAACATGGCCTCGGTCGAACTGGTCGGTCTGCACAAGTCCTTTGGCGCGCTCGAGGTCATCAAGGACATAAACCTGTCGATTGCCGAGGGCGAGTTCGTCGCCCTCGTTGGCCCGTCCGGCTGCGGGAAATCCACGCTCCTGCGGATTATCGCAGGCCTTGATCGGGCCACGACTGGCGAAATCCTGATGGATGGGGCGAATGTCAACGACGAGACTCCGCGCGAACGCAACGTGGCGATGGTGTTTCAAAGCTACGCGCTTTACCCGCACATGACGGTGCAGGACAACCTCAGCTTCAACCTCAAACTTTCGCGCCTGTCCTTCGCCGACATCAAGATGCGGGTGACCGAAGCGGCTCGGCTTCTTGAATTGGGCCAACTGCTTGGACGCAAACCCTCGCAGCTTTCCGGTGGTCAGCGCCAGCGTGTGGCTATGGGCCGCGCCATCGTCCGCAACCCTGCGCTGTTCCTGTTTGATGAACCGCTGTCGAACCTTGATGCAAAACTCCGGGTGCAGATGCGGGCCGAGATCAAGACCTTGCAGGACGAGGTCCGCACCACTTCGATCTACGTCACCCATGATCAGATCGAAGCGATGACGCTTGCCGACCGGATCGTCGTGCTGAACATGGGCAGGGTCGAGCAGGTCGGAACCCCGCTCGACCTTTACCGGCGACCCGCCAATCTGTTTGTGGCCGGGTTCATCGGGTCGCCCGCCATGAACTTCCTGCCGGCGACAGCGCGGATCGACGGCGGCATTCCGCAGGTGATTCTGGCCGACGGAACAACCCTGCCCGTCACGGTCAGGGCACAGCTGACCGGCGGGCAAAAGCTCCGTATAGGTCTGCGCCCCGAACATCTGGTAACGTCCTCGGTACAAGGTGTCCGGGCGCGGGTGACGATGGTAGAGCCGACAGGCGCGCAGACCCACCTGCCTGTCAACCTTGCAGGCCAAGATCACGTCGTCGTCGTCGTGGATGGAGGCTTGGGAGTGGAAAAGCACAGCGAAATCATGGTCACAATTCTGCCAGAGATGATCCATTTGTTCGACGACCTGACCGGACAGCGCCTGAACAGAGACCTGGCCTGAGCGGCGTTCGGCACGGTTTCTGCTTCTCCACATGCCTGTTGTCTGGTTTGCCGGGGCCCCGCATAGATCAAGTCGCAGCTTCCGTATGGGGCCGATTTCCAGGCGCGACCCGGGACCGGCCGCAGGAATTCTGCGGCAGCCCGCCTGCGGTGCCGCACCGATGGCGGCGGCATGCACGCGGTATCAGCATGATCTCGGCCCCGACCTGGTTGATGGTCTTGACCACCTGCGCGCCCGGCAGCCAGCTCGCGACGACCCCGCCGCCGCTGTTCGAATGCTCAACCTGCAGGTCAAGCATCCCGGCGAAATGCCCAGCGAGTTCACGCAGTCGATGATGACCTTGCCAGACTGTTCCCCTAGAGCTTTGACGGCCGCTTCGGCCACGCGCCGGGGCAGGGCGAGAATGGCGCCTTTAGCCGCTGCTGGCGCTCTGTCCGGACTGGCAAGGGAAACGCCCGTCGACCTGGCCATGGCCCGCGTTTCGGCCGTTCGGCGGTGCCGCCTTTCAGTCAGGAAAGGTCCGATGGTCGCCCGGTTTCGTTTGCCACCATGCCGGGCGCGATTGAAACCGCAGCGGACCGGACCAGATTGTCCAAATGCCACACACGGCGGTGCGAGTTTGGGATAGTGTCTGGCGCAAACGGGCACTATCGTCATGGCGAAGTGTTTCGAAGCGGGGGGCGCCGCGCAACCCGCGACCAGGACAGGGAAGGAGACGGCATGCGATATGCCAAGGCCATGACAGCCGCCGAAGCGGCGACGTTGCTTAGTCAGGAACAGGGCGTGACCCGGGTTCTGGCGGGCGGAACTGACGTGATGGTGCAACTGAAATCCGGACTGGTCGAGCCTGACCTGATCGTCGACATCAAGCATATTCCCGGCATCCGCGACATCACGGCAGAAGCCGGCGGTTACCGCATCGGCGCGGCGGTCGCGGGCGCGGAGTTGGGCGAACATGCGGGCGTCTGTGCGCTGTGGCCGGGTGTAGCCGAAGGTTTTCAGCTGATCGGTTCGACCCAGGTGCAGGGGCGCGCGACCATGGTCGGCAACCTGTGCAACGCCTCGCCCGCCGGCGACGCGGTGCCCGGACTGATGGCGGCGGCAGCGGTGGCGCGAATCGTCGGCCCGGCGGGAACCCGCGATTGCCCGGTGGCGCAGATCCCGGCCGGCCCGGGCCGCACTACCCTGACCAAAGGCGAGATCATTACCTCGGTCTTTCTGCCTGCCCGCCCGGCGCGGTCCGGCGATGCCTATCTGCGGTTCATTCCGCGCACTGAAATGGATATCGCGGTGGCTGCGGCCAGTGTCAGCCTGACGCTGGATGCCGGTGGCACCGTTACGGCGGCAAGGGTGGCGCTGGGGGCCGTGGCCCCGACTGTGCTGCTGGTCGATGCCGCCGCCAACGCCATTGTCGGCACCAAGCTGGACGCCGGGGCATTGGCCGCACTGGCGGCAGCGGCCTCGGCTGCCTGCAAACCGATCGACGACAAGCGCGGCACCATCGCGTTCCGTACCAGGGTTGCCGGGGTTCTGGCCCGGCGGGCCGCGCTGATTGCCTATGAACGTGCCGGAGGAAAGCAATGAAGACGATACAGGTCGCCACCACCATCAACGGCGATGCCGTGGAATTTGTCTGTGCGCCGGAAGAGCCGCTGCTGGACGTGCTGCGCAACCGCCTGGGCCTGACCGGGGCCAAGGAAGGCTGCGGCACCGGCGATTGCGGGGCCTGTTCGGTGATGCTGAACGGGCGTCTGGTCTGTGCCTGCCTGGTGCTGGGGGCCGAGGCCGAGGGGGCGACGATCGCCACCATCGAAGGCATGGCGGCGGGCGAAGTGCTGCACCCGCTGCAACAGGCCTTTATCGACCATGCCGCCCTGCAATGCGGCATCTGTACCCCGGGCATTCTGGTTGCGGCCAAGGCGCTTCTGGAAAAGCACCCCGACCCCAGCGATACCGAGTTGCGCTACTGGCTGGCGGGCAACCTTTGCCGCTGCACCGGCTATGACAAGATCGTCGCCGCGGTCCAGGACGCCGCCGCAAAGATGAGGGCTGCATGATGGATACTGGAACACACAAGCGCGTTTTCAAGCAGGTCGGCACCCGCCCGGCCCGGCCTGACGGCATCGACAAGGTGACGGGGCGGGCGCTCTATGGGGCTGATGTGACAGCACCTGGCATGCTGATCGCGGCGGTGCTGCGCAGCCCGCATGCTCATGCACAGATTGTGTCGATCGACACCTCGGCCGCTGCGGCACTGCCGGGGGTAAAGGCCGTGGTCACCGGGGCCGATCTGGTGCCACAGATCGACGCGATGATGCGCGATGTTCAGGAAAACTGCCTTGCGGTGGACAAGGTGCTGTATGACGGGCACGCGGTTGCCGCCGTAGCGGCGACGACTGCGGCGGTGGCAAAGGCGGCGCTGAAGCTGATCAAGGTCACGTATCGGCAATTGCCGCATGCTACCGATCTGGACCTGGCCATGCTGCCGGATGCGCCGGTGATCCTGGTCGGGCGCGCGCTGGAATCGGTGCCGGCGGGCATGTCGGCCAACGTCACGCATCACTGCGAATTCGGGCACGGCGATCTGGCGGCCGGTTTTTCCAAGGCCGATCTGGTGGTCGAGCGCAGTTTCCGCACCGAAGCCACGCATCAGGGCTATATCGAGCCGCACGCCTGCCTGGCCTCGACCACATCGGACGGCAAGGCCGACCTGTGGTGCTGCACCCAAGGCCAGTACAATGTCCGCACCATCTGCGCCGCCCTGCTGGGAATGGAGGCGAGCCAACTGCGGGTGACCGCGTCGGAAATCGGTGGCGGCTTCGGCGGCAAGACCGTCGTGTTCATCGAGCCGGTGGCGCTGGCGCTTTCCCGCAAGTCGGGGCGGCCGGTCAAGCTGGTGATGACAAGGGACGAGGTGTTCAAGGCGACAGGGCCGACAATCTCGACCTCGATCGACGTTAGGATAGGCATGACCAAGGCGGGCAGGATCACGGCGGGGCATGCCAAGCTGCGCTATTCCGGCGGAGCCTATCCCAGCGCGATGGTGGACATGGGGGCGCAATCGGCCTTTGCCGCCTATGATCTGGCGGCGGTGCAGACGCTGGGCTGGAACGTGCTGACCAATCGCCCGAAAGAAGCGGCCTACCGGGCCCCGGGGGCGCCGCAGGCGATCTATGCCGTTGAAAGCGTGATGGACGAATTGTGCCAGAAGCTGGATCTTGATCCGCTGGAGGTGCGCCTGATGAACGCCGCGAAAAAGGGCACGCGGTCGTCATATGGCCCGACCTTTGACGATATCGGCCTGATGGCGACGTTGCAGGCGGCCAAGGCGCATCCGCATTACCGTGCGCCTTTGGGGGCAGGGCAGGGGCGCGGTCTGTCGGCCGGATTCTGGTTCAATTTCGGCGGCAATACCTGTGTTTCGCTGAACGTCAATACCGATGGCACTGTCGGCATCATCGAGGGCAACCCCGATATCGGCGGCAGCCGCGCGTCGATCAGCCTGATGGCGGCGGAAGAACTGGGAATTCCGTACGACAAGATCCGGACCATCATAGGCGACACCTCGTCTTTGGGGCACAATGACATTACCGACGGCAGCCGGGTGACTTTCGCGGTCGGGTTGGCGACAATCCGGGCGGCGCAGGACGCGATCAAGAAGATGTGCGGCCGGGCGGCGCGGATCTGGGGCATCGACGAAGAGGCGGTGGCGTGGGTGGACGGGGCGGCGCAGCCGTCTGGTCCGAACGCCGGGAAGTTCCCGCCGATGTCCTTGGCCGAGATTGCCGCCGTATCGTTCCAGACCGGCGGACCGATTGCCGGCCATTGCGAGTTCCACGCCGATGGAGCCGGTGTCAGTTTCGGCGTGCATCTGTGCGATGTCGAGGTAGACCGGGAAACCGGGGCGACTAGGGTGCTGCGCTACACCGTGTTTCAGGATGCCGGCAAGGCGGTGCACCCGGCCTATGTCGAAGGGCAGATGCAGGGCGGTGCGGTGCAGGGCATCGGCTGGGCGCTGAACGAGGAGTACATCTACGGCAAGGATGGCCGGCTGCAGAACGCGGGCTTCCTCGATTACCGTATCCCGGTTGCCTCGGACCTGCCGAACATCGAGACGGTGATCCTGGAAATTCCGAACCCCGGGCATCCGTACGGCGTGCGCGGTGTCGGCGAAACCCCGATCGTGCCGCCGCTGGCGGCGGTGTCGAACGCGGTGTCACGGGCTATCGGCACCAGGATGAGCATTCTGCCGATGTCGCCGCCGCGCATTCTGGAAGCACTGTCGGGAAGCTGACGCGATGGTTGCCGTGACGATCTGGGGATCCCTGCGCGCCCATACCGAAGGGCAGGCGCAGGTCCAGATCGACGCGCGCAATTTCAAGGAGTTGCTGGACCGCCTGGCGGAGCACTATCCCGGCATGAAGCCACAGATCGAGCGCGGGGTTTCCCTAGCGCTCGATGGCCGGATCTATCGAGAGGCCTGGTTTACCGAAATCGGTCCTGACAGCGAAGTGGTGCTGATGCCGTACATGCAGGGCGGGTAGGACTGTAGACGGGCCAACGTCCGGGCGTGTTTTCGCTTGGAGCCGGGGCGGCGTTGGTGTTTTCTGGCGGCGGACCGACAGCACAAGGACTCAACCGATGGATGGAACAGCATTGCATCCCGACGGCACATTGCTTGCCCCCGACCTCGACCGGATCGACCGGTTGATGGCGGCAGCGGGGATCGACGTGCTGCTGATCACCTCCAAGCACAATGTGCAGTATCTGCTGGGCGGCTACCGTTTCATCTTCTTTGCGGCGATGGATGCGGTCGGGCACAGCCGCTATCTGCCGGTGGTGATTCATCAGCGCGGTCGCCCCGACCATGCCTGCTACATCGCCAACAAGATGGAGGGCGGCGAACACGCCAACCGCCCGTTCTGGACACCGAACTTTTTGCCGGCGACCTGGGGTTCGGTGGATGCGGCGCGGCTGGCGGGCGAGCATCTGAACCGGATCGGCGCGGGTGGTCTGCGGATCGGGATCGAGCCGGGGTTCCTGCCGGTGGATGCCTGGCAGACGCTGGGCGCAGCCGTGCCGGGGGCAGCGCTGGTGGATGCCACCCATATGCTGGAACAGATGCGGGCGATCAAGACGCCCGACGAACTGGCGCAACTGCGCATTGCGTCGGAACTGATCACCGATGCGATGTTCGCCACGATGGCGCTGGCCGATGAAGGCTGGAACAAGGCGCGGATCATCGAGGAGCTGCGGCGGCAGGAAACCAGCCGGGGTCTGCATTTCGACTATTGCCTGCTGACCCTTGGGTCCAGCCACAACCGGGCGGCGTCGTCGCAGGTTTGGGCCAAGGGCGAGGTGATGTCGATGGATTCGGGCGGCAACTGGCGGGGCTACATCGGCGATCTGTGCCGGATGGCGGTGCTGGGCGACCCGGACGCCGAATTGCAGGATCTGCTCGGCGAACTTGAAACCGTTCAGCAGGCGGCGTTTTCGCTGGTGCGCCCCGGGGTGCCGGGGGGCGAGATGATTGCCCACGCCGAGGCGACCTTGCGCGGGATTCCGTCAGCAGGCTTCACGGATTTCTTTGCGCACGGCATGGGGCTGATCACCCACGAAGTGCCGTTCCTGATGACCAACCATCCGGTTGCCTATGAAGGCGTTGACGCCGGGCGGGCGCTGGAACCGGGCATGGTGCTGTCGGTCGAAACCACCATGCTGCATCCGCGCCGGGGCTTCATCAAGCTGGAGGATACCGTGGCGGTGACGCCGACTGGGCATGAGATGTTCGGCACCCGCGGGCGTGGCTGGAACCGGGGCGGGACTGCCGCTGAGGGTTGAGGCGGCAACGGCGCGGCTAAGTCGCCGCGTCCCACCCGGCGCGGATATGGCGGTAGCCGTCGCGGTACACCGCCTCGGGGCTTTCGGCAAAGTCGCGCCAGACCCTGGTGGCGGCGGCCAGGGCCGGCAGGCCGCGTCCGAACGATTCGATGGTCAGCCAGTCATCGTAACCGCTGGCCCGGATCGCCCGGAAGGTTTCGGCCCAAGGAATGTTGCCCCGCCCCGGCACACCCCGGTCATTCTCGGAGATATGCACGTGAACGATGTTGCGATGGTGCAGGGTAAAGGCAGCGATGGGGTCCTGTTCCTCGATGTTGCAGTGGAACGTGTCGTACATCGCGCGGATGTTCGGGTGGCCTATGGCGTCGATATGGGCGGACAGTGCCGCCATGGTATTGACCAGATAGCATTCGAACCGGTTCAGCGCCTCCAGCCCGATGGTCACGCCGCGCGTGGCGGCATGATCGCCGATGGCGCGCTGCGAGGCGATCGAGCGGGCAAGCTCTTCGGCTATCGGGCTGTTGCCGGAAAACTGGCCAAGCGTAGAATGCAGCGGCCCGCTGAGCGTCACCGCACCCAGGGCGGCGGCGCAGTCGGTGACATGGCGCAGGTGCGCCACCCCGGCAGTCCTGGCGACGGAATCGCCGATCAGGTTCATTGCCGGGTCGCCCATCGCCGCCACTGCCGTCCTCTCCAGCCCGATGGTGTCCAGCAGGTCGCCTAGCCTTGAATAGTGATTGGTGTCACCCTCGAAAATCGGAATCTCCACCCCGTCGAACCCGGCCGCCTTGATATCGCGTAAGCGCGCCGCGTCATCTTCAGTGACATGCGTCGTCCACAGCATCATGCACATGCCGATCTTCATTGCGGGCTCCTCTGGCTGGCTGCATCTGCAGGAATGGTGCGGTGGCGCTGCCACCCCGTCAAGTTGGTAATACCAAATCCGGCGAATCTTGTGGCCGGTGGCGAGCGCCATCGGCGGGGCTCTTTCTGGCCAGCCAGAAGCCATGCCTGGATTTTTCAATCATTGCGAACCCCTGCGCCATGCCTTGCTGCCATCTTGCGGAAACGGCCCCGGTACGCTAACCGTTGGGGCAGCCCATCTGGTCCAACCAGATCAGCCGAAACCGGGGCCGCACACCGCCGTGCCGACCCTACGAAACCGAGGAATGGGGGGACAAGATGCACCTGTCGACACATAACTGGATGCGGGCCGAGCCGCTGGCCACCACGCTGCGCCGGATCAAGAAATACGGCTACGAGTCAATCGAGATCTCGGGCGAGCCGACGCAGTACCCGGTCAAGGAAACCCGGGCGCTGTTGAAAGAACACGGCATCCGCTGCTGGGGGGCGGTGACGCTGACGCTGGGCGAGCGCAATCTAGCGGCAAAGGACGAGGGCCAGCGGGCGCGGTCGGTCGATTATGTGAAGTCGGTGCTGACGATGGTCAGCGAACTGGAAGGCCAGATCATCACTCTGGTTCCGGCCACGGTCGGCAAGGTGGTGCCGGACGGCACCGAGGCAGAGGAATGGGACTGGGTGGTCGAGGCGACCAAGGAGTGTTTCGCCCATGCGCAAAAGGTTGGTGTCAAGATCGCGGTCGAACCCCTGAACCGGTTCGAGACCTATTTCTTCAACCGCGCCGCGCAGGCACTGGCGCTGGCCGATGCGGTCAGCCCGGAATGCGGCGTCTGTCTCGACGCCTACCATCTGAACATGGAGGAATCGAATATCCATGACGCGATCCGCCTGGCAGGAAAGCGGCTGTTTGATTTTCACGTCGCCGACAACAACAGGTTTGCCGCCGGTCTCGGTCACCTTGAGTGGCCCAAGATCATCGCCACCTTGCGCGAAATCGGCTACGACGGCGCGCTGACCAACGAGTTTGTCGCCCCGGTCGACCGTACCCCAGCCGCGATCTATCCGCATATGGTCGAGCGTAATCCGGTCGACATCTCGCCGGAGCAGTTGAAGTTCATTCAGGACCACGGCTCCAGCGTGCTGACCGAGGCCTTCTATGACGATCAGATGCGGATCACCGCCGAAACCCTGCTGCCGCTGATCAGGTAACGCCGAACGCGGGGAGGGCGAGATGCGGATCAAGAGCGCCGAGGCCTGGTGGGTCAGCATACCCATCGAAGCGGCCCGCCAGCACCGCAGCGATTTCGGCACGCTGACGACGTTCGATGCCGCGATCCTGCGGATCGAGACCGATGACGGGCTGGTTGGCTGGGGTGAGGGCAAGAATGCCGCCGGGTCGGCGGGCAGCTACGGCGCGCTGGTGCGTCTGATCAACCACGAGGTGGCGCCACAGCTGATCGGCCGCCACGCCGGCGACATCACCGCGATCTGGGAGATGCTTTATAGCGGCGTCCGCGCCGGGTCGGCAGCGCGGGCCGGTCATGCCATGCCGTCGCTGGCGCGGCGCGGGCTGAGCGTCGCGGCGATTTCAGCGGTGGACATCGCGCTCTGGGACATTCTGGGCAAACATCTGGGCCAGCCGGTCTGGCAGTTGCTGGGCGGGCGCAAGGCTGACCGGTTGGCGGCCTATGCCTCTGGCGGCTGGGCCGATGCCGCCGGGATCGGGGCGCAACTGCAAAGCTATATCGACGCGGGCGGGTTTCGAGCCGTGAAGATGCGGGTCGGGGCGATGGACGGGGCACCGCATGTTTCCGCTGAACGGGCGCGGGCGGCGCGCAAGGCGCTGGGCCCGGCGGTGGAAATTGCGGTCGACGCGCATGGCACTTACAGCGTGGCCGACGCCAAACGCTTTGCCCATATGGTCCGGGATTGCGATCTGGCCTGGTTCGAGGAACCGGTCAGCGGCGATGACAAGCAGGGCATGGCCGAGGTTCGCGCCGCCACCTGCATCCCGATTGCGGCGGGCGAATCCGAAGCGACGCGCTTTGACTTCCGCGATCTGGCGCTGCTGCGCGCCGCCGACATCTTTCAGCCCGATCCGGCGTTTTGCGGTGGCATCACCGAAACCATGCGGATCGCGGCGCTGGCCGCCAGTTTCAACCTGCGGTTTGCGCCGCATCTGTGGGCCGGGGCTCCGTGTTTCTTTGCCGGGCTGCATCTTTGTGCCGCCAGCCCGGCCAGCTTCACCGTCGAATATTCCTGCGGTGCCAATCCGATGATCCATGATCTGGTTCAGGGCACGGTGGTGGTGTCCGACGGCATGATCGCGATTCCCGAGGCCCCGGGTCTGGGGTTTGCCGTCGATGAGCCGGTGCTGAAGGCCCACATCAGGAAAAGCTGAAGGGGATGACCGAAAAGAACCTGCTGCCAGAACTTGCCGCCCATCTTTACGCCTCGTCCAGCGCCGACACAGGCCGCACACCGTCCGAGCGTGAACTGGCCGAGCATTTCAGCGTCAGCCGGGGTCAGGTGCGCGAGACGCTGGCGGTGCTTGAGGCGATGCGCATTGTCGAGCGACGGGCGAAATCCGGCATCTTCCTGACCACCCGCACCGCCTCGGTCGAGGCACTGGCGCTGTTTGCCAAGGCAGGCCTGCCGCTTGACCCCATTCAGATCTACGAGGCGGTGGAGCTGCGGAAAATCCATGAGATCAAGGCGGCGGAACTGGCCAGCCTGCGCGCAACCGAGGAAAACTTTGCCCGATTGCGCGAGATTCTGCAGCGGTCCGAGCAGCGGCTGGCGGCAGGCGAGCCGCTGGCCGGGGAAGACCGCGATTTTCACCTGGAGATCGTGCGGGCGACGCAGAACACTGTGTTTTACCGGGTATGTTCGGTCTATTACGCAATGAGCGAGCGGCGGCTGCCGATCTATTTCAGCGACCCCGAACGCGGGGCGCGGTCGCACGGCGAGCATCTGCAGATATACGATGCGCTGCAGCGGCGGGATGCCAATCTGGCGCAGGCGCTGATGAGCATGCATCTGCAGGGGGTCGAAAGCTACTGGAAAGGACTGATCGGCGACGCGCCGGGCAGTCCGGGCGGCTAGGTCATGGCCGAGGTGTTTTCGACCCATCCTTTGCACCCGGAAGTGACGGCGCGGTTGCAGGCAGCCAGCCGCTACAGCGTTGCCTCCAGTCCGACGGCTGCGGCGTTCATGGCCGAAGGTCTGGGGGCAGAAGTGGTAATTGTGCGGGCCCCGATGCCGCCTGACTATTTTGCGCAAGCCCCCGGGCTGCGGGCTGCGGTGCGGCACGGTGCAGGACTGGACATGGTCCCGATGGCGGCGGCGACAGCGGCCGGGGTGCTGGTCGCCAACGTGCCGGGTGCGAATGCGACCACGGTTGCGGAATATGCGATCTTTGCGGCGCTGGGCTTGTTTCGCCAGTTCCGCCGAATGGACACGGCGCTGCGGCGGGAAGGCTGGGAGGCCGGGCGGGTCATCACCGAACAGGCCCGCGATCTGGGGCCGCGCACGCTGGGCATCCTTGGCATGGGCAACATCGGCCGGGCGCTGCACCGGATTGCGGCGGACGGTCTGGGCATGCGGGTGGTGGTCCATACCCGCCGCCCGGCCAAGCTGCCAGCCGGGGTTGTGCCGCTGAGCCTTGATACGCTGGTCTCGGAAGCCGATGTGCTGGTGATCTGCTGCCCTTTGACCGAGGATACGCGCGGTGCCATTTCGGCAGCGCGGATTGCGGCGATGAAGTCCGGTGCCGTGCTGATCAACGTGGCGCGCGGCCCGATTGTCGATACCGCAGCACTAGTGGCGGCCCTGCGGGCGGGCCGGATCGCCGGGGCGGCGCTGGATGTGTTCGAGGTGCAGCCGCTGGCGCAGGATCATCCGCTGTTCGGGCTGGACAACGTCATCCTGTCGCCGCACATGGCCGGGATCACGGTGGACAGCATGTGGCGCATGGGGATGGCGGCGGCCGATGAAGTGCTGCGGATTCTGGACGGCGGATTGCCGGTGAATTTCTGCAATCCCGACGTCGAGACGCAGTATCGGGCGCGGTTTCCGGGGTAGGGCTTGCGCCGCGAGGCGGGGGAAAGCCGATTTGGCCGGCCACGACGTCGGCAGGCCAGCGCCGAACGCTTCTTCCGGCCGCTCCCCCGGCCCTAACTGCCCGGTGGCAACAGCCGGAAATCCGGCAGGTCGCGCAGCGCCAGTTCCGGGCCGGCGGGCGAATAGACCACGAACAACCGCATCGGTCCGGCCCCGGTGTTCAGTGTTGAATGAAACCGGCTTTCGGGCACATAGATGGTGCAGCCTGGCCCCACGGTTTCGGTGATCGGGGTTCCCGCCTCGTCCTCGACCATCTGGGTGCCGGTGCCCGCCATCACCAGAATTATTTCCTCGGCACCGGGATGGTTGTGGCGGGTATGACCGCCGCCAGAGGCCAGATCGACGATGCCGCCGGAAAACCGCTGGGCGCCGTTCACCTCTGGCCCGACGGTCAGGGCCAGACGACCCCAGTCGAAGCCAAAGGCAGCGACGGTTTCGGGGCGGATGAAATAGCGCGAGGTCATGGCACAATCCTTTCTTGTTTCAGCTCCGAGACGGCGCGGGTCCGGCCTTGAGTTTCAGCGCCTTGAAGGCGCGGGTCTGGGCGGCAATCGCGGTTTCGACCGGCAGGCGTTCCATGCTGGAGGCACCGTAGAAGCCGTGGCAGATGGCGGCACGATCCAGAATATAGCGGGCATCGTCGGGCATGGCGATCGGTCCGCCATGGCAGAGCACGATCACGTCGTCACGGATGGCGCGGGCGGCAGCGGCGATGGCGTCAATTTCTGCCACGCAATCGGAAAGGCTTTTCGCCGACGTGGCTCCGATCGCGCCGCCGGTGGTCACCCCCATGTGCGCCACGATGATATCGGCCCCGGCCCGGGTCATCGCCTCGGCCTCAGCGGGATTGAACACATAGGGCGTGGTCAGCAGGTCCAGCGCATGGGCAGCGGCGATCATCTCAACCTCCAGCCCGTAGCTCATGCCGGTTTCCTCGAAGCTTTGCCGCATCACGCCGTCGAACAGGCCGATGGTCGGGAAGTTCTGCACCCCGGAAAAGCCCATGTCCTGCAACTGGCGCAGAAACGGCGTCATCAGGATGAATGGGTCGGTACCGTTCACCCCGGCCAACACCGGGGTGTGCCTGACCACCGGCAGTACCTCGACCGCCATGTCCTTCACGATCTCATTGGCATTGCCATAGGCCAGCAGGCCCGAGGCCGAGCCGCGCCCGGCCATGCGGTAGCGCCCGGAATTGTAGATGATGATCAGATCGATTCCGCCCGCCTCTTCCGATTTGGCCGAAAGCCCGGTACCGGCACCGCCGCCGATGATCGGGATGCGTTCGGCGCGCATGGCATGCAGGCGGGTCAGAATGGTTTGGCGGGGGATGGCGGGCATGGCACCTCAGGGGGCGATTTTGGCAAAGGCGGCGACAGCGGCTGCGGCAAACGCCGGGTCGTTGATATGCAGCGGCAACCGGGTGATGCGGCGGTTTTCGCTGCGGTGCAAGCCGGTCTCCACCGCGCCGAACAGCGCCGCATCGGCAACCCGATCGTGAAACGCCGCCCCCGGCCCGTCAAGCGCCGAGATGCCGGCTTCGGGGATCAGCAGATGCACCGGACCGGCGCACAGGTTCAGCCGGCTGGCGATCCATGCGCCGATTTCGGTACATTCCGCCGGTGTCGTCCGCATCAGCGTGACCTGCGGGTTGTGGTGATAGAACAGCCGCCCCTTGTGGCAGGCGGGCACGGTCTCCGGCGCGCCGAAATTCACCATGTCCAGCGCACCAAGTGACCCGACCCAGGGCAGGCCGGTGCGCGCCACAGCGCCGAACCGGTCCGCTGTCGCCGGCAACACGCCGCCGCACAACAGGTCGGCAACCTCGGTGGTGGTGATGTCGATGAACCCGGTCAGCAGGCCCGAATCCGCCAGCTTCTCCATCGTGCGCCCGCCGGTGCCGGTGGCGTGGAACACCATACAATCGTAACGGTCGCGCAGCGCGCCCGTGATCGCGGTGACGCAAGGCGTGGTGACGCCGAACATGGTCAGGCCGATGGCCGGTCTGCCGCTGCCCGCCGGTGCAGGGGTGCCGACCATCCCCAGCAGCGCCTGCGCCGCATTGTGCAGGATAACCCGGCTCAGGCTGTTCAACCCGGCCAGATCGGTGACCGCCGGCATCAGCATCAGATCGGCGATCCCGACATAGGGGGCCACGTCACCCGAGGCGAGGGTCGAGACCATGATTTTGGGGATGCCGTAGGGCAGGTCGCGCATTCCGGCGGTGATGATCGAGGTGCCGCCACCGCCACCGATGCCGATCACGCCCGCCACGTCGGTTTGCGCCGCAAGCCAACGGGCAAACGCCAGCCCCATCGCCGCCACTGCCCGCCCGCGATCCTCTCCCTCCAGCACAGCGCCAGCCCCGTCCGGATGCCGCGCCGCCACCTCGGCCGCGCCGACATCCACAGCCATCCCGGCCGGACGGGTCCCGACATCGACCAGCGCAACCGACGGATGCCTGGCCCGCAACAGCGCCGCGACATAGGCCAGTTCCTCGGCCTTGGTGTCGGTGGTTCCGGCAAGGATGATGCGGGGCAATGCGGTCTCCGGCGGCAGTCGGGGCGGGCAATCGTGCGGCGGCCCGGTGTGGCGGCGACCCTATCTGGTTGGACCAGTTTTGCAAGCCCCGGCCCGGAAACGACTTGGTGCCCGGCCCGGGCCCGCGCAGAAAAACCATTCCAATACAGCGCCGTATTGGAACGATTGGCGGTCTCGTGGCCCGTTGTGCCGCCCATTGATTGCCCACCGGCACAAACAACACCCTTGACGCACTTTGAGGTTTGGTAATACCAGTTCAAGGCAACCGGACAAAGCTGCCCCGCCAGAGGTCTGCATGATCCGGGAAAGACTTGCATGAAAGGGAGGAACACTCATGCGCGGTAAAATGGCAATGCTGCTTGCCGGTTTGGCACTGTCGACGGCGATCCCCTCGACAGCGTTTTCGCAGGAACTGTCGATCTTCTGGGCGGAATGGGACCCGGCGAACTATCTGCAGGAACTGGTCAACGAGTACGAGGCCGAAACCGGGGTGAAGGTGACGGTGGAAACCACGCCCTGGTCGGATTTCCAGACCAAGACCTTCGCCGAACTCAACGCCCAGGGCGATGCCTATGACATGGTGGTGGGCGACAGCCAGTGGCTGGGTGCGGCAACGCAGGGCGGGCATTATATCGACCTGACCGAGTTCGTGAAGTCCCATGGCATCGACAAAAGCTTTGTACCGGCCTCGCTGCAGTACTATTCGCTTTACGGCGACAAATACTGGTCGATCCCGCTGGAAGGCGATGCCAATGGCTGGGCCTACCGCAAGGACTGGTTCGAAGACCCGGCCGAGATGGCGAATTTCAAGGCCAAATACGGCTATGACCTCGCGGTGCCCGCGAATTTTCAGCAGCTGACCGACATCGCCGAATTCTTCACTCGGCCCGACCAGAACCGCTATGGCGTGGCGCTCTATACCCAGACCGCCTATGACGCGATGGCGATGGGGCTGGAGCAGACGATCTTCACCTATGGCGGCGATCTTGGCGACTATGCCACCGGCACGGTCGAGGGCATTCTGAACTCGGACAGTAACGTCGAGGCGCTGAAGGCCTACCGCAAGCTCTACACCTTCACCCCGCCGAACTGGACGCAGGCCTTCTTTGCCGAGAACAACCAGGCCTTTACCGAGGGGCTGGTGGCGCTGAACATGAACTATTTCGCGTTCTTCCCGGCGCTGGCCAACGAAGCGAGCAACCCTTACGCCAAGACCACCGGCTATTTCGCCAACCCGCCGGGGCCGAACGGCGATCAGCATGCGGCTCTGGGCGGTCAGGGTATCTCGATCATCAGCTATTCCAAGAATCAGGACGAGGCATACAAGTTCCTGGAATGGTTCGTGAAGGATGAGACGCAGCAGAAATGGGCTGACCTCGGCGGCTATACCCTCAACTCGGCGGTGCTCAACTCGGACCAGTTCCTGAAAGCCACCCCCTACAATCAGGCTTTTGCTGACTCGATGAAGATCATCAAGGACTTCTGGGCGGTGCCGGTCTTTGCCGACATGCTGTTCCAGATGAACGATGCGTTGCACCCCTACATCACCACGGGTGAGGGCGATCCCAAGGTCATCCTCGATGGCCTGGCGGCGACCTGGACCAAGACGCTGGCCGGCGGCTGATCCTCGTCTGACAAGCTTCTTACCGGGCCGGTGAAAACTCCGGCCCGGTAAGCCCTGATACCGTGTAGGACTGATTGGAGACCGTCTCGTGGCAGCCCTGGCCAAGCTTCATCCCGGCTCGCGCGCTGCGGTAAATGGATGGTCCGACTTGACGATCCGCAACCTGTTCATCATTCCGACCGTTGCCTTTCTGATCATTTTCAACGTCTTTCCGCTGATCTATTCGTTGGGCTTTTCTTTCACCCAATACCGGGCATCCGGCAGCAAACCGGCCCAATTCGTCGGCCTGCAGAATTTCCGCGACCTTCTGGCCGACCCCGGCATCTGGTCGAATTTCTCGACAACGGCGGCCTATGTCATTGTTTCGGTGGGCGGCCAGATGGTGGTGGGGTTCGGCCTGGCGCTGTTGCTCAATCGCAAGTTTCCGCTGAAGGGCCTGGTCACCACGCTGTTGCTGCTGCCGATGATGCTGTCGCCAGCCGTGGTCGGTCTGTTCTGGAAGCTGCTTTACGATCCGTCGTGGGGACCGGTGAACTATGCGTTGGGCATCGGCAAGTTCGAATGGCTGTCGCATCCGACCAATGCCCTGTTCGCGGTCGCCCTCACCGATATTTGGATGTGGTCGCCCTTCGTGATGCTGCTGTCGCTGGCCGGTCTGTCGGCGGTGCCGCAGCATCTGTATGAAGCAGCCGCCATCGACCGGGCAAGCCCCTGGTACACGTTCCGTCGCATCACCCTGCCGCTGGTGGCGCCGATCCTGCTGATAGCGCTGATCTTTCGCACGATGGAGGCGTTCAAGAGCTTCGATCTGCCCTTCGTGATGAGCACGGCCAGCGTCCAGACCGTGTCGATCAGGCTGTACCAGATCGCATTCCAAAGTTGGGACACCGGCCGCGCCTCGGCGTTGGCCTATATCGTGCTTGTCATCGTGCTGGCGATCACCAGCATCTATGTCAAGTACCTGAACAAGGTGAAGGAGCGCTAGGATGGCCGCCGTCATTTCTCGGGGCCAGCGCATCGGCCGCCCGATTGTCCTGATTGCCATTGTCGCGGTGCTGCTGGTGTTCCTGTCGCCGATCTACTGGATCGGGTCTACCGCATTCAAGCCGCGCGACGTGGCAACCTCGGTGCCGCCCACAGTGTTTTTCACTCCGGTGGTGACGCCGTTCGTCAAGCTGTTCACCAAGCGCGTGCAGTTGAAGACCCAGCCGACACCCGAGGAATATGCTGCGGCGCCGTGGTGGGAAAAGGCGATCTATGATGGCGGCGAGCGGGTGCTGAAAGTCGGCGACGCACCGCAACTGTCGCAATATCCCAATCGCTTTGCGAACAGCCTGTTCATCGCCATCACATCGACCTTGCTCGCGGTCGGAATGGGCACCTTTACCGCCTATGGTTTCTCGCGGTTCAAGATCGCCGGGGAAGCGGATCTGCTGTTCTTCATCCTGTCGACCCGGATGCTGCCGCCCATCGTGGTCGCGATCCCGATGTTTCTGATGTACCGCGCCGTCGGGCTGACCGACAGCCATCTGGGGCTGATCATCCTGTACACCGCGTTCAACCTTTCGTTCTCGGTCTGGTTGATGAAGGGGTTCATTGACGAAATCCCCAAGGAATACGAAGAGGCGGCGCTG
>JANNRR010000185.1:0-15175 GCA_031401675.1 Paracoccaceae bacterium
ACACCCTCATCATCGAGAACCATCCCCGCGCCGAAACGCAAAAACAAATCCCTAGAAGGCACGATATGCAAACAGTCTGATCCATCGAACCAAACCAAACCGCCCACATATCTCTTCAAGATAACAACAGTTTCAAAGAGCAAGAGGCAAAAACCAGAAGGACCGCTGTTCCTTACAGCGCTTCCGCCCGCCAGAGCCTCGTCGTTTTTTCGTTTGCGTCAGGGCCTTGCAACCCCGTCTGCATCCCGTCGCAGCACCTGTCCGCTTCGGTAGCCGGGTATTTACGAAGCCGCGCCTCTGACCGCAAGGGGTTTCTGCAAACCCATGACAGTTTTTTCACAGTCCTGGAAAACTGCTCAAAATCTGGGGCTTGAGCCGCCGGTCACCACCACAGGCAGCCCATCCGTCCGGCTCAGGCCATTGCCCGTTGTCGTTGCCAGACGACGCGCACGGCCAGAAGCAGCCCCACACCAACGCAGTACAGAACCGGCTCCAGCGGCCAGGCCTTGACCACCATCATGTAGTGCACCGCCCCGGCCGCCACCGCCAGATAGGTCAACTGATGCAGCCGCTGCCAGGCCGCCGCCCCCAGCCGCCGCACCGACGCATTGTTCGACGTGATCGCCAGCGGGATCAGCGCGACAAAGCCCAGCATGCCGATGGTGATATAGGGCCGCTTCAAGAGGTCGGCCCAGATTTCGCCCCAGCGCAACTGGATATCAAGCACCAGCCAGACCAGGAGGTGCAGCAGGATGAAAAAGAATGCCGTCACCCCCAGCGCCCGGCGGAACCGGATCAGGCTGACACCGGTCGACTTGCGCAGCGGCGTCACCAAGAGCCCGGCCACCAGCAGTTGCAGCCCGGTCTTGCCCACCGCCCATTCCAGACCCTTGACCGGATCGACCCCCAGTCCGCCGGTCAGGCCGCGCCAGACCAGCCAGGCGGCATAGGCTAGACCGATCAGATAGATCGGCCACGCCGGCACCTTGCGCAGCCGCTGATTGATGTCCTGAGCGATGGTCATCGGGCCCTCAGAACAACGCCGCCAGGTCCATGCCGGCATACAGGCCCGCGACCTGATCGCCATAGCCGTTGAACATCAGCGTATCCTGGCGCTTGGCAAACAGCCCGCCGCCAATCCGCCGCTCGGACGCCTGGCTCCAGCGCGGATGGTCCACTGTCGGGTTGACGTTGGAGTAGAAACCATATTCCCGCGGGTTCTGGATGTTCCAGGTGGTCGGGGGCTCGACGTCGGTCAGGCTGATCCGCACCACCGCTTTGATCGATTTGAACCCGTATTTCCACGGCACCACCAGCCGCAGCGGCGCGCCGTTCTGGTTCGGCAGGGCCCCGCCATACAGCCCGGTCGCCATCAGCGTCAGCGGGTGCATCGCCTCGTCCAGCCGCAGTCCCTCGACATAGGGCCAATCCAGACCGGCGCTTTGCTGCCCCGGCATTTCCTCGGGCCGCAACAGGGTCTCGAACGCCACATATTTCGCTTCGGGCTTCACCCCGACCTTTTTCAACAGCGCCCCCAGCTCGAACCCCTGCCACGGCACCACCATCGACCAGGCCTCGACGCAGCGAAACCGGTAGATGCGCTCCTCGACCGTCAGGCCCGCCATCAGATCGGCTAGCGCATAGTCGCCCGGCTTCTCGACCATGCCGTCCACCTTTACGGTCCAGGGGTCGGTGGTCAGCGCACCGGCATAGGCCGCCGGATCTTCCTTGCCGAAACCGAACTCGTAATAATTGTTGTAGCCAGAGATTTCTTCCAGCGTGTTCGGCTCGGCATCTGTGGAATAGATGCTGGCCGCCCGCGCTCCGCTTGCGGCAAACGCCAGTGCACCAGCCCCGGCTGCGATCAGCTGCCGACGATTGAGGAACAGGGACTTCGGGGTCACATCCGACCACGTCAGATCGGAAACAGTTCGGCGGTTCATGGTCAGGCTCCTGTGGACTACGCCCGCAGTCGTAGCTGCAAACCGGTTGAAATGAAAAACAACTCGGCTCACATTGCTGTTCACGTACTGTAACAAAGCCGCCAGTGCCCGGCGTTACACCAGTTCGGGTCACAAATCCTCACTCTGCATCACTGATTCTTGAGTGGATCGCCGATCGTGGCGCGGCTTAGTGCGCCGGACCGGACAGGCAAGTCCGTTCACGCGATTGTAGCCGTCATCCGTTGCCGCGCATGGCCCGTAATCAGCCCGTTGCCGAATACCGGCATCGATCAAACGGGAGTGACTCCAATGATCCGCAGAACCTTTCTGGCTCTGACAACTGCTGCAACCTTGTTGGCCGCACCGGCCTTTGCTGAAAGCCATGTCATGGATATCGTCGATACCGCCGTTGCCGCCGGCAGCTTCAATACGCTGGCCGCCGCACTGACCGCCGCCGGTCTGGTCGAAACGCTGAAGGGCGAAGGCCCGTTCACCGTCTTTGCCCCGACCGACGCCGCCTTTGCCGCGCTGCCCGCCGGCACGGTCGAGGACCTGCTGAAGCCGGAAAACAAGGACAAGCTGGTCGCAATCCTGACCTACCATGTGGTTGCGGGCAAGGTCATGTCGACCGACCTGACCGAAGGCATGAAGGCTGCCACCGTTCAGGGTGGTGAAGTGACCATCACGCTTGACGGCGGGGCCAAGGTGAACGGCGCGGTCGTCTCGTCAGCCGACATCGCAGCCTCGAACGGCGTGATCCATGTGATCGACGCGGTCATCCTGCCGCCGATGTGATCGGGTCGTTCTGACCCGTGTTGGGGCAGGCCCGGCCTGCCCCAATCAACCTGCACAATCAGAAAATAGGGAAGTAAACCATGAACCGTCGAACCATCCTGCGGCTTGCCACAGGCCTTGGCCTTGCGGCTGCACTGGCTGCCTGTGCCCCGATGACGCCTAAATCCCCCGATATTGTCGATATCGCTGCCGGCAACCCGGACTTCTCGACCCTGGTCGCCGCCATTTCTGCTGCCGGTCTGGTCGAAACGTTGAAAGGTGACGGCCCCTTCACCGTCTTTGCCCCGACCAACGCCGCCTTTGCCGCTCTGCCGGCCGGCACGGTGGAAAGCCTGCTGCTGCCGGAAAACAAGGACAGGCTGGCGGCGATCCTGACCTATCACGTCGTCCCCGGTGCCGTGACCTCGGATCAGCTTGCCGGCCAGCGGCTGGATGTTGCAACGGTGAACGGCCAGACCGTCCATATCAACGGCACCAACGGCGTAAAGGTGAACAAATCCACCGTCACCACTGCCGACATCATTGCATCGAACGGCGTGATCCACGTCATCGACCGGGTTCTGCTGCCAAAATGACCCTGAATGGCAGGGGGTGCGACCCGCCCCTTGCCAACGGTTCCGCCCACGCCGGGACCGGTACGGAATCCGGACTTTGTTATTGCTCCGGCAGGCAGTATCCTCTGACCAGAAGTCGCGGCTGTATTCGCCCGAACCGGCCAAGGGGTCTTTTGATGCGCGCTATTCTGACTCTGGGACTGTTTTTGCTGGCAACCCTGTCGCCGCTGGCCGCCCTGGCCGCCGAACGGGTAGCGCTGGTGATCGGCATGGGGGCCTACAGCAGCGTCCCCGCCCTGAAAAACACCACCAACGACGCCAACGCCCTGTCCGAAGCCCTGACCGGCATCGGCTTCGACGTGACCACCCTGATCGACATTCCGCAACAGGCGCTGGTGGAAGAAATGGCAAGCTTTGCCTTCCGCGCCGAAACCGCCGATCTTGCCCTGATCTATTTTGCCGGACACGGAGTCGAACTGCAGGGCCGCAACTTCCTGATCCCGGTCGATGCCGCGGTTGCTTCCAACCGCGATCTTCTGCGCTATTCGGTATCGCTCGACGACATGCTGGCCGCCGTCGATGGCGCGCGGAAAATGCGGATCGTGATCCTCGACAGTTGTCGCGACAACCCCTTCGGCGATTTCGTCGATGCCTCGGTCGAGTTGGCTACGACCGAAACCGCTACCCCCGGCACCGATACCGGCACCCGTGGCCGCGGCGGCCTGGCCCCCGCCACTCCCGACCGCGGGACGCTGGTCGCGTTCGCCGCCAAGGACGGTCAGGTGGCGCTGGACGGCAAGGGCGACAACAGCCCGTTTGCGACGGCGCTGGTCAAGAACCTGACCGAGCCGGGGCTGGAAATCGGCCTCGCCTTTCGCAAGGTCCGCGATCAGGTGATGGCCGAAACCGGCAACCGGCAGGAACCGTTTACCTATGGCTCGCTGCCGGGCACCTACTTCCACATGGCGGGCTCGCCGGAAGAGCTTGCCGTCAATCAGGTCGAGGATCGCGCCGCTGCCTGGTCGGATCTGCGCCCGGAACAGGCCGACCTGCTGAAAGTGCTGGCCGAAAGCGGCGACACCCGCTCGATGCTGGGGCTGGCCTACATGCGGCTGAACCCGGCCGATAGCGCGTTCGACCCGGTCGGTGCCGCCGACTACTTCACCAGAGCCGCGGCCAGTGGCTCGCCCGAGGCGCAGTTCGAACTGGCCAAGCTCTATGAAGGCGGCATCGGCGTGCCGCAGGATACTGCCCGGGCGCTGGAACTGTACCGCGCCTCGGCCGATCAGGAATTTGCCGACGCGATCAACGACCTCGGCTTTCTGACCTATCAGGGCGCGCTTGGTCTGGTCGCCGACCCCGCCGCTGCCCTGATCTTCTTCGAACGTGCCGCCGACCTGAAACACCCCGAGGCCATGTACAACTATGCCGCCCTGATCGACGATGGCGCGGTGGCTGGCAAAGGCCCCGACGATGCAGCCGGGTATCTGTATCAGGCGCTGCGCTCGGGCAGCAAAGCGGTGCTGACCGTCCTCACTGAGAACCCGGACAGCTTCAAGATCGAGACGCGCAAGGCGCTGCAGGTCCGGCTGGCCGACGTCAGCTTCTATGCCGGAACCATCGACGGTGATTTCGGCCCCGGCACCCTGCGCAGCATCCGAACCGCCTACGGGCTGACCGACGGCGCGGTTGCGCCATGATGCCCCGCACCTTGCCCCTCCGCCGCAGCCTTCGCGCCCTGTCGCGCCGAACCGTCCCGGCGCTTGCGATCCTTGCCCTGCTCAAAGCCTGTTCGGTCGCACCGGTGCCCGGTCTGGCTGGGCTGGCGCGGACCCGCGCCGGTGTGCCAAATGCCAGGGTCCAGATTCAAAGCTGCCAGGATGCATTTGCGACGCTGGAACTGTCCGGCTTTTCCTCGCCCGCCTTCGAGGACGCGCTGGCAGCTGCCCCCGACTGCGACCCCGACAACCCCCGCCCGGTGCGCACGGCGGGCAGTACCCCGGACTTGCAATCGCCTGACCTTACCGCCCCGAATGCCGGTGCCAATGCCGGCAGCTCGCTGCTGACCGGGGCCGCCGGTCTGATCCTGGTCGGGATCACCCGTGGCCGCGATGCCTGCCAGCTGTTGCCCGAGGCCTACCGTGTCGGTTGCCTTGGTGTCGTGCTGCGCGGCGTCGCCGAGGACCTGCCGCAAGGCGAAGACTTCGTGGCGGTGCGGTCGGTCCTGCAAACCGCCACCGCCGATCTTGACGGCATCCTGCAACAGAACCTCGATCCGGCCGCCGCCCCCCGGCAAGTGACCGGCGCAGGCAAACCGCTGCCACCGGTGCGCGCCGTCACCCGCCAATCGCAGGCCCGCGCCGCCGCGTTGGCCGAACAGGTGATCGCCGAAGCTGCCACAACCCTGCTGCGGTCATCGGGCACCGCAGCCCAGCGCCGGTTGCCCTATCAGCAGATCGCCGCCGCCATCGACTCGACCAAGGTGCTGTTCCGGTCCGGCTGACCTGCATCCATACTGTTCCAACTGCCGGACCTGCCGGGCCGCGATCGCCATTTCAAACCGCAAGGGGTGCCAAGTGACTGGCAAGCGTCGACTTTCAAGGCTGCTGGCCGGCCTGCTGCAAGCCATGGCCGTACTGCTGTGGGTTCTGCCAATGCCGTCCGGTGCCCTGCCCGCCCTGCGCCCGTTTGCCAGCCAGCCACCGCCGGACTGGCTGCAGCTGCAGCTGCCCGGCGCGCAGCCCGACGTTTTCGGTGGCCTTCTTCTGCCGGTTCAATCGACAGGTGGCCCCGGCCCGAAGATTGGCGGCAGCAGCAGGGACGACTACGGCGAAGCCGGGCCAATGGCCATTTCCAGATCAGCCACCGCCGAAATCATCGACCGGCTCGTCGCGGCCCGGACCTTCTGTTCCTATATCCCATGGGAATATCACATCGACTGCCTGCGCTACTACTTCGGCCAGATCGCGCTGTCGCTGCCCGGAACCGGCGACTATGCCGCCGTCCGTGATGCGCTGGCCTCTGCCAACCTGCGGCTCGAACGGGTGGTCAACCGCTACATGGACCCGGCAGGCACCCTGATCGTGCCGCGCCTCCGCTCGAAACCCGACGCGCCGCGCATTGGCCCCCTGACGCCGATTCTTGCGCAGAACCGCACCGCCGCCAACCGTGCCGCCGCGACCGTGATCGACGAAACCACAACGATCCTGTTGCGATCCTCCAGCGGCTCGGAACGGCGGCAAATCGCCTTTCAGCAGATCGCCACCGCCCTCGACTCCAGCAAGGTACTTCTCCGCTCTGCCTGAGGCGAAGCGGAACCGCAATCACCCGCTCAGTGCAGCACCGCCGCCTCGGGCTTGTCGCGCCGCGACACCGACAGCCGGTCGCCGATGATCAGACCGTCGGGCCCGGCGGTCACCCGCACCGATCCGCCGTCCAGCACATCGCCCGCCAGCAGCATTTCGGCCAGCGGGTCCTGCAGATGCCGCTGGATCACCCGCTTCAGCGGCCGCGCCCCGAACACCGGGTCATACCCCTCGTCTCCCAGCCAGCGCCGCGCACCATCGTCCAGGTCCAGCGTGATCTTGCGAGCCGCCAGCCGCGCCACCAGCCGCGCCATCTGGATGGTCACGATCCCGTCCATGTCGCCGCGTGTCAGCCGGTCAAAGATGATGGTCTCGTCCAGCCGGTTCAGGAACTCGGGCCGGAAATGCGCCCGCACCGCCGCCATCACTTCGCGCTTGGCAGCAGCAGCATCGGCACCGTCCGGCACCTGGCTCAGCGCCTGGGTCCCGAGGTTGGAGGTCAGGATGATCAGCGTCTGCTTGAAATCGACGGTGCGGCCCTGCCCGTCGGTCAGCCGGCCATCGTCCAGTACCTGCAACAGCACGTTGAACACATCGGCATGCGCCTTTTCCACCTCGTCGAACAGCACCACCTGATAGGGCCGGCGCCGCACCGCCTCGGTCAGGACCCCGCCCTCGTCATAGCCGACATAGCCGGGCGGTGCCCCGATCAGCCGGGCCACCGAATGCTTCTCCATGAATTCGCTCATGTCGATCCGCACCATCGCGCTGTCGTCATCGAACAGATATTCGGCCACCGCCTTGGTCAGTTCGGTCTTGCCGACGCCGGTCGGCCCCAAAAACAGGAACGAGCCCAACGGCCGGTTCTCGTCGTTCAGCCCGGCCCGGGCCCTGCGCACCGCATTTGAAACCGCCTTCACCGCCGTCTTCTGGCCAATCACCCGGCGGCCCAGTTCGTCCTCCATCCGAAGCAGCTTTTCCCGGTCGCCCTCCAGCATCTTCGAAGTGGGTATCCCGGTCCAGCGCTCGACCACCCCCGCGATCTGCTCGGGGCGCACCGCCTCCTCGACCATGATGTCGCCCTCGCGGCTTTCGGCCTCCGCCAGCTTCTTCTCGATCCCCGGAATGATGCCATAGCTCAACTCGCCGGCCCGGCCCAGGTTGCCTTCGCGCTTGGCAATCTCCAGTTCCGCCCGTGCCCGGTCCAACTGCTCCTTCAATTCCCGCGCAACTTCCAGCTTGGCCCTTTCACCCTGCCACTGCGCCGTCATCGCGGATGACCGTTCCATCAGGTCCGACAGCTCGCGCTCCAGCTTTTCCAGCCGGTCCTTCGAGGCGGTGTCGTCCTCTTTCTTCAGCGCTTCGGCCTCGATCTGCTTTTGCAGAATCTCGCGGTCGATGGCGTCCAGTTCCTCGGGTTTCGAATCCACCTCCATCCGCAACCGGCTGGCCGCCTCGTCCATCAGGTCGATCGCCTTGTCCGGCAGGAACCGGTCTGTGATGTAGCGGTGGCTCAGCGTCGCCGCCGCCACCAGCGCAGAGTCGGTGATCCGCACCCCGTGGTGCAGTTCATACTTTTCCTTGATGCCGCGCAGGATCGAGATGGTGTCTTCCACCGTCGGCTCATTCACCATCACCGGCTGGAACCGCCGCGCCAGCGCCGCATCCTTTTCGATGTGCTTGCGGTATTCGTCCAGCGTCGTGGCGCCGACGCAATGCAACTCGCCGCGCGCTAGTGCCGGCTTCAGCATGTTGCTGGCATCCATCGAACCTTCGGCCTTGCCGGCACCCACCAGCGTGTGCATCTCGTCGATGAACAGGATGATCTCGCCCGCCGCCCCGGTCACTTCGGCCAGCACCGCCTTCAGCCGCTCCTCGAATTCGCCCCGGTACTTGGCCCCGGCAATCAGCGACCCCATGTCCAGCGCCATCAGCTTCTTGTTGCGCAGGCTTTCCGGCACGTCACCACTGATGATGCGCAGCGCCAGGCCTTCGGCAATCGCGGTCTTGCCGACGCCGGGCTCGCCGATCAGCACCGGGTTGTTCTTGGTCCGGCGGCTCAGCACCTGCATGGTGCGCCGGATCTCCTCGTCGCGGCCAATGATCGGGTCGATCTTGCCCTGTTCCGCCGCCTCGGTCAGGTCACGGGCATATTTCTTCAGCGCGTCATAGCCCGACTCGGCCGATGCCGTGTCCGCCGTCCGCCCCTTGCGGATGTCGTTGATTGCGCTGTTCAGCTTTTGCGCCGTCACCGCCCCGGCTTCCAGAGCCTCCTTGGCCTTGCCCGGCACCACTGCCATCGCCATCAGAATGCGCTCCACCGGCACGAAACTGTCTGCTGCCTTGGTGGCAATGCGCTCGGCCTCGTCCAGCACCTTGACCGTGGCCGTATCGATATAGACCTGTCCGGTATCGCCTTTCACCTTCGGCAACTTCGCCAAAGTCACCGCCAAAGCCTCGGCCACCCGCTTCGGCTCGCCGCCGGCCCGGGTGATCAGGTTCGATGCCAGCCCCTGATCGTCATCCAGAAACGCCTTCAACAGGTGCTCCGGCTTAAGTGCCTGATGATTTTCGCGTGCCGCAATCGTCTGCGCCGCCTGCAGGAACCCGCGCGCCCGCTCTGTGAACTTTTCAAGGTTCATCGCATGTCTCCTCTAAAGCACCTGCACCGCACGCCCGCGTCGCGGCACATATCCGGCAGGTCTTGACCCACATTTGGGAAATCACCCGGTGCCGCACAAGCCCCGCCAGACTAGGCTTTCTGTATTTCCAGCTTCCTTCCGGCCAAAGTATCCCCGCCGCAGGCACCTGTCAGTGATCCAGATCAAGCCGCCCTATGGTCCACCCCTACCGCCTCAATCGAAATCCAGCTGCAGCATCCGGTGGTCCGACACTTCCGGCTGCGCCACCACCTCGAACCGCTGAACGGCAATGCCGGACGAGATCAGCATGTAATCGGCATGGCGCGGCTGTTTCGAATAGTGCGAGGTCCGCGTATCGCCGAACCCGCCAGCCGTCACCAGATCATGCAGCCCCAGCCTGGCCAGAACGGCAAAGGTCGCGCTGTCCGGCAGCAGGTTGAAATCGCCGCACAGGATCACGCGGTCGCCCGGCTGGCGAAGCCGGTCCAGCAGCGCCACCAGTCGCGCCGCCTGTTCCGCCCGGGCCGGAGTATCGTGCTTGCCGGCCGGATCGCGCAGACCGTGCATCTGGGCGATGATCACCGGCGCAGCCGCTTCGGCCTCAAGCCGGATCACATGCGCATTGCGCGGCACCGGCGGTTGCCCCCAGCCCCCGCTGCGGAACTGCCCGTGCACAAACGCCGTCGATTCGGCCATTACCCGCAGATCGCGCCGGACATAGGTCGCCAGCCCGAACTCCGACGGATAGGCCGCACCGGCGACATCGTGCAGATCGCCCCGCATCGCCGGATGAAACCAGCCCTGATGCCCGCCAAGCACGCAGCCCACGTCGGCATGAAGATTGGCCCGTTGCAACAGCGGCTCGGTCTTGTCTGCCCCGCGATAGTACAGCACCTGAGGGCCGGCCACCGGCGCAAACGTAACTTCCTGCAGGCACAGCACGTCCGGGTCGGTGGCAGCCACACACTGCAACAGCGGGCCGGCCAGCCGCCCGCCCCAGGCATTCAGGCACATCAACCGCATGCCGGGGCCTCAGCCCTTCGGCTTCAACAACTTCGCGGGCCGCGCCGCCTCGGCGGCCTTGAACAGCCCGAAGGTCTGGTTCACATAGTTCACTGCCCCGCTGATCAGCTCCAGATAGGCCTGCAATTCCGGTGTCTTTTCCGCCTCGACCAGCTGTACCGGCCGGTCGGCCTGATCGCCCTCGAACTGCACGTAGAAAAGCGGCTCCCCGCGTTTCAGCACGATGTCACGCTCTGGCTCGTGCCATTCAAACGCCCACATCAGCGGGCGGGGCCAGATCGACACCGGGAACCGGCCACCAAAGATCGTACCGGGCAGGCTGTCGCGGCGGTAATGGGCAAAGGGACCAAGCTGGGTGATGTAAACCGGCTCGTCACAGATGAAAAGATAGGGCAGTTTCAGCTGGATGGTGGGGCGGTCGGGATAGCGCCATTCCACCTCGCTGACCAGCGTCAGCACCTCGTTCAGCTTGTTGGCGCGGATGCTCGACGCCGTGCCCGCCCGGTTGATCAGCACTGCCTTGCCCTTGTCGTCGCGGCCAAAACCGATGTTCAGATCGAACGGGCATTTCACCATGAAATACCGGCTTTCCATCTGGATCACCGCCGGACAGCGACTGGCCGACTTGGCGTGCGTGCGGTTCATCTGCCGCGAAATCAGCCGTTCGGGCGGGTCATAGATCACCCCACCCTTGTCGGTATCGCGCAGCCAGCCCACCACGATCGGCCCCGACTTCGGCCCCTCTTCCTCGCGCTCATAGGTTATGTTGATCTGCATGCCTGCCCCCGGACCCTGCGCCATGCTCATCCCAGCCGCCCGCCCAAGTCAACCGGCCAAGTCACCCACCGCCCAGCGCCGCCTTCAGAGCTCGGACCCGCTCAGTGCTGGTCATCCTTGGTGCCGGGCCGGCAAAGCCCAGCCGCCCGATGTCCCGCCCTGCCCTGACCGCCGGCACTGAACACGACCCGTGCACCTCCCGCAACTGCAACCCCGTCCTCAGCGCGCCCACGGTCTCGGCCGTCACCCCGGCCGCCGGCATCACCCCGATCCGCCCCGCCGCCAGCGCATGCACCGTCTGCAACCGCGCCAGCCCCTGCACCGCCGTCACCGCCCCGCCCGAGGTCAGGATGCGCTCGAACCCCAGCGCCACCGCCAGTTCGACCGCCGCCGCATAACCGTCGCCGGTCAGATCAAACGCCCGGTGCAACGTCCGCCCGATGCCGTCGGACCAGCGCACCAGCGCCTCCAGCGCGGCGCGGTCCAGGCTGCCATCGGCGCGGCTCGCCCCCAGCACCACCCCGGCCATGCCCATGTCCCGCGCCCGGTCGATATCGGTGCGCATCACCTGCAATTCCCCGACCGAATAGACAAAATCGCCCGACCGCGGCCGGATCATCGCATAGACCGGCACCGGAGCCGCCGCTGCCTCCTGCATCATGCCTTCGGACGGGGTCAGCCCACCCACCGCCAGCGCCGCGCACAATTCGATCCGGTCGGCACCGCCGGCAATGGCGGCATCCAACCCGGCCAGACTGTCAACGCACACTTCCAGCACGATCTCAGCCACGCGCCAGCTCCTGAAATCCCAGGATCGACGCCCCGATCAGCCCGGGATCAACCCGGTGTGCCGCCGGGACCAGCAGCGCCTGCCCGGTCCGCCTGAGCAGCCGCGCCCGCACTGCCAGATCCAGCGCCGCCACCAGATCCGGCACCGACCCCAGGCCGCCGCCGACCGGCACCACCGACGATCCCGTGCTGTTCAACACCACCGCCAGCGGCCCGGCGATCAGTTCCGCCCAGACTTCCACCACCAGCCGCGCCGCCGCCTCGCCCGCCAGCCAGTCCGAAAGGATCGCCGTGCTGGTCACCTCGGTGCCGAACACATGCCGGTACAACCGCTCCAGCCCGCGCGCCCCGCCGACCGTATCGACACAGCCGGCCAGTCCGCAGCCGCAGGCAAAATGCGGGATATCCAGCCCCAGACCTGCCAGCCGCGTGTTCAGCACCGTCCCGTGCCCCCATTCCCCGGCATAGCCGCCCGGGCCACTGACGATGCGCCCGTCAATCACCAGCCCGCCACCGACCCCGGTGCCAAGAATGATCCCGAACACGTTGCGATGACCGCGGCCCGCGCCGCTGCCCGCCTCGGCCAGCGCAAAGCAGTCGGCGTCATTGGCGATCCAGACCGGCAGCCGCAGCCGCGCCGCCAACTCTGCCGCCAGTGCCCGCCCGTTCACCGCCGGAACATTCGCCACGTTCAGAATGCCGCTGTCCGCGTCAACCACCCCGGCAATTGCGACTGACACGCCGCGCGATCCTGGCACCAGCGCCCGCGCCAGACCTTCGGCAAACCCGGTGAAATCGCCCGGCGTCGGAAACGGCGCGCCCGGCTGAACCTGGCCCGGCGCGGTTGCAGCCCCCGGCTTGATGCGGGAGCCGCCGATATCAAAACAGGTCAGCACCACGCAAAGCCTTGTGTTCAGGGGTCAGCCAACCCCATCATATCGACACAAGTCTGCGCTGCAAGGGTGGGCCGCAAAGGTGAAAGCAACCAGTTGCTTCCAAATCAGAAGGTCAAAAGAAACACCGCGCCCATCTGACCGATTGGCGCGGCAGGACCGATTGGGTCTGGGGCCAACGCCCGTGCAACCGGGCACCAGCCGCTTGCCGATCAAAACACGAAGTCGGCCGCAGTATAGGCCAAGGCAAGCACACCGCCATCTTCAATCGTGATCGAGATCTCGAAAGCCCCATCATTGTCGATGTTACCCTGAACGACCGAGTTTCCGCCGATATCGACCACCCTGATTTGGCCTTTCCCGGCACCGCCGCCGGTGAAGTCCTGATTTCCGGCAATCGTGGAATCCGCGTCAATCGCGTTGACATTGATGATATCGCCCGACCCGGCACCCGCACCTTCAAAGGCAATGGCGCCGCCCCCGGCCCGGATGATATCGGCATTGGACCCATTGGATCTATCGCCACCAAAAAAGATGAAGATATCGTTGCCCTTACCCCCGATCAGGATGTCCTGTCCGGTACCGCCGCGCAACCGATCCGCGCCTCCAGAGCCGAAAATCTTGTCCAGGCCGATACCGCCGAACAGATTGTCGTCGCCGCCGCCGCCATTGATCGTGTCATAGCCGTCGCCACCGGTGATTGCGTTTGCGGTCGAGGTTCCGATCAGCCGATCATTGCCGGCACCCGAGATCAGGTTCTCGAAAGTGTCAAAGCTTTCGCCCGCGAGGTTCGTCAGGCCGGTTGTCAGGTTGACCACGTAGTCGCCATTGAAGGTCGTGGTATTCAGCGTATCGGTCCCGGAACCACCGCTGGCGATGTCGATGTCGAACGAGGCATAGACAAGGTCGTTCCCGTTGCCGCCGCCCACCGAGTCCGCCCCGCCGCCGCTATAGATCGTGTCGTCGCCGTCGTCGCCGGAAATGACGTTTGCACCGCTTGTGCCAAACAGCAGGTCACTGCCTGCGCCAGCGTACAGGTTCTCGAAATTGACGAAGCTTTCGCCCACGAAGTTCGTCAGGCCGGTTACAAGGTTGACCACGTAATCGCCAGTCCACGAAGTGGTAAACAGCGTATCGGTCCCGAGGCCACCGTCGGCATTGTCGGTGCCGAGAGAGGCATAGACAATGTCGTTCCCGTTGCCGCCAAACACCGAATCGTCCCCGCCGCCGCCACGGATGTCGTCGTCGCCGTCGCCGCCGGAAATGGCGTTTGCGCCGCTTGTGCCCACCAGCACGTCATCGCCATCACCAGAGATCAGGTTCTCGAAATTGACAAGGCTTTCGCCTGCAATGTTCGTCAGGCCGGTGGCGAGGTCCACCTTGGAATCACTATTCTTGATGGTGATATCAAGTGTATCGGTCCCGCCGCCGCCGTCGGCGACATTGATGCCCTTCACGGCAAAGATGTAGTCATCGCCGTTGCCGCCATAGCTGGAATCGTTGCCTTCGACACCATTGATCGTATCGTTGCCATCGCCGCCCTGGATGTCATTTGCGCCTTTGGTTCCGGTCAGGAAATCATTCCCCGACCCGGAAATCAGGTTCTCGAAGTTAATGAATCTTTCAAACGCTAACTGCGTCAGGCCGGTGGTGAGGTCGATCACATAGTCGAAATTGGCCAGAGTGGCAACCAGCGTGTCGGTCCCGGCCCCACCGTCGGCGAAGTCGGGGCCGTGCACAGCAAAGATGTAGTCATTGCCATTACCGCCATAGCTTTCATCTGCCCCGCCACCGCCGTGCAACGAGTCGTCGCCGCCACCGCCGAACAGCACGTCGTCGCCCGAGTTAGGCAGGGGCAACAACGGAAACACGGTATAGGAAACAAAGTTCAGGGTAATATATTCATTCGCGCCGGTACCAAAGTATTTAGTCATGGCCACTCCTTCAAAGAATCATCTAAAAAGTTCCTCGAAAGTGGGGTGATCATGTGCTCTTCGGCCAAATAGTCAACAAAAACTGGCAATCGGCCCCTATAAGCGGGCCTTAGCGCTTCCAACCATTGATCGGAGATTCGTTTTTCAAGGGCAGCCCGGTTTGCCGCTACCCCGGCAGCCGCGCCCGCATCCGGTTGTTGCGGGCGTTGTGCTCCACTTCCGCCAGCCCAGCAACTCCATGACCGGCGGCACATAGTTGCCGAACCGCCCGCGATAGCCCTTGCGCAGGCCATAATAACCGCCAACGGGGTTGCCTTCATCCCGCGCCCAGGCCTCGACCGAGCCTTCTGCCACCGGCTTGCCCTCATCGGCATTGCCCAGCGCCACCCAGTCGCCGCGCGCCAGCAGCATCGCATGCAGATCCGCGATGCCGCGCCACTGATAGCTCAGTTGCGTCGTGCCGACCTGCACCACCAGCGCCGCCTTGGCCTCGTCATGCCAGGCCTGAAACTCCGAACTT
>JANNRR010000186.1:0-22710 GCA_031401675.1 Paracoccaceae bacterium
TCCTGCTGCACAACGCAAAGCCGAAGCCCTTTGTCTGGAGCAAGACCGCCGATGACATCATCGCCCGCGAACGCCGTGCGCTTGATGCCCTCGATGAAATCAGGGGAAATCGGTAACAAGTGTCAGACTCGGAACACTAGGTGGTTACATTTTTCGGGGGCATTGCGATGATAGTTTTGAATTGCTGCCAAGCGCACTCAGGCAAGCTGCATTCGAAGATCTTGTTAGAGCTACGGGAAGGGGTGCTGTAGTTGAAGAACAACGCAGTTGGGCCGTGCACCAGATTTCTTACGAAAAGGATGCGCTCCGTCGGTTCTTCCGATTAGCGGACAGAATGGGCCTTTACGTTCCCCACGAAAAGGAAATTCGTGACGGGATCAACGATTTCTTTGACCAGAGGTCATTCATTTCAGAGCCTCTTGATCGGAAATGGATTCCTTCGGAATACTTGGAAATCGCAGGATTGGCCCAACACTATGGAGTTCCAACTCGTTTGCTGGACTGGACCTACAATCCGTTTGTTGCCGCTTATTTTGCTTCGAAATCGGGACTTGCTGGGGACTATATCTCCATTTGGTGTATCAATATGGAAATGCTTAACGGAGCTAGATTTGCGATGAACGGCCTTCCAATTCAATTTATAACTCCGTATTATGGCGGCAATCCAAATCTGGCGGCCCAAGAAGGCCTATTTACTCATTTGGAATCGGGTTGGCCCGGTTTCCAACGGGTTGTTAGTTTTCTGCAAAATGGTCGAGTCGAATTGACTGATCGTCGGCCCCTAAATCAGATATTGGAAGAGAACCCGGTTGCAAACCCTCAACCAGTGACGCACAACATCTTCCGGAAGTTTAAGCTGCCCAAGGCTGAGGCGCCACTATTGAGGGAGCATCTTCTGGAGTTCGGATACGGACCGGCGCGGCTTTTCCCCGGCTACTCTGGTGTTGTGCGCCAAATGTTGGGCGAGCTGTAGCGTGCGCATTCATGCGCACCTCTCTCTGCCAAGCAAGTGTAGGGTGGTAAAACCCACCACCCCTCACTTCCGCCTCATCACATAAGCCCGCAGCACCGAGTTCATCCGGCTTTGGTAGCCCTTGCCCCGCGCCCGGAACCACGCCAGCACGTCGCTGTCGATCCGAACCGTCACCTGTTCCTTGCCCGGCGGAAACACCACCTTGGCGGTGCGGAACCACTCCGCATCCAGTTCCGGGATGTCGGAATAGTCGATGTCCTCGTCCGGCAGCGCCGCGAGTTCCTCAAGCGTCAGGGCGCGTTCGTAGCGCGGTTTCATGCTCCATCCTTTCCTTGCGGCTGGCGCGCCGGGCCGGGATCAGCCGCGTGACGCCCGCCCGATCCGTAAGCACCACCGCCAGCAACACAACATCCCCCGCCACACCCACGCTGATCCACCGGCGTTCCCGGTAGTCGAACCGGGTGTCGGGTTTGGTCGTCCGGAACCCGTCAAAAATCCGCATCGCGTCGGCAAAATCGATCCCGTGCTTGCTCACATTGGCCCGGTTCTTCGCCGCGTCCTACTCAAACCGCATGACTAGATGTAACTACAAACGTCATTACAGTCAAGCGCGTCACTCCCCCCACCACCAGCCTCGCAAGATGCAAATCCGGCCCCAAACCCCTAACAAATCCTTACTGAAAATCCCACAATCCAACCATATCAACCCCTTGCCATGGCGTTCCATCGTGAAACACTCCCCCTCAATCCATCGGCCGCCGCTTGCGGATCAGCTGACTGATCGACACCGCCACAATCAGCCCGCCACCATAAAACAGGTTCTGCACAAAACTCGGCACGCCAACGAAATTCAACCCCATGATCCCGGTCGACAGGAAAAACACCGCCACAAACGCCCCCGGCTCGTTGAAACGGCCGGGATAGAGCGTGGTCGACCCCAGAAACGCCGCCGCAAACGCCGGCAACAGGAAACTCAACGCCGAAGACGGGTCCGCCGCCCCGCGCATGCCGGTATACAACACCCCCGCCAGCGCCGCGATCATGCCCGAGGCCACCATCGCCCCGGCCCGCATCCGCGCCACGCTCACCCCCGACAACCGCGCCACCTCGCGCCCGCGCCCGACAAACAGCAGCCGCCGCCCCAAGGCGGTATGCTGGAACAGATACCACATCACCAGCATCAGCGCGGCGGCAAACCAGAAGCTGAGCGGGATCCCCAGAAACCGGGTCAGGATCACGACGGTCACCAGATCGGTCGAGATCCCGGCGATGGTACCCGATTTGGAAATCCACAGGATCACGCCGTTGATGAAATAGCCGGTGCCCAGGGTGACGATCAGCGAATGGATGCCGAACCACAGCAAGAACAGCCCGTTGACCGCGCCGACCACGCCGCCCGCCACCAGCACCGCCGCAATCGCCGGCCAGATGCCCCAGCCCATCTGCACGTTCAGAACCGCCAGCAGCATCGACGACAAAGCCATGGTCGAGGCCACCGACAGATCGAAATCCCCCGTGGTCAGCGGCACGATCAGCCCCAGCGTCAACACCACGATCATTGCATTCGACCCCAGCATCGAAGCATAGGAGTTCCAGGCGAACATCTGATCCGGCCGAAAGCTGCCCAGGACCAGTATCAGCAGCGCCCAGGCCACCAGCAACCCGAACCGTTCCGCCATCTCGGCCAGACGCGGCCGGGCGGCAGGCGCGGCCATGCGCCCCTCGAACAGCCGCAGCCGCTCTTCCAGGGCGGCAATCCGGCGTTCGTAGCTGTCGTTCAACTCGGTCATGCCAGGCTCCGGTCAGGCAGCAACGGGCAGCGAAGACGACCGGAAACAGGCCTCGGCAATCCGTTCCTTGGTCAGGTCGGCACCGGTCAGCTCATGCAGCACCTGCCCGCGCGAAAATACCAGCACCCGGTGGCACAGAAGGGCCAGTTGTTCATAATCGGTCGATCCGATCACGATCGACGCGCCGCCCGCCGCCGCCCGGTCCAGCGCATCCCAGATATCCTGCCGCGCCCCGACATCGACGCCTTGCGTCGGTTCATCCAGGAGCAGCAGTCTCGGCTCCAGCTGCAGCCATTTCGCCAGCAGCGCCTTTTGCGCATTGCCTCCCGACAGCGCCGACAGCGGCATTTCGGGCGCATTGGGGCGAACGCCCGCCGCCGCCCCCAACTGCAACGCATGAGCCGCGATATCGCGCGCAAACAGCCCAAGTCTGCGCCGCAACCGGTCCAGCACCGGCAGCCCCAGGTTATCGGCCACCGGCAGCGATCCGATGCCCGCCGCCCCCAGCCGGTCCGCCGGCAGATAGACGATGCCCTGCGCCAACGCCGCTGGCGGTTCCATCCGCGACAGCGGACGCCAATGCCCGTCCAGCATGATCCGCCCCGCGCTTGCCCGCCGCGCCCCGTACAGAAGCGCCGGTACCGCATCATAGCCCGATCCGATCAACCCGGTCAGCCCGACGATTTCGCCACGCGCCAGACGCAGCGCCACTGGCCCGACCCCGGTCCCGCTCAGCGCTTCAACAGCCACCGCCACCCCTGCGGGCCGGCTTTTCAAGGCACCGCCATAGGCTTTCATCGACCGCCCGACGATCCGCTGCACAAAGCCTTCGTGGCTGGTCTGGCCGGTCACCACCGTGTCGATCACCCGGCCATCGCGCAGGATGGTGGCGCGGTCGGTGATCTGGCGGACCTCGTCGATATCATGGCTGACAAACACCACCGACGCCCCATCGCGCACGCAGGCCCGCACCAGACCGAACAACTGCTCCACGCCTGCGGCCGGCAGGAATGGCGTCGGCTCATCCAGCACCAGCACCCCCGGCTCGCCCGAGGCCGCCTTCAGGTCCTCGACCGCCCGCACGATTGCCAACAGCGCCTGCTGCACCGGCGACAGCCGCGCCACCTCGCTTCTCGGGTCCAGCGCCAGACCATAGCCGGCAAAGACCGCCGCCGCCCGGTCATGTTCGCGGCCCCAGTCGATCCGCCACGCCTGCCCGGTGGCCAGCACCCCCAGCCGCAGGTTCTCCGTCACCGACAGCGACCCGATCAGGCCGAGGTTCTGATGCACAAAGGCCAGACCAAGCGCGCGCACCTGTGCCCCCGGGATCGGCAGCGGTGCCAGCCGGCCATAAAGCCGCACCTCTGCCCCCGGTTCAGGCGCATGAAACCCCGCCAGCACCTTGATCAGCGTCGACTTGCCCGACCCGTTGGAGCCGAGCAAGCCATGCACCTCGCCGCGCCGCACCTGCAGCGCCACATCCTCCAGCGCCAGCGCCCCACCGAACCTTTTCGAAAGGCCGGTGATGGACAGCGCCGGCTGATCGCTCATTCAAGACCCCAAAGCGCCTTGAAGCCGCTGATGTGAACGTCGCCGTAGCCGTCGTTGAACGTGGCCGGTGTACCGGCGCTGGCCACATTGGCATCGGTAAAGATGTAGGCCGGCGTGTTCAGCCGCGTCACCTTGTCCAGCCCGCACAGCACGCGCATATCGGCATCGATCCCGGCCATGCCGACCCAGCCCAGGCTCTCGCCCACGTTCATCTCGACGATGTCGCCATCGCGCATCATGTCCAGCACGAAGGGTGTGCCGTTGTAGCTGACGATCTTGGCAGCGGACCCGGCAATCTGGATCGCCGGCACGATGAACCCGCTCATCGAGTCGTAGACCGGCAGCACATAGTTGATCGTCGGATCGGCCAGCAGCGCATTCTGCACCGCCGGCTGGCCCATGGTCGCCCAATCATTGACCGGCACGTTGATGTAGCTGGTCTTGCAGTCCGGGCAGTTGTCCTTGATGTAACCCAGGATCGCATCACGCAGCGGGGCGGTCGGGGTAATTTCATCCGGCCCCAGCACCAGCGCATTCACCTTGCCGCCGGTCTGAACGATGGTCCAGGCGGCGATGATATTGCCAACCGTCACATAGTCGGTGTTGGCCGCCCCATCCATGAAGTCCGGTGTGGTCTGCGTGGTCGCATCCCAGTTGTGGGTCGCCGTAACCTTCACACCCGCTGCCTTGGCCTCGGTGATCTGCGGCACCAGGAATTCCGGCGGGATGCCGCCCTGCATGTCGATCAGGCTGAACTTCTCGGCGACCGCCGTGGTGATCCCCTGAATCCACTGCGTCGGGTCCATCTGGGTTTCCCAGTCGCGCAGCTTGAAGCCGACCATTTCCGCCGCCTGCACCATGCCGGCAGAGATCGCAGCGTTGAACGGGTTGGCATTGGTCAGCGGAATGACAAAGATCGACTTGTCGGCCATGCAGGCTTTGGCATCAAACGCCGGGCCGGGGGCGGTAAATTCCGGCAGAACCGAATGCGTGGCGATCAAGGCCTTTGCCGCGTCCATATCCGCCAGCGCAGGCGTGGCCAGCAGTGTCAGGACCGCCGCCGAGGATAGATATCTCATCGCTTGTCTCCTTGTTGTTGGCTCAGATCTTGTTTTGTCTCAGATAGTCCACCGCCTGATTTGTCTCCACCAGGTCGGCATATTTCGCAGACATATCAAACAGATTGGCCTGATGCGGTCCGTCGGCCCGATCGCCGCAGGCATCCCCCGCCACCAGCGTCACAAACCCGTGGCTCATCGCATCGACGCAGGTGGCGCGCACGCAGCCCGATGTGGTCAATCCACACAGGATCACCGTATCCACCCCCTGCGCGGTCAGCGTCGCGGCCAGCGAGGTGCCGAAAAACGCGCTCGGATATTGCTTGGTCACCATCACCTCCGACGGCAACCGCCCCAGCCCCTCGACCAGATCGCCCAACGGATTGCCCCATTCCAGCACCTTCAGCGGCGGGGCCTTGCGATAGAAAATGCCGCCGTCCGCGCCGCCGGGCAGATACCGCACCTCGGTAAAGATCACCGGCGCGCCCGCGTCGCGCGCCGCCCGCAACAGCCGGACGGCATTACCCTTGGCGCGCACGCACGCCTCGCCACCATAAAGCGGCGAGCCTTCATCAAAATACGCCCGCGCGAAATCCACCAGCAGCAAGGCCGGGCGCTTGCCCCAGACCTGCCGCGCATGATAGCCCGCCCGCGCGTAATTCTGATCCAGGCTTTCGCTCATTCCGCCGCCACCTTGCCGGCAAACACCGGGTCTTTCGGCGGGGCAAAGCCGGTTTCCTTCATCGCCCGCGCCTTCAACTCCTTCAGGTTTTCAAACCCGCGGTCAAACAGCACCGTCTCCCCGCGCTCCTTGGTCAGCTTGGCCCGCAGCTTTTCGGTTGCGGACACATCCGCCCTGCCCCCCGAAACCACCACCCCATACCGCCGCGCCCCGTCCTCGCTCACCAACCCCCGCTCCACATCCGCCAGCACCAGCGCCGCATCCCGCTTGAACGGATCGCCCCAGCCGCCGCCGCCCCAGGTATTGAAATGCAGGATGTCGCCGGGGGCAACCTTTACCCGGTCGCACTTCGATGGAATGTTCTCGCGGGCACCATCCGCCCGCACCAGCGTCTTGGTGGATCGCAAACCCGGCTCGCCGCCATTGACCCCCCAGGGATAGGTCAGCCAGCGGTCATCGTGAATGGAAATCTCGCCGCTCTCCAGCATCTCATAGGCAATGGTGATCCCGTTCCCGCCCCGGTGCAGCCCCGCGCCCCCCGAATCCGGAATCGTCGCATAGGTCCGTATCCGCAGCGGGAAATAAGCCTCCAGAAACTCGTTCGGCACATTGGTGAATGCCGGCCACAGCGAATGCCCGTCCGGCCCGTCGCCCGCGGGCCGCCCCGGAATGCCGCCAAAGCCGATCTGAAACAGCTGGAACCATTTCCCGTCCTTGCCGAACCCGGAATACATGAAGTGTGGCGAGTCCGAAAACCCCGCCGCATTCAGCGCATCCGGCGCGCCCTGACCCAACAAGCCGCCCATCAGATCGAAAATCCGCCCCAGCATGTGCGTGCGGCAAGACAAGGCCGCCGGTTTCTTCGGCTTCAGGATGCACCCCGCCGGAATCCGCACATCCACCAGATCGTAAAACCCGTCGTTGAACAGGATCTGCGGATCAAACAGGTTGATGGTGAATGCGCCAAAGAACATCTTGAACATGTCCTCGTTCAGCAGAAAGTTGATCGACGACAGCGATTGCGGATCAGACCCGCCGAAATCAAACACCGCCACATCGCCGTCGCGCCACATCGTACAGGCGATCTTGAACGGCCCGTTGCCCTGCCCGTCATCATCGATCCAGTCCTCGAAATGGCTGGCCTTGGCGCGGCCTTCGGGAATGAACATCTTGATAATGGCAGACATCGCCAGTTTATTCCGGTCCAGCATGTCCTGCATCGCCGAAATGTAACTATCCACCCCGAACCGCTGGATATTCTCCCGCACCCGCCGCTCGGCCAGCCGCAGCGCCGCAACAATCGCAAAGAAATCAGATTTGTTCCAATCCGGCATCCGCGTATTGGCCAACAGCAGCGCAAACAATTCGTCATTCAGCTTGCCACCGCGATAAATCTTGGACGGCGGGATGATCAGCCCCTCCTCATAGATCATCTTGGCATCGGTCGGCAGGCTGCCGGGAACCTTCCCCCCCACATCCGTCATATGGCCAAACATTGCCGACCACGACACCAGCCGCCCATCCTCGAATATCGGCATCATCAACAGCCAGTCGTTCAGGTGGCTGACCGCCCCGCCGCAACTGTAGGGATCGTTGGTCAGGAAGATATCCCCGTCCTCGATGGTCCCCGAGTACCCTTGCATGAACCCGTGCAGAAACGACCCGAACTGCCCCACCACCATCTTGCCATCCTGATTGGCAATCATCGGAAAGGCGTCATGCTGCTCCCTGATCCCCGGGCTCATCGCTGTGCGAAACAGCACGGCGTCCATTTCTGCCCGCGCATTGCGCAGCGCATTCTCCACAATATCCAACGTGATCGGGTCGACCTTGACCCGGGCGAAAGGCTTCGTATTGGCCTGAATGATCTTTGCCGGCATCAAATCCCCCTATCGCGCTTTCTCATGACCTTCCGGCCAGATCAGAATATTCCCCACCTTGTCCACCACGCCAACATGCCCCGGCAGGATCAGACTGGTGGCATCCATTTCCGTCACGA
Source organism: Paracoccaceae bacterium (assembly GCA_031401675.1). Taxonomy (GTDB): domain Bacteria; phylum Pseudomonadota; class Alphaproteobacteria; order Rhodobacterales; family Rhodobacteraceae; genus JANNRR01. The sequence continues at coordinate 8,054 of JANNRR010000186.1, forward strand.
TGGCGGGCCCGGCAATCCGGTTCCCCGATTTCAACCGCTCCCGGTCATAAATCTTCGCCCCGTGCCAATGGCCGGCCTCATAGATCCGCGTCTCCTGCACCACCGCGCCCGACGCATCCGCTCCGCCAACCCCGTAATCCCGCCCGATGAACGGCTTTTCCGCCCCCTGCACCACGGCCCGCAGCCCCACCAACTCATGCGGCGCATCCAGCGCAAACGTGAACAACTGCTCATGCTCGCGGTCAAACCGCGCCGCCACCCCGGCCACGCCTTCGCGCTCAAACACCGCCGGGGCCATATCGATGGTCAGCTTCATCCCCTGCCCCTGATAGCGGATATCCACCTGATACAGCACCTCCTGCTCGGCCCTCGGCACCCCCTCGCCTTCCAGATCGCCCGACGCCGTTGCCGCCAAAGCCTGCAGCCGCTTGCCAATCTCGCTGTCCGAGGTTGCCAGCACCGCCGTCACATAGGTCTGGCTCGCCTCGTTGCGCAGCCGCGTCGTGGCATCGCCGTAGGCACACAACACCCCCGGCCCCGGCGGCACGATCGACGGCCAGGCATTGATCAGCTTGCTCAAAGCATTCTGATGCAACGGCCCCGCCCCGCCAAACCCGATCAGCGCAAAGTCACGCGGATCATAGCCCTGCTCGACCGACACCAGCCGTAAAGCCCCGCACATGTTCTCGTTGACAATGGCAACGATTCCCTCCGCCGCATCCTCCAGCGATTTGCCCAAGGCATCCGCGATCTTCTGCACCGCCCGCGCCGCAAGATCGCGCCGGATCACCATGTCGCCGCCCAGCTTGGCATCCGATGGCAGATAGCCCAACACCACATTGGCGTCAGTCACCGTCGCCAGTTCGCCGCCCTTGTCATAAGACGCGGGCCCCGGCACCGCCCCCGCCGATTTCGGCCCGACCCGCAGTGCCTTGGTCAAATCCGGCACATAGGCGATCGAGCCGCCGCCCGCTCCGACCGTGCGCACGTCGATCGAGGGTGCACGCACCGTCACATCCGCCACCCGCGTCTCGCGCCGGGTCCGCGCAATGCCCTTCTCGATCAGCGCCACATCGGTCGAGGTGCCGCCCATGTCGAACGTCAGCAGATTGCCAAACCCGGCATTCTTGGCAATCCACAGCGCCCCCGATACCCCCCCGGCCGGACCGGACATCAGCAAATTGACCGGCTTGGCCATCGCCGCCTCGGCACTCGAAAGCCCGCCGTCCGACCGCAGGATCTGCAGATTCACATCCCCCATCTTGGCCTTCAGGTCGCGCTGCAGGTTGGCCACATATTTCGCCACCACCGGCCGCACATAGCTGTTCACCACGGTGGTTTCAGTCCGTTCATATTCGTACATTTCCGGCATTGTCGCATGGCTGGTACTGACTGGCACCCCCGGCATCACCTCCCCGGCAATCGCGGCCACCCGCGCCTCGTGAATGTCCGACACATAGCCGTTGAACAAAGATATGGTCAGCGCTTCGATCCCCCGGTCGCGTAACCGCGCGAGGTCCCGCCGCAAAGCCGCCTCGTCCAGCCGCACCAGAACCGCGCCCTTGGCGTCAATGCGTTCGTCCGCTTCGATGGTATCCTCCAGCCGCGCCAACGGCAGCGCCTTGTTCCAGATCACCCAGCCGCCCAGCCCCCCCGGCACATAGGACCGCGCAATCTGCAACGTATCGCGGTAGCCCTTGGTGGTCACCAGCCCGACCCGCGCCCCCGACCCGGTCAGAACCGTGTTGGTCGCCACCGTCGTGCCATGCATCACCTCGGATATTTCCGACGGCGCTATCCCCGCCTCGCGGCAAATCTTTTCGATCCCGTTCAGCACGCCGATGGAACTGTCCGCCGGCGTCGAAGGCACCTTGGCCGACCAGACCCGCCCCTTGCCCGCATCCAGCAGCAACAGGTCGGTGAACGTGCCCCCGACATCGACCCCCAGCCGCAACCCGCCGGCCCGCGCCGACCGCCGCGCCATTGGTGCCGGGGCCGCCCCGACCTCCACCCGCGCCAGCCGCGCCTCGATCTCCGCCAGACGCGCCTCATAGGTGCGGATCAGGTCCTCGGTCTTGCTCATCTTCTTCCCTTTCCGCAATGCCACACTCCGCTCACCACAGTTTTCGGCATGGGTTTCTTTTTGGCACAAATACCCCACGGGGATCGACGTCTACGTTGATGGGGGTGTAACCCCCCCCTCTCCGCCATGGATGAAGCAAGACCGCGCCCTTCATCATCCCCGCCCCAGTATCCGCGCCACCAGCCCCGGCGCCCGCCGCGCCTTGCCCGCCGCCTCCAGCGCCTGCTCCGACAGCGAAAACAGCCGGTCCAGCTGCCCGGAATGCCCGGCAATCAGCGTATCGCGGGCCGCCGCCTCGGCCCGCGCCCCGTCCAGCGCCACCGCCGTCCGCTCCAGCAAGCCCAGTGCCCGTTCGGTCGTGGCAGCCAGCGCCGCCGCCCTGGCCTCGGCGTCGTCCGCCACCGCCAGAGCCCGCCCGGCCACATCGGCAAACCGGTCACGCTCCGACGCCACCGCTTCCAGTGCCCCCATCACCCGCTCCAGCGCCGCCGCCTGCCCGCCGGCCAAAGCCACCAACCGCCCCGAAACCCCCTGCGCCGCCTCCAAATCGCCCGACAATTCCTCGATCTCGTCAAACAGCGCCCCCATCAGCGCCTCGGGGGCCGCAGGCACCGCAGCCACCGCCTCGGCCAACCCGTCCGGCACCAGGGCCATATCCACCCGCCAGCGCCCCTCATTGTCCCGCCGCGCCGTTACCAGCCCCTTGGCAATCGCCTCGCGCAGCTTCAGCCGGCTGACGCCCAACAGCGCCGCCGCCTCGCCAAGCAGCAAAAAGCCGGGATTGCCTTCCACCTCAGATGATCCCCCGCGCCCGCCAATCGCCCAAAGTCTCTGCCCCGATCTGCAACAGCCCGGTCAGCACCTCGTCGGTATGTTCCCCCAATTCCGGCCCGACATGGCGCACCGCCCCCGGCGTATCTGATAACCTGGGCGCCACGTTCTGCATCTTCAGCATGCCGAAATCCGGATGCGGCACCTCCACAATCGCTTGCCGCGCGGCAAAATGCGGGTCGCGCAGCATGTCGGGCGCGGTATAGATCAGGCCGCACGGCACCCCGTTCGCCTCCAGCAATACCTGCAACGGCTCCAGATCAACCGTTTTCGTCCATTCGTTGATCAGCGCATCCAGTTCCACCTGAACCTCACCCCGCGCGGCATGCGTCGCATAGCGCGCATCCTCGGCCAGCCCCGGCTGCCCCATCGCCGCCGCCAGCCGCCTGAAAACCGTATCCTGATTGGCCGCGATCAGCAGCAGCTTGCCATCGCGCGTATCAAACACGTTCGACGGGCTGACATTCGGCAAGATCGGCCCGGTCCGCTCCCGCACATAACCCGCCACATGGTACTCGCTGACCATGCTTTCCATCATCGCCAGCACCGCCTCGTAAATCGCACTGTCGACCACCTGCCCCTTGCCTGACCGGTGGCGCGAATGCAGCGCCATCAGCGCCCCCATGCAGGCATAGGTCGCCGCCAACTCGTCGCCGATGGATATCCCCATCCGGCTCGGCTGCGTCGACGGATCCCCCACCACATAGCGCAGCCCCCCCATCGCCTCGCCGATCGACCCATAGCCCGCGCGGCTGGAATACGGCCCGGTCTGCCCGAACCCCGTCACCCGCACCATGATCAGCCCCGGATTGATCGCGCTCAGCACGTCATAGCCCAGGTTCCAGCGCTCCAGGGTGCCGGGACGGAAATTCTCGATCAGAATATCCGAAGTCGCCACCAGATCGCGCACCACCTGCTGCCCTTCGGGTGTGCGCAGGTTCAGCGTCAGCGATTTCTTGTTGCGCGCCACCACCGGCCACCACAGCGACTTGCCATAGGGCTTTTCCCGGCCCCATTCGCGCATCGGATCGCCCTCGCCGGGCTGCTCGCACTTGATGACTTCGGCCCCGAAATCCGCCAGCAGCTGGCCGCAGAACGGCCCGGCCAGCAACTGCCCCATCTCAATCACCCGGATATCGGTCAAGGGGCCCTGACGGGGGGGAACATCGGCCATCGCATCTCCCTGCCAGGGGTCGCGCCGCGCACCCCCGAGTCTCGCGTTTCTTGCCCGAAAGCTTACATCAGTGTATGCAGAAAGAAAGCCTCCGGAGAATAATTGTGTCCATTCCCCCCGAAACTGCCGAAGTTATCGAGGTTTCCCCCCGCGACGGTATACAAAACGAGCTGGTCCTGCTCTCGCTGGATACAAAACTTGCCCTGATCACCCGCGCCATCGCCGCCGGGGCCCGCCGCCTCGAAGTCACCTCCTTCGTCAATCCCGCCCGTGTCCCGCAAATGGCCGATGCCGCCGAACTGGCCGCCATGCTGCCCCAGGGTCCCGCCCGCTACATCGGCCTCGCCCTGAACGCCAAGGGCTTTCAACGCGCCCTTGACGCCAACCTGCACGAGGTCAACTTCGTCCTCGTCGCCACAGATAGCTTCAGCATCCGGAATCAGGGCATCACCACCGCCGAAGCCATCGCCCTCTGGTCCGACCTCGGCACCCACCCAAAAGCCCGCCTGACCATCGGTGCCGCCTTTGGCTGCCCGTTCGAAGGCGAGGTGCCGCTGGCGAAACTTCTGCACATCGTCGAACGGGCGATGCACACCAACCCGCCCGAACTGGCCCTTGCCGACACCATCGGCGTCGCCACCCCGCGCGACATATCCGAGCGTGTCACCGCCATTCGCCGCGACTACCCGCAAACGAAAATCCGCCTGCACCTGCACAATACCCGCAACACCGGCATCGCCAACGCCTGGGCGGGCCTCCTGGCCGGGGCTACTGCCTTCGACGCCGCGATGGGCGGCACCGGCGGCTGCCCGTTTGCCCCGAAAGCCACCGGCAACATCGCCACCGAAGACCTGATCTACCTGCTGCACCGCGCGCACATCCAGACCGGCTACGATCTCGATGCCTGCATCGAAACCGCCCTCTGGCTGGAATCCCAACTCGGGCACCAAATCCCCGGCATGGTGATGAAGGCCGGCCCCTTCCCGGCAAACCCGGCCGCGGTCGGGGCGCCATGATGCGCGACGACCCCGACCGCAGCCTCAGTGCCGCGCAAACCGCCTACGCCGCCCTTCGCGACGATATCCTGTCCGGCACCCTGCCTGCCGATGCCCGCCTGACCGAAACCACCCTTGCCGAACAGCTTGGCATGTCCCGCACCCCGGTGCGCGAAGCCGTCAAGCGCCTGATCATCGAGGGCTTCCTGTCCCGCGCCCCCGGCGAGGGCCTGCGCGTCACTGCCCTGCAAGCCGACGAGGTCCACCAGATTTTCCACATCCGCCTGATGCTGGAAAGCTACGCCGCCCGCCGCGCCGCCCTGCATGCCACGCCAGAGGATGCGGCCGAACTGCACCGGCTTGCCGATGTCATGTCCGCCCACACCCCGCCGCAGTCCGATGCCGATTACAGCATCATCTCCGAAGCCAACGCCGCCTTCCACCGCCTGGTGATGCAGTCGGCCAACTCGCCCCGCCTCGGCGCCATGCTGTCACTGGCGGTCAATCTCGGCCTCGTGCTGCGCACCTACCGGATGTATTCGCCCCGCGACATGATCCGCCAGTCGCGCCATCACCACGATATCGCCGAAGCCATCACCGCCCGCGAACCCGATTGGGCCGAAGCCGCGATGGCCGCGCACGTCCACGCCGCCGCCGCCGTCGCCCGCCGCTTCTACGCGACCACCCCGTAGGGTCGGGTTCCACCCCACCGCACCCAACCACACCCGCCCAAGCACCGCCCGTCAAACCTCAGCCAAAGGCGTTGGTGAACAGCAAAATCGCCGTCTTGAACAGCGCCCAGCCCAGAAACAGCGCCAGGATCGACGATACAGCCGACATCAGCGTCCCTGCCAGCACCCAGGCCCCGTCCCGCTCCAGAATGCCCAGGGCGAACAGGCAGATGGTGCCCGCCGGCACCGAATTGGCAAACGGGATCGGCAAGGACAGCACCAGCGACATCAGCAGGCACATGGCCCCGATCAGGTATTCGGCCGGCGGATGCACAAAGAACCCCAGCCGCGGGGTCAGCAGCTTTTCCGCCTTGGCCAGCACCGGCGTCGCCCGGCCGATGATGCTTGCGAAATCCTCGCGCTTCATTGACCGGTTGGCGATCAGGTTGGGCAACCACGGCTTGCGGCCCAGCATCAGTTGCACCGACAGGAAAATCAGCGGAATCCCCAACAGGCCCGAGGTTCCGGGTGGCGACGGCAGGATGTTGGGCAGGGCAAACACGAACAGCAGCGGCCCGAACGCCCGGTCGCCCATCGCCCCCAGCAGATCGCCGACCGACACCCGCTCCAGCGTTTCGTCCTGAGCAATCTCACCCAGGATTTCACTGAACTTCTGGCCGGGTTCCTTTGACAGTCGTTTCCAACGTGACGGCGCCGAGGGCAGGGGTATCTTGATCACCATTATCGGACCCTTGCCGCTAACGCTCGACCGGCAAGCCGGACGTCGGGTCAAGGATGCCCGTCCGACTTGAGGCCGCAAACACTGGGAACTGACCGATCATGACAACAAAATCCCCTCGCCCCGCTTCCCACCCTAAGTTGGCAGAGCCGGTCGCCGGTGCAATAGCAGCCCGCCGCGCAAAAGGGAAATCATTGAAACCCGCCGGCAGCCTCAGCGCATCAGCCGGGCCCGCAGCCCCGGATCACGCGGCCGGCTGCTTGGGCAATTTCGGACGAAGCCGCCTGAATCTAGTCCGTCGCCATCGAGGCCGGGCCGCTCAGTTGAACGGATTGGCGTCCGGCCCGCCCGACCCGAGCGTATCGACGCAGTCGATCAGCACCTGAATCGAGGCGCTTGATCCGGCCAGCGTGTAACTTCGAACGTCATTGCCATCGGCGTCCCGCAGGTACAGGGTGTTGCCCTTGACCACCTCCAGCAGGAACTTGGTGCCGACATCGCTGTCGGGCAGGTTGAAAAGCACCGATTGCAGGTACAGTTCCGCCGCCGTCAGGGTCCAGGGCGTCCGACGGTCGATCTGCACTTCCAGATCGGCGGTATCGCCCTCGCCAAACTCCCAATCGGCGGAATAGAACTGCAACTTGACCAGATTGCCCGCATCGGCCCAGATCGAAAAGCTTTCCTCGCCTTCGGAAACCTGTGCCAGACAGGCCAGAGAGCCGTCATCAAAGCCGACCACCTGCACTTCCCAGGCCTTGTGTTGATACAGCACCTCGAACTGCGATTCAGCCAGCGCCCGCGTCCCGGCCACGGCAAGGCAAAGCGCGGCGGCCAGACCCGCCACCAACAAACCCTTCATCGAACCCTCCCTTGTCCAATCCGAAAACTGTCGCCCAAGGGACGCTGTCAATCAAGCCATCGTTTGCCCGTCACGCAGCCCATTCCCAGGCCGTGGTAAATTCGCCCAGCAGCCGCTGCACCGCCGCATCGTCCACCGCCCCGCTCCTGGCGATCCGCGCCACCAGCCCGCGCTTCTTGTCCTCGACCACTTCTGCCACCGCCGCCGGCATCCCGGCCCCGGCCAGCGCCGCGTTGTAAACCCGGATGATTGCCCGCTTGCGCAGATCGGGCTTGAACACCTTGCCCACCGCCGTCTTCGGCAGTTCCGCCAGAATCTCGACATGCTTGGGCACCGCCGCCCGTTCCAGGATATGCGCGGCCGCATGCTCCATCAGCGCCGCCGGCGTCACCGACGCCCCCTTGACCAGTTCGACATAGGCACAGGGCAGCTCGCCGGCAAAGGCATCGGGCTGCCCGATCGCGCCGACAAAGGCCACCGCCGGATGGCTCGACAACGCCTCCTCGATCATGCCCGGGTCGATATTGTGCCCGCCCCGGATGATCAGGTCCTTGGCCCGCCCGGTGATCCACAGATAGCCGTCGCCGTCCATCCGCCCCAGATCGCCGGTGCGCAGGAACCGGCCGCCGGCGAACAGCCCGACATTCTTCGACACCTCGGTATAGGTCGAGCCTTCGAACACCCCGGGGCTGGAAATGCAGATCTCGCCAACTTCGTCGACGCCGCATTCCTTCAGAACATCGCCGTTGCTGTGGCAATGCAATATCCGCACCTCGGTATAGGGCAGCGGCAACCCGACCGACCCGACCTTTTTCAAGCCGTCCACCGGATTGCAGGCCACCAGACAGGTCGCCTCGGTCAGCCCGTAGCCTTCCGCCACCTGCACTCCCGTGGCCTTCTCGAACCGGTTGTACAACTCGACCGGCAGCGCCGCCGACCCCGACAGCGCGGTCTTCAGGCTCGACACGTCGGCATTCACCGGGCGCTGCATCAAGGCCGCCAGCGCCGTCGGCACCGTGATCATGAAGGTCACCCCCCAGCGCTCGATCAGCTTCCAGAAATTGTCGAACACGCCGTCGCCCCGGTAGCCCGCCGGGGTCGGAAACACCACATGCGACCCCGACGCAATCACCGTCATCAGGACCGGATAAGCGGCAAACACATGAAACAGCGGCAGCGGGCAGATCAGCACGTCATTCTCGTCAAACAGCAGCGTCGCCCCCAGCCAGCCGTTGTAGATCATCCCCGAATATTTGTGCTGCGCCACCTTCGGCATGCCGGTGGTGCCGCCGGTATGAAAATACGCCGCCACCCGGTCGCCCGTGCCGTCGGCAAAATCCAGCGCGTCCGCCCGGCTCCGCCCGCATTCCGCGTTGAAATCCAGCACCCGCGCGTTGTGGCCCACCGGGTTCTTGGGCCGCACCAGCGACACCAGCCAGCTTTTCGGCGGGGCAAGGTAGCGCTTCAGGTCCACCTCCAGCACGGTCCTGACCGCGGGCGCATATCCGATCGCCTCCGCCACCTTCTGCGGCAGTTCGGTCTTGGGAAAGGCCTTCAGCGTCACCACCACCGATGCCCCGGTCTCGCGCAGGATGGCCGCGATCTGCTCCGGCTCCAACAGCGGGTTGATCGGGTTCACGATCCCGGCCACCGCCCCGCCCAACAGCGCCACAGCCGTCTCGACCGCGTTCGGCAGGATGTAGGCCACCACATCGCGCTCGCCGATGCCAAGGCTTCGGAACAGATTGGCCGCCTGCGTCACCCGCCGGTGCAGGTCGGCCCAGGTCAGCGTCTCGGCCCGGTCCGTCGGGCCCGATGTCAATTGAAACGTCAGCGCCTTGCGCGCCCCGAACCGGTCGCGGGTCCGGGTCAGGAACTGATAGAGCGTCACCGGCACATCCTGCTGCGACCACGGCATGGCGTTCTGCACCGCATCCCGGTCGGCCACGCTGGCGAAACGTCCCATGGTATCCTCCCTGCCGCCTCGTGTCGGGCGTTAGGGGTCAGGATGGGCGGGAAAAGTCCTTCGCGCAAGGGTGACGCGCGCGGAGGCGGGCAGAAACACCACCGCTTCGCCAGCCGCAACCAGACCCGTGCGGCAGAATGGCCGCCTGTGAAGAACCCGTCCGATTTTGGGATGCCTGCCGATGCAGGCTATGCCTTACCCCACCACGCCCCCAACGACCGGCAGTCGTGCCGAGAAAGAAGGGCACCGCCCGACGAGCAAGCACAGCGTCGGGAGTTCGGGCGCTGCCCGTGGTTCGCCCGGGCTGAACAAAGGATCCCCGCGAGTCGCACTATGGCAACTCTGAGCCCATCAGGAAAGCGTCCGCAATCGCCAGTTCTCGGTGTAAAAGGCAAATCCGAATGGACCACCCTGGTTTCAGTATTGTTTTGACCCGTGATCGCTCACCCCCCAGACTGGCCTAGCTGCATCAGGAAGGGTCCGGCCAGATGAAAGACGAATTCTTTGGAAGCGACGATCAACGCGCGCTGTTGCGACGTGGTCGCGGGATGGCTGCCTTGCTGGGTCAGGACAGGCGCTATAGCTACTATGGTCGCTCGGTCGGCTTGCCCGGGCCAGAGGACGGCGACATTGATCAACTTGCCGCCCTGGTCACCGTCCAGGGCTACGCGGTCTATGGAGCTGTTCCGTTAAATCAAGTCGAAGCCATCATGACGTCGTTGTTGGCGCGCGGTCTGGTGCCCATGCACTATGATAAGTGGCAAGGTTCTCGCTCCGCCATCGCGGCGGCACGACAAGTCGTCGCGACCCTTTCCCTCCCCGAGGACGTGACGATGCTGCGTCTGGATGCGTCGACAGCGGATGGGCACTTGGCGTCTCTGGCCGAAATGGCGTTGGGTTGCGGTGTCCTGCCGCCCTGCGGAGAGGTGTTGCGCGGCCTCTTGCGGCCCGCTGTCTGTCTGGTGGCGATTGACCGCGCCTCAAAGGTGGTTTCGTGCGCAGCGTCTTCGGCCTACGCCCATGAAGATCACCCCAAACATGGCGGACAGGCTTGGTGGGGTATGCTTGCCACCGACCCTGTGCGGCGTGGTCAACGGTTGTCTGTTGTTCTTGGGGCACATGCCCTGCAGGAGATGGAAACACGCTTCGGATTTGGCGATTTCATGACCGGAGTTGAGCCTGGAAACGCGCCATCAGAAGCCATCTGCGCCCGGATGGGGCTCTCAAAGGGGCATTCTGCAATCATCGGATGCGCCGATCCGCGCGCCTTGGCCAGCGGACGCATGACGAAATAGTGCCTCAGGTGGCCAAGCACGCCGCTGACGATGGAACGGTCGCTTCGTCTACAAAGTTGACCTTGAGCGCGTAGGGCGGGGTCCACCCCGCCCACCCCGCGCCGCAATGCTCCCGTTCGCCCCTCCCCCCCCCCGCAATCGTTAAAAGTCCCTTAATCCAACCACCCCAACCCATTGATCCCAAACACATAAAAAATGTCCCGTGCCGAGACGCCCCCCCTATTCCGCCGCCAACCCCTCGGTAAACTGCAACCGCGCCAGCCGGGCATATAGCCCTCCCTCGGCCACCAAAGCGTCATGCGTGCCCTCGGCCACGATCCGCCCCGCCTCCAGAACCACGATCCGGTCGGCCTTCTTCACCGTCGCCAACCGATGCGCCACGATCACCGTGGTCCGCCCCGCCGACAACCGCTCCACCGCCAGCTGCACCGCCCGCTCCGACTCCGCGTCCAAGGCGCTCGTCGCCTCGTCCAGCAGCAGGATCGGCGCATCCCGCAGAATGGCCCGCGCAATCGCGATCCGCTGCTTCTGCCCGCCCGACAGCATCACGCCGCGCTCGCCGACATAGGTCTGATAACCCTGCGGCAGGGCGCTCAGGAACTCATGCGCCGCCGCCGCCCGCGCCGCCGCCTCGACCTCGGCGTCCGTCGCCCCCGGCCGGCCGAACCGGATGTTTTCCAGCGCCGACGTGGCAAAGATCACCGGGTCCTGCGGCACCAGCGCCACCTGTCGGCGGAAATCGCCGCGCGCCATGTCGCGCAGATCGACCCCGTCCAGCCGGATCGAACCCTGATCGGGATCATAGAAGCGCTGGATCAGCTGGATCACCGTGGTCTTGCCCGCTCCCGACGGCCCGACCAGCGCCACCGTCTCGCCCGGGCGAACCACCAGCGACACCCCGTTCATCGCCGAGGTTTCCGGCCGCGCCGGATAACGGAACGACACTGCGTCAAACACGATCTCGCCGCGCAGCCGCCCCTTGACCGGCACCGGCGCCGCCGGGTCCAGCACCGGATCGACGGTGTTCAGCAACTCCACCAGCCGCTCGGTCGCCCCCGCCGCCCGCTGCAACTCGCCCCAGATCTCCGACAGTGCCCCAACCGCCCCCGCGACGATCACCGCGTAGATCAGGAACTGCACCAGCTCGCCGGGACTGATCACCCCGGCCCGCACGTCGCGGGCCCCGATCCACAGCACGCCGACCACACCGGCAAACACCAGAAAGATCACGATCACCGTCATGATCGCCCTTGTGCCGATCCGCTTGGCCGCCGAGTTGAACGACTGTTCCGTCATCCGGTCAAACACCGCCCGGCTCGCCGCCTCGTGGGTAAAGGCCTGCACCGTCTGCACCGATGACAGCGCCTCGGACGCATTGCCGGAACTGGCGGCGATCAGGTCCTGATTTTCCCGGGCCAACCCGCGCAACCGCCGCCCGAGCACCACGATCGGCACGATCACCGCCGGCACCAGCAACAGGACCAGCCCGGTCAGCTTGGCATTGGAAATCATCAGAAGCACAATGCCGCCGCCCAGCATCAGCACATTGCGCAGCGCCACCGAAACGCTGGACCCGATCACGCTCAGGATCAGCGTGGTATCGGTGGTCAGCCGGCTCAGCACCTCGCCGGTCATGATGCGTTCGAAGAACGCCGGGCTCATCCCGATCACCCGGTCAAAGAGCGCCATCCGGATGTCGGCCACCACCCGCTCGCCCAGCCGGGTCACCAGATAGTAGCGCAGACCGGTGCCGAATGCCATCAGCCCGGCAATCATCAGCGCCGCCCCGAAATACTTGTCCAGCAAGGCGGCATCGCCGGCATCAAAGCCGTCAACCACGCGGCGGACCGCAATCGGCAATACCAGCGACACGCAGGCGGTCAGGACCAGCGCCGCCAGGGCCAGCAGCACCATCAGGCGGTACGGGCGCACAAACGGCCACAGCCCGGCCACCGCGCCGACGCGCTTCGATTTCGGCCGGTCTTCCGTCGGGTCGGGGGATTGGCTCATCGGACCGCCTTTGCTTGTCTGGCAAAGTCAGTAAGCATTCCACGCCAATCCCGCAAGGGATGCACCCACCGCAACCCCGCCGGAAAAGCCTTGCTTTCCCCGGGCCGCTCTTTCCCATTGGCCAAACACCGCCGAGAAAGGCCACGCCCGAGCCTCATGGCTCGCAAGCCGCCGAAATCCGCGCCCGCCAGGTCAGCCGGATCGTGCTCGATTCCGGCAACGCGATGACGTCGGCCCACGCGATCCACCGCGCCGCCGGTTTCCGCACTGTGGCCGCCCCGCCCGACTTTCCCCCGGAAAGGCAATCCCGCGTCGTGTTCTTGCAACTTGATCTGGCCTGAAGGCGCGAAAAGCGGGCTCCAAAGACCCCCTTCCGTCTTGCGTCCGCCCCACATCCGCGCAACCGTCCTGCAATCCTCCCCTGCCTACGTCGGGGCCATCTCCGCAGCAAGGGCTTCGCCATGACCTTTCCGCCGGAATGCGCGACCGAAAGCTGTTCCGTATTTGTCCACTTGGTGTAGGGTTATCCACAAAAACGGGAGGCGAGCATGGCGCAGAAATCAGAGATCGAGTGGACGGACGCAACCTGGAACCCTGTGACGGGCTGCACGAAGATCGGGCCCGGCTGCGACAACTGCTATGCGGAACGGTTCGCTGAGCGTTGGCGTGGCATCAGGGGCCACCCATACGAGCAAGGATTCGATCTGCGCCTGTGGCCGTCGCGGCTGCGCCAGCCCGCGCTGTGGAAAAAGCCACGCATGATCTTCGTCAACTCGATGAGCGACCTTTTCCATAAGGACGTTGACCGCCAGCACATCGACAAGGTTTTCGAGGCGATGGAGGAGGCTGACCACCACGTCTATCAGGTGCTGACCAAGCGATCCTCGCTGATGCGCAACTATGTCAGGCGACGGTATGATGGCGGGCGTGTACCGTCTCATATATGGCTTGGGGTGTCCGTCGAGGACGCGGCCCACAAGGGGCGGGTAGAACACCTGCGGCAGATCAACTCGGATGCCCGCTTTATCTCATTCGAACCGCTTCTCGGCCCCATCGGTGCAGTCGATCTGACAGGGGTCGCTTGGGCCATCGTTGGCGGGGAGAGCGGGCCAAAGGCACGGCCCATGCAGCGCGAGTGGGCGACCGAGTTGCGCCTTGCCTGCAACAAGTTCGATGTGGCGTTCTTCTTCAAGCAATGGGGCGGTGCGCGACCCAAGTCAGGCGGTCGATTGCTCGAGGGCGAGGAATGGAACGGGTTCCCTTGGCAGATCGTGCCGAAGGCGATCATGGCGGAGCTTGCATGAAGAAGGACCACCGCGAAAACACGGTCGGTCCTTGGGCGGCAGCGAAACTCGATGCGCTGGAGGCATACCTCAAGTTCTACGGCCAAGCACTCAGTAAGCAGCCATTTACACGGGTCTACATCGACGCTTTTGCCGGTGCCTGCATAGCAAAGGTTCGCGGTAGTGGGGTCGCGAGCGAGCCTAGCCCGTTCTTCGACGAAGCGGAGGACACGAAGGCGCAGGCCGAGTTCATCTTGGGGTCGCCGGTCCGCGCCCTGAACGTGCCTCACGGATTCCAGCGACACTACTTCTTCGACCTTGACGAGACGCGAGCAGAGACCTTGCGAGCCGTCACAACAGGTCGGGAAGGCGTGGCTGTGCAGGTGGGGGACTGCAACCCCCTCATTCGCAATCTTGCACCGTCGTTGAAGGCACGGAACATTCGCGGGGTAGCGTTCCTCGACCCCTACGGCGCGCACCTCGAATGGTCTACCCTAGGTGCGCTTGCCGATACGGGCACAATGGAGGTCGTGATCAACTTCCCAGTTGCTATGGCGATCAACCGGCTGATCACCAAATCAGGCAACGTGCCCGAAAAGTGGAGCGATCAACTAAAGCGTGTCGCCAGTGTTCCGATTCAGGATTCCCAGATTGGGCGGATTGTGATTCGGTAGCCCTGCAAGATGCAGGGGGGTCGAAATGGGCAAGCCACATCCTATGGAGCTTCGGAGCCGGGTCATCGCGTTTGTCG
>JANNRR010000187.1:0-42574 GCA_031401675.1 Paracoccaceae bacterium
TCCTGCTGCACAACGCAAAGCCGAAGCCCTTTGTCTGGAGCAAGACCGCCGATGACATCATCGCCCGCGAACGCCGTGCGCTTGATGCCCTCGATGAAATCAGGGGAAATCGGTAACAAGTGTCAGACTCGGAACACTAGGCGCATTTGCGGGCTACCTGAAATTGTCGGTCACCCGGATCGATGCTGTCATGGTCTCACAACAGCCCGGTCGCGGCGGCGGGCTCTTTGTATGCGAACGACCGGTCGGGTTCCGACGGCAAAGCGGTAAAGCTGCCGTCCGTCACACCGGCTTCCGCCAGCATACTGGCGCGGGTGGCACCGGCCCTGGTCGGCTTCGGCGGCAAGACCCAGGCGGCAGGAAAACGCGCGGTGGCGGTCGATAGGTTCGCAGCGGCAGTGGCTGAACACAGCCTGCATTGAACGCTCTGTAGCCTGTGAAACCTGAGCGCGCAGAGAAACCACGCTCATGCCGCCGTTGCCGATCGTGTCGCCGTCGCGCCCCCGGACCTGCCGGATGTTGCTGCGGCAAAACGGCAGGATGTGCGGCGCGTCGATCAGGGTAACGCCATCGGCGTCGGGCGTCACGCGCAACCTTTGGCCGGGCAAATGCGGATCATCGGCGATCCGGCAGTAATACGATCAATTGTTCGGAAACGAGCGACACCGCGAAGGGCCCGCCCGCAACCGCGGACATGAACAGCGGCAAATGCACCAGCAGCCGCAGTCCGGTCAGCGTCATGCGTGTCCGGCAAACGGGTCCGAGCAATGGGATGTCGCCAAACCAAGCCCGTCTCGGGGTCAGGTGATTGCCGCCCATCTTGCCGTGCTGGCCGCCCGCCTTTGCCTGGCGGGCGGGACCGGCCCCGGAAAGATTGCGGGCTTTGGAATCGGGACCTGATCGGCTAAGCTGATCGGGCTTACAGGGTGGGTATTCTGCCATGAATTCGAACGCACCGATTTTGAATCACCGGATCCTTCGATTGCATGCCGAAAACGCCGCCTTTGTCGCGGCGCAGCACCGGCTCGGTCAGGATGGCCCGAATTTCAGCCTGATCGACCTTTATGACCTTGAGTGTCGGCTGGCCGGGCATCTGGATGCACTGTCGATGGCGGGCGGGGCCGGGTTGGAACTGGTGCTGGAGAATCTGACCATTGCCCAAGGTTTTGGCGAGGTGTTGGCGCCGTTTCACGTGGCGTTGCGGCAGCGACCCGACCCTGATCTGCCGGCGCTGCTGCCACCCGAAGCCCGGCCTTGGGATCAGGTGGCCGCACTGGGCGCGGCGGCTGCAAGCTGTGCGCCTGCGGTGATTGCCGAACGGATGCGGCATTGGATCAGCGGCGATGATCCGATGGCGGTCTGGATCGCGCTGGATGTCTGCGGCCGGCACCGGGTCGACCCGCGCGAGCATCTGGCGCCGCTGATCGGGCATGACGATCCCCGGGTTGCCGCCCGGGCCATGCAACTGGCGGGCGAAGTCGGGCGGGTTGATCTGGTGGAACTGCTGGCGGCCCGCGCCGAAACCGCAGCCGATCCGACCTTGCGATTCTGGGCGGCGTGGGCAGCGGTGCTGCTGGGCGACCGGCGGGCGGCACCTGCAGCATTGGCCGCTGGACTGGGGCCCGGCACCACGCCGCAAACCGCCCGCCGGATCGCCGAATTGCTGCCGCTGGCCAGTGACGCCGCCATGGCGCGCCGCTGGACCACGGATCTGCTGGACCACCCGGCCACCGAGCGCTGGGGTGTGCTGGCAACCGGTGCTCTCGGCACCGCTGGGGCGCTCTATTGGCTGATCAGCCGGATGGACCAGCCGCTGGTCGCCCGGATCGCCGGTGCCGCGTTCTGCCGCATTGCCGGCATCAGGCTCGGGCCGCTGTCGCTGGAACTGGCCGAGTTTCCGGATGATCCGGACGACCCGGTGGTTGCAGCCTGCCCGCAGGAAAGTTTCATCGAGGGCCGGCTGTACTGGCCCGACCCGGAAAAGCTGACACGGTGGCTGGGTGACAACCGCGGGCGTTTTCAAGCGGAAACCCGGCATTTGCTGGGGGCGGCGGCCTGGACGCTGCAGCCGCCGATCGAGGCGGCGGCCCCTTGGCAGCTCGACCAGCGTGCCCTTGCGCTGGAGATTGCCACCCGGAAACCGGGTGCGCCGCTGCCGAACTGGCACGGCGCAGTGGTTCAAGGCGACCGGGGGTTTACCCGACTGTGGTAGCGCCGGTGCACATGACAGGCTCTGGCACAGCATGAAGCTGGAAAACGCCACCCCTTATCCGGCAAATTTCACCCTGACTTTTGACAAGGCCGGGCACGAACAGATCGTTCTGGTGACCAAGGGCACCTTTGCCCTGCCCGCCGATCCCCGCGCCCCCACTCTGGTTGCTCCGGCGCAGCTGCCCTTGACCGAGGCGGACCTGTTCGGGCCGGACCCCGGCCAGGATGCCGTGCTGTTCGAAAATGACTTTGCCGCGCACAAACCGCTGTGCGATGTCCTGTGTTCCGCACAGGCGCATGCGCCCGGCGGCGCTCCGGTCACGGAACTGGGGGTCGGCATCCGGCTGGGCGGCTGGGCCAAACGCTTCACCGTCCACGGTCCGCGCATCTGGCTGCGCGGCGCGGCCGGGTACCATCCGTCGGCGAAACGGGCCTTTGTCACCCAGCCGATCAGCTATGATCAGGCCTATGGCGGCGTTGATCCGGCGGCCGACAACCCGGCGCTGGCCGCGATGTTTCAGCGCAATCCGGCCGGGCTTGGCTATTATCCCGGCGCACAGGACCGCGAAGGGCTGCCGCTGGCGCAAACTGCCGAGGACGGAATCGATGCCGTCAACCCGGATAGCGACTACACCCCGATGGCCTTCGGCCCTGTCGGTCGCAACTGGCTGCCCCGGCGCAGTTTTGCCGGCACCTATGACGATCCCTGGCTGGAATGGCGGCTGCCGTTCCTGCCGCAGGACTTCGACGAGCGCTATTTTCAGGCCGCCGCCACCGATCAGCAGATCCCCTATCCGCAGGGGGGCGAAGTGGTTCAGATGATCAATCTGGCACCGCAATCGCAGATCACCGGGCAAATTCCGCGCCTGCATATCGTGGTGCAGTTCCTGCGGAAATCCGGGCGGGTGACGCAGCGGATCGCCGATCTGGATACGGTGCTTCTGCTGCCGGAACAGGCGCTGATGTGCCTGACCTGGCGCACCCACATCCTGGCCGAACGTGACCTGTTCGAGTTCGCGCAGGCGCTGGTTACCGAACGGCTGCTGGACGGTGCCGATCATCATCCGGTCGGGGGCAGCGCCGATGGCTGATCCGCGTACGGCACCGGTTGGAATGGCCCCCGGCCTGTCGGTGGTTGGCTATGGCATGTGGACCGCTCTGGGCCACGACGGTCCTGCAACTGTTGCCGGCATCCGGGGCAAGCTGATCGGGTCGGAAACCGGTTGGTTGTGGGACATGGCGTCGGGGGCGCCCTTGCCGTTCTTCCGGGTGGCCGCACATCAATGGTGGTCCGGCCCCAGCTTCCTGCCCGACCTCCTGGCCCCGCCGGTCGAGGAATGTCTGGCGCAAGTCGCAGCGCTGCTGCCCGAGGCGTTGCGCCGCCCGGCTGCCGGGATTCCGGTTCTGATCACGCTGGCCCCCGATGACCGGCCCGACCGACCGGCCGGGCTGGAAGATCTGGTGCTGGACGGGTTGGAACGCAAGCTTGGGCATCCGCTGGCCGAGGGCAGTTGTGCCGTGCCGGGCGGGCGTTGCGGGGTGCCGCACCTGCTGACGCGCGCCGCCGCTCAGTCCGGGCGCTATCCGTTGCAGATCATCGCCGGAGTTGAAAGCCTGATCAGCCAGAGCATCGTCGACCATTACAGCGACCGCGCCCGCCTGAAATCCGCCGCCAACAGTTCGGGCTTTACCGTCGGCGAGGCAGGAGCGGCGCTGCTGATCGCTCCGACCGGGTCGGTGGACGGACTGGAACTGGCCATAACCGGCATCGGGGCCGGGCAAGAGCCGGGCCGCGATGGCGGCAGCCGCGCGGCAGCGGTGACGGGCGAGGGCCTGACCGATGCGATGCGGGCGGCGCTGAACGCGGCAAACCTGCCGTTCCATGACATTCCGGCCCTGATGGGCGATCTGAACGGCGAGCATTTCAAGTTCAAGGAACAGATGCTGGCATCGATGCGGCTGGAACGCGCCCCGCCAGAAGGCCGCTCGCGCCGCACGCGCGGCCATACCGAACATCTGAACGCCATCGAGAATGTCGGCGAGGTCGGGGCGGCGCTGATGCCGCTTCAGCTTGGCTGGGCGTTTGCGGCAGGCAAGGCCGGGCTGCTGGCACAGAACCGCGTGCTGTGTTTTGCGGGTGAGGATGACGGGCGGCGTGTGGCGCTGACCGCCGAATTCCGGGGAGGACGGGGATGAGCGTTTTCGCCAACGGCATGGAGGTTTCGGGCAAGGCCACACCCAACAAGACCATTGCCGCGATGCCCGATGTCTGTCTGTCGCCGCCGCCGCCGCCCGCAGGGCCGGTGCCGATCCCCTATCCGATGACCGGCATGGCGTCGGATACGTCCGACGGCTGCACCAGCGTCATCGTCAAGGGCAAGGAGGCGGGCAAGAAGAATTCGACCAAATATTCCAAGACCATGGGCAACGAACCTGCCACCAACAGCTTCGGGGCCAATGTCATCAGCCACAAGATCAGCGGCCCGCTGAAGTTCGCCGCCTATTCGTTCGATGTGATGTTCGAGGGCGGCGGGGCCTGCCGCTTTGCCGATCTGACCACCCAGAACCACATGAACATCGGTGGCGGTTCGGTTTCGGTCAGCGTCGCCGGACTGAATGTCGCGATCATGACGGACCCGGACAATCCGTGCCCGGAACTGAAGTTCCTGAACAAGAACCAGTTCGCCGCTGCTGACAAAGCGGCCAGAAACCCCAAGAAGTCGAAAGCCGAGCGCGCCAAGTTCCGCGAACTGCAGACCTCGGGCACGGTCACCCATGCCTTCATCCAGCCCGCTGCCGGCAGCCCCCGGATCGTCGGCGGCACCTCGAACGCCGTGGTGCGCAAGGCCGGCGGGCTGGCGCAACCGCAGCAGTTCAAGGAAAAGAACCTGGTGCCGGTGACGGACGCCGACGGCAAGGTGACGGCCAAGCGGATCAGCCAGCAGATCTGCACCAATGCCGAACCCTACCTGCATGCGCGCGGCGGCCCGCATGCCCACGCCGAGCCCTGCATCCTGTCCGGCTTGGGTCCGCTGAAGCCGACCGCCACGGTGATCATGGCCATCGAATGGCATTCCCTGACCCTCAAGAAGGACAAGAAGGGCAAACGGATCACCCGGGTCAGGGACACGACCTGCGGCAATTGCCGCAAGGTGCTGGAACATGCCTGTCAATGCATGGATATCAAACTGTGCAACCAGGACGGCACCGGCACACGCGATGTCTGCGAACAACCAGAGGAGGACCCGGTATGAGCGCATTTGACCTCGACCGGCTGCTGCCAGCAATCATCCCGGCCAAAACCGCCGACGCGATCAAGTGGAAGGGCCCGCTGGCGCATCTGGGGCCGGTTTCGGCCAATACGCCGCTGAAGGAAGCCCTTATGGGCAAGACCTGCTGCGGACTTTACCTCTTGTACATCGGGTGTGTCGGCCTCCTGTCAAAGCGGCTGGTGCCGGTGATGAACCTTCGTCTGAATCAGTGCTTGGCCGAACAGATCTATTCCTATCAGTTCGACTGGCGCTATCCGTCGACGTACGGCATCACCTTGAGCGATATCGAGGCCAACCCCGACAAGATCGCAGCGATCCGGCGAACCATCCCCTATTTCTTCTTTACCGCGATCAAGGGCACCAGCGGCTATTTCCTGTCCACCGCACCGGTCGATGAACTGGCATTTGTGGTCAATCTGACCCGGCATCTGTGCGGGGCCGAAAACAAGGCGGCGGTCGATGACTGGGTTCAGGGCCTGCTGACCCGGCTGGATGCCGTGGCCCCGTGCGACATCTACGACACGCCCGACCTGCAGGACTACCCCACCCGCGACGGCTGGGAGGCGGCGGTGCGCAAGATCCACGGGGTGCCGCTGCCACTGGATCTGCTGGATCTGGCCGCCGACCCGGCCGCGATGGACCTGCCCGGGCTGGCGGCCACCGGGCTGGCTGGCATCGACCCGACGCAGAACCCGCTGCTGCGACCGGCTGACGCCTTGCGCGACATGGGGTTGCGCGCCCCCTACCTGGCCGGGGCCTAGACCATGGCCATTGTCCCGCCTGCATTGTTTTCCCCGCCCTTGCCGCTTCGCTTCGAATGGGACGAGGCGAACCAGCTGCAGCATTTCTATTTCCTGCCCGAACCCCTGCACGACCGGCTGCTGGCCCTGACCCATACCGCGAATTTCGCGCTGGCCATTGGCGCAGCGGAATGGATTGCCGCCAGATTTCAAGGCTTTGGCCTGCCGACCGAAGCGCGCGCCTTTCTTGACGCCGCCTGGGCCGATCTGGTGCCCGGTTGGCACTGCCTGCGCTATTACCCGCCCGATGACGACTGGCGCGGGCCGGTCAACGGCCCGATGGCCATGGCGATGGCGATCCTGCTGGAGGCGATGCAGGGCCGCGAAGACAATCCCGAACTTGCCGACCGCGCCGTCTGGATGGACAATCTGGCCCGCCATGTGATCGAGCCGCTGCAACCCTATGACCAGTGGTTCGAGGCGACGGTGTCGCGGCTGCTGGCGCATCACAGCTGGGCGGTCGAGGGGCGGCCAGTGCCCGGCCTGTTCGACGACGACTTTCCGCAAGGCGGGCCGGTGCCGCCCGAAGCGCTGATGCCCGATCTGCCCTATGATCCGGGACAGGCGCAGCCGCTGCTGGAACGCCACGTCAACCGCCAGCGCCGTGACGGCAACCCGTTCGTGCTTGACGATCAGGAATGGCAGTAGCCGTCAGTTCAGCTGCACGCTGGCCCCTTGCACCCGGTTCGGCCCGTCGGCCCGGCTGAGGATGCTGGTGCCGCGCACCACCACCCGGCCATCGGCGGTCAGCGTCAGGCTGGCCTGGCCGCAGCGCAGCGTGACCTGGCGGTTGCCCTCCAGCACCAGCGTTTCGTCATCGGTCTCGACCACCGGCAGCGGCGGCTGAATCAGTCCCAAGACCAGCGCCTCGCCTTCGATCAGCGTCAGCGCCAGTTCGCGGCCCGCGTCGGTCGGACCCAGCCGGACCAGACTGCGCGCCGACAACGCCTCGCCGGTCGGCAGGCTGACCTGTGCCAGCCCCTCGGCGGTAAAGCCGGTCAAACGGCCCAGACGCACCCCGGACAGACCGGACAAAAAGGCACCGTCATGCATCATCGCCTCCTATTCGAACGCATAGGCGAACCCGGCATCGCTGCCGGTCACCGTCACCCGGGTCAGGACCGCGCCTTCCAGCTTGCGGTTCAACACCTGGCGGCTCAGTTCGGGTAACAGCGTGTTGGTCAGGATCGCATCGACCATCCGCCCGCCGGATTCGATTTCGATGCAGCGGGCCTTGATCGTCTCCATCACGCCTTCGCCCAGCACCAGTTCGGCGCCATGCCCCGCTTCCAGCCGCCGCGCGATGCCGCGCAGCTTTTGATTGGCAATAGCCTCGATCATCGCATCCGAAAGCGGATAGTACGGAATGGTGACGACGCGGCCCAGAAGGGCGGCGGGAAACACCTTCAGCAGCGGCGCACGCAGCGCGGTTCCCAGTTCCTCCAGATCGGCGGCCTTCTTGCCATTGTCGGTCCGGTCCATGATCTCTTCCGACCCGACGTTGGAGGTCAAGAGGATCAGCGTGTTCTTGAAATCGATCCGCCGTCCCTCGCTGTCGTCCATCATGCCCTTGTCGAACACCTGAAAGAAGATCTCGTGCACATCGGGATGCGCCTTTTCCACCTCGTCCAGCAGGATCACCGAATAGGGGCGGCGGCGGACCGCTTCGGTCAGGATGCCGCCCTTGCCATAGCCGACATAGCCGGGTGGCGCGCCTTTCAGGGTTGAAACGGTGTGCGCCTCCTGAAACTCGCTCATGTTGATCGAGATCAGGTTCTGCTCGCCGCCATACAGGGTTTCGGCCAGGGCAAGCGCGGTTTCGGTCTTGCCGACGCCCGAAGGGCCGCACAGCATGAAGACACCGATCGGTTTTTCCGGTGCACCCAACCCCGCGTAGCTGGTCTGGATGCGGTTGGCGATCTGGCTCATGGCATGGTCCTGCCCGACCACCCGGTCCGACAATATACCGGCCAATGCCAGCGCCCGCTCGGTCTGGCTGGCCAGCATCCGGCCCATCGGAATCCCGGTCCAGTCCTGCACCACGGACCCCACGGCGTTGCGGTCGACCGAGGGCAGGATCAGCGGACGCTCGCCCTGCATCTCGGCCAGCTTCGCCATCTGCGCCCTGAGCGTGGTCAGCAACGCGGCCCGTTCCTCTGGCGACAGGGTGGCAGGAACCGCGGCCTGCGCCCCGCCTTCGGCAGCCATGTTAGCTTCCGGGGCCGTGTGGGGCTCGGCAATTGCCGCAGCTTCGGCGGCGGCCGGTTCGGTATCGCCGACTGTTCCGGTCGCATCCAGCGCCGCGCCGGTGTTGCGCAGCTTGGCCCGCAGGTCCAGCACCTCTTCGACCAGCAGCTTTTCCGCGTCCCAGCGGGCTTTGGCGGCGGCGAGTTCCTCGGCGGCCTTCGCCAGCCCGGCCTCGACATCCGACTTGCGCTCTCCGACGTCGATACCGATGGCTTCCTCGCGCTCGATGATGCCCTGTTCGACCAGCAGCGCGCCCTGCCGCCGCTCGATATCCTCGACTTCTGCCGGGGTGGCATGTTGCGACACTGCGACACGGGCGCAGGAGGTGTCCAGCAGACTGATCGCCTTGTCAGGAAGCTGGCGCGAAGGAATGTAGCGGTGCGACAGCGCCACCGCCGCCTCGATCGCCTCATCTAGGATCTCGACCTTGTGGTGCTTTTCCAGCACCCCGGCGATGCCGCGTAGCATCTGCACAGCCGCTTTTTCCCCGGGTTCCTCGATCTTGACCACCTGGAAGCGGCGGGTCAGGGCCGGGTCCTTTTCGATATGTTCCTTGTATTCCGACCAGGTGGTGGCGGCGACAGTCCGCAACTCGCCGCGCGCCAGCGCCGGTTTCAGCAGGTTGGCGGCATCGCCGGTGCCCGCCGAACCGCCGGCTCCGATCAGGGTGTGGGCCTCGTCGATAAAGAGGATGATCGGCTTTTCCGACGACTGCACCTCGTCGATCACCCCCTTCAGCCGCTTTTCGAACTCGCCCTTCACCGAAGCGCCAGCCTGCATCAGCCCGATGTCGAGCATGTGCAGTTCCACCGCCCGCAACTGTGGCGGCACGTCGCCGCGCGCCAGTCGCAGCGCGAAACCTTCGACCACCGCCGTCTTGCCCACGCCCGCCTCGCCGGTCAGAATCGGGTTGTTCTGGCGGCGCCGCATCAGGATGTCGATGATCTGCCGGATCTCGGGGTCGCGCCCGATCACCGGGTCGATCTTGCCCGCCCGCGCCCGCTCGGTCAGGTTCGTGGCATACTGCGCCAGCGCCGACTGCCCGCCCGGCCTTTGCTTCGGTTTATCCTCTGTTGCGGCGACCGGTTCGCCGCCTTCGACCGATTCCGCCAGCAGATCCGCCAATTGTGCCGACATCGAGGTTACCTCGATCTTGTCGAACTCCAGCGAGATCTTGTACAGCAGCCCCTCCAGCACCGGCACCTTCAGCGCGCCAAGCAGCACATAGGCTGACCGCACCTGATCCTGACCGAATTCCAGGCTGCCAAAAGTCCAACCTTCCCGGATCGCGTGGAACACGTGGTCGGAAAAGTCGGTGACCGAACTGGCGCCATGCGGCAGAGCGTCGATGGCGCGGATCAGGTCGGCCTGCATCTTCGCCGCGTCGATCCCGGCGGCCTTGCACAGAATCTCGAAATCCGAACGCGGGGAATCGTACAAGGCCTCGATGAAGTGCACCAGTTCGATATAGGGGTTGCCGCGCCCCTTGGCGGCCTGGCTCGCAGTGGACAATGCCTTGAAACACAACGGATTCAGTTTACCGACAAGCTCTTTGCGCTTCATCGTCTCGTTGCTGCCGCGTTGGGCCATAATGGGCACCCTTTGGTGTTGAATGTGAGTGCTTGCCGTCCGCGAAGGAAAAAAGGCAGACAGCTTGCGTACAGTCAGTCTATTCTGCAATTTCGACTAAAGCGAACGTTTTGCGCGCCCCCACGACCTGCCGGAGCAAACCCATGATCGACCCGCTGCCAAGCGACATTTTCCGCCAGGGCCAGGTGCTGAACAACACCTATGAAATCGAGGGCGTGCTGGGGCGCGGCGGCACCGGCGAAGTCTATCGGGCTCGCAACACCATCAACAACCGGGTGGTGGCGATCAAGGCGCTGAACAGCCAGTTTTCCGGCAACGCAGACTATGTCGAACTGATGAAGCGCGAAGAGGAAATGCGCGACGTTCTGAACGACGCGGTGGTGCGCTACACCGAATGCTCACGGTCCGATCAGGGCCATGTGTTTCTGGTGATGGATTTCATCGACGGCCTGTCGATGAGCGACATCATGCTGCAACGCCGGATGGACCCGCGCGAGTTGATGATCGTGGCCCACCGGGTGGCCGAGGGGCTGGTGGCCGCCCATGCCCGCGGCATCGTTCACCGTGATCTGTCGCCCGACAACGTGATTCTGCGCGGCGGCTCGCCGGAACGGGCGACGATCATCGATTTCGGTATCGCCAAGGATACCGCGACCGGGGCCAAGACCATCGTCGGCAACGAGTTTGCCGGAAAATACGAATATGCGCCGCCGGAACAACTGGATGGCAAGGCCGAAAAGCGGTCGGATTTCTATGCGCTCGGGGCGACGCTCTTGGCCAGCTATCGCGGCCAGATTCCGTTTTCGGGCTCGACCCCGGGCGAGATCGTGCGCCGCAAGCAGGCAAAGCTGGACACCGAGGGCGTGCCCGAACCGCTGAAGGGGCTGATCGACTGGCTGACGGCCCCTGCCCTGTCCGACCGCCCGGCGCGGGCAGAGGATATCATCGAGCGGCTATCGCAGGGCCTGAAGCCGGTCACCGATCGCGGTCGGCGCAGCACGCCGCCGGCCAGCGGCAAATCCCAGGCCCCGCACCGCAGTGGCCTCGGCTGGCTGCTGCTGCCGGTTGCACTGATCGGGGCCGGCGCCGGGGCCTATTTCACCGGCCTCCTGGACGAAATTCTGCCGCCGAAACTGCCGCTGGCCGCACCTTACCAGTTGACGGCCAGCTTGAACCCCGACGGCAGCGCCAACCTGTCCGGCCACGCGCCCGACCCGGAGACGGCAACCCTGATCCGCGAGGCGTTTGCCGCCACGACCGGAACCCTGCCAACCGCCGAAGCCCTGACCCTTGCGACCGGCCTGCCAATGGAAAACTGGCCGGTCGAGGTGATCGGCCTGCTGGAGGTCGTGCGCGAACTGGAGGACTGGACGCTTGTTGTCGAGGACAAGTCGGCAAAGATCGCGGGCGTGGCGCCGAACGCGGCGGCGGCGGCCCTGACCGAAGCCGCCGTTACCACCTGGAGCGCAGACTCCGGCATCGCGCACACTCTGGATGTTACCATCGGCCCCCGCGTCCTGCCGCGCGAGGCGGTGGATCAGGTCACCCTGCCCTTTGCCGATTGCGGCCCGCTGAACCAGGAGACGCAGGCCGCCAGCTATGCGCTTGGTGAAACGGTAACCGTCACCGGCGATCTTACGTCGGTCGAGACCGGCGGCGCGTTGCAGGCGGCACTGGAAGCGGCAGTGGGCGCGCGCAAGGTGCGGGTCAACGGCACGGTCCTGAATACCGACCTGTGCCAGGTCCGAAAGGTGCTGCCGCCGCTGCCGTCCAACGCGCTGTCGATCTGGCTTGGATATGGCGACACCGATCTGCCGAACCTGACCGGAATCTATCATCAAGGCGAAAATCCGATCGTCGAAGTTCAGGCCCCGGCGGATGTCGTCGATGGCTCCTTGTGGGTTTCGGTCGTGGACAACAGCGGCAAGGTCCTCAACGTTCTGCCTAACGCCAATCAAACCGAACATGCCCTGGTAAATGTCGGGATGGTCGAAGGCGGAGTGCGCAGAGTGCGGGTGCTGCATTCGACCACGCCGGTACCCGGGCGCGGACCGGTGCTGGCCATCGTCATCGAACCCGAACTGTTCGGCAAATCGGAAGTCATTGCGATTCTGTCGAAAACGCCGTTGTTTGCCATCCGGCGGCCAAGGGATGAGTCGGTCGCGTCCTTCGCAGAAGCGCTGGCACAAATCGTCAAGGAAGAGCCCGGGAACATTCTGTCAATAGCGACGCGACTACTGGATTCCCGACCTTGACTTTGCAGCCCAAGCTGCAAGACTCACGGTATTGTGTTAGTGGTGTTGGGAAGTTTTTTGCAGCAAAGGCCGTGAACAGCTGATGGAACTTGATGCGTTCCTCGCTCCGGTGGACGGTGGCAATCCTTCGGGTGTCGAGCTTCGGAATGATGGGCGGTTTCACGCGATCGAGCGGCTGATGGAGCCGGCGACGCGGGCCCTGCGCATGGAGAATGTAAAGGGCGGCGGCACCGGGTCGGTGGCTGTGGAATGGGCCGAGGTCCTGAACTTGAGCGCCGAACTGGCGCAGACCGGGCGCGACCTGCGGCTATTGGTGATCGTGGTGCGGGCCCTGACCAATTCCCAGGGCTTTCCCGGGCTGGCGGATGGACTGGCGCTGCTGACACGGACGGTCGAGCAATACTGGGATACCGTGCATCCGGAACTGCGCCCCAGCCCGTCGGTGGCCGAAGCGGCGATCCGCCGGACCAATGCTCTGTATCAGATGCAGAACCCCGACACCGGTGTGTTGGGGGATCTGGAATTCACCACCATTTTCAGCCCGCGCGGCCTTGGTGTCGTGACCGGTGGCGATCTGGCGATGGCCTCGCTGAACGCCAACGCGCATGTGGTCGAGGCTTTCAAGGGACTGAGCAGCACGGAACAGGCCAGCATGATCGCCGCCCACGAGGCGCGCGCGATCCGCGTGATCACCGCGTGCCGCGATCAGGCCGACAAGCAGGCCGAAGCGATGACCGACCTCAAGGCGTCGGTTGAGGCCAGCCGCGCCGCGCTGGCGGGGCTGGAGGCAGCCCTCACGGAACGGGTCGGTGAAAACGGCGTGGGGGTCAAGTTCAAGGACATCGACAAGTTCCTGAGCCGCGTCCTGGCGACGTTGAACTCGGTACAGGGCACGGCTCCCGCCCAGGAAGGTGCTGCAATGGCAGAAACGGCTCCGCTTCTGAACGGCGGCTCGGGTGGTGGTTCCGGCAGTGGGGCTGCCGCTGCGGGTGCCGCGATCCCCGGCCGGGTCAACAACCGCAGCGACGTCGAAAAGCTGCTGGATCTGATCATCGACTATTATCAGCGCACCGAACCCTCCAGCCCGATGCCGCATCTGGCGCAGCGGATGCGCAAGATGGTGCCCATGAGCTTCCTGCAACTGATGGAAGAAATGGCACCCAGCGGGATCAAGGAGTTCAAGACTGTTGCCGGCGTGCCGGATGAGAAGAAATAGGCCCGGTTGGGGCCATGATCGTGAACAGGAGAGGTCGGAAAGATGAGTGAAAGCAAATCCAAAGTCATCGAACGCAACCGCGCGCCGCGGGTGCAGATTTCCTATGATGTCGAGCATTACGGCAGCCCGACCACGATCGAATTGCCATTCGTGATGGGGGTGATGGCCGATCTGGCGGGCAAGTCCGAAACCAAGGAGGCGATGAAGCCCCCGGCCGACCGCAGCTTTGTCGAGGTCGATGCCGGGCGGTTCGGCAAATACATGGAAGCGCTGGCGCCGCGGATCAAAGCCCGGGTGCCCAACAAGCTGCCCGGCAAGGACGGCGCGACCGATGAGGAGATGTTTGTCGATCTTTCGTTCAAGAACATGGGCGATTTCGCCCCCGACAAGGTCGCCGAACAGGTGCCCGCGCTGGCCGAATTGTTGAAAATGCGTCGTCAGCTTGAAGAATTGCTGGGCTATATGGATGGCAAGGTGAATGCCGAAAAGCGCATCGCGCAACTGTTGCAGAACGAGCCGCTGTTGGCACAAGTCGCCGATGAAGCGATGAAGAAGGAGGAATGAGCATGGCGGAACAGGAAAAAACCGGCGCAGCCGGCGCGGCAGAAGCGCAATCCATCGATCTGGGCGAGTTTTCCGACCTTCTGGAAAAGGATTTCCGGGTCAAGGAGGACGAAGGTGCCAAGCTGCAGAAGCTGGTGCAGAACCTCGCCCTTGCTGCCACGGAACGCTCGGGCACGGCCGTCATCTCAGGCAATGCCGTCAAATCGATCAAAAGCCTGATCGCCGGCATCGACAGCCTGCTGACGACGCAGATGAACGAGATCATGCATTGTCAGGAACTGCGCGATATCGAAGGCACCTGGCGCGGTCTGCACTATCTGGTCAACAACACCGAGACCGATCAGAAGCTGAAAATCCGGGTCGTCAACATCACCAAGGATCAGCTTGCCGACCAGCTGGAGGATTTCGAGGGCCAGATGTGGGACCAGTCCCCGGCCTTCAAGAAGCTGTACACCGAAGAATATTCGATGTTCGGCGGCGAACCCTACGGCGCGATCATCGGGGCCTACGAATTCAGCCACCACCCGCGCGACGTCAGCCTGCTGCGCAACATGTCGGGCATCTGCGCCTCGGCGCACGCGCCCTTCATTGCCGCCGCAGCGCCGCAACTGTTCCGGATGGAAAGCTGGCAGGAACTGCCCAACCCGCAGGATCTGCAGCAGATCGTCTCGTCGCCGTCCTATGCCAGCTGGCAATCGCTGCGCGAATCCGAGGATGCCCGCTACATCGGCCTGACCATGCCGCGGGTGCTGGCGCGGCTGCCCTACGGTGCCGCGACCACGCCGGTAAAGGGCTTCGCGTTCGAGGAACAGCTGGATGGCAAGCACGATCACTACGTCTGGATGAACGCGGCCTTTGCCATGGGGGTGAACATCAACCGCTCCCACAAGCTCTACGGCTGGGGCACCCAGATCCGCGGCGTGGAATCGGGCGGCACCGTCACCAATCTGCCGGTCCACAGCTTCCCGACCGACGATGGCAGCGTGGCGATGAAATGCCCGACCGAGATTGCCATCGATGACCGGCGCGAGGCCGAACTGGCCAAGCTGGGCATGATGCCGATCCTGCACCGCAAGAATACCGACCTTGCCGCCTTCATCGGGGCGCACAGTCTGCAGGATGATGAAACCCGCGCCGGGAAACTGGTCGACCCCGATGCGCAGGCCAACGAACGGCTGTCGGCCAGCCTGCCCTATCTGTTCCCGGTCTGCCGGTTCGCGCATTATCTGAAGGCGATAGCGCGCGACAAGGTCGGCACCTACAAGGAACGCGGCGACATGCAGAAATGGCTGACCGAATGGATCAACCGCTACGTTCTGGCCAACACGGCCATGGCGGATGACAAGGCCAAGGCCAAGCGGCCACTGGCCAAGGCCGAAGTTCAGGTGGATTCGGTCGAGGGCCGGCCGGGATACTACGCCGCGCGGTTCTACCTGCGGCCGCACTACCAGCTGGAGGGGATCAACGCGAGCCTTCGGCTGGTGTCGGAACTACCTTCGGTCAAAGGAACATAAAACAACACCACACCTACTGTTCAACCTCAAAAGGAGTTAATCATGGCTGCTGGAATATTCATCAACATGGGCAACGGCATTAAGGGCGAAAGTGGCCAGGCAGGCCACATCGATGAAATCGTTGCCTCTTCGCTGCAATGGGGCGTCGGTCGCGGCGTGTCGGGCTTTGCCAATGGCTCGCGCGAAACCTCCTCGCCCAGCTTCAGCGAAATGGTCTTCACCAAGACGTTCGACCTAGCGTCCAATGACCTGTCCAAGGCCGCGTCCAACGCCACGAACTTTCCCGAGATCGTGATCACCCTGCGCAAGGAAACCGGCGGCGAAGGTCTGGACTATCTGGTCTACACCCTGACCAACGTGCTGATCTCGGGCTATTCGGTTTCCTCGGGGGGGATGACCCCGTCAGAAAGCGTGTCGCTGAACTACACGACGATCAAATCGACCTACAAGAAACTGGCGGACGATCATTCCGAAGCCGGCGAAAACGAGTTCGAATACGATTTGCGGGCGCAAACCTGAGCGTAGCCCTGCGACAAGAAAGCCGCTGGAATGGCCGATCCGACGCCGACCCTTCAATCCCGGCGCGAGGCGGTCCAGCCGAGCCTCTGGGATCGACTGGTCGATGATTTGCCCGGGATCGTCTCCGAAACCGACCGCCGCCAAGTCGAATTGGCGGCGGTCATCGGCCTTGATCGGTTGACCGCGATTCTGGCCGACGGCACCCGGGGGATCGAGCGGGATACGGACCTGACCGAGCCGCAACGCCGCGAACTGCATTTGCTGATCGGCCAGATGGAGCGCCGCACTTTTCTGGAACAGCGCGGCATCGTTGTGACCGCCGACATCCTGCGCGAAGCCGTGCGCCGCGACATCGAGGCGCTGTTCAACGTCGAACGCTTCGAATCCGGATTTCAGGCCACCGATCTGCAACGCGAAACCACCGAAGAGCCAAGCGCCATCATCGCCGACTATCCGCTGGCCCGCCGGTCGGTGCTGAATTACGGCGTTCCGGCATTTTCCGGCCGGGCAGCGTCGGACTTCGATCTGGATGTGCTGGCCCGTGAACTGAAGGAAGTCATTGCGGTGTTCGAGCCCCGGCTGAAGCGCGACACCATCCGGGTCAAGGTCGAACCCGGTGACACGCATGGCATGCGGATATCGGTCGAAGGCACGCTGATGCTGTCGCCGGTTCCGGAACGGATGCGGCTGTCGACGACGCTGAACCTTGTCAACGGCCGCGCCTCGACCCGCGTCGAGGAGGTCTGATGGATCGCAACTTTCTGGCCTATTACGAAGAGGAATTGTCGCATATCCGCGAACTGGCGGGCGAGTTTTCGGCGTTGCATCCGACGGTTGCGCGAAATCTGTCGCTGGATTCGGTGCCGTGCCCCGATCCCTATGTCGAGCGGCTTCTGGAGGGCGTGGCCTATCTGTCGGCCCGCACCCGGCTGAAGGACGATGCCGAAAGCACCCGCTATGTCCGCAGCCTGCTGGATGCGCTCTACCCCGATCTGGCCGGGCCGGCCCCCGCCGTGGCCTCGGCCATCCTGCATCCGGGCGCACAGCTGCAAACCATGCTGGACGGGCACATGGTCAGGCGTGGAACCAAGCTGGTGGCCGCCTACCGCGACGGTATGGCAACGCGCGCCACCTATACCACCGCGCAGGATGTGACGCTGTGGCCGATCAAGCTGGATTCGGTCGACTATCTGCAGGACCGTGGCGCGCTGAATGCAGCCGGTGTCGGCAACGCCGACGGGGCCGAGGCCGGGCTGCGTATCGTGATTTCCCGGGCGGGCCCGGGGTCGCTGGCCGAACTCGGTCTGGACCGGCTCGATCTGAACTTTGCCGGCGGCACCAGAGGCGGCGTGATCTTCGACGCGGTATTCGGCTGGACCAGCGGCGCACTGGCTCGGCCGTTGAAAACCGGCGGCTTTCGCAGCCTGACCGGTCCGTCGATGGTCGGCATCGGCGATGGAGAGGGGCTGCTGCCAAGGGTGCGCCCGTCGTTCGAAGGCTACCGGCTGATGCGGGAATATTTCCTGATGCCGGACCGGTTCCACTATCTGCGGCTGGACGGGCTGAACCCGACCCTGCGCACCTGTACCGCCAGTGCGGTCGAGGTCATCGTGCTGTTCCGCTCGCCGCGCCCGGAATTGTCCGACCTGTCCGTGCGCGACTTCCGGCTGTTCACCACGCCGCTGGTCAACCTGTTCGAAAAGGAATGCAACGTGATCGAGATCGACGGGCGCTCGGCCGCGCATGTCGTCCACCCCGATCGCACCAAGCCGCGCGATTTCGAGATCTACCACCTGCTCCGGGTCGAGGATGCCGACAGCACCGGGGCCGATGCTGTCCTGATGCCGCTTTATGCCGTTGAACAGCATCGCGGCTCGGGCCTGGTCTATTCCGCCGAACGCCGACCACGCCGCCCGGGCGAGGACGAGATCCGGCGCGGCCAGACCCGCACCAGCTATCTGGGTGACGATCTGTTCCTGTCGGTGGCGCGGCCCGCCGATGCCGGTTCGGCAAAACCGGTGCGGCGGCTGGACATCCGGGCAATCTGCACCAACCGCGATCTGCCGATCCTGGATGACAATCCGCGCCTGACGCTGGAATCCGGTGATCCGGTCGGGCAGGTGGAACTGCTGGGTGCCTTTCGTCGCCCGCGCGGTTCCCTGGTGGCGACGCTGCCCAAGATGGCGGCAGGCGGCGAAAGCCAGCTGGACGATCTGACCTGGCGGTTGATCGGGCAACTGTCCCTGAACCATCTGTCACTGGCCGATGCGACGCGCGGTGCGGAACCGCTGCGCGCCATGCTTGACCTTTATGCCGACCGGGGCGACCCGGGGCTGGCGCGCCACGCCCGGTCGGTGACCGGCGTCAGTTCTGCCCGCGTCGTCGAACGGCTGGGCATCCCCGGACCGATGTGTTTCGGCCATGGCGTCGAGATCACGCTGGATGTGGATGACGCGACCCTGACCGGCAGCAGCACCCTGCTGCTGTCTGCGCTGCTCAACCAGCTTTTTGCTCGTCATGCCGGGATCAACTCTTTTGTGCGGACCCGGACCCGCATGACCCATCGCCAGGAACTGGTGGTCTGGCCGATGTCGCCCGGCAACAGGGCGCTGATATGACCGCACCCGGCCACAAGTCATCGGGCCAGCCCCGCCCGGATATGAACGGCGACCAGACGCCGCCGGAACGCATGGGCTTCTTCGAACTGCTGCGCCGGCTGGAGGATGGGCCGGCCCGTTTTGGCCGCACCGGCGGACCGGCGCGGGAACCGGCGCGGCTGGGCCAGCGGATCAGGATGGCTTTTGCCACAAGCGATGTCGCGGGGTTTCATCCGGCCACCGAGGCGCGACCGGCGCGGGTCGATGCCGAGGTCATCGGGCTGCTTGGCCCGGAAGGCGCGATGCCGTTGCACATGACGCGCTGGATCATGTCGCGCCTGTCCGAACGCTGGTTTGCCGGGGCCGAAAACGACGCCACGTCCGACACCACCTTTCTGGATTTCTGCAACATGCTGCAGCACCGGATGATCGTCCTCTACTGGCGCGCCTGGGCCGATGCCCGCCCCGAGGTTCAGATCGAACACGGCCCCGGCGGGCGGGTTCAGGCGGTTCTGGACACGCTGGCCGGGGTCGGCATGCCGGGGCTCAAGGCAACTGACCCGGGCATGTTGCGGCTGACGTTGCGCCATGCCACCAGCCTGGGGCATCAGGTCCAGGGGGTGGAACGCCTGACCGACTATCTGGGGGATGTGCTGCAGGCTCCGGTGGCGCTGGCCGAGTTTGTCGGCGTCTGGGTCGACCTGCCGGCGCGGCTGCAAAGCCGCCTGGGGCAGGCGCATGCCGGTCTGGGCAGCAGTGCCGTGATCGGCGCGCGCAGTTTCACCCGGCAATCGCGGGTCGAACTGCGGGTCGGCCCGTTGTCGCTGGCGCAGTTTCACGGTTTTCTGGCCGACGGCGGCGTGATGGACCGGCTGCGCCACGCCATCCGTCATGCCATGGGCCGGGAACTGGAATTCGACCTGCGGCTGGTGCTGGCCCGCGATGAAGTGCCGGACCCGACCATGGGAACCTGCCAGCTTGGCCGCACCACCTGGCTGTCGCCGCCCCGGATCGCCGACGTTGGCGACCTGCGCCTGACCAACATCACCCGGACAGAAAGCGAGGCGGCATGAGCCTGCGTCTGGTGATCGAACATTCCACCCATCCGCAGCGGGTGCGCGAAATGCGCCACCCGGGTGGCGAGTTGAGCATCGGGCGCGGGCCCGAGTGCAGCTGGCAGCTCGACGACCCCGACATGTATGTGTCGCGCAAACACTGCGTGATCTCGGGCGGGCCGGCCGACCCCGGTGGTGCCGCCGCCGGGACCGAGCGCTGGTTCGTCACCGATGCCAGCCGGGGCGGCCTGTTCGTCGATGGCGGCGATCAGCCGCTTGGCCCCGGCACCACCGCGCCGCTGGAACACGGCATGCGGCTCAGGCTCGGCGATGTGGTGATCCGGGTCGAGATCGAGACGGCGGGGGCCGCACCGCAACGCGCAGCACCCACTCCGGTGCAAACCGCGCTGGACGGCGACGATTTCTTCAGCCGCCCGGTCGCGGCCCAGGTCGCGGTGCGCCGCCCCGAAGGCCTGCCCGACCCGTTCGAAACCGGGCAGCCCCGCTTTGCCGGGGCTGCGGCGACTTCCGGCCGGCCCACACCGCCGCCGCTGTTCGACGATCCGTTCACGCTGGACCCGGTGGCGACGCCGCGTCCGACCCCTGCGGCAGAAGCCACATTACGCCCGGCACCGCTGTTTGCCGATCCCTTCGCCCCGGCGCCGGCAAGTGCCGCGCCACCGCCCGCCGGTCCCGTGAACCCGCGATCGGACAACGGCCCCCCTGCCCCTGCCAAGGCGTCTGCCGTGGCGACTGCGCCCGGCCCCGCGCCATTGGCACCCACCGACAGCGCCGGATTCAGCTTTGACAGCTTCTTCGGCGACGCACCGGCCGCAGCGTCGCCCGCTCCGGCTGCCGTGCCGACGGCAGACGATGGCTGGGGTTTGCCACCTCTGGTCGCCGCTGCACCGGCGTCCGTCCCAGCCGAACCGGGCCCCGCCGAACCGTCTCCCGTTGCCACAGATGCCCCCGACGACTGGGGGTTGCCCGCAAGCCTGGCCGCGACGGCTGCGGCGCAGCCTGCCCCGACTGAAGCCGGGGAAATCATCCCTCCCGACCAGCGCGGCGCCGAACCGGTCCGCACCGCGCAAACCCAGGCCGAACCTGCCCCGCC
Organism: Paracoccaceae bacterium; assembly: GCA_031401675.1. Lineage (GTDB taxonomy): Bacteria > Pseudomonadota > Alphaproteobacteria > Rhodobacterales > Rhodobacteraceae > JANNRR01. The sequence goes on from JANNRR010000187.1 coordinate 20,955, forward strand.
ATCCGCCGAGCCCGCGCCCTTGGTCACCGACGCCGGGCGCAGCCGCGAACGGGTTGTGCCCGCCGATGCCCCCGAGGCATCAAGGCCGGCTGTGGCGGCAGACGCATCGCCCATCACTGCCGCAACAGAGACAGCGACCAAACCGCCAGCCGCCGCGCCAGCCCCGGCAGGCGAACCTGCCGAGGATGCGGCGCTGCGCGCTGCGTTCTTTCGCGGACTGGGTCTTGACCCCGCCACGGTTGCCGGTGCTGCGACACCCGAGGACATGGCCGCGCTTGGCAAGCGCTTCCGCATGATGGCCGAGGGCCTGGTGCATCTGCTGCGCACCCGCGCCCGCGAAAAACAGAATGTCCGCGTCGCCCTGACCATTGTCGGGTCCAGCGACGTGAACCCGTTGAAGTTCATGGCCAATACCGATGAAGTTCTGGCGTCGCTGATCGCCCCGCGCGGCCCCGGCTATCTGAAACCGGACGAGGCGATCAGCGCCGCGTTCCGCGACCTGGCCGATCACCAGATGCGGACCTGGGTCGGCATGCAGTCGGCGCTGCGCCAGATGATTGACCGCTTCGATCCCGGCCAGATCGAGCGCGAACTGGAAGAGCTTGGCCTGATCAAGGCCCTGCTGGCCGGCGGGCGCAATGCAAAGCTCTGGCAACTTTACAATGACCGGTACAAAGATATCGCACGCTCTGCCGAGGACCGCTTCCTTGGCGAAGTCGGCGCCGATTTTCGCGACGCTTATGAAGGCAACAGGAGGATGACAGATGATCCAAAGACGTGAACTGTTGATCGGGCTCGGGGCTGCGGCCGTTCTGGTTTCCTGCGGCCCGGCAGGCCCGGGTGCGGTGACGCTGGTCACACAGGGTGCCGCCGGCATGAACCCCGGCGTTGACGGCGCCGACCGGCCGCTGACGTTGCAGGTGGTGCAACTGCGCGGTGCCGGTGCGTTTGACGGGGCCGACGTGTTTGCATTGCAAGACCCGGCCAAGGCGCTTGGCGCCGATCTGATCAAGACCGACGTGATCGCCCTTGCCCCCGGCGGCTCGGCGACAAAGACCATTGCGCTTGACCCCGGAACCGCCATTCTGGGCATCATCGCGGGCTTCCGCGATCCGGCAGGCAAGGTCTTCCGCGTCAAGACCGCGATTTCCGCGACCGACACCGTGACGTTCCGGGTAGATGTCGGCGCGGGCGGGCTGTCGCTGGTTCCGGCGTGATCGCACCCGCCGGGCTGAAGGGTCAGAGGACAAGGGATGAGTGACAAGAACAAGGTTGTCTGGTCCGAAGGACTGTTCCTGCGCACCCAGCACCTGCAACAGCAGGACCGCTATACCGAAGGACTGGTGCGGGGCGCGCTGCAGGCCGCCCCGCTGCAATCCTTCGGCTTCCGGTCGCTGCAACTTGACAAGGCCGGTCTGGATGCGGGCCGGCTGGCGGTGGCCGCCGCAAGTGGCATCTTTGCCGACGGCACGCCGTTCGCGATCCCCGACGGCATGCCGGTTCCCGCCGCCGTCGCCATCCGGGGCGACCAGTCCGGTCTGGTCAGCCTGGCCATTCCGATGGACCGCCCCGGGGCCGCCACCATGGACCCGGCCCACGCCGAAGCCTCGGGCGCGCGCTACCGCGGTTCGATCGTGACAGTGCGCGACACTGTGCGCGGCGGTGCCGACCCCGAGGAGGTCGAGGTGGCGCGTCTTGCCGCCCGCCTGATGCTGCCCGGCGAGGATACCGCCGGCTACGTCACCCTGCCCGTTGCCCGCGTCGAGGGCCTGCGCGCCGACGGCTCGGTTGCCCTGACCGAAGGCTACCTGCCGCCCGGCCTCGGCATGCAGGCATCGCCCTGGTACGCCGGCCTTGCGTCCGAGGTGGTCACCGGGCTCGACCGCATCGCCGAGGCGCATGGCCGCATCGCCATGGGCGGAGCCGGCCGCTCGATCGAGAATCTGCTGATCCTGGAACTGGCCAACACCGCCCGGCCGCGCATCGCGCACATGCTGGCGCAGAACCTGCATCATCCGGGCGAGTTCTTCATGGAACTGGCCGGGCTGGCCGGGCGCATGGCCACCTATGGCTCCTCGTCGCGGCGGCTGTCGGAACTGCCGGTCTATGACCATCTTGACCCGCAACCGGCCTTTTCGGCACTGGCCGACACCCTGCGCTCGCTGATGCTGTCGCTGCGCCACGTCGAGCCGAAGTCGCGCGCGCTGCAGGTCGCGCGCCACGCCCAGAATGTCTGGAAAGTCCGCATCGACAACCCCGAGATCCTGAAGTCCAGCCGGATCGTGCTGCGCGTCGGTTCCGACATGTCGGACGAGGCGCTGCGCCGGATCTTCGTCGATCAGGCCACGGTCGGGGCGGCGGATGTGTTCGAGAAGCTGTGGAAATCGCGGCTGCCCGGCATCCCCCTGAAACCGCTGCACAGCCAGCCGCGCGAAATCCCCTATGACGGCGACCGGCTCTGTCTGGAACTGGACCAGAAGTCCGAGCATTGGGCGCAACTGGCCGACGCGCCGGGCTTTGTCATCGGTGTGTCCGGCACGCTGGAACGCGAACCGACCATCGACTGCTATGCCGTGAACAGGTGAGGCGATGAGCGACAAGGACGATCCTTTCGGGCTCAGCAACGACGCCGGGCGCACCCGCATCCGTCCCGTGAAGGGCGAGCGGACGGCGCAACCGACGGCGCAACCGGGCTACGCAGCGCCACCCGCCTACAACCAACCCTCCTACAACCAGCCCGCGCCAGGCGCACCTGCCGGGCGTGGCCCCCGCGTCCGCCATTCCCGCGCCCACCCCAACCCGCTGGTTTCGGCGTTTTCGGCGCTGCTGGAGATCGCTCCGGAACTGGAACGGGCGATGCCGCCGGCCAATGCCGAAACCCTGCGCCTGCGCTTGCAGGACAATCTGATTGATGCCCGTGACGGCGCCGTCGGCATGGGCGTACCGCTGACCCGCGCCAATCAGGCCGCCTGGTTCGTCGCGGCCCTTCTGGACGACATCGCGCTGAACACGCCCTGGGGCGGGCATTCCGACTGGCCACGCCAGCCCTTGGTCACCGGCCTGTCGGGCGACGTGAACGCCGGGACCAAGTTCTTTGACCTGTTGGAAGAATTGCAGCGCTATGCCAACCGCGACCCCGAGCTTCTGGAACTGGCTTACCTCTGTGTCTCGCTGGGCTTTCGCGGCAAATACCGGGTGCAGGGCGGCGCCGGTGACGGTGCGCTGATTGCGCTGCGCAGTTCCATCGCCCGCGCCATCCGCAATTCCGATGCCGAACAGGCCGATCTGTCGCCGAATTGGCGCGGCGTGATCGCGGCGGACGAGGTGCGCCGCTTCGCCATCCCGCTCTGGACCATCGCTCTGGCCGCAGCCGCCCTGATCACCGCGATGTATGTCGGCCTTGGCATCCAGCTGACCGGCAAGGCCGAACAGCTTTACACCATCGCCCGTCTGGTGCCGCCCCCGGAACGGGCCGAGATCTTTCGCCCCATCCGCTCGAACGCTGTCACCGCGTCCCCGGCCCCCGATCTGGCGCTGGAACCCGTGATCCTGGAACTGGTGGCCGCCTGTCAGGCCAAGGCCCCGGCCGATACCGCCGCAGCCCTGACCGGCAGCGACGATGTCGCCCTGGCCCGGCTGACGCTGCGTGGCATCGACCCCGAACTGTTCCGGTCCGCCAAAGCCAGCATCAACGACGTCTATGCCCCGCTGGTGGCGGCCCTTGCCGCCTGCATTACCGACAACCTGGAGGTGATCGGCAAGGTTACGGTGATCGGTCACACCGATTCCGTTCCCGTCCAGCGCGCCAATCCGTTCAAATCCAATCAGGGCCTGTCCGAGGCCCGCGCCAGGACCATCGCCGATCTGTTGATCGCGGCCGGAGTGCCGTCGGCGCTGGTGGCGTTCGAAGGCCGGGCAGATTCCGATCCGGTCGGCGACAATGCCACCAAGGCCGGGCGGGCCGAAAACCGACGCGTTGAAATCAAGATCGAAAAGACGCTGTGATGAAAGTGATCAAGGCCATCTTCCGCTTTCTGTTTTCCCGCAGGCTCTGGACCTTCATCGGGCTGGTGCTGCTGTGCCTGCTGATCTGGCAGTTCGGCCCCTTGGTCTCGATCGGTGATGCGCAGCCGCTGGCGTCCGATCTGGTGCGGCTGATCGTGATCGGGGTGATCGCGGTCCTGTGGCTGTTCTCGCTGCTGCTGGCGCAGTTGCGCGCCGCCCGCAAGAATCAGATGTTCGTCGCCGAACTGGCCACCCCGGAACGAAAGGAAGCACCAAAGGCGGGCGAGGCCAATGTGGCCGAGATCAACACCAAATTCGCCCAGGTGCTGACCGAGATGAAACGCTCGAAGCTTGGCGGCAAGAAATTCCTGCGCGACATGCCGTGGTACGTGATCATCGGCCCGCCCGGATCGGGCAAGACCACGGCGCTGTGCCAGTCCGGTCTGAACTTTCCCATCGATCTGGCCGACGACCTGAAAGGCGTCGGCGGCACCCGCAACTGCGACTGGTTCTTTACCGAGGATGCCGTGCTGGTCGATACCGCCGGGCGCTACGTCCAGCAGCAAAGCGCGCCCGACGTCGATGCCGCCGAGTGGCTGGGTTTTCTGGACATGCTCAAGAAGCATCGCGGGCGTCGGGCGCTGAACGGGGTGATCCTGACCCTGTCGGTCAAAGAACTCTTGGCCGGCGACACCGAAGTGCGCAGTCATGGCCGCGAGATCCGCAAGCGTCTGGCAGAACTGCGCGAGCGGTTGCAGATTCAGCTGCCGGTCTATCTGATGATCACCAAGGCCGATCTGATCCCGGGGTTCGAGCCGTTTTTCAATTCGCTGTCGACGCGCGAACGCGAACAGGTCTGGGGCGCGACCCTGCCCACCGATGCCCGGATCGAAGGCACCATGGTGGAACGAGAGACCAAGGCGCTGATGGCGGGCCTCGAAACCCGGCTGGTCAGCCGCATGGCCGAGGATGTGCCACTGGACCGCCGGGCCGAGATGTTCCGCTTTCCCGCGCAGATGCAGGGGCTGGACGGGCCGCTGAAAATGCTGATCGATACCGTGTTCGGTGAAAGCCGCTACGAGGAAAGCCCGTGGCTGCGCGGCTTCTACTTTACCTCCGCCACCCAGGAAGGTTCGCCGATCGACCGGCTGGTCGGCGAACTGGCCGGAGCCATCGGCATCGCTGCCGAACCGCCGCAACAACGCCGCTTTGGCGAAAAGCGCAGCTTCTTTCTGCGCAACATGCTGACAGAGCTGATTTTCCCCGAGGCGGGTCTGGGCACCTTTGACGCCGCCGCCGAGGAACGGCGCAAGTGGATCTGGCGTGGCAGCTTTGCCGGTGCATCGCTGGTGACAGTGATCGCCGGTCTGATCTTTCTGTTCAGCTTCCTGCGCTACAGCGGCGCGATCAACGACCAGCAGCGGCTCTTGGAGGATTTGTCGGGCCGCCTGTCCAACGTCGCCTCCCGTCAGGCGCCGACCGACCCCCTGGACCTTGGGCTGGCGCTGGACGCGGCTACCGAGGTGAAATCGGCGGCAACCGTGGTTCTGACCAATCCCCTGACGCTGATCGGCCCGACCGCGCAATCCGAACTGGCACAGGTGCAGCGCATCGCCTACGACCGCGCCCTGCGCAACATTCTGGAACCGCGGATGGTGGCGCTGCTCGAAGCGACGATGTGGCGCGAAATCCGCGACCCCGAATACCTGCTGGGCGCGCTGAAAGCCTATTACATGATGACCGGGCTGGCGCCCTATGACCGCGAGTTTACCGCGCAGTGGTGGCAGGAAAACCTGGTCGATCACGCCACTATCGACCCGTTTCCGACCGAGGCCGCACTGGAACATCAACTGGCTGCCCTGGACCGGCTGGGATCGGAAGAGGTCAAGATAGCGCCCGACAAGGAACTGGTGCAGGAGGCCCTGCAAAGCATCTGCACCATCACGCTGGCCGAACGGTCCTACAACGCCCTGAAATCCGATCCGGTCGTGCTGGCGCTGGACCCCTGGGTTCCCGCAGAAAAGGCCGGCCCGAACGCCACCCGCATCCTGACCCGCGTCTCGGAAAAGACCCTGCGGGTCGGCTTGCCCGGGGCCTTCACCTACAAGGGCTTTCACGAAGTGGTGCTGCCGCGGATCCCCGAGGTTGCCGCCGAAGCCGCGCTGGACCGTGCAGTCTTTGCCGGTGGCTGCGCCGAAAGCTCCGGGGCGTCGGTGGCCACCCTCGAAGCTGACATCATGAAGCAGTATCAGGAGGAATTCGTTGCGCAATGGGACGGAATGCTGCGCGACATCCGCCTGACCCAGATCACCGACCTGACTGTGGCCACCGCCAACCTGAAGGACCTGGCCCTACCTGACAGCACGCTTCGCCGGCTGTTGCGGGCGGTCGTTGACGAAACCGACCTGACCCGGGTGATCCCCGAGGATGCCAGCGCCGTTCCCGCCGGTCTGGTTGCCGCCGCCTCGAAAAAGCTGGGCAAGGTCGGCAAGCTGCTAAAGGCGGGCAGCAAGGTCGCGACCAAGACCGGCGCCGGCGGCACCGAGGGCCCGCCCCCCGGCAGCGATGTCGCCCGACACTTTGCCCCGATCAAGGGCATCATCGAGGAGGTCGACGGGGTCCCGCCTCTGCTCGACGACGTGACGCTGGCGCTTGGCGCGCTGGCCAACGAGTTGCAGACCGTGGCTGCCACGCCGAACCCGGAACAGACGCTCCTGGAACGCGGCGGCCTGCCGCAACTGACCGGTGCGGTCGCCAACATCGCCGCCAATCTGCCCGACCCGGTCGACGACTGGGTGGCCGGCATCGCCAGCGACACCAACATCGTCACCCGCGATGCCGTTGTGGAACAGCTTAACGCCCGCTGGCGTGCCGATGTGCTGCCGTTCTGCACCTCGGCCACCAAGGGCCGCTACCCGTTCGATCAGGGCTCGGCCATCGATGTCAACGTTGCCGACTTTCAGCGGCTGTTTGGCCCCGGCGGGCTGATCGACAGCTTTACCAACGAGACTCTGCTGACCTACATCGATGACACCCAGAAACCCTGGGCCTGGCGGGCCGACTACGGGCTGGATGCGACGACCCTAGGGCCGTTCGAACGTGCCCGGTCCATCCGCAACGCCCTGTTCCCCGGCGGGGCCGGGCCGATCATGTCCTTTACGCTGGAACCGAAGGACCTGTCCGCCAACGCCTCGCGGGTGACGCTGAACCTGGACGGCCAGTCGCTGGTCTATTTCAACTCGGCGGTGCGGCCGACCCCGATGACCTGGCCGGGACCGGACCAGACCAACCTGATCTCGCTCAGCTTCGCCCCGGTCGATGGCACCGCCGAGGTAATTTCATCGGAAACCGGGGCCTGGGCCTGGCTGCGGCTGATCAAGAAAGGCCGGCTGGCGCGGACCGATCTGCCCGAACTGTTCCAACTGCGCCTGGACGTTGGCGGATTTTCGGCCGCCTTCGATTTGCGCGCCAATTCGGTTGAAAACCCGTTCGATCTGACCATGTTCGGCAATTTCCAGTGCCCGGAAAAGTTCTGAGCGACGACGGACCGGGCGGTCGCCGCTCCGGGTCCGACCCTGACCCCGAATCCAACGCTGGCCCCGAATCCAACGCTGGCCTCGAATCCAACGTTGGCCCCGAATCCAACGTTGGTACCGGCGCAATGGACGCGGGGTCCTCCGACTGCGGGTTTTTCGGCAAGCTGCCAAACCTCGGCGATTTCGTGGACCGCGGCCTGCCGCCCGTGTTCCGGCGGCACTGGGATGGCTGGATCACCCGCCACATCGCCCCAAGGCAGCGCGCCGGCGCGGAGTTCCCGCCGGGCGGCCTGCGGTTCCGGCTGACTTCGGGCGGTCACAGTGCCGCCGGTCTGATCCTGCCGGGCCATGACAGTGCCGGGCGGCTGTTCCCGCTCAGCGTCCTGATCATTGCAGGTGGCGGCATGGACAGGACAGCGGCAGATGCGTGGTGCGATGCCGCCCTGCCGCTGGCGCAGGCGGCGCTGGCCACACCAACTGACCCGGACGACCTCTGGGCCGACCTCGATGCGCTGCCCGTGCCACAGCCGGACGGGCCCGCCACCGGCGCGTTCCTGCTGTGGCAGGGCGCGGATTTGCCGCTGAATGCTGACAGCGACCCCGGGGCAGCGCTCGACCAGCTGCTCCCAACGCATTGAGTGGCGTGCGCGCCGCCAGATGCACCCGGTGGCGCAACCTGCGGCGCCGCCCCCGCCCCTAGTTCTGGTTGATCTTCGATCCCTTGATCGTCACGTCGCCACCGGCCTTGGCATTGATTTTGCCCGAACCGTCCAGAGTGATGTCCTTGCCCTTGATGGTGATGGTGCCATCCTTCTTCATCGTGATCTGGGCATCGCCGCATTTGATCGTGATCTCGTCAGCGACATCCAGCACGTATTTCTTGTCAACCTTGATGCCCAGATTGCCCTTGACCGCCAGACCGTCATCCTTGCCGACTTCGGTCGCCCGCCCGCCCGCGACCTTCAACGCCGCATCCTTGCCGATGGATTCGGTCTGGCCGCCACCGACCGTATTGCTCTGGTCCTTGCCGACCGACACCGTCTGGCCGCCGCCCACGGTATGGCCGTCGTCGGACCCCACCATGTGCGTCTGACCCGAGCCCACCGTTACCACCCGCGACGATCCGACCGTGGTGGCCTGCGCCGCCCCGACCGTGATCGCCTGTGCCGCCGCCACCGTCACCGCCTGCGACGCGCCGACCATGACCGTCTGATTGGCGCCGACTGTCTGGCTGTTGTTTGCCCCGATGGTCTCGGTCGAATTCGCCCCGACCGAAATGGTTTCGTTCGACCCGACACTCAGCGACCGGTTGCTGCCGACGCTTTCGGTATCATCGACACCGATCGAGACGGTGCGGTTGTTGCCGACCGTCACCGCTTTGTCATGACCCACCGTCTCGGTGCGGTCATTGCCGATATCCTGCTTGGCGTCATGCCCGACATCTTCGGCGAAATCATTGCCGATGGTGCGACTTTCGTTGTTCTTGACCAGTTCGTTGTGGTCTTTCTGCGCCTGAAAATACACCTCCTCCGACCCGGCTTTGTCTTCGAAGCGCAGCTCGTTCCAGCCGCCGCCACCCGGGCTGGAATTGCTTTTCCAGCCCGATTGCGTCGCCGATCCCGGCAAGCCATAGGGTGGCATCTGGGCCGCATTATAGACCCGGCCGGTGATGATGGGCTGGTCCGGATCGCCTTCCAGAAAATCGACGATGACCTCCTGCCCGATGCGCGGAATCTGGATGAAGCCCCAGCCCGCCCCGGCCCAGACCGAACTGACACGCACGAAGATGGTGGTGTTCTCGTCCTTCTTGCCCAGCCGGTCCCAGTGGAACTGCACCTTTACCCGCGAATACTTGTCGGTGAAGATCTCTTCACCCGCCGGGCCGACCACCACGGCGGTCTGCGGCCCCTTCATGATCGGCTTCCGGGTCCGCCGCTCCGGGCGGAACGGAATGGCCTTGGGCGCCAGCAACAATCGCACCAGCATCGCCGGTCGCGGTGTGCCGCTGCCCGCCCGGTACTGATCGTCGACCAGATCATACTCCGAACGCAGCACCAGATGTTCGGCATTCTCGGCATCGCGCGGGAACAGTTCCAGCTTGAAGGTAACGCCCGACCACAGCCCGCGCACCGGTCCGCGCGCCCGTGCCCGGACATGCGGGGCCTGCAGTTCCTCGCGCCGCACCGCCGCCAGTGCTTCGCCCACCCCGGTCAAAATGAAGTTCCCCGGGTAGAAATAATTCTCGCCGACATCCAGCGCATGCTTCAGCGGCTCGTCCGACTTCGACATCAGATCAGACGCAGGCTTTTCAAAATCATAGTCCGTGTGCACATAGGTGCCCGGTCGCGTGCTGGCGGTAACCGCCCATTCCGCCAGCGTATCCTGATGTTCCATCCCCATCGCGTCGGTCGGATGGTAGGGCACAGTCTCGTATCCCACCGCCGCCTTCAGCTTGGAATTGGCATCGGTCAGCACCAGCGTGTGCGCGCCGTCGGCATGATCGAAGTGATAGAATATTCCCTCGTGCTCCATCAGGCGCTGCACGAAATCCAGATCACTTTCGCCGTACTGCACCACATAGTCGCGCGGCTTGTAGGTCTTTTGCAGCCGTTTCTCGAGCTTGTTGCCGGACTGCTCCTTGAACACCTCCTCGATGATTTCGACCACGCTTTTCTTCTGAAAGATGCGGTTGTCGGTATGGGTCGAGGCGAACCACAGCCAGGGCCGCAGCACGGCCACGTAATAGGCATATTCGCTGCGGAACTCGCGCAGCGAGAACTCCGCCACCAGCCCGTGAAAGAACCGGATGCCGTCGCCGGACCCGACCTTGATGGTGATCGGCAGACCCAGAAGCTTCTTGGCATCGATGTCGAAGTTCTTCGACACCAGCCCGACCTCGTAGCGAAAACAGGTGCTGATCTCGTCGAACCCGTCCAGATGTGCAAACAGCAGGTCATCGGGCGGCAGCGGCGTCTTGGCGGTGATCTCGCGGTCGTCAGCCATGATCATTGTTCCTGTCTGAATGGGCCCCGCCCGGGGGTGCGGCATGAAAGCAGTCTTGTGCAAATATCGCACCAGTATAGAACGATTTCGCGAGGCTGGCGCGGAAAATTGCTCAAAGTGCGGTCGGGCATGCGAAACCCTTCACCAGCGGCCAGCGCGCCAGCGGGTTGTCGGCCAGATCAAAGGCGATTTCCACGAACAGCCGCGCCCCGCCGGCCCGCACGTCCACCAGAAACCGCTTGCCGCCGTCGCGTTCGCGCAGCCGCAGCCCGCCCAGCACCCGGAACAGACCCCAGACCCCCGGCTGGCTGATCCGCGCCTCGCCTTCGGGCGTGGCAAAACGAACGTCCATGCCTGCGCCCGCATCGGGGCCGGGCCAGGCCACCCGTTGCGGCGCCACACTGGTTTCCACCGGCCCGCCCGCCCCGCCCAGAAGCACGAACGCCTTGCCGCGCTCGGCCAGCGCCGACAGGGTCATCCCGGCCTGCGGCGCGGCAAAGAACCCCGAGGTAATGGCCCGCGCCCGCTGAAAGAACGCCGCCGAGTCCGGGTTCAGGCCGGCGAACCGCGCATCGGGTTTCCAGCGCCACGGGCTGGCACTGGTGTCGATAAACTGTTCGGCCCGCGTCCGGAAAAACCGGTCGATCGCCCCGTCCGGCGCCAGCAGCCGCGCAAACGCATCGATCTCGGCGTCCGGTCCGTCGGCAAAGGGGAACCGGCCCTCGGTCGCGCGGCACATCGACAGGACGTCGCGCTGCCAGTCCTTGGTCAGCTTGTTGGTCAGGCCGTCGGACTGGCTGGCCGACGATTGCACCAGCACATCCTCGACGATCTGCACCACCACCAGCGGCGCCTGTCGCAATGCCGAAACCGAGGAATTGCGCTCCTGTACCGACATCAATCGCTGCAAACCGCGCGGCTCGTCCTTGTCCATCGCCCCAAGCGCCACGTTCAGTGCGGCGAACAGGCTGGAGATGTCGGCCATCCGCCCCTGTTCGACATACTGGATCATCGCCGCAAACTCTGTCGCCACCCGGATCTGCTGTTCGTGAGGTCGCAACCGGTCCAAGCCACCCGCCTGCGCCCAGACCTCGCGCAACAGCGCCTCCAGCGGTGAATTGGCCACCGAAAGCCGCCCCGAGACCAGCACCGACTGTTCGGCATCGGAAAAGGGCCGCACCCGCAGATCGCCCAGATAGGCTTTCCAGCGCGCCAGCTGCGCCGTCTGCAAAATGCCCATGACCTGATCGGGCGAGTCGTTGCGGATGGCCGGCGGGTCGACGAACAACCGCGCCGCTTCGGCCCGCGTGGTCCGGACGGCGACCCCGGCCCCGACTTCGCGCGCCATGTCCCAGCCCGCCCGGGTGAAAATCCCCGGGATTGGCACGCTCATCGCCGTACCGGACTTGCGCAACAGCACGTCCGACAGGCCGGGCACCGCCTGATCCGCCCGCCAATCCGGCAGCGCCGCCGCCGCATCGGACCGGATCAGTTCCTGATAGGCCCGGTCGGCCTCCGCAGTTTCGGCGGCAAAACCGCGGGCCTGCTCCAGCAGTTCCGGATCAGGTTGCGGCAAACCTTCCGCCGGTAGCGTCAGGACCGCGACATGCGGTGCCAGTCGCTGCGCATCGGGCAGCAATTGTGCCCGGTCAACCAGCCAGCCCGTCAGATAGGCCGGTGACCAGTCGCCCTGCCCGGACAGAACCGACCAGGCCCGCAGCGTGTCATAGCTTGCCAACCCCTCGCCTTCGCGCGCCAGTGCCGCGTCGATGGCCCGCGCCAGCGCTCCCGGCAGATGCGTCTGAACGGCAGCACGATAGGCAAGATCGGCCTGACGACTGGCATCAAAGCCCAGGAGCCCGGCGAAAAGATTCACCGGCGCCTTTGCCGCCGATACGTCGACCCGCCGCGCCGCCTCGGCCAGCCGGTCAAGCCGGGGCGCCAGATCCGGCAGCACCCCGGTCCGGTCCAGACCGATCTCCAGCGCCTCGGCGGCAAAAAGCGCGTTCAGATCGCGGTGAAACCGCCATTCGACAAATCCGACCCAGCCAAGCACCGCCAGCACGAAGCCCGCCACCAGCACCGCCACCATGCCGCCCCAGCCGCTGGACTGCCGGCCCTGATACCTGGTGCGCTCGCCCTCGGCCCGGCTCAGGCACTGGTTCAGAAACCCGCGCACCGCATCGAAGTCTGCGCCCGCCGCTTCGGCCTTGCGGATGAAATCGCGCAACATCGCCAACGACATGTCGCGGCCATCGAACAGCATCCGGTGCGCCCCTGCCGCCCAGGTCCCGACCTCGACCCCCCGGTTCGACCGCGCCTTCTGGTCGAGAATCAGCCCCAAGGCGTAGCGCGCGGGCGGTACCGTCGACGGCAACGCCCCGCCCCGCAACAGCTCGGCATCAAAGCGTTCCAGCGCCTCGGCTGCCCGTTTCAACAGCAGCAGCGCATCGACCCCCCGAACCACCGCCAGTTGCTCGGCCATCTCGAACACCGGGCGGGCAGCGCGGTCATACAAGGCAGGGTCGATCTTGCGGCCGCCGCCCCTGGGCGGCAGGACGGTGCGGGCAGTGGGGTCAGCCGGTGCCATCGGCGCTACAGCTTCCCTTCGGTTTTCCAGGCCCGCAGTGTTTCCTCGCCCACCTCGAAATGCATCGAGTCTTCGCGGTTGTAGGACGCGCCCCAGAACCAGCCCTCGTCGTTGAAGGCTTCGGCCAGCAGCAACAGCCCGAACTGGGTGCCGCCGTCGGCAAACCCGTCCAGCTTGCCCTGCAGGGTCAGGTCGATCGCCGTGCCCCAGGAATGGTTGGAAACGGCGGTGGTCGAGCCCCGGATGAACCGCGCGCAGATCGCCCCGGCCGTGCCCATCGCGGCATAGATGTCGGGTTCCTGCTCCTTCATCCGGTTCATCACCCGCTCCAGGCTTTCCACCGCCGGGCGCAGCATGGTGACCTTGATCGGTCCGATCTGCCGGGTCTCCAGGAGCGCCTTCAGGCTGGCGCTGGTCACCGGCTGGCACTCGGTGCCGTAACTGTCGCGCGGCGGCCCCAGCACCTCCATCATCATCTTGTTGCGGGGCTGGGTGATGCCCTTGTTGAACCGGTCCTTGGCGATCTGACCGATCTCGGTCAGGCCCTCGGTCGGCGGAATCTCGTAGTTCTCGTCCTGAGGCAGCACCACGCCGTTCAGGACGCCGGGGTCCTGCAGAATTTGCGCCGTCGGCTCGGCCAGCACCGGTGCCACCGGTGCGCGGTTGGCAATCAGGCTCATGTCGTCGCGCAACTGCGCCAGGTCGGCGCGCAACGTGCCAATTTCGGCCTCCAGCCGCAATCGCGCCCCGGTCTCGGTCGCCAGCACCTCTTCCAGCCGCGTCAGCCGCAGATCAGCCGCCGAATCCGCCGTCTCCAGCAGCGTCGTCACGATCGCGAACGCCACTGCCGCGATGATCACGCCGATGGCCACGATGATCGGGGCGATCAGATTGCCCTGGGTCATGCCTCAGGCCTCGCGGATGTCGACGGCGATGGCCGACACATTGTCGGGCGCGCCATTGTCCAGCGCCTCGCGCAGCAGCGTCTGACAGGCTTCTTCCGGCGTTGCCGCCCCGGCCAGCAGGCTTTCCACCGTCTGTTCGTACACACAGCGCGTCAGCCCGTCGCTGCACAGCAGGATGCGGTCGCCAATGGCCAGCGGCACCTTGACCAGATCCACCTCCAGGTCGTCCGCCCCGCCCACCGCCCGCGTGATGATGTGCGATTCGGGGTGGCCCTCGGCCTCCTCGGGCGACAGCTCGCCCCGGTCCACCAGGTCCTGCACCACTGAATGGTCCCGCGTCAGCATCCGCAGGCGTCCGCGCCGCAAGAGGTAGGCCCGGCTGTCCCCGGCCCAGGCGACATGCGCCACCACGCCGCTGATGATCATCGCCACCACCGTCGAGCCCATGCGCCCCATGCCCGGTTCGTTCTGGCGGGCGATCACCAGCCCGTTTGCCGCCTTGATCTGCGCCACCAGACTGACGTCGGGGTCGGCGTCGTCGGCAATCGCCGCCAGACAGTCGATCACGATGTCCGAGGCGACATCGCCATGCCCGTAGCCGCCCATGCCGTCGGCCACTGCCCACAACATGCCCGACGGATCGGTCAAGATCGAATCCTCGTTCTTTTCCCGCACCTTGCCACGATTGGTCAGCCCCGCCCCCTCGGCCACCGGCAGCCTGAAATCCAGCGCGGGCACCCGCGTGATCGGGCTCATGCCGGAAAGCCTGAAGGCTGTGGGCCGGACCCGGTCGCCCTGGCCCGCCGGGAAATCACAGAGCGCGAAAGCATGGGTGCCCACCAAAGCTGTGAATTGAATGCGCCGTCATCATAGCGTAGACTTGGCCCAGGTTGAAAATCCTTTTTGCAAGGTGGAATTGAAGATGCGCAAGACCCTGGTCACCCTGTCCCTGATGGCTTCGCTGCTGCCGCTGTCGGCACCGGCCCAGGAACTGACGGATGAGGAACTGCTGAAGCTGTTTCTGGCGCAGCGCGACGCCTTTGCCGAGGCCGGCGCGTCAGATACCGGCCAGACCCGCAGCCTGAAGCTGATCACGGTTCAGGATGTGTCGGTCACCACCGAAACCGCAACACTCGGCACCCCGTCCAGCACTGGCACCGACACCGGTCTGACCAGCAGCGACGGCACGGGCGTGGTGGTCAGTTCCTCGCCTGATTCGCTTGCCGCCCCCGAGGGCGACAGCATCGCCCTGTCAACCGACGCGCCGCAACCGGCCGATCAGCTGGTTGCCGTTGCCGCCGGTCCGAAAGACCCCACGGTCATCGGCGTGCTGGATACGCAGCTGCAGGTCAACGTCAGGATCGAATTCGACTATGATTCCGCCGCGCTGACCGACGGGCAAAAGCCGAAACTGGACCAGATGTGCAGCGTGATGAAGGTGGCCCCGATCAACCTTTTCCGCATCACCGGCCATACCGACGCCTCGGGCCCCGAGGATTACAACCAGAACCTGTCGCTGCTGCGCGCGCAGGAAGTGCAGCGCTATCTGATCAACAACTGCGGTATCGATCCGGGCCGGCTGGAAGCGGTTGGTCTGGGCGAGCGCTTCATCCCCGACGGCTCCGACCCGCGTGCGGCCGAGCACCGCCGTGTCGAGTTCCAGGCGATGAGCTGACCTAACCCGGTTTTCGCGCCCGCAGATGCGACGGGCAATGCTCGCCGGTCAGCAGGACCGGCAGCATCGCCTCCCATGTCCGGATGTTCTTGTCGACGTAGGCCGTACCCACGGCGGCCACGGCAACGGAGTAAAGCGGCCCGCGCAGGCGTGCCAGTTCTTCGGCGGCCTGCACCCGGTACCAGTCGTTTCGGCTGGTAATTTCAATCTGCTGCAGCCCTGCCGCCGCCATCGCCGACGCATAGCGCCGGGGCGAGGCCATGCCGAAACTCAGGCCTTCGGCGGCGATGTAGGCTGTCATTTCGGCCGACAACGGCCCGTCCCGCCCGACCAGCCAGTCCGAGGCCGCGAACACCCCGCCGGGCCGAAGCACGCGGGCGATCTCGGCAAACAGCGCCTCCTTGTCGGCGACATGGATCAGGGCATCCTTGGAAAACACCAGATCGAACGCGGCATCGGCAAAGGGCAGCGGCCCCGGCCGGCTCTGCACGAACCGGGCAACATCCGCCATACCTTCGGCCGCCGCCCGGGCGTTGGCCGCCGCAATCACCGGCTTTTCGACATCGTACCCGGTGATCCGCGCCAGCCGCAAATGCCGCGCCACATGCAGGGTGATCCCGCCGGTGCCGCAGCCGATGTCCAGCGCGTCGGCCCCGACCTGACTGAGCCCAGCCTGACCAAGCCCGGCCTGACCAGCCACACCCAGATCAAGCCCGGTCAGCACCCGCTCCACCTCTTGCGGCCCACCGGGCGACAGATAGCCCGGCCCCCAGATCACTTCCAGAAACCGGATCGCGGTGTCGTCATATTCCGGGTTGGCGTCGGTCATGTCGGTCTCTTCTGGCTGGCGGTACCGTCAACTTACCCCAGTCCGGGCGTGCCACAAGCCGCTCGGTGGGCCGATAGTCAGAATAGGGGTTTCCCGTCTCAGGTACCCACCCCGCGCCTTTCCGGCACTTGGCCCCGCCCCTGCCGCATCGAAATACCCTTTTCCTGCCGCACTGGCTGTCCTACATGCAGCGGGCTACCCCGCCGCCAAGCCCCAAGGAACGCGTCATGGAACGAATGATCGAACACGTCCTTTTTGCCAGCCGCTGGCTGATGGCGCCGATCTATCTTGGTCTGGTGGCGGCCTTGGCGGTGCTGGTCTGGGCCTTCGCGCTGGAGCTCTGGGAATTCATCCTGGGTGCCGCGACGATGGGCGCCGATGATGCCGTTCTGGGGGCGCTGACCCTGATCGACCTGTCCCTGGCGGGCAACCTGCTGCTGATCGTCATCTTTTCGGGCTACGAGAACTTCGTCTCGAAAATGGAAGTGGCAGATCATGAAGATCGCCCGGAATGGCAGGGTACCGTGGATTTCGCCGGATTGAAGCTGAAGCTGGTGGCCTCGATCGTGGCCATTTCGGGGATTCATCTGCTGAAGATATTCATGGATGTTGAAAAATATCAGGCGGACCAGATCTTCTGGATGGTGATCATCCATCTGGTGTTCGTCGCGTCGGGCGTGCTGCTGGCGCTGATGGACTACATCTCGATCCAGTCAAAGGCGCTGAAAGCGAAATAGCTCCGCGTCCGGGCGGGCCTGCCGGTCCTTCTCCAGGTCACCTAAAGCGGGATGACCTTTGATGGAAACCTGGAAAGGTTGTTCGCACCCCGCACACGGGATTGGAGCAGTTGTTTGGGCTGCTTGCCCGGTATTTGCCGGAGGGTCTATCCTTATGTTTTTCTTGTCGGATTTGATTTCAATCAAATCAGGCCGCGCCTGCCTGCCCCTTGGCAGGCGCGTAGTCTGCGCCAGCCCAGGCAGGCGCGGCCAGATTTCCCGATCCCTGCACCCAGCCCAGCCTCCCTTGCCCTGCGGCTTGCGCCTCCAGGCAACGGTCCGGGCGTCCGTCCACTGGACGGCCACCTGATCGGCCCGGGCCTACACTTCGACCGGCGGGGCGATCGGCCAGTGCAAAAGCGATTCCATCAAAGGCCACCCCGCACAAAAGCGTTTACCTTGATTGAGATAGGGTTAAGGAAAAACAATATATTGAACGATTACTGATGGTTGGCCAAGCGTCCAGATCCGGACACTCGCCGGCTAGCGCCCCAGAAAGCCGGCGCGGAACGGCAGCACCGCCACTTCGCCCCCGGCCTCGGTCAGTCGCAGCGACGCACCGTCGGCCCGCAAGTCCACCACCCGCCGCCAGCCCTGCGGCCGCGGCACCGCGCCGATCACATGCCGGATCTCGTGGGCCCTGCCCGCCGCCAGCGGCAGCACCGTCGCCACCCCCTCGGCAGCAATCGGGTTGTCCGCCCGCGCCGCCATCACCCCGGCCGCCCCAGCGGCACAGCCGTCCTCCACCCCCAGCACCCCGACATGCCGCCCGTTCCACGGCGAATAGTCGCGCCCGCCGTTGGAAAACCACAGCATCGTCACCGGCAGCACAGCCGGGTCCTTCAGAAACAGCACCATGTCATCCTCTGCCTCGCGGATCACCACGGTCCAGCCCAGGGTCGCCCCCGCAGCCTCGATCAGCGTGACAAAATCCTCATGCCCCCGCGCCTGCGGGTAGCTGGTCAGATCGACCGGCCCCGCTTGACCCGGAAACGCCGCCAGATCGGTGCCCCGCGACGGATAGGCCAGCCAGCTCCGCCCCGGCTCGGGTGCGGCTTCCGGCGTGATCGCCACACGCTTCGGCGAATAGGACATCCAGGCCGCCCCGGCCATCCGCAGCATCGGATGATGCGCCAGCGTCAGCCCGTCCGCGCCGCCGGTAAGGACATGGGTCTGATAGACCAGCGGATCATGCGCCGACAGTTCCAGAACCTTGGTCAGCCGCGCCCCCTGAACCGGGCGCTGCAACGACAGCCGCGCCACCGCCCCCACTCCGGTCTGGGTAATCTCCTCGACATCCCACGGCGAACTGGCAGGCCAGCCGTGGATCGGCAGTCCGGCGCTGGTGCCGAACGGCGCACACAGGAAATCCCCGGCCAGCCGCCGCTCGACCAGCGGGATCGAGGCATCGGCCTGAACGTCCGGTTCGTCCAGCCAGGGCGCCACATGCAACGGCGCGATGTGCCGCCCGTCGGTCTCGAACCAGAGCGCCGCCAGCGTGCCCAGATGCGGATCAAACCGCAATCCGGCACCCGGAACGGACAGAGTCAGAATGTCGGCCATTGTTTTTCCTCTGCCTTGTGTTCGGCATGGTTTGCTTCTGCTTTCGGTGCCGCCTTGAACCCGGTTGCCACCACGAACTTTTCGGAACTGTCGGCGCGGCTTGCCGGCGGCTTCACATTTGCCACCTTGGCAAATCGCCGTTTCAGCAAGGTCTGCAGCTCGGTTTCCGCCCCACCTGCCAGCACCTTCGCCACAAAGGTGCCGCCCTCGGTCAAGACGTCAAACGCAAAAAAAGCCGCTGCCTCGCACAGGGCGACGATCCGCAGATGATCCGTCTGCTTGTGCCCCGAACTGGCTGCCGCCATGTCACTCATTACTACATCAGCCGGGCCGCCCAGCCATGCCTTGACTTGCACGTCTGCCCCGTCGTCGAGAAAATCCAGAACGTGGATTTCGGCCCCGGCGATGGCGTCGATGGCCTGCAGATCGACCCCGAGGACCGTTCCGACCCGTTTACCCGGCTTGTCGCCAAGCGCATTGACCCGCGCCACTGCCACTTGGCACCATCCGCCCGGCGCACAGCCCAGATCGACCACGCGCGCCCCCGGCACCAGAAACCGGAACTTGTCGTCCAGTTCCAGAATCTTGTAGGCCGCCCTGCCACGATAGCCCTCCAGCCGGGCGCGCTGCACATATGGATCGTTCAACTGCCGCTCCAGCCAGAGGGTCGAGCTGAGCTTGCGCCCCTTGGCGGTCTTTACCCGCACCCGCAGATCGCGCTGACCGCGGCCGGAGCTTTTGCCCGAGGGCGTCTTGGCCGTGGTCATCAGAACGGTCCCTCTTCCAGCACGCCGTCGGCGCTCATCTGTGCGTATAACAGCCCCTCGCGCAAACCGCGATCCGCAACCGATAAACGGTCTGTTGGCCAAATGCGCATCATTGCCTGCAGGATCGCCGCGCCGGACATGATCAGCGTATGCCGGTCGCGTCCGATTCTTGGGTCGGTCCGCCGCCCTTCCGGCCCAAGCGAAAGATACTCGCGGATCACCAGATCGATCTGGTCCGAGGTCATCCGAAGCCCGTCAACCTTGTTGCGATCATAGCGTTTCAGCCCCAGAAACGACGCCGCCACCGTGGTGACTGTGCCCGAGGTGCCGATGATCTGGAAACCATCGCGCGGATGGGCAGCATTATAGGGCGAAAAGTTCGCCAGATTCTCTTCGAAATACCAGCTCATCAGGGCAAATCGGGCGGCATCATCCTCGACATCGATGAACTGATCCTTCAGCGTCGCCACCCCAAGGGGCACGGAAATCCAGTCCACGACCTTTGCCGCCGGATTGCCGTTGGCGGCTGGCGCAAATCCGGCATGCAGCCGCATAATCGCCTGAGGCCGGTCTTCCATCGGCACCCCGGACAGATCAACCCACACCAGCTCGGTCGAACCGCCGCCGATATCGACGACCAGCAGTTGCTCGGTCTTGGGCGACACCAGTGGCGCACAGGACACCACCGCCAACCGAGCCTCCTCCTCGGGCTCGATGATCTGCAATTGCAGCCCGGTTTCGCGGTACACCTGCCGGATGAAATCATGGGCGTTCTTGGCCCGCCGGCAGGCCTCGGTCGCCACTAGCCGCATCCGGGTGACCTGGTGCTTGGTGATTTTCTTTTGACAGATACGCAGAGCCTGCACGGTGCGTTCCATCGATGCGCGCGACAGCCGACCCGACGCCTCCAGCCCCAGCCCAAGCTGGACCGTCTTGGAAAAACTGTCGATCACATGAAACTGCTTGCCCTTTGGCTGGGCAATCAACATGCGGCAACTGTTCGTCCCGAGGTCCAGCGCCGCATACAGCGGCCCGGTCTCGGGTATGGCAGGCGCGGTCGGCTCGACCAATAGAGGGAACGCGTCCGCACCTGCGGGACGCTCGGGCGTCATGGTCGCCCTCCAACTCAAGTTATCCCCAGCGTAGCTCCGCGATCCTACCGGTGCAAGCGCCGCTTGGACCCGAAGCCCGCTTGCTCATGATCGACATGAAGATTTTTCACGACTGACTGACTCGCGGCCCAAATCGCCTTGCGCTAAACAACCCGCAGCCCTGTCGCTCTGGCGCGGGCATATGTCGAAAACCGACATGGGATGTCGCCAGAGCAACTGTAGAACCGGCCCGAGAGCAAACAGGATCAACCATGCCCGCTGTCACCATCGTCTATTGGCGCGATATTCCGGCGCAGGTCATCGTCGGCAAGGGCCGCACCGCAGCCAAGGTACAGCTGCCCGAACGGTTCGAGCAGGCAATCGACCGCTGCGCGATGAAGATCGGTGCCAGAAGCGGCGATGCCTATATGGCCGAGTGGCGCAAGGCCGAACCGGCCGAGGTCGCGGGCGAAGCTGATCAGGTCGCAAAATCCGAGGCGGCCCGGCTGGAGGCGGTCTACGACATCGAGCGGATCAAGCGACTGATCGAAAATGATGGTTGGGCCAAGACCTGACAGAGTCCCGGTTTAAGGAGGCCATTATGGCATTGCTGAATTTCCGCCGCGAGGCGGCCCCTGCCCCGCGCGTGGCCCCCGAAGTCGAGGCATTTCTCAAAGGCTACTCGATCGAGGTGATGCCGCGCACCGCCGAAAAGGTCGCGGATTTCCGGTCGTTGCTGCCGCACGGCACCCGTGTCTACATCGCCCATATCGAGGGGACGCCAATTGACGAGATGGTGGCTGCGGCCCGTCGCCTGAACGCCGAAGGCTGCCGGGTGATGCCGCATTTTCCGGCCCGCATCATCAAGAGCCGCAACCAG
>JANNRR010000188.1:0-4252 GCA_031401675.1 Paracoccaceae bacterium
TATGCCTCGGAATCGGAAGAAATGTCTCGCCTGAAGTTCAACGGGTTCTGCGGGTTATCCTGCGTGTTGACCACGCTTTCGCGCGGCATTGCGCGGGGTTCATCCGGCACCCTCAGCTTACGCTTTGTTTTCGTGTGGGAATTCAGCTTCTTCGCAATCGTTAAAAGCGCCGCTGCCCAGCGCCGCCAGGCGTTTGATCGCACAACACCGGCGCGGATGCAGACCTGCCGCCAGCGCATGCCGTCGGCCCGAAGCCAAACGATGCGGGCGTCCTCGGGGGCGATCAACATCAGCCAGTCGAAGCATTCCTCCATCCTCGTGATTGCGGCGGCGCTGGGGATCACCCGCATCGGGGCCTCGAGCGTGTAGCCATACCCTCGGTCACTTCGCCATCGACCGGGATCTTGTTGCCGGGGCGGATCACCACGATCTCGCCTGCCAGCACTTCGGCGGTGGAAACCTCGACCTCCACGCCATTGCGCAGGACATTCGCCTTGGGCGGAGCAAGGTCCATCAGGGCCCGGATCGCCTCGGACGCGCCAGCCCGGGCGCGCATTTCAAGCCAGTGGCCCAGCAGTATGAAGACCAGCAGCACAGCCACAGCTTCGAAGAACTGCACACCCGGGAAGAACAGGACAGATGCTGCACTGAACACAAAGCCGGTGCCGACTGACAGGACGACGAGCACGGCCATGTTCAAGACACCATTTCGCAGCGCCCGCACTGCCGCCACAAAGAACGGCCAGCTTGGATAAAGCACGGCGGCACTGCCAAGGATCAGCAGCCAGACATCCAGCCGCAGCCCGAACGGCGGTGGCGGGGCTTTGAACAGTCCGGCCATCGGCGAAAAGATGAAAATCGGGATGGTGAAGACCAGCGCCACCCAGAACCGGTTCAGGTCGTGATTTTCTGGACCAGTGTCACGCCGGGCAGCCCTTCGAAATGGGCGTCGCACGTCAGCAGCGTCGCATTGCGTGCCCGGGCGGTGGCAAAGATGATCGCGTCTGCCGTGGCCAGCTTGTGTGTTCGGCAAGCCTCGGCGGCGGCAAGGGCGATTTCCGTATCGAGAGGCACGACCTGACAGACCTGCGTGAAGGCGATCACCTGGTCGGCCTTGTCCTCGCCAACCTCGCGGGTCAGCCATTTCGCCAATTCCAGCTGCACGACGGTCGGAACCAGCCAATCCGCCTGTTCTGGCAGATGCGCGGCCAATGTCTCGCCCGTCGGGGAACCGATCAGCCATTCGATCCACGCCGAGGTGTCGACGAGGATCATCAGAATCGGTCGGCGCGGTCACGGTAATCCGTCACGGACGCCCCGTTCGCGAACCCCTTCAGCGCCTCCCGCTTCGGGACCGGGACCAGAAGAACGCCAGTACCTTTCGGTATGAAGGCGAAGGTCAGCCCTGCCTCCCAATGCTGAGCGGCCCGGATCGCCTTAGGGATCGAGATCTGGAACTTCGAAGACAGGGTCGCAGTCTCGGACATGATCATACGTCTCCTTGATCGATAAAGATAACGTAAGACAAACACTCCCGAATATCAAGGATTCTGACCCATGGCCGAGAAGCGTGTTTCTGTCCGGCTGGTCGCCGAAGGCGGCCGCCAGGTCCGGGCTGAGCTGGAAGGCATCGGTGAGGCAGGCACGCGGGGTTTCGGCCGCCTGTCGTCCGAAATGGAACTGGCCAATGCCCGCCTCGGCAGCTTTGCCCGTAAGGCCGGGATCGCACTTGCCGCCGTGACGGCTGCCGCAGCCGCTGCTGGCGTGGCAATGGTCCGCTCGGGGCTCGATGTCATCGGCGCGCAAGCCGACATGGCCGCCTCGCTGAAGACCACTGTCGAAAGCCTGCAGGTGCTGACATGGCCTGACGCGGACTGCGGCGGTGGAATGGGGGGCCAAGGGCCTGCGGGTGAACTGCGTCAATCCCGGCCCCATCGAAAGCCGCATGATGGCCGCGATCGAAAAAGGCCTCAGCCCGGACGCAGCGGCGGCGGTGCATCAGGGGATTGCCGACGCGATCCCGATGAAACGCTACGGCACGGCTGCAGAAGTGGCCGGTGTGGTGGCATTTCTGGCATCGGATGACGCGAGCTATGTGAATGGCGCGGCCTATACTGTCGACGGCGGCATGACTGCCGCCTGATCGTGATGTCAGGCTCGCTGGCAGTGCGGCGCTGGGTCTTGTCCCGGGATTCCGAGTCTAGGCGGGTTCCGCAGTGACCGAATTCTTCAGGAAAAGGACCAGGGCCCCGATGGTTTCGCGGGCTGCGGCTTGATCGCCGGCTTCGGCGGCTTCCTGGATCATGGTTCCGAACGCAGAGATCTCTGGAAAGCCGAAAGAGGTGCCAGACCCGGCCATGTTGTGACCAAGCGTTGCGATCGTCTCAAAGTCAGGCTGGTCCAGCGCCGTCAGCATTCTGTCGGCATTTTCGAGGCAGTTCGCCAGAAACCGGGGGACTCGTGTTGCGATCCTGTCGGCTGCTGCGGCGGCATTTGGCTGCAACGGCACGGTGGTGGCGCTTGATGCAGATGCTGCCCCGGCGCTGTGCTCCCGGATCGCCTGCAAAAGGACCGCCTGCCGGATGGGCTTGGTCAGAAAGGCCGTACAACCGGCGGCAAGGCACATTTCCCTGTCGCCTTTCAAGGCCGAGGCCGTCAGGGCGATGATCGGGATCGGCGTGAAGCCGTTCATTTCTTCCCAGGCACGGATGTTGCGGGTGGCGGCAAGGCCGTCCATCACCGGCATCTGCCGATCCATCAGGACCAGATCATAGTTTCCGGTGCGGAACATGTCGCAAGCCATTGCACCGTTCTCGGCAATGTCAACGGTGTAGGGGGTCCCTTCCAGATAGGCCAAGGTGATCACGCAATTGTCCGGTGAATCCTCGGTCAGCAAGATCCGCAACGGTGCCAGCGGCTGGTCCGAACTTGCCCCCACCGCGACGGCAGCCGTGGAAGGGGCCTTGGTTTCCACTTCCAGAGGCACAGAGAAACTGAAGGTGCTGCCTTGGTCGACCCGGCTTTCGACCGAGATGCGCCCGCCCATAAGTTCGACCAACCGCTTGGAGATGGTCAGGCCAAGCCCCGACCCGCCAAAGCGCCTTGTGGTGGAACTGTCGGCCTGGGTGAACCGCTCGAACACCCTTGGCAGTTTGTCGCCGGGGATGCCGATCCCGGTATCCCGCACGGAAAAGCGCAGCGATGTTGGGTAGAGCGGATCGGTGCCAGGTTCAACCCGCAGTAAGATGGCCCCGGATGCGGTGAATTTGATCGCGTTCCCCAGGAGGTTCATCATCACCTGCCGCAACCTCGTCGGATCACCGATGACATGGTTCGGCACATCTGGGGCGATTTCGCAGGTCAGGACCAGCCCTTTTTCCTGTGCCCGAGCCCCGACCATTTCCATCACGATTTCAGTCTGCTCGATCAACTCGAAGCTCGTGCGTTCCAGTTCCAGTTGCGAGGCCTCGACCTTGGACAGATCAAGGATGTCGTTGATCAGGTTCAGAAGATTGTCGCCGGCCCGCCGGAATATCTGCACATACTTTTCCTGCTGATCCGTCAGCGTGGTCTGCGCCAAAAGGTCGGCAATGCCCATGATGGCGTTCATCGGCGTGCGGATTTCATGGCTCATCGAGGCCAGAAAGTCGGACTTGGTCTGACTGGCGCTTTCGGCGACCGCGCGTGCCTCGTTCAGTTCCAGCTCCACGCGTTTGCGTTCGGTCACATCGCGGGCGGCGGCAAAGACGCCTTGCAGCGTGCGGTTGCGGTCATAAAATGTCGTGGCGTTGTAGGACACTACGGTCTGCTTGCCATCGCGGGCGCGGGCCGTCAGTTCATAATCCGTCACGGATTTCTCGCTGAGCACCAGTTTGATGCCGGCCTCGGCACGGTCGGGGTCGGTAAAGCAATCCTTGAACGGGGCGCCGATCAGCTCGTCCCGGGTTGATCCGGTCAATGCTTCCATCTGCTTGTTCACGTCGGTGATGATGCCGGACGGGTCCGTGGTCATCAGCGCGTCGATGTTGGATTCGATCAGACTGCGGGTGTAGAATTGCTGGTCGCGCAGGCGTTGATCGGACTTCTTCTGCTCTTCCTCGACCACTTTGCGCGCGGTGTTGTCCGTGCCGATCAGCAGGTAGCCGATGATCACATCCTGTGCATCGCGCAATGCCGTCACCGACACCACAGCTGGAAACCGGCTGCCATCCTTGCGGATGTAGGTCAGCTCATAAATGTCCTCGATCCCGCG
>JANNRR010000189.1:0-9554 GCA_031401675.1 Paracoccaceae bacterium
GAAACGGCCAAGATCAACGCCGTCGATCCTCTCGCATGGCTGGCCGACACCATCGCCCGCATCCCGGACTACAAGATCACAAAGGTCGACGACCTGCTCCCATGGCGCTGGAACGGATAGCGGTCAGACCGGACGCTTACGTTGAGACGGCCCAATCTTGCTCGATCCTCGAATACTTCCGCTCCACCCCACAAATTGAGAATGACCCTGTTCAAGGGCTAAGCGACACCCGCAACGAAGGACGGATCGCAGGCCGCAAACGCGGTGTGGCCCGCAGCGTCGATGAGCGTCACGCCACCCGGGGCGCGGACGATGTCGGTCACCGCGCCAAAGCCCTCTGGAACGGACGCAATCCCGAACATGTAGCAAACGGTCAAAGGCACATCCGGCGTCAGGTTGACGGTTGTGGGGCTGCCCGTGCGCGACACCGGATTTTCGGCGATGGAAGCTTTGTGGCCAAGGTGGAAATAGGCGCAAATCTCTTCTAGCCCGATCACCCGGCGGTGCCTGCCGTTCCACGGCGCATAGTCGCGGCCGCCATTGCTGAACCAGACCAGTGTCTGCGGCAAGACGCGCGGATTCTTCAGCCCGAACCAAACCCAGCCTTCTGCCGAAGTCGCGGCTGTCCAAGCGAATTCCGGTCTCTGGTCGGCGACCACCATCCAGAGCGCTTCAAGGCCTTCGGGACTGGGGAAGATCGTAAGGTCCACAGTGCCGCCATCGGCCCGCTGCGCATTGTGCAAGTCGGTGATCGTCTGCCCATTTTGCAGCAAGGGTCGGCCCAAAGGCGGAACTTCGACCGGGTCGGGCGGTGTCAGAGCCATGGACCAAGGCGAGAAGGCGATCTTCAATTCGCTGTCTGCCCGCAGCATGGCGTGATGTCCGATTGGTATCTGGCCGCTGCCGCCGGTAAGCGTGTGACGCTGATAGACGACCCTTTCGCCCTTGCGCAGTTCGACCTGCTTGGTGACCGTCGCGCCCATCACATCGCCATCAAGCGTTGCTTCCAGCCGGTTGGTGAGATCACCGGTGACATTCCATGCGCCATTGGCAGGCAGCCCGTGGATCAAGGGCATGTCCGGCAAAAGATCGCTGGAGCCAAACGGGGCGCACAGGAAGTCGCCCCGAAGCACGCGAATGATCGGCGGGATGTCCGGGGCGAGGGCTTCGTCGACCCAAGGTGCTACATGCATCGGCATGATCCGGCGCCCGTCAGCCAGCGTAAAGGAAACGTCGGACAGGTGCCCGCCAATCTGTGTCATGGAAAGCGATGCGAGATCGGAATGGATCGGAAAAGTCGCCATTGAAACGCGCTCCATCAAAAAGACCGGCTGGCGCAGTGACGCGCCAGCCGGATGATTGTCAGGGTTACTCTTTCGCGGCCGCTTCGATGTTATCCTTGTTGTAGATCGAGAACGGTCCCATCAGGATCCGCAGGCCCACATCACGGGTCGGATCTTTGGTGATGGTGAATTCGCCCATGCGGCCGGCCGTGAAGGTTGCGCCTTCCTCTGCCTTCAGCGTGCCGGTGGCCAGCTGATAGGCGGTCTGGTAGGTCAGATAGCCCAGATCGACAAAGCTCCAGAGCGCGAACTCGGGGGCGCAACCGTTCTGCGTATAGGCAAGCATTTCGCTTGGACTGCCAAGACCGGAGATCTTGATCGTGTCGCAAAGGCCTTCGTCCTGCAGCGCCTTGGCACCGGCGACTATACCCACCGAGGTCGGCGACATGATCAGTTTCATGTCCGGGTATTTGTCGATCAGCGCGTTGGCCTGGTCATAGCTTTCTTCCGACTGGTCATTGCCATAGACCGTCGCCAGAAATTCGAGCTTGGCGTACTTCGGATCCTTGAGCGCATCCATCATGGCGGCGATCCAGGCGTTTTGGTTGGCCGCATCCGGAGAGGCCGAAAGAATGGCAAACTTGCCACCTTCTGCGCCAAGGATCGACAGGGCCATGTCGGCCATGACCGTGCCGGTTTCGGCAAAATCCACCTGGGCGACGAACACGGCTTCGCCCTCGGCCGACGGAATCGGCGAGTCCCACGTGACGATCTTGATGCCCTTTTCAACCGCGGCCTTGACGGCCGGGACGATCTGGTCGCCGGAATTGTTCGAGATCATGATCGCGCCGACACCCTGTGTCGTGGCGTTCGTGATGATCTCGATCTGACCGGCAACGCTGTTCTCGGGCGTGGGTCCAAGGAACTGAAGCGGCTTGGTGTTGCCCAGTTCCTTTTCCGCTTCCAGCGCACCCGCATGGGCTTGATCGAACGGCAGGATGCCCAAGAACTTCGGCAGCAGCACCATGTCGAGATCAGCGCCCGGAGTCGCTTGCGCCAAGGCACCTTGACCCATGGCTAGCACCATCGCCGCAGCGGCGGAGGTGGCGAGTAGATACTTTTTCATGTCTCTCTCCCTTTAAACTGCAGTTTGACTGTCTGTGCTATGTTCGGAGCCAGAACAGACAGGATCAGCAAGGCCCCGATCACGCTTGTCTGGGTGTTGCCAGTGATGCTGGCGAGACCCATTCCGTTGCGGAGGTTCAGGATCACAAGGATCGAAAGGCCGACCCCCACGATCGTGCCTGAACCGCCGAAAATGCTGACACCGCCCAGAAGGACGATGGTGATGACGTCAAGTTCAAACCCGGTGGCCATGTCGCCGCGCACCGAGCCAAGCCGTGCCGCATACAGAATCCCGGCAAGGGCCGCGACCGTGCCGGAGGCGGCAAAGAGCGCCATCTTGATCAGCTTCACCCGCACGCCCGAATAGCGCGCCGCCTGCGCGTTGTTGCCGATCACATAGACCAGCCTGCCGAAGGCAGAGCCATGCAGCGTGATGGCGACGACGATGAAGAGGAGGACGAAGATCAAGATCGACAGGGTCAGCGGACCAAGGACTGGTTGCTGGCCAAGCGCGTTGAACCATTCGGGGAACCCGCCGATGGCACGATCCTCGACGAATATGCGGGCGACGCCGCGATACCCGATCAGCCCCGCCAACGTCACCGCCAAAGAGGGCAGTCCGACATAGGCGATCCAGAACCCGTTGAACAGTCCGGCCACAAGGCCCGACAGCAGCGCCACTCCGATCGCAACCGGCATCGATACGCCAGCCTGGAACAGGTAGGCCAGCACACAGGCCGCCAGCCCCATGATCGAAGCCACCGACAGGTCTATTTCGCCATTGATGATGATCAGCGTCATGATCAGCGCAAGGATCACCTTCTCGATCGACAGCTGGAACAGGTTCACGATATTGTCGACGCCAAGGTAGAAAGGCGAGCGGATCACGTTCATCGCCACAATGGCGATGAGCACGGCCAAAAGCAGCCCTTCCCAGCTTTTGAGGCGACCAAGGAGCGTCATGTCTTGACCGCCCCCGCTTTCGCGTCATCCGGCTTTGCGGCAATGCGCCTGAGTTCGCCGCGCGCCCAAAGCGCCCTGAGACGCTGCAGGATCACCGCGTCGCTGGCAACCGCTAGCAGGATCAGCAGACCAAGCACCGCATCGCGCCAGAACTCGCTGATCTGCAGCCTGAACAGGCTTTGCTCCAGAATGCCGATCAGCACTGCGCCGAGCAGGGCCCCGACCACGGTTCCCGAGCCACCAAAGATGTTGACGCCGCCGACCACTACCGCCGCGACGACGGCCAGTTCCATTCCTCGTGCCGCTTCGACGGTGATATTGCCAAACCGTGCCAGCGTGACAAAGCCCGCAAGGCCCGCCAGCGCGCCAGACAGCACAAACGCGATGAAGATCACCCGCCGCATCGGTAAACCGATCAGGATGGCCGCATCGGGATTGGAGCCGACGGCATAGAACTGGCGACCGATCTTCAGATAGCTGGTCGCCAGTTGGAAGAACACCACGATCGCGACGGCGATCATGAACAGCGCGCGGATATCGAATTCGCCGATTGACAGGAAATTGACACGCGGCAGATCGACCAGCCAAATCGGCAGGCTGTCGGTCGTTACGGTCTTTGCGCCCGAAAAGTCGACCAGCATGCCACGGAAGATTGCCAGTGTGCCCAGCGTCACGATGATCGACGGCACGCCCGCAAAGGCGACCAGCAAGCCGTTGATGGTGCCAAGACCCGCGCCAATACCAACCGCAATCAGGACCGCCAGCATCGGATGCAGATCATTGTTGGCGGCGATCAGCGTTCCGACGATATAGGCCGTGCAGCCCGCAATCGAGCCTACGGACAGATCGATGTTCCGTGTCAGCACGACCAGCGTCTGGCCTACCGCCATGATGGCGATGACGGTGACGCTGGAAGAGATGCGGTTGAACGTGCGCTCGGTGTAATAGTTGTCGATCAGTGAGCCGAAGATGATGATGGCGACGATAATCAGCAGCAGCAGAATGAGTTCGCGCACCTGCTCGGGCCGGACACGGCGTTGAAGCCAGTTCATGCCGCCACCTCGCCGAGGCTTTGCCCCATCGCGGCAGTCATGACAGATTCCTGATTTGCCTCGGCGCGGTCGAAGATCGCCATCTGCCGGCCCTCTCGCATCACCAGAACGCGATCGCTCATCATCAGCACTTCTGACAGGTCGGACGAGATCAGGATGATCCCGATGCCTTCGGCGGCGAGTTCCCCGATCATCGCATGGACTTCGGCCTTGGCCCCGACATCGACGCCGCGCGTCGGCTCGTCAAGGATCAGCACGTCCGGTTTCGTGTTCAGCCACTTGGACAGCATCACCTTCTGTTGGTTGCCGCCGGACAGCTTCGATACTGCAAGGTCAACGGTGGCAGTGCGGATGGCAAGCCGCTCGCGGAACATTTCGGCCGTCGCCCGCTCCAGCGAGCGGCGGATCAGGCCGAAGCGGTTGAGATAGCGTTTGAGGATTGGCAGCGTGATGTTGGATGAGATCGACTGCGGCATCGAAAGCCCAAGTTGCCGACGATCTTCCGAGACATAGGCGATCTTGAGATCCATCCCCTGCCGCGGCGACTTTACCACAACCGGTTTGCCGTTCAGCACGATGGTGCCCGATGTCGCCGGCTCGATGCCAAACAGCGCAAGGCCAATATCGGTGCGGCCCGCGCCGATCAGGCCGGCAAAGCCCAGCACTTCGCCGCGATGCAACTCGAAATTCACATCGCTGAACTTGCCCTCGCGGCCCAGCCCCTTGACCGACAGCAGCGTCTCGCCCCGTGTCGTCGCGGGTCGCGGCTCCAGCAGCCCCATCTCGCGGCCCACCATGTCGGCAATCGCGCCGCGCGTCGTGGCGTCGGCCCTTTTTCGGGTCGAGATCAGCTTGCCGTCGCGGAACACCGTGACTTTGTCGGTAATTTCGAACACTTCTTCCAAGCGGTGGCTTACGAACAGGATTGCGACTCCTTTCGCGCGCAACTCCCGCACCAGCCGGAACAGTTGCGCCACTTCATGAGCCGACAGCGAGGCTGTGGGTTCGTCCATGATCAGCACACGCACGTTCAGCGAGATGGCCTTTGCGATCTCGACTGACTGCTGCGCCGCAAGGGTCAGTCCGCGCGCCGCGCTGCGCACATCTATAGCGACGCCGAGTTCGGCAAGAATGGCTTCGGCATCGCGGTGCAGCTTGCCCCAGCGGATCACCGCGCCGCGATCCTGATGGCTGACAAAGATGTTTTCGGCCACGTCGAGATCGGGAAACAGCAGCGGCTCCTGATAGATCGCGGCGATGCCAAGCCGCTGCGCTTCTGCTGCGCTGGCGATTACGACGGGTTTGCCGTCGATCTGAATATCGCCCCGATCCGGCTTGTGTACGCCGGTGATGATCTTGATGAGCGTTGACTTGCCTGCGCCGTTCTCGCCCAGCAGGGCGTGGACTTCGCCAGGGAACAGTTCAAGCGAAACGTCTTCCAACGCCTGCGTGGCGCCGAAACGCTTGGCAATTTTGCTAATGCGCAGCACCGGCAGAGACGGATCAATGCCGGATGCTGTTGCCAGTTCGGGTCGCGCAGGTTCCCGATCAGACACGCTGGTTCGCCTCCCCTGTGTGTTCAGTGGATCGACCCATGCAGATCTTGCACATCCCGATCACCCGAGACTATATTAAAGATTGAAACGTTATCAAGATTGCCAAGCCGAGAGGGCGTAACTTTCTTGGGAAACTTCTTCGACCTCGAACGTGCCGCAGACGCAGCATCGCCACATCGGATTGGCTTCCAACGGCTTCAGTGTAGAAGTGCCAAAGCTAACGGCCGCCACCCTTGCATTCCGCAGGGCCTTTGCTAGTTTGAAAACGGTATCATTTTGCCTCACAGACTGCCGACGATCAGGAGAGAACGTGGATGAACATGTTTCACGTCATCGTTGTAGGTGGTGGATCGGGCGGCGGCGTGGTCGCGGCGCGGCTATCCGAGAACCCCGATTGCCGCGTTCTGCTGCTTGAGGCAGGGCCCGACTTTCCGCGTGAGGAAATCCTGCCACCTCTTTTCGTGGTCAGCGGCGAGCATAGCTGGAAGTCCGCCGCCATCCCGGAGTTTGACTGGGATTTCTACAACGAAGATCGATCCGGAAGCCTGAACGGCCGCCAGCTCTGGCTGCCGCGCGGCAAACTGATGGGCGGCACCTCGATGGTCAACGCGACCATCGCCGCCCGCGGCGCACCTTTCGACTTTGACCGCTGGGCCTCGATGGGCAATGACGGCTGGGCGTGGAACGATGTTCTGCCCTATTTCATCAAGATCGAGAACGACCTCGATTTCGGCGATCAGTCGATCCATGGCAATTGCGGCCCCATCGTCATTCAGCGCTACAAGCCGGAAAGCTGGGCGCCGATCAACCGCGTCATGTACGAGTCCTGCGTCGAGCTTGGCATCCGCGAGGTGCCCGACCTTAACGGCATCGATTCGCATGCCGGCGTGCTTGGCGTCATGCCGCACAATCGCTACAAGGAAGTCCGGCTTGGTACGCTTACCACCTATATCCGTTCCGCCCGCAATCGCCCGAATCTTACGATTCGAGCGGGTGCCTTGGTTGATCGCATACTGCTCAAGAGCGGCAAGGCCGAGGGTGTCGTCTATATCGCCAGCGATGGCAGACAGCAAACCGTGCATGCCGACCAGACAGTCGTCTGCGCCGGCGTCTACAATACGCCCGCGATTCTCCAGCGCTCTGGCATCGGCCCATCTGAGTGGCTGGCGCCGCTTGGCATTGACGTTGCGGCAGACCTTCCCGTTGGCAAGAATCTGCTCGATCACCCTGGTTTCGGCATGATCTTCAAGGGCCGAGGGCTGGGCGTCACCACCGGCCGGTCCTTCGTTGCCGATGTGCGCGGACCCGCCGGTCCGACCGGCGAGCCGGCATGGCAGACGCATCCCTTCCCGGTCGACGAGGAGGAGGGTATGGCCGGGTTCTGGACCTATCTGACGCATGCCTGTGCGCAGGGCGAGGTCATTATCCGCAGCCGCGACGCCAGAAAGGCTCCGCTGATCGACCACCGTTACAATACAGTCGAACGTGACCGACAGAATTTCGACGACGCCCGGACTTTTTGCAAAGAAATGCTTGCCTCAGCGACTTTCCGGAGGCACGGCGCCGAATGGGCCGACGACATCAACCAGCCGATTGCCGATGCGCTTGGCGAACGGATGGGTGCGGCGCATCATCAGGTCGGGACCACCAAGATGGGCCGCGCCGACGATCCTTCCGCCGTTGTTGGACAGGACCTTCTCGTCCACGGGTTTGACAATCTGCGCGTCGCCGATACCAGCGTTTATCCCGACAACGTCCAGCACAACACTAACCTCACCGCGCTTGTGGTCGGCGAGCGCGCGGCCGAGTTCGTCGCCGCCGCGCTTCGATGAACAGGTCCCGCGTCGTTGTCATCGGCGCGGGCTGCTTCAGCCGGGATGCCACGATCCCGCGGTAAATCGGGGTATGCTGCGGGCGTTGACGGCCGTTTGCAACTGCCCAAGGGTGGCTGGCGGCGACAGCCTCTGGGAAACGCGGAATCAAGCGCCCTGCTCTGAGTTGAATTGAAACGTCTTCAGCTAGGGCCCGTGGCCATTCATCCTGACGCAATCAACGCAGCGGCAAGGTTCCAACTGGCCGGGTAGCTGCAATCAGTTTTGTCTTAGCCTGTTGCTATACCGCTGAATGTGGCGGCCTCCGGCGGGCCCGTTCGCATATCGCTTGTTGTGGGGGCCCCGGGCAAAGGCGCAGCCGCATGATTTCCGATCCCGGTTGCTTTCTCATCCGGTCGGAACTGAAGGCTGACCTATGGCCACATCACGCTGATAAGTAATGGATACCAACGCGATACCAGTAACGCACCGGAACGCGTTCGGTTAGCAGGTCCGCAGGATGTCGACCCGGAGGAGAGATTCCGAGCCTCAGGGCGCTTTGTCCGGTTAACAGCCCCACCCACATAACCCCCGAAAACAACGGAAAAATCCGGCCGCAGCCGGATCGGGAGAACGATTTCGCAAGGGCCAGGTGGCGGGGCGCATGTGTTCATGGAAAAACCCATCGCGACCAATAACGAGGACGCAGCGCGTGTTGTGGCCACAGCGCGGCGGCTGAACAAGAAGCTGGTGCTGGGTTATATCCTGCGCGTCCACCCAAGCTGGATGAAATTCATCGAAATCGGCCAGACACTGGGGATGCCCTTGATCATGCGGCTCAATCTGAACCAGCAGTCCTCCGGCATCGCCTGGATGTGGCACAAGAACCTGATCGACAGCCTGATCCCGATTGTCGATTGCGGCGTGCATTATGTCGACATCATGTGCCAGTTGACCGGCGCCAAGCCCGTGCGCGTGCATGGCATCGGCGCGGCGCTCTGGGCCGAGGCCGACAAGCGGAATTACGGCCATCTGCATGTGACCTTCGACGATGGCTCGGTCGGCTGGTACGAGGCGGGCTGGGGCCCGATGATGAGCGAAACCGCCTTTTTCGTGAAGGATGCGGTCGGGCCCAAAGGCTCGGTTTCATTGGTGCCGAATGACGAGGCGCGCACGGGGGCGGATGGACGCCCTTCATCAGCATGCAGAACCAGATCAACCTGATCTACCGCGAGGAAGAGCGCGAGATGATCCCGCTATGCCTCGATAAGGGAGTGGGTCTGATCCCCTGGTCGCCCATTGCGCGCGGGCGACTGGCACGCCCGACTGGCGTCTCCACAGCTCGGATGAAGAAAGATGCCTATGGACGCATGCTTTTTGCACAGACCGACGCCGCAGATGCCGAGGTGATCGCGTCGGTGCAATCGGTGGCCGAGGAGGTTGGGCGCAGTATGGCCCAGGTCTCACTGGCTTGGGTACGGCAGAAGTCTGGCGTCGTGGCGCCTATCGTCGGCTATTCCCGGCTCGACCAGTTTGCCGACATCCTTTCCGGCCTCGACCTGGAGCTGACAACCGAACATGTCACCAAACTGGAAGGCGCTTAGATGAACAGCGCCCATCCGCATGATCGTGCCCGGCGGAGGCCTGTCGCCCGGGGGCACCCGCTGGATCGGCTGCCGACCGGGGTTTTTCCAGCATGTGCGGGTTCTGTCGCGGCTCTTTCGCCGCCTGTTCATCGAAGGCCTGCTCGCCCTGCACCACACC
>JANNRR010000190.1:0-18104 GCA_031401675.1 Paracoccaceae bacterium
GAACCACTGTTCGAGTACGGCACCGCGCCGCTCTATTCCGAACAGGCGGTGGCTGCGGGGATCACGACCGAAAAGGCCGATCTGATCTTTGCCTCGATCCCTTACGCACTGCTTGGCAGTTTTCAGAAACCGGCCTACGACCGGATGCGGGCCGAGGATGCCGGCTTTTACGCGGCGCTGGCGGCGCGCGGTTTCCTGCTCGACTGGGGCGACGACGACACCGGATTGTTCATGAAATATGTCCGGCGCGGCTCGGGCTATTACATCGATGTCGGTGCCAGTCAGTTGATCATCGATGGCCGGATCGCGCTGAAGGTCGGCGGGGTGGACCATCTGACTGAAAACGCGGTGGTGATGCGGGATGGCAGCGAGCTGCCGGCCGATCTGGTGGTGTGGGCCACCGGCTACGGCTCGATGAATGGCTGGGCGGCGGACCTGATCAGCCCCGAGGTCGCCGACCGGGTCGGCAAGTGCTGGGGACTGGGTTCGGCCACCACCAAGGATCCGGGACCGTGGGAGGGCGAGTAGCGAAACATGTGGAAACCGACGGCGCAGCCGGGACTTTTGTTCCACGGCGGCAACCTGCACCAGTCGCGGCACTATTCGCAGTTCCTGGCGTTGCAGCTGAAGGCGCGCGCCGTGGGCATGGCAACCCCGGTCTGGGGGCAGGGGCCGGTGCATCACCTGCGGTAGGGGTTGGGGAAGGCAGGGCGGGCAGGCAAAGCGTCTCACGGTGAGACGCGTATCGATGTGTTTAAGATCAATGGATTAGGGTGGTCTCTTTAACGATTTGGCAAGGATTCGGCCCGAAATGAGCCTGGATTTGCGAGTGCATGATGACGTTTGGTCGAAGCATAGAATGGATAGCCCCACTGCCGTCGCGATTGGAGCAGCTTTTGCTAGTGCTTGTCCGGAATTGGCCTTTGGTGCCGTTCACCTGTTTCTATTGCCCGATTTGATTTCAATCAAATCGCGGCGCGCCTGCCTGCCGCTCGGCAGGCGCTGTAGTGCGCGCCAGCCCAGCCAGGCGCGCCGCGATTTCCCGGCCAACGCACCGGGTCCAATCCCCCTTGCCCTTCGCTTGCGCTCTCGGGCAACGGGCCGGGTGACCGTCCCCCGGACGGTCCCCTGATCGGCCCTCGTCGTCACTTCGACCGGCAAGGCCAGCGTCGAGGGCAAAGGCGATTCCATCAATGTTCCTCCCGCCCTAGTGGCCGGCCGGGCAGACCGGCGCGCTGCGACCCTACTGCAACCGCCCCCGGGCTGCCACCGGCAGGGTTTCCACGACCAGCCCGTCGCGGACCAGATGCACCACGTCGAACAGGTTGCTGACGACACAGGCATGATTGGGGATGACGCTGACGACGTCGCCGACGGCGGGGCGCGTGGCGCAGGCGGTCAGGTCGACCGCGCCATGCTCCTCGCTCAGCGTGGTGATGACGGCTTCGGGGTACTCGACGATGTGGCCGTATCCGGGCAGGGCGCAGGTATCGGCGGCCAGCGCCTTTGACCCGGTATCCAGAACGGCGCGGGTGGCGGTCGGGCGGCTGACCACGGTGGCGCGCACCGTCAATGCGCAGTCGGCAAGCGTGCCATGACCGAACGACACCTGCATCCGGTCGGAATAGATGTAGGTGCCGGGGCGGTGCTCGGTCGCGGTTTTCACCGCACCGGCCTGATACAGATCCGGTGAGCCGCCGCTGGACACCACCGCGCAGGCGATGCCATCCCGGGCCAGTCGGGCCACGGCCGCCGCCAGCCACGCCTCGACCGCCACCAGATCGCCGCGCGGCGGATAGGTCATCAGCCCGTCAAAGCGCAGACCGGGGGCGGCGCGGATCGCCCGGGCCAGCGCCAGCGCCTCCTCCGGGGTCTGCACGCCGCAGCGCCCCGATCCGGTATCGCATTCGACCAGCACCGGCAGCGGCCGGGCCGGGTCGGTGAAGCGCGCCGCGTAGCCCGCGATCGTGGTCAGGCTGTCCGCCGTTACGGCGATGGTGATGCGCCGGTGCAGCGCCGCCAGCCGGTCCAGTTTCGCGGCGCCAAGGATGTTGTAGGGCAGCAGGATGTCGCTTAGCCCGGCGTCGGCCATCACCTCGGCCTCGCCCAGCTTCTGACAGGTGATCCCGACGGCCCCGAGCGCCAGCGCCGCCAGCGCAAACCGGGGCAGCTTGTGGGTCTTGATGTGCGGGCGCAGCGCCAGCCCGACCTGATCGGCATAGGCCTGCGCCCGCGCCAGATTGGCCTCGGCCCTTGTCAGATCGACGATCAGGGCGGGGGTATCAAGATCGGTGATGCGCATCGGGCCGGCCTCCTGTGGGGATGCGCCATCCTATGCCGGGTGCGCCGGGCCGCGCCAGAACAATCCCGGCGGGCGGGTCAGTGCGGTGGCGCAGCGATGGCCGGGCTGTTTGGCGCGGTCACCGACGGGCTGATCGGGCGCGGATGAACATTGACGGAACAGCCTTAAGGCTTGCCACCCGCTCCGCCGTTCGATGAGTTGCGCCCGGGCCGATCAGGGGACCTTCCGGGGGCCGGACACCCGGCCCGTTGCCCGGGAGGCGCAAGCCGGAAAGCAAGGGGGATTTGGCCGGGTGCGTCGTTCGGGACATCAGGCCGCGCCCGCCAATCGGCGGCAGGCGCGGTCTGATTTGTCTGACGCCAAATCAGATAGGAAACCGAGAGATCGGGTCGTACGCCACATCGCCAGTTGACCCGGCAGGAGCCTTGCACCCGGCACAATCATTGCTATCTTGCGGCCTTGGCAACGTTTCGACGCCAACCGAACGGCTGGCGCAGCAAACATTCTGCTTTTCTTCGACCCGTCAACGGGTTGAGACATGGAGTTCAGGCAAATCCTATGACCAGACGCATCATCTTCACCGGCGGCACCGGCAAGGCCGGGCGGCACGCGGTGCCACATCTGCTGAAAAAAGGCTACAGCATCCTGAATGTCGATCTGAAGCCGCTGGATCTGCCCGGCGTCAACACGCTGATCGCCGATCTGACCGACAGCGGGCAGGCGTTCAACGCCCTGACCACGCATTTCGGCTTTGACGGCTTTGCGGACGGCGCGCCGCCACAGGCCCCCGATGCCGTGGTGCATTTCGCGGCGATCCCGCGCGTGATGATCGAACCCGACAACGTCACCTTTGCCGCCAACGTCCTCAGTACCTACAACGTCATCGAAGCGGCGATGAAGCTGGGCGTGCGCAAGGTCATCATCGCCAGTTCGGAAACAACCTACGGCGTCTGTTTCGCAGAAGGCGACAAGGACTACCACTCCTTTCCGCTGACCGAGGACTATGACAGCGACCCGATGGACAGCTATGGCCTGTCCAAGGTGGTGAACGAGAAAACCGCCCGCGCCTTTGCCATGCGCTACAAGGCCGACATCTACGCCCTGCGCATCGGTAATGTGATCGAGCCGCACGAATATGCCAATTTTCACGGCTGGCTGGCCAATCCGCCCAGCCGCAAGCGCAATGCCTGGAGCTATATCGACGCCCGCGATCTGGGCGAGATCGTGCATCTGTGCATCGAAAAGGACGGGCTTGGCTATCAGGTGTTCAACGCGGTCAATGACACCATCACCGCCAACATGGACACCACCGATTTCTTGGCAAAGTACGCGCCCGCAACACCGGTGACGCAGCGCATGTCGGCGCACGAGGCACCGATTTCCAACGCCAAGGCCCGGGGCCTGCTGGGATTCCGCGAGGCGCATCCCTGGCGGCAGGAACCGGCCTTTCTGAACAGCAGGTAACGCCCCGCAGCGGGCAAGGGGGAACGCATCATGGCAACCGAAACCGTCGGCTTCATCGGGCTGGGCTTCATGGGTCACGGCATGGCGAAGAACATCGTGGAAAAGGGCTATCCTCTGACCATCATGGGCCGCCGCAACCGCACGCCGGTCGAGGATCTGGTCGGGCGCGGCGCGGTCGAGGTGGCATCGGCCAAAGCGGTCGGGCAGGCGGCGTCGGTGGTTTTCCTGTGCGTCACCGGCTCGCCCGATGTCGAGGCGATCGTGCGCGGGACGCAGGGGCTGGCGGCGGGGATGAAGCCGGGGTCGGTGATTGTCGACTGTTCGACCGCCGATCCGAATTCCACGCTGGCGCTGGCCGCCGAACTGGCACCCCTGGGCATCGACATGGTGGACGCGCCGCTGGGGCGCACGCCGAAAGAGGCCTGGGCCGGCACGCTGGACGCCATGGTCGGCTGCTCGGAGGCGCTGTTTGCCCGGCTGAAGCCGGTGATCGACACCTGGGCGGGCAAGGTCGTGCATATCGGGGCCACCGGCGACGGCCACCGCATGAAGCTGTTGAACAACTTCCTGTCGCTGGGCTATGCCGCAATCTATGCCGAGGCCTTGACGCTGAGCCAGCGCGTCGGGATCTCGCCCGAACGTTTTGACAGCGTGATCCGGGGCGGGCGGATGGACTGCGGGTTTTACCAGACCTACATGCAGTGGACGCTGGACGGCAACCGCGATGCGCACAAGTTCAGCATCGCCAATGGCTTCAAGGACCTGCGCTACCTTGAATCGATGGCCGATGCCGCCGGCGTCGCCAATCCGATGGGCAATGCCGCCAAGAACAGCTTTGCCTTGGCCAATGCCGCAGCCCCACAGGATTTCGTGCCGATGCTGGCGACCCACGTCGGGCGGGTCAATGGTGTCGACCTTGAACCCAAGGCCAGGGCCAAGGCATGAGCCTGCATCCCGCCCTGACCCCGGGTCGCGTCGCGGTCATCACCGGTGCTGCCTCCGGCATCGGGCTGGCAGCGGCGGAGCGGCTGGCGGTTTTGGGCATGCGGATCGTGCTGGCCGATGTGAACGCGGCTGCGCTGGCGCTGGCGCGCGACCGGGTGGCGGCGTTGGCGGCGCGGCCTGCCGATGTGATCGGGGTGCCAACCGATGTGGCGCGGCCCGAGGATGTGGCCGGTCTGCGCGACGCCGCGCTGGCGCGGTTCGGCGAGGTGGCGTTCCTGATGAACAATGCCGGAACCGAGGGCGGCGGGCAATTGTCGGGCGATCCGGCGCGGTGGCGCCAGATCATCGGGGTCAACCTCTGGGGCGTCATCAACGGCTTGCAGGCTTTTGTTCCGGCGATGCAGGCGCAGGGCAGCGATTGCGCCATCGTGAACACCGGGTCGAAACAGGGCATCACCTGCCCGCCGGGCGACACCGCCTACAACATCTCGAAAGCCGGGATCAAAGTGGCGACCGAGGCGCTGGCGCATGATCTGCGCCAGACCCCCGGCAACCGGATCAGCGCGCATCTGCTGATCCCCGGCTTTACCTTTACCGGCTTCACCAAGGCGGCAGAGCGGCCGCAGGCGGCCTGGACCGCCGGTCAGGTGGTGGATTTCATGCTGGTCGCGATGGCGGCCGGCGATTTCTACATTCTGTGCCCCGACAACGCCGTGCCGCGCCGTCTGGACGAATTGCGCATCGCCTGGGCCGCCGGTGACATCATCGAGAACCGCCCGCCCTTGTCGCGCTGGCACCCGGACTGGACAGAGGCATTTGCCAAGTTTCTGGACAAGGGTCTGACGGGGCAGGGGTAGCGGGTTGGCCGTCGTGTTGGAGTTGCAGCGGGGTGGCAATTGGTGGAAACACTGATCCGCTGCTGCTGGTCTTGCCGGATTTGATTTCAATCAAATCAGGGCGCGCCTGCCTGCCCCTTGGCAGGCTCGGGTAGAGCGCCAGCCCAGTCAGGCGCGCCCTGATTTCCCGATCACAGCACCCAGCCCGACAGCCCTTGCCCTCCGGCTTGCGCGTTCAGGCAACGGACCGGGCGTCCGTCCCCCGGACGGCCACCTGATCGGCCCTGGCGCATCACATCGAACTGCAAAGCGGATGGAGACGCCGAAAGCGATCCCTACAACTTTCATCATTCCCTAATTTCAGGTTAATTCGCAACCGCAACCCATTGATTTCAAAGACTCGGAAAATGTCCCGACGCGGGACACCCGCCCTATTCGCCCTTGCGATAATTCGCCAGCCGGTCGAACAGCACCGCAATCAGGATCGCCCCGCCGATGAACGTGCCTTGCCAGAAGGCGTTGATGCCCAAGAGCCCCAGCGAGTTCCGGATCACCTCGATCAGCATGGCCCCGATGATCGCCC
Organism: Paracoccaceae bacterium; assembly: GCA_031401675.1. Classification (GTDB taxonomy): domain Bacteria; phylum Pseudomonadota; class Alphaproteobacteria; order Rhodobacterales; family Rhodobacteraceae; genus JANNRR01. The sequence goes on from JANNRR010000190.1 coordinate 6,131, forward strand.
CCAAAGCCGTGCCCGAACCGCCCATCAGGTTGGCCCCGCCGATCACTGCCGCCGCGATCACCTGCAACTCCATCCCCGCGCCAATGTTGGTCGTCACCGCCCCGAGCCAGCCGGTCTGGATGATCCCGGCAATCCCGGCGGACAGCGACGAGATCATATAGACAGCGACCTTGATCATCTTGACCGGCACCCCGGTCAGCGTTGCGGCATGCTCATTGCCGCCGATGGCAAAGATGTGCCGCCCGAACCGGGTCCAGCGCAGCATGAAGCCGGTGATCAGGCCCAGCACCACCATGTAGATCACCGGGTTGGCCACGCCGAACATGGCACCGCCGCCCAGGGCCAGCAGCGCATCATGATCCGGCCCGAACTCGAACACCACGGTGTTGCCCGACGCCACCATCGCCAGCGACCGGGCAATCGACAGCATCCCCAGAGTGACGACAAATGATGGCAACCCGATGTAGGCGATCAGATAGCCGTTGAACGCCCCGACCACCAACGAGGTGGCAACGGCGGCCAGTATCCCGACTTCAAGCGAATAGCCGGCGTGCATCGTCACTGCCAGGACCATCGAACACAGGCACAGCACCGACCCGACCGACAGATCGATGCCGCCGGTGATGATCACGACAGTCATGCCAAAGGCGATGATGGCGACAAAGGTGACGTTGCGGGTGATGTTGTAGAGGTTCTTCGACGTGGCGAAACTGTCGGTGGCAAACGACAGCGCCACACAGGCAACGATCACCGCGATGAACACCCAGAAGGTCTGACTGGCCAGTACCCCCGACAGCCAGGTCTGGCCTTTCTGTTCGATCGATTCGTTCAGTGACACCGTCATCTTCACTCCTTGCCCGGACCGGTTCCCCGGCAAACCGGTCCTGCTAAACCCGCTCGATTGCACCTGTGATCAGTCCGGTCACTTCCTCGGGCGAACTGTCGGCGATCTTGCGGTCCGCCACCAGACGGCCGCGCCGCATGACGATCACCCGGTCCGCAACCGCGAACACGTCGGGCATCCGGTGGCTGATCAGCACCACCGCCACCCCCTGATCGCGCAGACGGCGGATAAGGTTCAGCACTTCGGCGACCTGACGCACCGATATCGCCGCCGTCGGTTCATCCATCAGCACCAGCCTGGCATTGCTCAGCCTGGTGCGGGCGATGGCGACAGCCTGGCGCTGGCCGCCCGACATTTTCTTGACCAGATCGCGCGGCCGTGTTTCCGATTTCAACTCGACGAAGATCTCGCCGGCGCGGCGGTACATCGAAGCGTAGTCCAGCACCTTGAACGGCCCGATCCCGGTCGTGAGTTCGCGCCCCAGATAGACGTTCGCCGCCGCCGTCAGTTTGTTGCACAGCGCCAGATCCTGATGCACGATCTCGATCCCGTGCCGCCTTGCATCAAGCGGGCGGTGCATGACCAGATCATGCCCGTCCATCCGGATGGTGCCGTGGCTGGGGCGGAAATTTCCGGCGATCATCTTGACCAGCGTCGATTTGCCGGCACCGTTGTCGCCCATCAGACCGACCACCTGGCCGGGTTCGATGCTGAACGACACGTCGTTCACCGCCTGAATGGCGCCGAAATTCTTGGAAATGTTGAGAAGCTCCAGAACTGCCACTTGACGCCGCGCCCCCCGTTCCGATCAGAAAAGTCAACACCCGCTGCAGTTTGCCACACGCGCGCTTGCAGTTCCGGCCCCGATTTCAGACTGTCCACCTTGACGGGCGAGTACTTCCATCGTCAGCGACCTGTCAACAGGATTGCAACCTAATATCAACTAATAATTATCACTTGACTACAGAAGTCGATCTATATCAAGTGCGATAGTGGGGAACGCCTGGTGGCCCGTCGTCGACGTGGAACCATTTGATATTGGTCACTATAGTGCTTTGCTCGCGTCGAAAGATCTTGGAGTCGGGCATCGAATACGCACCGCGGACTCACTGGCGGCAGGACCGAACAGGGACAGCTGGTCCGGACCTGGGTGCAGTGATCTGATCCCGGGCGCCGGGTGCGGTGCAGGGGTACAGGATCGATCCGGACCCGGATCGTCAAGCAAACGGCTCGCCCGGGAATTTTCCCGGACTGGCATACGGAAATCTGGTTGGAAACGCACGTCATTCCGGACGACAAGAGCATGAAGATCGCACGGCGATCGGTTGAGGTGCCTGGTCCGGCGCGCATCTATTGGCGGGCATCTTTTGGCGGGCACGCGGTGTTCGCCGGTTCTCAGGGAGGAAAAAATGAGAAAATCTCTTATGCTGGTCACGGCGGCGGCAGCGCTGACGTTCGGGGCCGATGCGGCTTTGGCCAAGAAGCAGCTGGTGATCGTGGTCAAGGGCCTGGACAACGCGTTCTTCGAAGCGATCAATCAGGGCTGCCAAAAATGGAACAGCGAAAACGCCGACAGCGAGTATGAGTGCTTCTATACCGGTCCCGCCTCCACGTCGGACGAAGCCGGCGAGGCTCAGATCATTCAGGATTTGCTCGGCAAGCCGGAAACAGCAGCGATGGCCATTTCGCCGTCGAATGCCAAACTGATCGCCCAAACGCTCAAGACCGCTGCACCAGTGATTCCGATCATGACGATTGATGCTGACCTCGCGGCCGAGGACTCGGCGCTGCGGATGACATATCTGGGCACCGACAACAGCTTGCTTGGTTTCAGACTTGGCGAGTACCTGAAGGCGGCCAAACCGGAAGGCGGGACGGTGTGCATGATCGAGGGAAACCCGGGGGCTGACAACATCCTGCGCCGTGCGCAGGGTGCTAGGGACGCGCTGACAGGGCAGCCAGGTCTCGCCGAACTCAAAGGCGAAGGTGGCTGGACCGAAGTGGCCGGTTGCCCGGTGTTCATCAATGACGATGGCGTCAAAGGCGTGCAGGCGATGACCGACATCCTTGCAGCGAACCCGGACCTTGATGCGTTTGCGATAATGGGCGGCTGGCCGCTGTTCATGGCACCCCAACCCTATCGTGACCTGACCCGGCCGCTCGCTGACCGTATTGCCAGCAACGATTTCGTCATCGTAGCCGCCGACACGATCGGCGACGAGGTGGCAATCGCCAAGGAGGGGCTGGTTACCGCTCTGGTCGGCCAGCGGCCATTTGAGATGGGGTATCTGGCACCGGGGGTCATGATCGACCTGATCGAGGGCAAGGAAGTGGCTGATCCGGTTTTCACCGGCCTTGACGAGTGCACCAAGGATAACGCTGATACCTGCATCCAGAAGTGATCCGGGACAATTACGACGAGGGGGCGCCCGGGAACGGGCGCCCTTTTTCGTGGGTTTCACGACGAATCGGCAGGCCGGTGCGGGGTGAGATCAGGTGGAATCTTCCTCCTGCAGCTTCGGGGCCGGTGGGGGTCTTGCACCCCCCGCGTCCACCGGTACTCGGACCGGTGGCGCACCGGCGGACGCACCCCGCAGGATATTTGAGACAAAGTGAAGCGAAATTTTAGTCAAATTGGGTGGAGCGGGGCTGGTGCGGTGGTTCCGCCAATCCTCATCCCGCTCTAAACCATTGCAATGATGATGTTTGCGAGACCCTGTCAGGGAGCTTCCCGGTGAAGGTCAGCGCCTGCGGGCCAGCGCTTTGATCCAACCCAGCCCTTCGTCTGTGGTAGACCGGGGCCGGTACTCGGCCCCGACGGCACCACTGTAGCCGATCTGGTCGAGCACGTTCAGGATATGGGCAAAATCGACCTCGCCCGCGTCCGGTTCGGAGCGGGACGGCACGGCGGCGATCTGCACATGACCGATGATCGGCAGCAATGCTGCCAGACGGTGGCTGAGGTCACCCTCCATGATCTGCAGGTGATAACAGTCGAACATCAGCCGCAGGTTTGGCAGGCCGAGGTCGGCGATGAGGCCTGCAGCCTGAGTGGACGTTCCGAGAAAGTATCCCGGCACGTCGCGGCTGTTCAATGGTTCGATCAGGATCGTGCGCGGTGTCGCGGCACAGGCGTAGCGCAGATTGGCCTGATATGCGGCCAGCGCATCCGGTCCGGTGGCCAGACCCGCCATCACATGAATGCTGGCGGCGCCGATGGCATCGGCATAGGCGATGGCCTGATCGATGCCGGCGCGGGCTTCGGCTTCGCGCCCCGGCAGGGCGGCCAGACCGAATTCGCCGGGCGCACCCTTTGCGGTGTTCAGACCCAGCATCGGCAGGCCGGTTTCCTGCAAGGCGGCCGCGACCTGATCGGGCGGCACGGCGAAGGGCCAGTGACATTCGACGGCTTCAAAACCGGCACGGTGAGCGGCCCGGATGGCGTCGGGCAGCGCCAGCTCTGTCCACAGGAAACCGAGGTTGGCCGAATAGCGCGTCATGCGTCCCACTCCACATCGAAGGCCTGCACCAGCCCGGCAATCTGAGCGGCACTCAGCAGCACCGGGTTCAAGCCGCGCGTCAGGAGCGCCAGCCGGGCGGTTTCTTCCAGCTCTTCCATCGCGTAGACCGCAGCCTCCAGATCACGGGCCGCCACCACCGGCCCGTGATGCGCCAGCACCACCGCCGAGCGTTTGCCGGCCAGCCCACGGATCGCAGTCCCCATCGCCGGATCGCCGGGCCGGAAATATGGCAGGAGCGCCACCTTGCCGAGCCGCATGACGCCGTAGGCGGTCAGGGGCGGCAACAGGTTATCGGGGTCGGCCCCCGGCAGCACCGACAGGGCGACGGCATGGGTGGAATGCAGATGCACCACCGCGCCGGTCCGCCCCGGGCGGGTGTCGTAGAATGCGGTGTGCAGCGGCATTTCCTTGGTCGGGGCATCGCCCGAAACCAGCCTGCCCGCATCGATCAGCGCCAGGCGCGCCGGGTCCAGCCGCCCAAAGGAACTGCCCGTAGGGGTGACCAGCAATCGCCCATCCGACAACCGGGCCGAGATGTTGCCGCTGGACCCCGGCGTCAGCCCGCGATCGAACAGCGAGCGGGCCAGCGTGCAGATCTGTTCGCGCAGGGCGGCGTCTTCGCTCATGTCGGTGCCAACAGCCGCAAGGCATCGGCAAAGAAGCCGGCATTGCCGAAATTGCCCGACTTGAGCGCCAGCGCCAAAGGCGTGCCGCCGCAATCGCCAAAGGTCCACGGCACGCCGGGCGCGATTTCGGGCCCGATGGTCAGGCGGCGCAGACCAAGGGCGTTCACCACGGCGCCAGCGGTTTCGCCGCCAGCGATGACCAGCCGCCGCACCCCCTGAGCGCACACCTGCACCGCCAAGGCGGCCAGAGCCTGTTCGACAACGGCCCCGGCCCGGGCGGTGCCAAGCGCTGCCTGGGACTTGCGTACCGCCTCGGGTTCGGCAGTGGCATAGATCATCAGGGCTGCCCCGGCGGGTTGGCGCGCCAGCCAGGCGCTGGCTGCGGCCAGGCTGCCGGTTTCCGAGCCGCCCCCGGCCAGGGCCAGCGGATCGAGCTGCAAGGCTGCGGACTGCGGCAGGTAGGCCGCGACCTGCGCCCGGGTCATCGCCGAACAGCTTCCCGACAGCACGATGGAGCCTTGCGGCAGGGTCGGGATGACGGCAGGGCGGGCGGTGGCGTCGATCAGCCCGGCGGCGCGGTACAGGGCGGGCAGCGGCATCGCCAGCGCCGAGCCGCCGGTCAGGAGCGGCAGATCACGGGCAGCTTCGGCGATGATGGCCAGATCGGCATCGGCAACCGCGTCCACCACCACATGCGCCACGCCTTTGGCCCGCAGATCGGCCAGCCGGGCGTGCAGGGCCGCCGGTCCTGCGGCCACCACCAGCCGGTTGGCCAGGCCGACCGGGCGCGTGACCTGTGGTGCCAAGAGCCGCAAGAGGTTGCTGTCGCGCATCGGTGTCAAGGGATGATCCTTCATCGGGCTTTCGGCCAGCGGCTGTTCGCCGACAAAGAGGGTGCCCATGAAGATGCTGCGGCCGTTTTCCGGGAAGGCGGGGCAATAGATGGTCTGATCGGTCCCCAGATCGGCCATCAGCGCCTCGGCCACCGGGCCGATATTGCCTTGGGACGTGGAATCGAAGGTCGAGCAGTATTTCCAGTAGAACCGCCGCGCCCCGGCGGCGCGGAGCCAGGCCAGTGCGGCGCGGCATTCGGCAACGGCTTCGGCGACCGGGGCAGTGCGGCATTTGAGGGCGATGACCTGCAATGGCGCGTCGGGGATTGTTCTGGCGGAGGGCGTTGTGTCGGGGATGCCGAGGTGCAGCACGACCGGCACGCCCGAGCGCGCCAAGAGGGCGGCCAGGTCAGTGGCACCGGTGATATCGTCGGCGATGGCCCCAAGGACGATCATCCGGCATCCCCGGGCAGGCGGACGCCGCCCTTGCGGGCCAGCAGTTTGGCAACGGCGGCATCGTCCTGCCGCCCCATGCCGGCCGCTGAGGCTTCCCGAAACAGTGCCAGTGCTGCGTCGGTCAGCGGGCTGGGCATGCCGGTCTGCCGGGCGGTGTCGGCGACGATCCCGAGGTCCTTGACGAAGATATCGATGGCCGAGTGCGGCGTGTAATCGCCTGACACGACATGCGCGCCGCGGTTCTCGAACATCCAGGAATTGCCGGCCGATTCCCGGATGACCCGATGCACCGTTGCGAGGTCCAGCCCGGTTCCGGCGGCCAGCGCCATGGCCTCGCCCATCGCCGCGATATGCACCCCGGCAAGCAGCTGGTTGATCATCTTGACCTGCGACCCCGGCCCCGGCACGTCGCCGAGCCGGAACACCCGGGAGGAAATTGCGGCGATCACTGAAGCGGCGCGGTCAAAGGCCGCCTGCGGCCCTGAAGCCATCAGCGTCAACTCGCCATTGAAGGCTTTGGCGGCACCGCCCGACACCGGCGCGTCGATCGACAGCATGCCGGCAGCGGCCAGCCGCTGGCCAAGGCTGATGGCCTTGTCCGGCGGCATGGTCACGCACAAAAGGAACGTGGTGCCGGGTCGGGCTCCGGCGACGGCACCATCAAGGCCGAACAGGACCGCTTCGGCCTGTGCGGCATTGACCACGAACACCAGCACGACATCCGACAGGGCGGAGGCGGGTGCGGCGGTGGAATGGCCGATGCCGCCAACCTCGGCGAACTTGTCGAGCTGGCCCTGGCTGAGTTCGACACCGTGAACCAGGAAACCGGCGCGCAGCAGCGACAGCGCCGCGCCCCAGCCCATCGATCCCAGCCCGATCACGGCGGCCACCACCGGTTCAGTCATTGCATGATACTCCGTTGCCGGGTCCTTTCTACGCTGGCCGCGCGTCGGGGTGCCACCGCTAAATCCTGGCGGCGGTCGTGTCGGGTGGGCGGTCAGGCAGGGGAGAACTGGAGGAGACTCTGGTGGACGTCCGCTTTGGGTGCAAACCGGCTGGCTTGGGCACTGTGGCGGGATTGGCAACAGCCGGTGGCATGGCCGAGCCGAGGGCGCATCAAGGCCTGGCAGCCAGGGTCAGCCGCCCCAGGTGCGGATCGGGCCGCAGTCCATGTGCACGAAATTCGAGCGCGAATAGCGCCCGACGCCGCCAGCCGAACAGGCCGCCGCTGCCCGTGCCATCTGCGACACCGAGCGTGACCGCAACCGCAGGTCGGCCGCCTGGGCCTTGAGGTGCAGCGAGTTGCGGGCCACCCCGGAGGAACTGGACCGCAGCATGGCGTTGGTCTGCGGCGTACGATAGCCCGACAGCAGCATATAACTTTCGTTTACGTCCAGCAACCGATGTGCCGCTGCCATTATGTCCACGGTGCGCGGATCGAACGCCTTGACCGCGCCAGAGCGCCAGTCGCGGGCGAAGTTACTGATTTCCTTGATGACTTCTGGGATATACTCGCCCTCGATCCAATAGATCGTATCGATCGACTCGCCCGTCCGGCCCGAGTACATCCGGATCCGTCGGATATCGCCGGCCCCGCGCAACAGGCCCGAGGCATTGGCGAATGTCGGGGCTGCGACAAGGGCGGTGGCTGCAAAAGCACGCAAGATGCCACGCCGCGTCACCTCGATCGAAGTGTCTGCTGTCATTGTAAACGCCTGTCCCCGTCGTCTCGTTCTGCCCGCAATTTCGCGGATTACGATCACTTATCCCCAAGTGCCTCGACTTTATGACACAGGACGAATCCATGACCAACCCGGCAAATGAGATACGTTTGCCAGTTTCCGTTTGATCGGCGATTTCTTGCTGAGTTTCGAGAGGCTTGTCGGAGCTACCCGTGCTTGTGGTTGGAACGGGAAAAAACGCGATATTTCGCGTGATTCTGGCGAAGATGTGAGTGGACTTGTGCGGAATTTCACAACAAAGTGCTTCGGACCGAATTCTGAGAGCATTTTCGAGGTACTTCATGTCCCTGCCTTTGGCACGCCGGCGCCAGCGTGCGTCTGTTTCGTATTTGTGCACAATCCTGGTATCGCTGCTGCTGTTTGCCACGATATTTCTGGGCGAAACGGCGCGGGCGGAAAGCACGGGCTTTCGTCAGTCGGTAGCGGAAGCCGCCGCACAGGACGACGCGCTGGCCGGGTTTTACCGATCTCGCGACTATCAGCCGCTGTGGACCGGACCGGCTGATGCCGACCGCAGGACGGCGTTCCTGTCGGCTATCCACGCCGCCTCGGATCATGGATTGCCGGTGGTGCGTTATGACGAGGAAAGCCTGATCGCCGACTTCCGCGCCGTGCAAAGCGACCGCGACCGCGGCCTCTTGGAAGTACGGATGAGCCGGGCCTTTCTGGCCTTTGCCCAGGACATTCAGACCGGCATCCTGACACCGCGCGACATTGACGGCGGCATTGTGCGCGACATTGCGCGGCGCGACCGGCTGTCGCTGCTTGCCGCCTTTGCCGGCAGCGAGCCGGTGGCGTTCCTGCGGGCGCTGCCGCCGAAATCGCCCGACTATGTCCGGCTGATGAAGGAAAAACTGCGGCTGGAGCGGCTGTTGGGAACCGGAGGCTGGGGTCCCAAGGTGGCCGCCGGCGCATTGCAGCCCGGCCAGTCGGGCACGCAGGTGGTGGAGTTGCGCAACCGCCTGATCGCCATGGGGTATCTGCGGCGCACCGCTTCGCAGACCTACGACGAGATGATGCAGAAGGCGGTGCAGCAGTTTCAGTTCGACACCGGGCTTTCGCCCGACGGCGTGGCGGCAGAGGCGACACTGGACGAGATCAACCGCGAACCGGTCGAGCGGCTGCAATCGGTCATCGTGGCGATGGAGCGGTTGCGCTGGATGAACGACGATCTGGGCGCACGCTACGTCTGGGTCAATCAGGCTGACTTTACTGCCAAGATCGTCGACAACGGCAAGGTCACGTTCGAAACCCGCGCTGTGGTCGGCAAGAACAGCGAGGACACCCGCAGCCCTGAATTTTCCGACGTGATGGAGTTCATGGTGGTGAACCCCAGCTGGTCGGTGCCAAGGTCGATCACCACCAAGGAATACCTGCCGCTGTTGCAGCGCAACCCGAATGCCGCCGGGCATCTGAAGATCATCGACCGCAACGGGCGCACGGTGCCGCGTTCCGCGATCAATTTTGCCGCTTACACGGCCGCAAATTTTCCCTTCGCCATGCGGCAGCCGCCGTCGGACGGCAACGCGCTTGGGCTGGTCAAGTTCATGTTCCCGAACCAGTGGAACATCTATCTGCACGACACGCCGCAAAAGGCGCTGTTCGCCAAGGAGGTCCGGGCCTTTAGTCATGGTTGCATCCGGCTGAACGATCCATTCGATTTCGCCTATGCGCTGCTGGCGCGGCAAAGCGACGATCCGCAGGCGACCTTTCGCGCGGTTCTGCAGACCGGGGCGGAAAGCGTGATTTCGCTGAACGAGCCGGTGCCGGTGCATCTGGTCTATTTCACCGCGTTCCCCTCGGCCAAGGGCCGGATGACCTATCGCCGCGATATCTACGGCCGTGACGGGCGGTTGTTTGCGGCGCTGGCCCGGGCCGGGGTGGAACTGCGCGCGGTTCAGGGCTAGACCGGCCCGGACGCGTGATCCGACCGGAGACCTGATGAGCCATTCTGTCGAGGATATCGCCATGGCACTCGGGGCCCGGCTGGAGGGCAACGGTTCCATCCGCATCCGGCGCGCCGCCGAGCCTGCCATGGCAGGACCGGATGATCTGGCGCTGGCGATGGATGTCACGTACGCGGACGGACTGGCGACGGGTCAGGCACGGGCGGCGGTGTTGTGGCCGGGGGCCGACTGGCGCGCCCTGGGGCTGGAAGCAGCGATCTTCGTGGCGCGGCCACGGTTCGCCATGGCCGGGCTGACGCGGATGCTGGACCCCGGGCCGGCGATTGCGACCGGGGTACATGCCACGGCCATTGTCGATGCGTCGGCCAGTATCGGGGCAGGCTGCGCCATCGGACCGTTCGTTGTGATCGGCGCAGGAGTCGTGATGGGCGCGCGGGCCCGCATCGCCAGCCACGTGTCGATTGCCGAAGGCGCGGTGATCGGGGATGACGCGCTGCTGCTGCAAGGCGTCAGGATCGGGGCACGGGTACGGATCGGCGCGCGGCTCACAGCTCAGCCCGGCGCGGTGATCGGGTCGGATGGATTTTCGTTCGTGACGCCCGAGAAGTCCGGGGCCGAGGAGGTTCGGGAGACCCTGGGCAGCCGCGCCGAAATCACCGCGCAAAGCTGGACGCGGATTCATTCACTGGGGTCGGTAAGTATCGGTGATGATGTGGAGATTGGCGCGAATTGCGCCATAGACCGCGGCACGATCCGCGACACCGTCATAGGCTCCGGCAGCAAGCTCGACAATCTGGTGCATGTCGGCCACAACGTGCAGATCGGGCGTGACTGCCTGATCTGCGGCCAGGTCGGCATCGCCGGGTCGGCGCGGATCGGCGACCGCGTGGTGCTGGCGGGTCAGTGCGGGGTCAACGACAACATCCTTGTCGGCGACGATGTCGTGGCGGGCGGGGCCACCAAGATCTTCACCAATGCCCCGGCGGGCCGGGTTCTGCTGGGCTATCCGGCGATGAAGATGCAAAGCCATGTAGAAAGCTACAAGGCGATCCGTCGGCTGCCGCGCCTGTTCGCGCAGGTGGCAGACCTGCAGAAAGCGGTTTCAAAGCTGATGCGGAATGACTAAACAGCGCTGAGCCCGGACAGGGCCGGAGCGGGGGCGGTGATGCCGGGCATTCAGGACAAGGTGATCGCGATCATCGCCGAACAGGCGGTACTGGATGTGGCGGACGTCAAGCCCGACTCTACCCTCGAATCGCTCGGGATCGACAGTCTGGGCCTGGTCGAGTGCATTTTCGCCATCGAGGAAGCCTTTGACATCTCGGTGCCGTTCAACGCCAACGAACCGAGCCAGTCGGATTTCGACATCAGTTCGGTGGCAGCGATTGTTGCGGCGGTCGAGGGGCTTGTGGCCGAAACCCGGGCGTGAGCGTGCGGCGCGTGGTGATCACCGGCGCCGGTACGATCAACGCGCTTGGTCATACCGTGCCCGAGACGCTGGAGGCGTTCCGCGAAGGCCGCTGCGGCATCAGCGAACTGGATATCCGCGACGTCGACCGGCTGTCGGTCAAGATCGGCGGTCAGGTGCACAACTGGGACCCCGAAGCCCACTACAACCGCCAGCAGATCGCGCTATATGACCGTTTTACCCAGTTCACCCTCTTGGCCGCCAAGGAGGCCATCGCGCAATCCGGGCTGACATTCGAGGACCAGTTATCGTTCGAGGCAGGGGTGGTGCTGGGGACGGCGGGCGGCGGCGTCAACACCTGGGACGAGAACTACCGGACGGTCTACGAGGAGGGCAAGAACCGGGTGCATCCCTTTGTGGTGCCGAAGCTGATGAACAATGCCGCCGCCAGCCATGTCAGCATGGAATTCAATCTAAAAGGCCCCAGCTTTACTGTGGCCACTGCCTGCGCCAGCAGCAATCACGCGATGGGGCAGGCGTTCCATCTGATCCGGTCGGGCATGACGACGGTGATGGTTACCGGCGGGTCGGAATCGATGCTGTGCTTTGGCGGGGTCAAGGCCTGGGAAGGGCTGCG
>JANNRR010000191.1:0-14804 GCA_031401675.1 Paracoccaceae bacterium
CCTTCAAGGAGCCGCCGCATTCGATCTTTGACGATGCCAAGGGCTGGCACGAAAACGTGCTGGTGATCCGGCTGCAACCGAACGAGGGCATGACGCTGTCGGTGATGATCAAGGAACCGGGGCCCGGCGGCATGCGGCTGACACAGGTGCCGCTGGACATGTCGTTTGCCGACGCGCTCGGGCCGAACGGTGCCGACATCCCGGATGCCTACGAGCGGCTGATCATGGATGTGATCCGCGGCAATCAGACGCTGTTCATGCGCGGCGACGAGGTCGAGGCGGCCTGGGCCTGGACCGATCCGGTCATTCACGGCTGGGAGGCGCGAGGCGACCGGCCGTTGCCCTATGATGCCGGGTCCACCGGGCCCGAAGATGCCTTGATGCTGCTGCACCGGGACGGGCGGCGCTGGCGGGAAATCAAGGAATGAAGTTCGTCGCCTATCCCGACCGCGAGCTAATGATGCTTGATCTGGCCAACGTGCTGGCGGGCGAGTTGTCGGGGTTCCTGCGGGCGCAGGACCGGGTCACGCTGTCGGTTCCCGGTGGCACCACCCCGGGACCGGTGTTTGACGTGCTGTCGGGGGTCGACCTCGACTGGTCGCGGGTCGCGGTGGTGCTGAACGACGAACGCTGGGTACCCGAGACGTCAGAACGGTCCAATACCCGCCTTCTGCGTTCTCGACTGCTGACGGGACGGGCGGCGGCCGCGACCCTTGTTCCGCTTTACGCCGAAGCCGAACAGCCCGAGGACCGGCTGGCGGAACTTTCGCTAGGGCTTGCCGCGCATCTGCCGATCACCGTCCTGCTGCTCGGGATGGGGGCGGACATGCACACCGCCTCGCTGTTTCCCGGCGCGGACCGGCTGGCAGAGGCGCTGGCCGCCGATGCGCCGCCGATCATGGCGCTGCGGGCCGACGCTGCCCAAGAGCCGCGCATGACGCTGACCGCTCCGGTGCTGCGGGCGGCAATGAGCACGCACATCCTGATCACCGGGGCCGAAAAGCGCGCCGCGCTGGAACGTGCCCAGCATCTGGACATGATGGCGGCCCCGGTCCGCACCGTTTTGCCGCATGCCACGGTCCACTGGGCCGAATAGCGCACAGGAGCCTGCCATGACCCTCTGGGACCAACTGTCGGCGCACCACGATGCGGTCAAGGATCGCGCCATCCTGTCGCTGTTCGATGAAGAGCGCGCGGAGGGCTTCAGCGCACGTCTGGGTGACATGCTGCTGGACTATTCCAAGACCAATATCGACGCGGCCGGGCTGGGGCTTTTGCTGCGGCTGGCCGAGACGACGGGGGTGGCGGCCAAGCGCGACGCGATGTTCGCCGGCGCCCGGATCAACGAGACCGAGGGCAGGGCGGTGCTGCATACCGCGCTGCGCAATCCCGATGCAGCGGTCATTCTCGACGGCCAGGATGTTATGCCGGCGGTGCGGGCAACGCTGGCGCGGATGGAAGGCTTCGCGCGCGACATCCGGTCCGGGCGTTTCGGCGGGCAGGGCGGTCCGATCACCGATGTGGTGAACATCGGGATCGGCGGCTCTGACCTCGGGCCTGCCATGGCCTGTCTGGCATTGGCCCCCTATGCCGATGGTCCGCGCACACATTTTGTGTCCAACGTCGACGGCGCGCATGTCCACGATGTGCTGGCGCGGCTGAACCCGGCCACCACCCTGATCATCGTCGCCTCGAAAACCTTCACCACGATCGAGACCATGACCAACGCCGAAACCGCCCGGGTCTGGATGGCCAGGGCCGTTGCCGATCCGGCATCGCAGTTTGCCGCCGTTTCGACCGCCGCCGACAGGACTGCCGCCTTCGGCATTCCGCCGGAAAGGGTCTTCGGGTTCGAAGACTGGGTGGGCGGACGGTATTCGATGTGGGGGCCGATCGGGCTGTCGGTCATGCTGGCAGTGGGGCCGGAACATTTTCGCGGCTTTCTGGCGGGTGGTGCGGCGATGGACCGGCATTTCCGGACCGCGCCGTTTGCGCAGAACCTGCCGGTGCTGCTGGCGCTTGTCGGGATCTGGCACAACCAGATTGCCGGTTATGCCACCCGCGCCGTGCTGCCCTATGACCAGCGCCTGTCGCGCCTGCCGGCCTATCTGCAGCAACTGGAAATGGAGAGTAACGGCAAGCGGGTGGCGATGGACGGCTCTGACCTGACGCGGCACTCTGGCCCCGTGGTCTGGGGCGAACCCGGCACCAACGGCCAGCATGCGTTCTATCAGTTGATCCATCAGGGCACCCGGGTGATCCCGTGCGAGTTCCTGCTGGCGCGTCAGGGGCACGAACCCGATCTGGCGCATCAGCATCTTCTGCTGGCCGCCAACTGTCTGGCGCAGTCAGAGGCGCTGTTGCGCGGGCGCAGTCTGGCCGAAGCAACGGCGATCATGGCACGGCAGGGGTTGAGCGGCGCCGAACTGGACCGGCAGGCCCGGCATCGGGTGTTCCCGGGCAACCGGCCCTCGACCACTTTGCTGTACCCCAGACAGACGCCGGAAACGTTCGGCCAGATCATTGCGCTGTACGAACACCGGGTGTTTGTCGAAGGCGTGATCCTCGGGATCAATTCCTATGACCAGTGGGGCGTGGAACTGGGCAAGGAACTGGCCAGCGCGCTGTCGCCGATCCTGAACGGCACCGCCGAGGCCACGGCCAAGGACGGCTCCACCCGCGCGCTGGTCGCCTATCTGCGCGAGCGGTAGGGACACGGAGGGCAGCAGGGAGCCACAGACGGCCACTTCGCCGCCCAAGCCGACCGCTTTTTGCCGGTCAGGCGGAGGTGGACACCGCACGGGGCACAAATCACTTGATCTGAGGTTGATGTCAGGTAGTCTTGACTTCAAGCGACAGGCCACTTGGGGAATGTCTGATTGACCGGATTTCTGGCTGGCACTACTGCGAAGAACTCCAGGGCCGGCCCCCATTTCCGCCTCCGGAAAGCTATTGGCCGTGGTTGCGCGGTTCTCACATGTCTCTTATCCCCGGTCTTTCCCGCCTTAGCAGAGGACTCTCCCGTCGTCGCTCCAGGTGCGTTGCTGGAGAAGCTGGGCGGCGGATATGGATTCACCGAAGGTCCGGCGGCCGACAACGAAGGAAATGTCTTCTTCACTGACGCCCCGAACAATCGGATCGTCAGATGGAACGCGGTTGATGGAACGTTTTCCGACTGGCTCAGGCCATCCGGAGGTGCGAATGGGACAGATTTCGACAAGGACGGAAATCTGATCGCCGCTGCCGAAGATAACGGCGAATTGTGGTCCATCGCGCCCGACAAGAAGGTCACGGTGCTCGTGACGAACTTCGAGGGAAAAGTGTTCAACGGTCCGAATGACCTTTGGGTGCGTCCGGACGGCGGGATCTACTTTACTGACCCCTACTTCAACTCATTCAAGGACTTCGACACACTGGTGGAAGGCCAGAACGTTTACTTCCTGACGCCGGATCGAAAAAGCGTTTTGCTCGTCGCGGCCGACTTCATCAAGCCCAATGGCATCATCGGAACGCCCGACGGCAAGGTGTTGTATGTGGCGGACTATGTCGAGCAGGCGACGTACGCCTACGATATTGGCCCCGGCGGTGAACTCACCAACAAGCGCCGGTTCTGCGATCTCGCTTCAGACGGCATGGCCATCGATTCCGAGGGCAATGTGTATCTCACCCGCAGCGGCGTGACCGTGTTCGATGGGACCGGCAACCAGATCGAACGCATCGACGTGCCCGAAACGACAACGAATGTGACCTTCGGCGGCCCGGACAATGATCTGCTCTTCATCACCGCTGGCGGCGGCGTTTACGGTCTGAAGATGAAGGTGAAGGGGGCACCGTAGAATCCGTTGCGAGTCGAAGTTGCCGGATCGGCATCTCTTCGCAGAAGGTCCGATCAGGTCGTTCGATCTGCCTGTCTTGATCGGCCCGGAACATGGACGGCGGCGGGAGGCATTCGGGCTCAGTACAAGTCCATATCCTGCGATGGTACAAGATGGGTATACCCAGCTCAAGCGGCAGACCACTTGGGGAATGTCGGACAGAACGTGGCGTGAACCGCTTCGGGGATTACTTCGGGACTCGCTGTCCCTGAGGGGCCGGAATGGACCGGCTTTGTCCCACCATCGATCGGGAACGCAAAATATTCAACGTGTGAATAAAATGATATTGAAGGCTATTTCAATGACTTGCAGGCTTTGATCTGGAGCGGGTGAAGGGAATCGAACCCTCGTCGTAAGCTTGGGAAGCTTCTGCTCTGCCATTGAGCTACACCCGCAACGCCATGACAGGTAGTCAAACCCGCGCCCGGCGTCAAGCCGATCGCGGCCCCCCGACAAGAAGACCGCCCCGAGTGACCGGGGCGGCCGACTTCTGCAACCGATGCTGGTGGGGACTGTTACCGGCGCAGAAGGCAGGAGCCGACCGCAGGCGCGGATCGGCGAAGTGCCGGGATCACATGGCGGGCAGCAGCACCGTGTCGATCACATGGATCACGCCATTGGACTGTTTCACGTCGGCGATGGTCACGCTGGCAACGTTGCCCATGCCATCCTCGATCATGATCTTGCCGTCTGCAGTCTTCACCGTGAACTCGCAGCCACCAACCGTCGCCACCTTGTGCGCGCCGCCATCCGCCGCAACCATCCCCATGATCGCGTCCGACATCGCGTCGGCGGCGACGACATGGCAGGTCAGGATCTTGACCAGCATGTCCTTGTTTTCCGGTTTCAGCAAATCCTCGACCGTGCCGGCCGGCAATTTGGCGAAAGCGTCATTGGTCGGAGCAAAGACGGTGAACGGCCCGGCCCCTTGCAGCGTTTCCACCAGACCAGCGGCCTGAACTGCCGCGACCAGCGTGGTGTGGTCGGCCGAGTTCACTGCATTCTCGATGATGTTCTTGTCGGCGAACATCGCCGCGCCGCCAACCGTCGGATTTTCGGCGGAATGGCTGTCGGCCAGTGCTGCGCCGGCCAACAGGCCGATTGTGGCCACCGAAGCGGCCAGAATGCGGAACGTGAAAGTCATCGAGTGTCTCCTGAGGTTCAAGCGGCGGGTTTTTCCCTTCCGATGCCTGAACTTACGTGCGGGTTCCGGGGCAAGTTTCACCCGGTTGCGCGCCTCACGATTTCTTTACAGCGTGGCCATGACTCCGGTCACCAGAACCGCTGCCGGTGCACCGGTCGTGGAACCGCCTGTTGCTTCCAGACTGACCGCCAGGACGAAATCAGGCAGAAGGTCCGGCAGAGTTACCGTTGCGGTATCCCCGGCAATCACTCCGAGCGAAACCGGCACGCCGGCAGTGCCAATGACCCAAAGCTCGTGGTCATGGCCGGGGCCGGCAGGTTCGCCGGCGGTGCGCTTGACCGTCAACACATCAGTTTCGGTGTCATAACTTGCCGCATAGACCAATGGCTGACCCGCGCCAGCCAACGTCGCGACCAGGTCGGGGGTTTCAGGCGCCGGCCCGGGCAGCAGTTGCGAGAGTGCAACGACGATGAGGCCTGCCGTCACCAGGCCACCCAAGAGCCCAGACCAGAACGGCAGCCGGCGACGCGCGGGGCGCGGGAACAGCCGCGTCTCGATCTGCGGCAGCAGGTTCGGGGCCGGAACTGCGGCATAGTCCTCATTCATCGGCGCAAAATGCGCCTGCCAGCGGTCAACCCGGCGTACCAGCCCGACATCGGCCCGCAGCCGCGCCTCGAACGCCATCCGGTCGCTAAGCGGCAATGTGCCAAGCACATACTCCGCTGCCAGCAGGTCGTCGCCCTCCGGGGTGCCATCAGGGGTCAAATCGTCGGTCGTCTGGGTCATGCCTCTAGGCACTCTTTCAACTTCTGGAGGCTGCGACGCAGCCATGTCCGCATCGTATTGAGCGGAACGTTAAAGGTCTGGGCCAGGTCCTGATAGGAAAGCCCGTCGAGATATGCCCCCTTAACGGCCGCAGCGCGGTCGCCCTCCAGCGTGTCGAAACACCGCGTGATGCGCGCCGCTTCAGAGCGGGCAGACATCACGGACTCGGGTCCCGGCGCGGCATCGGCTATGGAAAGAAGGGCGTCTTCGCCATCGGACACGTGATCGGGGCGCGCGCGGCGCCGGTCGATCGCGTGATACCGGGCGATAGTGATGAGCCATGTCATCCCACGCCCCTTGCCTGCCTCATACCGTCCGGCCTTCAGCCAGACGCGTGTATAAACCTCTTGCAGCGCGTCCTCGGCCTCGGCCCTTGTTCCCAATATACGCAGCAAAACACCGAAGAGTTTCGAGGAAGTTACAGAATAGAGCTCACGGAATGCAGCCCGGTCCTGTGCCGCGACTCTGGTCAGCAACTGGGCCACCGGATCGTCAGTCATGCGCGCCCCCGGTCAGCGCCGCCGACGGCGGTTGCCACCATCTGCGCCGTTGGCGTTGAAGGAGGGATCGGGCAGCGTGACGATCGATGCCAGGTGTGGGAACGGATCGGTCGCATGGGGGATGGCATTGGCATTGACGAAATGTTCCTGAAAACGCGGTTCAATCGCCGTTTCTACCTTGTGGATGTGACGAACCGTGTCTTCGATCTCGGCCCGCGACGCAATATTGCACAGTGCAATCCGCGCCCCCGTGCCGGCAGCGTTTCCTGCCGAGGCGACCTTGTCAAGCGGTACGTCCGGGATCATGCCCAGCACCATTGCGTGTTTCGGGCTGATGTGCGCCCCGAAAGCGCCCGCCAGCACCACCCGGTCGACCTTGTTCAGGCCAATCTGATCCATCAGGAGCCGCGCGCCGGCATAAAGCGCCGATTTTGCCAGCTGGATCGCCCGGATGTCACCTTGGGTGACGCTGATGACCGGTCCGCCGTCGGCACTGCCGTCGTGGACCAGATACGAATGGGTCCGGCCGGTAGGGATCATCCGCGCCGTGCCGGTCTGTTCGGCAGATCCGATCAGGCCCGAGGCATCGACCAGCCCCGCCATCCGCATTTCGGCCACCGCTTCGATGATGCCTGATCCACAAATACCGGTGACACCGGTCGTTGCAGTGGCGGCGGAAAATCCCGGGTCATCCGACCAGAGGTCAGAGCCAATGATGCGGAATCGCGGTTCCTTGGTCAGGGAGTCGATTTCCAGCCGTTCGATGGCACCCGGTGCTGCACGCTGGCCAGAACTGATCTGCGCGCCTTCAAAGGCCGGGCCGGTCGGCGAGGAACAGGCCAGCACCCGCGCCTCGTTGCCAAGCAGCAATTCGGCATTGGTGCCGACATCGACGATCAGCACCATGTCTTTCGACTTGCCAGGCTGTTCCGACAAAGCGACCGCTGCGCAATCTGCGCCGACGTGCCCCGCGATGCAGGGCAGGATGTAGGTGCGGGCATTGCGGTTCAGCGCGGTCAGGCCAAGTTCCCCCGCATCCAGCGACATCGCATCCGAGGTGGCCAGCGCAAACGGGGCCTGGCCAAGTTCCACCGGGTCAATCCCCAGCAAGAGATGGTGCATGATCGGATTGCAGACAAACACCACTTCGACGATCAGGGCCGGATCGATGCCAGCCTCGGCCGCGACCGACTTTGCCAGTTCGTTCAGGCTGGCGCGAACCGCACCTGTCATCTCCACGTCGCCGCCTGGGTTCATCATCACGTAGCTGACCCGGCTCATCAGGTCCTCGCCAAAACGGATCTGCGGGTTCATCACCCCGGCCGAGGCCAGAACCGCGCCGTCGCGCAAATCGCACAGGTGGGCGGCAATGGTCGTGGAACCAAGGTCGATGGCAAGCCCGTAGATACCACCCTCGAAAAAGCCGGGCCACAGGTCCAGGATACGGTATCCGGTGTCGTGGTGGTCCCGGTGCAGGGCAAGCGTGACTTTCCAATCGCCCTTGCGCAGCGCCGGTTGCAGTTTGCGCAAGACATCCAGATCGGCGCTAACGCCCGTCAACTGCCATTGCTCGGCGACAGCCTTGGCCACCCGTTCCAGATCGCCCGACGGCTCGTGCATGTCAGGCTCTTCGACCTCGATGTAGTAAAGCCGTGTGGCTGGATCCATCGTGATGTCACGCAATGTGGCGGCCTTGCGGATTACCTGTTTGTGCAACTGGCTTTCGGGCGGCACGTCGATCACCACATCGCCCATGACCTTGGCCTGGCAGCCGAGACGGCGACCATCGACCAGCCCGCGAATGCGCTTGTAACGTGCCTCGACCTCGTTCCATTCGGACAGGGCGCCAACCTCGACAGTGACGCCGTGCTTGGCAAACTCGCCATAGCCGGGGGTGATCTGGCACTTGGAACAGATGCCGCGGCCGCCGCAGACGGAATCAAGATCGACGCCAAGCTGACGCGCTGCCGTCAGAATCGGGGTGCCATGCGCGAAACGGCCGCGCTTGCCGGAAGGGGTGAAGATCACGAGAGCGTCGTTCACGAGTATTGTCCTTGGGGTTCGGAAAACGGAACACGCCAGAGCAGCGTGGCAACGGCAATTGTCGCAAACAGCAGCGGTGAGGAAAAGGGCAGGGCCGATGCGATCAGCACGGCCAGCGCGCCGACCGGCAACGACATGGCACGCCAATTCAAGTTCATGAACCTATCCCGGATCAGCCACAGCGTCAGGTAGGCAACGGCCAGCGGCGCACCGATGAACCAGCCAACCTCGGCACTGCCTGCTTTTGAATGGTGGGTCTGAACATCGAACAAGGCCGCCAGCCCCGCCCCCATCAGCGCGATCGAGACGAACAGGAAAAGATGGCCATAGGCCCACAGGAAGGTGCGCCCGAAATCATCGCTGGTCAGGTGCTGAACTTCGGCAAAGTAAATCCACCAGAGCGAAAACACGACGATCAATGATGCGACCCCGATCTTGATCAGGCCGAAATCAAGACTGCCTTCGAACAGTGCGCCAAAGGTCATCGCGATCGACAGGAGCACCTCACCCAGCACGATGATGGTCAACAGGCCGTAGCGTTCGATGATGTGATGGCGGTGCCACGTCGTGCGCCCGGCCATTTCGGCAAAGGGGGGAACTGACCATTCGATGAGGAAGATGCAGATGCCAAAAGCGAAAAACGGCGGCGTGCCGGGTGTGACATTGACGCTCAGCACCAACCACAGCACTTGCGCGAACACCAGGCCGGCCACATAGCGCAGGCACGTCGCACGCAGATGCGGGCTGAACCGAGCTGCACGCAGCCATAAAGCCACCATCCCCACCCGCATCACGATCCAGCCGGTGACGCCGAACCCGAAATCCAGCGTCTTGAAGATATGCTCGATTCCGGCGGCAAAGATCAGCGCGCCGGTCATGATCACCAGCACCAGCAGCCGGTACAAGGCGTCGTCGTTGTCGAAGGCGGAAGCGAACCAGGTGAAATTCATCCAGACCCACCACAGCGCCAGAAACAGAAAGATGAAGTTCGGCAGCATCTCCAGCCCATGCCCGTCGCTGAGGGCATGGTGAAAGGCTGCCGTCAACGAGGCGATGGCGATCACGATCACCAGATCGAAAAACAGTTCCAGCTGTGTCGACGCCCGGTGATGTTCGCCGGGGTCGCGCGCGCGCATCGGACGCAGGATCGTCATTGGCTGCCCTCCTTTGCGCCATGTCGGTTCACCAAAGGTGATACCGTGCCGCATCGCGGTTTCAAGGGCGGATCGCGGCATCCGCCGATGCAACTCCGCCTTCTGCGGCATCAAGCCATTGCAGAACGGCGGCGCGGTCGGCATCGAGCCCGGGCGCGCCGGGGCGGTTGACCGGGTCTGGCAGTCCGGTCATCTTGATCGGGTTACCGGCACCGACGAAGCCGCTGTCACCGATCCGGGCGACCATGTTGCGCGCCTTGATCTGCGGATCCTCAAGAACAGCGGCCATGTCCTGCACTGCCGCCGTCGGCAGACCGGCGGCCTGCAACAGCCCGGTCCAATGGGCGGCGGGGGCAGTCAGGGTGACCGCCTCGATCAGGGATTTCAGCATGTCGGCGTTTTCGGTTCGGGCGCCGTTGGTCGTAAACCGCACGTCCCCCGGCAGATCCTTCAACCCAAGCTCGCGGCAAAGATCGGCAAACACTGCGTCATTGCCGGCCGCAATCACAAATGGTCCGTCGGCGGCGTGAAACAGGTCGAACGGCGTGATTATCGGGTGGCGCGCGCCAAGCGGGCCGGGCGCGTGCCCGGTTGTGGTGGTGATCGCGATAGCATGTTCCTGAATAGCCAACTGGCTGTCGAGCATGCCGACATCGATCCTCCGGCCCTGGCCATCGCGGGTCCGGGCATAAAGTGCGGCAAGGATGCCCTCTGTCAGGAACATCCCGGCAACGATGTCACCGATCGAGGCCCCGACCCGTACCGGTTCGTGTCCTTGCACGCCGGTCGTAGCCATGACGCCGCCGCGGGCTTGCACCACGATGTCATAGGCGGGAGCGCCCGCGTCGGGCCCGGTTTGGCCAAAGCCGGAAACCGACGCATAGATGAGCCGGGTATGGCGTGCGTGAACCGTTGGCCATCCGTACCCCAGCCGGTCCATCACGCCGGGCTGGAAGTTTTCCACCATGACATCGGCCCGTGCCAGCAAACGGTCAAAGATCGCTCGATCGGGGGGCGATTTCAGGTCCAGCGCGATGGATTGCTTGGCCCGGTTGATTGCAGCGAAATAAGCGCTCTGTCCATCCCGAAAGGGTGGAAAGGCTCTGGTGTCATCACCTCGGCCTGGCCGTTCGACCTTGATGACGTTGGCACCCAGATCGGCCAGCGTCATGGTGGCGAACGGCCCCGCCAACACACGGGTCAGATCGAGGATCGTCAGGTCGGCAAGCGGAGCGATCATTGCAGACTCCTGCGGTTCATACTGGCTTGACATGAGGTTGTGACGGTTTGATGAGCCCTAGACCAAGCCATCGCAGCCAAAAAACCAGACGGCCAGCGGAATCGGTGACACGGCAAGGGTTACGGTCAGCGCTGTGGGCAGCGGCGCAAACAGCCGGCTTACACCAGCAAACAGCATCAAGCCGCCGCCGCCACCCAGGGCAATGTTTCCCGGCAGGTTTACCAGGACAGCCAAGACCGGATAGCGCCAGGTTTCAGACAGGGGCGAAAGCCAGACCGGCAATCCGTCACGCAGCATCGCCTGTCGGGCCGCTCGGTCCAGCGGCGCAATCCGGGCCAGATGATCAGCGGCACGGCGCAGACCAAGATCACGCAGCCATCGTTCCAACAAGCCATAGGGAAGCCATTGCCCGGCGCAATAGGACACCAGCAGCCCCGCAACCGTTGCCACCCACACGATAGGGGCAACCCAAGCCCCCTCGAGCATCAAGAGGGCCAGACCAACTTCGATCCCCGGGACGTAGGGCAGGGCCAGCATCATAGCATAGGCGCAAAGCAGGGCGCAGATCGCGGCAAATGACAAGCCGGCACCGCCCGCGTCGAGCAGTGGCGCAAGGCCGTGTGCCCAGCCGATCAGCCGAGAGGCGGCCCAGACCAGGACCAGAAAGATGCCAAGTCGCAGCAGATTGCGCCGGAGTCGGGCGCGCTGCAGAGACGGGTCGGCAGCTGAAGCATTTGGATCCTCGACCATGAGCGGGTTCTGGCACCAGATCCCGTGCGCTGCAAGGTCCGGAAGCCGCACCAAAAGAGTCGACCTCCCAAAGCCAACCCAATCCGTGCGCGTTTGCCAAACTAATTGCAGGCACATGACAAAGGCGACGGTTCGGGGAACGGACGCTATCCCCGAAGCAGAAAGGGATCTGATTGTCCGAACTGAACACATGGTTCTGCGCGGGCATCGATATTTCACTGCGCAATTCGTGTTTTGTTCAACGGGCCTATCCAGAGTGTGGGGTGCATGATGACTTCAAGATATTTCTGATTTCTGGCCCTTGTGCTGACAGCATTAATTTCAACTCAGGTTCAGGCCCATACCGACAAAGGTGTCGCTGGCGGGTTTCTCAGCGGGTTCTTTCATCCGATCTTCGGTTGGGACCACGTCGTAGCGATGGTGGCGGTTGGTTTGTGGGGTGCCGTTCCGGGCAGCCCGGCGATCTGGCTGCTGCCTGCGGTGTTCCCCTTGGTCATGGCCTTCGGCGGCGCGCTTGGGGTGACTGGGGTCCCTGTGCCGGGTGTCGAAGTGGGGATAGCCCTTTCTGGCGTGGTACTGGGTTTGGCCTCGGCACTGGGTGTGTGCGCGCCGCTTTTGATCGCCGCAATCGTTGTCGGGATTTTTGCCATATTCCACGGCCATGCGCACGGGACCGAACTTACTGAAGCTGCAAATCCATTTGCCTACGCGCTAGGCTTCGTGGTTGCGACGGGTCTGCTGCACTTGGGCGGGATCGCGCTCGGGTTGCTGACGCGTATCCCGAACGGGCAGTATCTTGTTCGGGCGGCCGGTGTGGGGATTGCGGCGGTCGGCGCGGCGTTCCTGTTCGGCTACGCATGATCCGGGCTTACTGTTTTGGCCTGTCCGTCACCTTGGCGCTTGTCCCAGTGGCCGCCGAAGCGCATGCCTTCAAGACCGGCAGCGCCTATCCGCAGTTTGTCGAAGGCGTCGGCGTCACTATCTCCTGCCCGCCGTTGTTGCTGACGCTGATTCCTTTGGGCATCCTGGTCGGCCTGAGGCAGTTGGACGGAATGGTTCGCGTCTGGCCGGCGCTGATTGTCGGAATGCTGGCAGGGCAGTTTCTGGCACCCCTGGTCGGGCCGGTCATCATTGCCGTGGCATTGGCGCTTGGGGTGTTGTGCGCGATTCTCGCCGCCGTGAACGCTCGCTACCCGAATGCGCCAATGCGGGTCTTGTCGGCTTCTGCGGGTGTGATGGCGGCCATGGTGATGCTCGAAGGTCATGCCTTCGGCGAATTGCCTATTGCAGTGTATCTTGGCCTGTTTGCTGGTGCAAATCTTGTGGTCGGCATGGTCGCCGGACTGGCGAGACTGGGGCTGGAACGGTACCAGAAGCCGTTCGTGCGTTTGGGCGCCTTTGTCGCCGCGTCCTGGGTCGGAGCGATCGCCATACTGCTGTTGGCACTCACGCTGCGCGGCTGACGCCAGATCAGTGCGGCCCCCCTTGGTCAGGTACGCGCGCGACCGGCACGCCCCCCCGAACGACCGCCACGCCCACCGGCAGCGGCGGCTTCGGAACTGGCCTCGGCAAAGGTCCTGCCGCCGGCCACCGCCTCCAGCACCCGCGAAAAGCGAATCCACTCGCCGCCATTGGCATCGTGGTTCATCAGGAAATTGGCGGCGCGGATCGCCTCCATCTCTACTGACCGCACCGGGTTCATGATGGCACTGGTCATGCCTGCACCGATGGCCATCGGCAAGAAGGCTGCGTTGATGCCGTGGCGCTGCGGCAACCCGAACGAGATGTTGGAAGCGCCGCAGGTGGTGTTGACCCCCAGTTCGTCCCGCAGTTTACGGACAAGTGCAAACACCTGCTGCCCGGCCGAGGCCATGGCTCCGACCGGCATAACCAACGGATCGACCACGATGTCATGCGCCGGAATCCCGAAATCAGCCGCCCGTTCGACGATCTTCTTGGCCACGGCAAAGCGGATGTCGGGGTCCTGGCTGATGCCGGTATCGTCGTTGGAAATCGCCACAACCGGCACGTTGTATTTCTTGACCAAGGGCAGCACCAGTTCCAGCCGCTCTTCTTCGCCGGTGACCGAGTTCAACAGCGGGCGACCTTCACAGGCCAGCAATCCGGCCTCCAGTGCGCCGGGAACAGAACTGTCGATACACAGCGGCACGTCAACCAGCGCCTGGATGCGAAGGATCAGTTCACGCATCAGGGGCGGTTCGACAAAGTTGTTGTCGGCATAGCGTTTGTCGTGGGCCATCCGGTTGGTGAAAACCGCGCCCGAGTTCACATCCAGCACCATCGCACCGCAGGCCACCTGTTCCAGTGCATCCCGCATCACGGTGGAATAGTCGTCCGCCTCCAGTTCAGCCGCCAGTTTCTTGCGCCCGGTCGGGTTGATCCGTTCGCCGATCACACAGAACGGCTCGTCAAAGCCGATCACGACGGTCTTGGTCTTTGACTCGAGGACGGTGCGGGTCATGGATTCTCTCAGGTTGGAATTGCGGGAACGGCCGAGGCGCCACCGTTGTCGATGGCCCAGGTTGCGTTCGTCTTGATACCGCCCAACGGGAAGAAATGCACCTGCTCGATGCCAAAGCCGGGGGTCCTGGCTTTGTGAGCTGCAAGATCGGCAACAAATTCCGTCGGTTCGAAGGGCAGCAGCAGTTTGGTCACATCGCGGGCCCGGCGCTGCAGCACGCGCAACGATGCGCCGACGCCGCAGGCAATGGCGAATTTCAGCAGCGTCTGCAACTTGGCCGGGCCGGCAACCCCGATGTGGATCGGCAGATGGATGCCCTCGGCCGCCAGACGGTCGGCCCAGGCGATGACCGGTGCCGCTTCAAAGCAAAACTGCGTGGTGATGGCCATCTGCGCGTCGGTGCGTTCGGAAAACGCCTGTTTCCAGCGCAGCGCCTGCAGGACCATGCGGTCAGAACCGTCGGGATCGATATCCCGGTTGCCCTCGGGATGGCCCGCGACATGCAACCGTTCAAACCCGTCGAACAGGCCGGTTTCAATCATCTGCATGGAGTTGTCGAATTCCCCGGCTGGCGTCGTGACGCCGCCACCCAGCAGCAGAGCCTGGTTGACATCGGCCTCGCCCTGATAGCGCGCGATCCAGTCAGCCAGCTGGTTGCGGCTCTTGATGATGCGGGCCGGAAAATGCGGCATCACCCGGCAGCCTTCGGCGTTCAGGCGACGGGCCGCAGCCACCATCTCGTCAATTGGCGTCCCCTCGATATGGGCGATGTAGACACGGGTGCCGTGCGG
>JANNRR010000192.1:0-12358 GCA_031401675.1 Paracoccaceae bacterium
TGCCCAGCTTAGCGCCCTGATCAGGTAGGGCAACGGTTCCTGCAAGTAATATCTCACTGAGCGACAGGATTGCCCCGGTCAGGCTCAAGTCAGGCCCAGTTCAGCCCACTGTCAGCGTCTCGACCGACAGCACCGTCGGCAGATGCCGCGCAATCTCCGACCAGTGGTCGCCCTCGTCCCGGCTGCCGAACACTGACCCGGAGTTGGTGCCGAAATACACCCCCGCCGGGGTCAGCGGGTCGACCGCCATCGCCTGCCGAAGCACGGTGAAAAAGCAGTCCTTGCCCGGCAGCCCGTCGCGCAGCGCCTGCCAGCTGGCGCCGCCATCGCGCGACCGCCACACCGCCGCCGACGCGTCCGGCGGGAACCGCCCCAGCATGTCGCCGTTCAGCGGAAACACCCACAGCGTTTCCGGGTCGCGCGGATGCACCCCGACCGGAAAGCCGAAGGTCGATGGCAACCCCGCCTCGATTCCCACCCAGTTGCGCCCGCCATCCGGGCTGCGGAACACGCCATGGTGGTTCTGCTGGTACATCACATCGCCCGACCCCGGGGCCCGGCCAAGGTTGTGCACGCACAAGCCGGTGTCATGCCCCTCATGTCCCGCCGGCGCACCAACATGCACATGCGCCGCCGCCGCGTTCGACAGCCGGTTGCGCTGCTCCCAGGTCGCGCCGCCATCCTCGGTAGCAAACACCCCCGCCGCCGAAATGCCGACCCACAGTTTTTGCGCATCACCGGGGTCGGCCACGATCGAATGCAGCACCAGCCCCGCCGCCCCCGGCTCCCAGCTTTCACGCGACGGGTGGTCGCTCAGGCCCGGCACCGGCACCCAGGTCGCGCCCCGGTCGGTGCTGGCGTAAAGCGTCGCAGGCTTGGCCCCGGCATAAAGCCTGCCCCCCGACAAGCCCAGCGACCAAACCGCATCCGCAGCACCGGTAAAGGGAGCAGGCGGGGCAGGCTGCCGCCCGATCTGGGCCGCAAAGCCCGGATCGTTGGTCAGCCATGCGTCGAACTTGCCGTTGGACAGTTGCGACAGCGTCCACGTCGCACCGCCATCCTCCGACCGCCAGACGCCCGCGCCCTGCCATTCGCCGCCCCCCGCCGCCCAGATCGTGCCGGTATCGGGGTCGCCCACCACATGATTGATCGGCCAGCCGTCGCAGTACGGGCCATTCACCGACCACGCTTCGCGTTCAGGCCCGCCCCGCAGCACGAACGCGCCCTTGGTCGTGCCCACCAGAATATCCACTTGTTGTCCCATAGCGCCCCTCTCGCATTGGCCCTCGCCCTGCGACAAGATATCTGCCCGGGCAACGCCACGCTACGCTGCCATGTGCAGCTTGGCGACACTTCTGATGAACCCCAACCCATCGGCCGCATTTCCGGCCAAACTGTCAAAGCAGAGCAGCGGCCCAAGACAGGCAGGAATTCGCCCAACCCGGGGCCGGATGGCACAAATCCGTTACAGGGGGAACCATTCCGCTGCCAGACCGTTTACTATCACGTAAACAGAGCCCCCCGACAAAAAGACGGAACCCATGATCCAGAGATCCCTTCTTGCAGCCGTGATGGTTGTGTTCGCCCTTGGTGCCAATGCGGCCAGTGCCAAATCCGGCTTCTGCCCGCCCGGTCTTGCCAAGAAAGCCGTGCCCTGCGTCCCGCCAGGTCAGGTCGGCAAATCATCCCGTTCCGACCATGACGATGATGACGAGGACCACGATCACGTATTCGGGCCCGGTGACTGGCTGCCCGATGATGTCCGTTACATCATCGTCACCGATTACGGCCGCTACGGTCTGGCCCCGCCCGCCTTTGGCAGCGAATACCTGCGTATCGGCGACCGCTTCTACCGCGTCGGCACCGAAACCCGCCAGATCATCGAACTGATGCAGATTCTGGGCAGCTTGCTGAACTGACGCCGGCGGCGGAAATCACGCCCTTACCCCCACCACAGCCACCCCCAGCGCCCCTAGCACCTTTGCCTCGATATCGCCCGCGTTCATCCCAGCCACGGCATACATCGCCTCGGGCGAGGCCTGATCGATGAACACGTCCGGCAGCACCATCGAGCGGTACGCAAGGCCGCGGTCGAACACCCCCGCCTCGGCCAGCAACTGCGCCACGTGCGAGCCAAAGCCACCCACCGCACCCTCCTCGATGGTGATCAGGCATTCATGCTCCCGCGCCAGCCGCAGGATCAGGTCCCGGTCCAGCGGCTTGGCAAAGCGGGCATCGGCCACGGTCGGCGAGATTCCGCGTGCGGCCAGCGCCTCGGCTGCCTTCAGCACCTCCGACAACCGGGTGCCGAACGACAGCAAAGCCACCCGCGCCCCTTCACGCAGCACTCGGCCCCGTCCGATCTCCAGCGGTATCCCACGCGCCGGCATTTCCACCCCGACGCCGTCGCCACGCGGAAACCGGAACGCAATCGGCCCCTCATCCCAAGCGGCGGCGGTGGCAACCATGTGCACCAGTTCGGCCTCGTCCGCTGCCGCCATCACCACAAAGCCGGGCAGGTTGGCCAGAAACGCTACATCATAGGCCCCGGCATGAGTGGCACCGTCAGCCCCGACCAGCCCGGCCCGATCAATGGCAAAGCGCACCGGCAACCGCTGGATCGCCACGTCATGCACCACCTGATCATAGCCACGCTGCAGAAAGGTGGAATAGATCGCGCAGAACGGCCGCATGCCGCCCGCCGCCAGCCCGGCGGCAAAGGTCACGCCATGCTGCTCGGCAATGCCCACGTCGAAACAGCGCGACGGAAAGCGCTCGGCGAACAGGTTCAGCCCGGTGCCATCCGGCATCGCCGCCGTCACCGCCACGATGCGCGGATCGACCTCGGCCTCGCGGATCAGCGATTGCGCGAACACCTTCGTGTAACTCGGCGCATTCGACGGCGCCTTTTTCTGCTCGCCCGTCACCATGTCGAAGCTGGCGACCCCGTGCCCCTTGTCGCGGCCAAACTCTGCCGGGGCATAACCCTTGCCCTTCTTGGTGATCACATGGATCAGCATCGGCCCGGTGGCCCGCGCCTTGACGGTGCGCAACACCGACAGCAGCTGCCCGATGTCATGCCCGTCGATCGGCCCCAGGTAGGAAAACCCCAGTTCCTCGAACAGGGTGCCGCCCACCGTCATGTGCTTCAGCATGTCCTTGGCCCGGCGCGCACCTTCGCGCAGCGGCTCCGGCAGCAAAGAAACCGCCCCCTTGGCCGCCGCCTTCAGCTCCTGAAACGGATCGCCGGCATAGAGCCGCGACAGATAGGCGCTCATCGCACCGACCGGCGGCGCGATGCTCATGTCATTGTCGTTCAGGATGACGAACAGCCGCTTGCCCAGGTGGCCTGCATTGTTCATCGCCTCATAGGCCATGCCAGCCGACATCGCGCCGTCACCGATCACCGCGATGCAGTCGCCGATGCCATTCTCCGGCGCGCCACCCAGATCGCGTGCCACCGCAAAACCCAAAGCTGCCGAGATCGAGGTCGAGGAATGTGCCGCCCCGAACGGGTCATAGGGGCTTTCAGAACGCTTGGTAAAACCCGACAGCCCGCCCGCCTTGCGCAGGGTGCGAATGCGGTCGCGCCGACCGGTCAGGATCTTGTGCGGATAGCATTGGTGGCCCACGTCCCAGATCAGCCGGTCGCGCGGCGTGTCGAACACCGCGTGCAGCGCCACCGTCAGTTCCACGACGCCAAGCCCCGACCCCAGATGCCCGCCGGTCACCGACACCGCCGATATCGTCTCGGCCCTTACCTCGTCGGCCAATTGCCGCAGATCGCGGTCCGACAGCCGTTTCATGTCGGCAGGGACCGTCACACGGTCCAGCAGCGGCGTCTTCGGGCGATCCGGCATCCTGGTCTTTCCAACCTCACGTCTGGCGGGCAATAGCGAACTGCGCCGCCTGCTTCAAGCTTTCCGCCTCGTCGCCGTACGGCACCAATGCCGCGCAGGCCTCCTCGACCAGCGCTGCCGCCCGCGCCCGCGCGCCGTCCAGCCCCAACAGCGACACGAACGTCGCCTTGCCCGCGCGCATGTCCTTGCCGACCGCCTTGCCCAGCGTCGCCGCGTTGCCCGTCACATCCAGAATATCGTCGGCAATCTGAAAGGCGAGGCCCAATGCCGTGGCATAGGTACGCATCGGCCCGACATCGGCACCCGCCAACCGCGCCCCGGCCTCGGCAGACCAGCGAAACAGCGCGCCGGTCTTGGCCGCCTGCAGCGCCGTGATCGCGGCCAGCCCCAACGGCACCGCCGCCGTTTCGGCGGCGATGTCCAGCGCCTGCCCCAGCACCATGCCGGTCGCCCCCGCGGCCTCGGCCAGCGCGGCAACCAGCGCCAGCCGCACCTCTGCCGGACCCAGTTCCGGCCGGGTCAGCAGCGCAAAGGCCAGCGTCTGCAGGGCATCGCCAACCAGCACGGCCGTCGCCTCGTCCCACTTCACATGCACGGTGGGCAGCCCCCGCCGCAGGTCGTCATCGTCCATGCACGGCAGATCGTCATGTACCAGCGAATAGGCGTGCAGCGCCTCGACCGCCGCCGCCGCCCAGACAGCGGCCTCGGGGGCAACACCGTGCAGCCGGGCGCTTTCCAGCACCAGAAACCCGCGCAGGCGCTTGCCACCGGCCAAGGCATAGCGCATCGCCCGCACCAGCGGCCGTTCGTCGGTCCCGGCCAGCACAACGGCAAGGCAGGCCTCGATCCGCCCGGCTGCGGCCGCCAGATCGGCGGCCAGCCTCACAACCCGGAAACCGGGGTCATGCCCTTGGCAACCCCGCCTTCGCCCAGCGTGATCAGCGCCACCTTTTCCTCGGCTGCCTTCAGCCGCGCCTCGCAATGCGCCTTCAGCGCCGCACCCTTTTCATAAAGCGCAATCGACTGATCCAGCGGCACGTCACCCTTGTCCAGCGCCGCCACCACCTGCTCCAAGGCCGCCATCGCCTCCTCGAAGCTCATCGCACCAACGGCCTGTTCGCTCATTCGCCCCGCTCCATCAACACTGTCACATGCGCCGCCACCGATGCGGCCAGCGCGTCCAGATCATACCCGCCTTCCAGTGTCGAGACCACGCGCCCCTGGGCATGGTCATCGGCAATATCGCACAGCATCTCGGTCGCCCAGGCGAAATCATGCGCGTTCAGCGCCAGATTGGCCAGCGGGTCGGCATGATGCGCATCGAACCCCGCCGATATCAGCACCAGTTCCGGGGCAAACGCATCCAGCGCCGGCAGCACGTGCCGCTCCATCGCGGCGCGATAGGCGGGACCGTCGGTGCCGGAGGCCAGCGGCACATTCAGCACGTTCTGGTGTGCGCCGCGGTCACTGACCGACCCCGACCCCGGCCACAGCGGCGACTGGTGGGTCGAGATGAACAGGGTCCGCGCCTCGTCCCACAACAGCGCCTCGGTGCCATTGCCGTGATGCACGTCGAAATCCACGATCGCCACCCGGCTCAGCCCGTGATGTTCCAGCGCCCGTTTCGCCGCGATCGCGATATTGCCGAACAGGCAGAACCCCATCGGCCGGGCGGCTTCGGCATGATGGCCCGGCGGACGCACGGCGCAGAAGGCGTTGCGCACCTTGCCCGCCAGCACCAGATCGACCGCCGCCACATTCGCCCCCACGGCACGCAAGGCCGCCTGCAGCATGGCCCGCGACAGGAACGTATCGGGGTCCAGCGCCACCATCCCGGTATCCGGCACCGACGCCATGATCCGCGCCACATGCGCCGCCGGATGCACCAGCGTCAGGTGCGCCAGCTCGGCCAGCGGCGCCTCCAGCCGGATCAGCGCGTCAAACTCGCTTTCCGACAGGGCCTCCAGGATCGCCTGCAACCGCTCCGCCCGCTCGAGGTGGCCCGGCGGGGTCAGCTGGGCCAGGCAATCGGCATGGGTCAGCAGCGCTGTTGTCATCGCCGAACGCTAGTCCCGCGCCCTTGGCACGACAAGGGGGCAGTTGCCGCCTCGCCGGTCCCATCGCGTCCAACGTCGGCATCGGGCCGCCCAACCTCGTCCGGCAACCAACCCTGCTGTCGCACCGCCCACCAGACCCTCTCCCCCTTGCCACATTCATTCCGGCTCAAATATCCCCGCCGGAGGCAGCCGCCCGCGCCGTAATCCCGGCATCAGTCCGGCGCACCCCGCTGCAGATGCGCCGTCAGCGGCACATGGTCGCCGCGTCCTTTGCCCAGCCAGTCCGCCGCAGCGCCGATCTCGAACCGGCCAAGCTGCAACCCGTGCGAGGCGAAGATGAAATCGATGTGGAACGGCCGGGCCGGGTTGTAGGTGAAATGGTGCGTCGGCAGCGTTTCCGCCCCCAGGGCTTCGCCGGTGGCCTCGTGGTACAGGCTCCGCAACCCCCTGGCCGCCAGCGCCTGCATCAGCGCTCCGGCACCCTCCCGTCGTCCCGGCTTGTCGAAAACCGGGTTCAGGTTCAAATCCCCCAGCACGATCCGGTGCCGCGCCCGGGAGTTGCGCAGAAAGTGCGCCACCACCGCCCGTGCCGGGCGCACATAGTCGCCGTTTGCCTTGACCCAGGCCGCCAGGATGTCGATCCCGTCGCCGGACAGCCACTGGTAGCATTCCGCCTGCCCGGGGACCCGGAACCGGCGCAGAGAAAACTCCGGCAGCCGCAGAAACGTCGCCAAGCCGCGGGCCGAGGCCGATTGGGTATAGAACCCCGCCGCGAATTCCGGCACGACCGCCTCGAAATCCCGCTGCCGCACCTCGGCCACCACCAGCACATCCGCTGCCAGCCGGTCCAGCAGCGCCCGCTTGGTCAACAGCCCGTCCGCGCAGTTCCAGCAGGCGACCCGCAGCACAGGACTCACCTTTCCGCCATCCCCGCCAGCCGCAGCCCCTGCAGAATGGCCGCGCAGCGGCCCGGGTCCTGTTGCGGCTGCCCGGCCCAGATGCTGGCGATGGTGACCCCCGGCGCGAGCTTGCGGAATTCGGCGAGAAACTTTCGTGCCTGGTCCATCCGGCCCAGCTGCGCATTGGCCGCGATCAGCATCCAGTAGGTGCAGTGAAAATTCGGGCTCAGCGCCAGCGAGCGGGCGGCCCAGAGCAGGGCTTCAGGGTAATCGCCGAGGACCATCTGACAATGTGCGATGCCGGTCAGGCATATGTGCGCCTCGGGATCGCGAGGACTGAGCCGAATCGCCCGATGGAAACAGGCCAGCGCATCCGCGATTGTCCCGCAATGCAAGCGCGCGATTCCGGCCCGGCAGACAACCACCAGATCATTGGGATTAGCCTCCACCGCTGACAGAATGGCTGCCATCGCCAAAGCATATTCTTTGGTGTTGTGGAGCAGGGCCATGCTGCAATGCGCAATCACGGTCGCATCGCCCGCAGCACACTGCAGCCCTCGGCGCGCCAGTTCGGTGCATTTCTGGCTGTCGTCGAGGCCGATCGGCGGATAGGCCATCGCACTTCGATGGCCGATGACATGACAGGCAATGGCCAGAAAAACCGGATTGTCCGGCTCCAGCGCCAAAGCCCCGGTCAAGAGCGCAAAGGCGTCCGCATTGTCTGCGGCCGTCTCCATCATGAGCTTGGGAAGCGCCCGCAGATACAGGTCATAGGCGGCGATGCTGCCCGGCCGTTCGCGGCGCGAGCGCGCAAGCTCGGCCGTCTGGATGTGCGGTTCGGCCACGGTCGCCACGCTTTCGGTGATGCGGTCCTGAAAGTCGAACACATCCTCTGTCCTGCCGTCGAACTGTTCGGCCCAGATATGCTGGCCGTTTTCGCATTCCACCAGCTGCGCCGATATCCGCAGCCTGTCGCCCGCCCGTCGGATGCTGCCCTCCAGCACATAGCGCACCCCCAGTTCCTCGCCCACCTGTCGCACATCGACGGCCCGGCCCTTGTAGGTAAAGCTGGAATTGCGCGCGATGACGGCAAATGATTTGAATTTCGACAAGGCGGTGATGATATCCTCGACCACGCCGTCGGCGAAATAGTCCTGCGCGGCATCCCCGCTCAGATTGGCAAAGGGCAGCACCGCCAGCGACGGTTTCACCGCAACCTCCGGCAGGGCCATCTCTGCCCGCACCAGCCGGTAGCCCACGCGCGGCACCGTCACGATCCATTCCGCCCCGCCCGGCCCCGGCCCCAGCGCCTTGCGCAGGCCGGCGATCTGTACTGTCAGATTGCCCTCTTCGACGCTTGTCCCCGGCCAGCCCGCCTCCAGCAGATCACCTTTGGAAACCGCCTTATCGCCGGCTGCGATCAGCGCCAGCAACAGGGCCATCCCCTTCTGCCCGACTGCCACCGCCTGCCCGTCGCGCACCAGCACCCCGCGTTGCGGATCAACCCGAAACGGCCCGAACATTTGCGCCCCGCTCATGCCTCAGCCATTCCCGCCAGCCGCAGCCCGTCCAGAATGGCGGCGCAGCGGCTCGGGTCCTGTTGCGGCTGCCCGGCCCAGATGCTGGCGACGGTGACTCCCGGAGCGAGTTTGCGAAACTGGGCAAGAAACTTCCGCGCTTCGCCCATCCGGCGAAGCTGGGCATTGGCCGCGATCAGCATCCAGTAGGTGCAATGAAAATTCGGCCGCATGGTCAGCGAGCGGGCGGCCCAGAGCAGGGCTTCCGGATAATCGCCGAGGACCATCTGACAATGTGCGATGCCGGTCAGGCATATGTGCGCCTCGGGATCGCGAGGACTGAGCCGAATCGCCCGATGGAAACAGGCCAGCGCATCCGCGATTGTCCCGCAATGCAAGCGCGCGATTCCTGCGCGGCTGACCACCAGCAGATCATTGGGGTTGGCCTCTACCGCTGACGTGATGGCCGCCATCGCCACGTCATAGTCCTTGGCGTGGTGAAGCAGGATCATGCTGCAATGAGCGATTACAGTCGCATCCCCCGCCGCCCGCTCCAGGCCCCGTCGTGCCAGCTCGGCACTTTTCCGCCTTTCATCAACCCCGACTTCCGCATTGTTCCGCGTGAGGCGTTGGCCAACCGCATAAGAGGCAAGGGACAGGAATACAGGATTGTCCGGCTCCATCTCCAATGCCTCGGCCAACAACGCGGTGGCCTCTGAGTTGTTGTCGGGGGTCTCCATCGAAAGCCTTGGCAGTGCCCGCAAGTACAGATCGTAGGCGGCGATGCTGCCCGGCCGTTCCCGGCGCGAGCGTTCAAGCTCGGCCTTCTGGATGTGCGGCTCGGCCACCGTCGCCACTCTTTCGGTGATGCGGTCCTGAAAGTCGAACACATCCTCTGTCCTGCCGTCGAACTGTTCGGCCCAGATATGCTGGCCGTTTTCGCATTCCACCAGCTGCGCCGATATCCGCAGCCGGTCGCCAGCCCGTCGGATGCTGCCCTCCAGCACATAGCGCACCCCCAGTTCCTCGCCCACCTGCCGCACATCGACCGCCCGGCCCTTGTAGGTAAAGCTGGAATTGCGCGCGATCACCGCGAACGATTTGAACTTGGACAGCGCGGTGATGATATCCTCGACCACGCCATCGGCGAAATAGTCCTGTTCCGCATCGCCGCTCAGGTTGGCAAACGGCATCACTGCCAGCGACGGTTTTACCGACCCGGTCTCCCGGGCGTCACCGCCGGACCTCGCCTGCACCAGCCGGTAGCCCACGCGTGGCACCGTCACGATCCATTCCGCCCCGCCCGGCCCGTCGCCCAAGGCCTTGCGCAAGCCCGCGATCTGCACCGTCAGATTCCCTTCCTCCACCGCCAACCCGGGCCAGCCCGCCTGCATCAGGTCGGCCTTGGCCACCGGCTTGCCCCCCGCCGCCACCAGCGCCACCAGCAAGGCCAGGCTGCGCTGCCCGAGCGCGACCGCCACGCCGTCACGCGTCAGAACCCCGCGCGCCGAGTCGAGCCGAAAGGTGCCGAAGGCGTGCTCCGTGCCGGTCATCGTCTGGTCGTCTTCCCTCGGGAATGCTTAAGAAGCCCTTACCGTAAAAGTTTAAGCATCAGAAAACAAACGCTTTTGACAAGTGTCCAGATCTGGACGCCCTAGTCCGGGGCCAGCATATACCCCGCTCCCCGCACCGTCTGCAAATATCGCGGCTGTTTGCTGTCCGCCTCGATCTTGCGCCGCAGCCGGGTGATCTGAACATCCACCGCCCGTTCCTGGCTCGGGTCGCGCCCGCCGCCCAGATCCTCGACCAGCCTGGCCCGGCTGACCGGCTGCCCGGGCTGGCCCGCGAATATCCGCATCAGTTGCGCCTCGGTCGCGGTCAGCCGGATCATGTCGGCCCCCCGCCACATCTCGCCCCGGTCGACATCATAGCGGACCGGCCCCAGATGCAGCATCTTCGGCACCGTATCCGCCGCCCGGTTCTGCGGCACCCGCCGCAGGATAGCGTTGATCCGCAGCAACAACTCCTTCGGCTCGAACGGCTTCGGCAGATAATCATCCGCCCCCGCCTCCAGCCCGGCGATGCGGTCGCTGGTCTCGCCCTTGGCGGTCAACAGCAGGATCGGCGTCGTGATCCGCCGCCGCAGGTCGCGGGTCAGGCTGATCCCGTCCTCGTTCGGCATCATCACATCCAGCACGATCAGATCGAACTCCAGCCCGTTCAACAACCGCCGCGCATGCGCGGCATCCCGGGCCGCGCTGACCCAGAACCCCTGCCGCGCCAGGAACTTCTGCAATAACCCCCGGATACGTTCGTCATCGTCGACGATCAGCAGATGCGCCTCGTTCACCTCGGTCATGCGCCACTTTCCTTCAAGGTCTGGAATTGCCGCCTCGGCTCCGGGTCCATCATCGCCTCCAGCACCTGACGAAAGCCGGCCACCGCCACCGGCCCCGCCGCCCGATAGGCGGTCCGCATCCGCCCGCGCTGCGCCTCCGACAACGCCCGCTCCAAGGTAGCGCCCTTTTCGGTCAGGAACAGGTGCCGTTCGCGCTTGTCCTGCCGGCCGACCCGGCTCTCCACCAGCCCATCCCCGATCAGACTGCGCAGCACCCGGTTCAAGGATTGCTTGGTCACCCCCAGAATGGCCAGCAGGTTGTTGACCGTCGTGCCGGGGCTGCGGTGAATGAAGTGGATGGCGCGATGGTGTGCCCGGCCATAGTCCAGCGCCTCCAGAATACGGTCCGGGTCGGCGGTAAAGCCGCGATAGGCGAAGAACATCGCCTCGATGCCTTTTCGCAGCTGTTCGTCGGTCAGGAACAAAAGGCTTTCACCCCCCGCCCCGCTGCCACCGCTCTCGGCCATCACACATTCCTTCCGATCACAAATCGAGCTTCATACGTTCATTTTATGTCAGCCTTGTTGACTTTCCAAGATTCAATTGTTAGCGATTCTCTGGTTCTGCGCAACATTATGTTCGAACCGGACCTATCTCGCGCAACATTTGTTAATCTGGCGGACAAGCCGCAAGGAGATGTCGATGGCTGGTGCTTACGATGACCGCGATGGAAAGATCTGGATGGATGGGGCGCTGGTCGACTGGCGGTCGGCGAATGTGCACATTCTGACCCATGCGCTGCACTATGCCAGTTCGGTGTTCGAGGGCGAGCGCTGTTACAACGGCAAGATTTTCAAGTCGCGCGCGCATTCCGAACGGCTGAAATTCTCCGCCCAATGCCTCGACTTCGAAATTCCCTATACAGTCGATGAAATCGAGGCTGCCAAGCAGTCGGTGCTGGCCGCCAACGGTTTCACAGATGCCTATGTTCGGGCCATTGCCTGGCGTGGGGTCGGCGAGGATATGGGTGTCGCCTCGAAGCGCAATCCGGTCCGCATGGCAGTGGCAGCGTGGGAGTGGGGCAACTATTACGGCGACGCCAAGATGAAGGGTGCCAAACTCGATATCGCCAAATGGAAGCGGCCATCACCCGAAACGATCCCGCATGCGGCAAAGGCGGCCGGGCTATACATGATCTGCACCATGTCTAAACACGCAGCCGAGACCAAAGGCTGCTCGGACGCAATGATGTTCGACTATCGCGGCTATGTTGCCGAGGCGACCGGGGCGAACATCTTTTTCGTCAAGGATGGCGAGGTCCACACACCCCTGCCCGACTGCTTCTTGAACGGGATCACCCGGCAGACCGTCGTGGGAATGCTGCGCGACATGCAGATCAAAGTCCACGAACGGCACATCATGCCCGAAGAGTTGGAAGGGTTCGAACAGTGCTGGCTGACCGGGACCGCAGCTGAGGTCACGCCGGTCGGGCAGATCGGGGATTACAACTTTGAAGTTGGCGTGCTGACGCGGGATATTTCGCTGGCGTATGAGAAGATGGTGCGGGCCTGAGCCCGCACGCGTCAGGTCAGGATTACAGTCAACACCCCGGCCTGCGTGATGCCGATTGCAAGAATGATGATACCGCCGGCCAACAGCGCCGCGATGACCCCGGCGCGCTTTCCGG
>JANNRR010000193.1:0-12159 GCA_031401675.1 Paracoccaceae bacterium
CGACGCCGTTCGATGCCTGTCAAAACCTCTTGTCGCATGAAACACCCGCCACAGACGACGCCGTTGATGACGTCAACAACGACAGGTGAACTAAACGAAATTCCACAGCCTCAGAAGGCGGCCACAACCGGGTGATTACGCTGTTCCACCAAAAGCGCAAGGTAGGGCTTGACCAAACGGATAGTCTGACAATGCACTCTCAGTGCAATGGCTTCGATATCGCCGGTCCAACTTCAAAACCCAGAAACTGGGCTTGAAGGCCTTGTCTTTCCGGGGAGCAGGTCATCGGTCCAAGGCGAACAGAGGAAGGGGCCCGGAAATCGCCCAGCCGAAGCAATTGCCATGCGCCCTGGGAGTCGAGGAAATGAACGATGATCGCAGCGCCGATCCGAGTAAATCGTACCTGCTGCGGCCCGGACACGCGCGGTACTGCCATGACGGACCAGTCAGACCGACCCTCGCGGGTGATGACGGCCGAGAAGTTCGTGCTGCCGTCGGAAAACTCGATTCCCGTCTTGATCCAGTTCTGCGCATCAACGCGCATCATCATTCCGATCTGGTCATACAGGACTTCATACTTGCCATCGAACGTTACGAATGCGGTAAAGTCGCCTACGGCCTTGGCACCATAGAAATGACCGTTGTCCCTTTGAAAGCCGTAAAAGGTGTCCTGCCAGAAATCTGTCCGATTTGCGGTCACGACGTCCAGAATGCCTGCCGAGAAGTTCCATTTCGGCGGTGCCTCGTGCCATTCCGCATCGTTCAGGAATCGCATCGATCTCGGCATCAGGGGTTGTCCTTTCTCGGAACGGGGCCCGACTGCGCATGGCCATCGGTCCGACGCTCACGCCATCCACACATTGCGCCTGGCCCGCGTCATCGGATACGCGCGCCAGTCGTTACGTCGAACACATAAAGCTGGTCGCGCGGCAGGATCACACCTACGGGATCGCCCAGCTTGCCCTCAAAGTCCTTCGACGCCTTGACGACGAGCTTGTCGCTGCCCCAGTCCACCGTCACCAGCGTATGGTCGCCGATCAGCTCAGTTGTGTAGATCTTGCCCCGCAGTGTACCGGCCTCGGGGGCGGCAACGCTGCAATCCTCCGGGCGCACGCCCAGGATCGCCTTGTCGATCCGGCCCGATATTGCCGTGTTGACCGTGGCGCCATTTGTCTTGAACTCGCTGCCCTCAAGGCTGCCGTGGACCACATTCATCGGTGGAGAACCGATGAACTGCGCCACGAACAGGTTCGCCGGATTGTTGTAGATTTCAGCCGGGCTGGCCAGTTGTTGCAGAGCACCTTTTTCCAATATCGCAACCCGATGGGCCAGCGTCATCGCCTCGACCTGGTCGTGCGTGACGTAGATCGTCGTGGTGCCCAGCGACTGCTGCATGTGCTTCAGCTCGGCGCGCATGAAACCCCGGAGCTTGGCGTCAAGGTTCGACAAGGGTTCGTCCATCAGGAAGACCGACGGGCGCCGGATGATCGCGCGCGCCAAGGCAACGCGCTGTTTCTGGCCGCCAGAAAGTTCGCGCGGATAGCGGTCCAGAAGGGTCTCCAGCTGTACCTGCGCCGCTGCATCGCGAATTGCGCTTTCCATCTCGGCAGTTCCGACCTTTCGCACCTTCAGTGGAAAGCCGATGTTCTCGGCCACTGTCTTGTGCGGGTAAAGGGCGTAGGACTGGAACACCATGGAGATGTCCCGATATTTTGGCAGAATGTCGGTCACATCGCGGTCGCCGATATACACACGGCCAGCAGTTGCAGTCTCCAGACCCGACAGGATTCGCAGGGCAGTTGTCTTGCCCGAACCTGACGCACCCAACAGGACGAGGAACTCCCCCGGTGCCACATCCAGATCAAAGGCTTCCAGAACCTTCACGGCACCGAAGTACTTCTGCACCTGGTCGAACTTGACCGGCACCTTCTGACTTCTGGTAGCCATACCCTATCCCTTCACCGCGCCCAGAAGGACGCCCCTTGAAATGAAACGTGTGAGGAGGATGGCCATAACAATGACCGGAACGATCATGATAACGATAACGGCGCACATCTCCCACCAGAACACGCCCTTTTCACCGGCATTCTTTGCGGCCACCATGATTGGCATCGTCTGAACCTTGGCGGTCGCCAGAAAGACAGCAAAGAGGTATTCGTTCCAGTTCAAGACCAGGGTCAACAGGGTTGTCGCCGCCAGTCCGGGCCGTGTCAGTGGCAGCACAATTTCCCAGAAGATCCCGAATCGCGTCGCCCCATCAAGCTGGGCCGATTCTTCAAGCTCGATCGGCAGGTTGGCGAAGAAGTCGTGCATCAGCCAAACCACGATCGGCAGGTTTGCCACCGCGTAAAGCAGGATCAATGCGAGGTGCGTATCAAGCAGCCCCACCGCCTGAAACATCACATAGACCGGGATCACCACCACGATTGGCGGCAATATGCGCTGAGAAATGATCCAGAACAGGATATCGCCATTGCTCAGTCTCGCTACAAAGTGCTTTCCGAAGGCGCGCACCAGCAGAAAGAACAGCGCCAGACCGATGGCCGCCGATCCCCACCAGGGGATGCCGACATAGGATGTCGCCACGATCACCACCACCGCCAGAAGTACAAACATCAGGATGTTGCCGAACTTCGGCTTGTACTGGATGCGCGCCAGTGCATAGGCCGCCATCGAGCCCACGACAATGCAAAGCGTGGTGGAGGCGATGCTGACCACAATGGAATTGGTGAAAGCCAAGAATATCTTGCAAATCTGCGGCTCCATCGGCGTCAGGGTGACCATTGGAGAAACGAGAAACGCAAAACTATTGTAGATCAGTAGTCCAAGCTGCCGAAAGACGGCATAAGCGTTGCAGTCCGGATCGCTGTTGAACTGCACGCGCCAGGCGTTCAGGTTTGGCTGAAAGTCCACAAACGGGATGTAATACGGCCCCTGGTTCACCGCCGCCGCGTCCTTGAACGAGGTGATGACCACCCAGTAGATCGGAAACAGGACAAAGACCGACCAGAAAGCCAGAAGCAGATAGGCCACGATCTTGGCCACCGGGGCCATCTTGCCCACGGCTGGCGGCTCGAACAGCCGTTCCATCAAGGTGCGGTTGGTCTTGTCGAACTTGAAGGAAATTTCGCTCATGCCTTGGCCTTCCGCAGCTGTCCCAGCACCACATAGTTGAAGAAGGACGCGCAGACGACGACCGTCAGGATCAAGAGAAGGTATGCAATGGCCGCCGAGCTGCCGATGTCGTTGGCGCGCCAGACATAGACCGAATGCAGAGTCATGGATTCGGTCGATGACCCCGGGCCGCCACCGGTCATGATGTTTGGCAGATCCACGATCTTGAACGCTTCGATGGCCCGGATCAGCAGCACCGTGACGGCGATCGGAACGATTTGCGGCCAGACGATCTCGCGAAAGATCTGGACACTGGATGCGCCATCGACCTCTGCTGCCTCGACATGGTCGCGCGGCACGTTTTCCAGCGCGGCCAGCATGCAAATGAAGATGAAAGGGATCCATTGCCAGGAGTCGCAGATCATCATCACGAACCGGGCGGACCAGGGGTCGGCGGACCAGACCCAATCCTGCAGTCCAAAAAACTGAAGGATAGGTTGGAACGGCCCCTTTGTTACATCGGCCACCATTTTCATCGCATATCCGACGCCAAGGGGCGTGACCATCAGCGGAATGAAGAAGATGACACGAAAGAAATTCTTGCCCATGATCGGCTGCGAACACAGGAACGCCAATCCAGTTCCGATCACGAATTGCAGAAAGCAGCCGACCAGCACATAGAACAGCGTCGTCATCATCGTGCCGATCGGGTTGCCTGCCAGTAGCGTGACGGAAAAGATCCACGTGATCCAGATCGCCATGGCCGCTGAAATCAGGCGCCCGATCATGCCAACCCAGGTCGTCACTTTGACCGAGCGAAAAAGCCACCACAAGACGGCGGCTAGAATGATCCCAAAGAAGATCAGCCCAAAGATCGTCGGAGTGGTCGCCTTGCCCAGGAAATGGACCTGGTCGTTGCCAGC
The DNA here is from genome assembly GCA_031401675.1 of Paracoccaceae bacterium. Lineage (GTDB taxonomy): Bacteria > Pseudomonadota > Alphaproteobacteria > Rhodobacterales > Rhodobacteraceae > JANNRR01. Next base: position 4,038 of record JANNRR010000193.1, read on the forward strand.
GAACTGACGGGTGAAGTTCCGCAATCCCACAAAGCGAAAATTGATGCCGTCGGCAGTGAACTTCACCCGGCTGAGCGCGAACACAATCGAATAAAAGGTCGGGAAAATCGCAAACACAAGGATCATCGTCACAGCGGGCGCGATGAAGAACGTGCCGGAATGACGATCCATCCATTCGCCCCAGCTTTCACTATAGGGGCTGCCAGCCGGGGATATCCCCGGCTGGCTGTTCGTGGTGTTGTGAGGCATTGCCGGTTTCTCTAGTTGCCGGTGCCCAAGGCCAGGGCCTGCGCCGCGATCTGTTCGTCCCGGCCGAAATCTTCGGTGGTTTCTTCCCAGCCTGCTTCAATGTTGGCCAGTGCTTCTTCCACTGTGACCTCACCGGCCAGATAGCGTGCCAGTTCGGTGTCAAGAACCACCCCGGTATACTTCTGCGCCCCCGGGATCTTCATGTCAGATGCCATGTTGGCGTTGTTCAGCGCCCCGTTGATCGCGCCAAGATAGTTCGTTGCCAGTTCTGCAGGCATGCCAGCCGCAACCCACAGGTCGGTCGAGGCCAGTTGCGACAGGCGATAGGGGTTATACCCCGTGGCACCGCGCGTCACGTCCACGTTGGATTGCGCCGCCTGGTTCATATAGGACAGGAAGGCATAGGCTGCAGCCTTCTTGGCCGGGTCAGCCTTGGCATTGATTGCACCGGCCCAGCCACCAAAGGCTGCGAACGGGGCATAGTTGATGCCATCAACCGAGTAGGGCGCGTTCTCCGGTGTTACCGGAACCAGCTTGCCGGTGGCGCGGTCCAGCACTTCCTTCGAACCCACGGCACCTACTGCGTAGATCAGGCCCTTGACCGAGGCCGCGTCTTCGTCCAGTTGCAGCGTCCCTGGATCGCCCCATTCGATCAGCAGGCCACAGCGGCCGGCCTTGAAGATGGCGCGGGTGGCGCCGATGTCCATGTTCAACTCTTCCGGCGGTCCGTACTTGCCGGTTTCCTTGAAGAGTTCGAAGGCCTTTTTCCAGCCGTCGTTGTTGATGATGGGCTTCATCGTCGCGTTGTCGAAGTGGAAGCCCTGGGCCGTACCCTGAGTTTGCACGATCGATGCCGCGATGGTCTGGATCGCGAAGTAGGACTGCGCGTTGCGCATCTTGAAGATGCACGAACCGTAGTCCGGCGTGCCGTCACCGTTCATGTCGGTGCTGTGGATCTTCGACGCGATGTCGATGTAGTCCTCCCAGGTCTTGGGCGGCTGAAGTCCAGCCGTTTCAAGCACGTCCTTGCGGTAATAGACCATCTGGAAATCGCCATCGACCATCAGCATCTTGGTCTTGCCGCCGACCTTTTGGCCGAAATCGCGGAAATAAGGCGCGATGTCGTCCATGTTGATGTTGGCGTCCTTGGCGACATAGGGGTCCAGGTCCTCCAGAAGCCCCGCGGCGTCAAGTTCCACGCCCCATCCGGCGGCGAACACGCCCACGTCAATGGAGTTGGTTCCGGTCGACCAGTCGTTCTGGATCTTCGGGAAAATCTCGGCAAAGGGAACTTCGGTGACGACGATCTTGGCGCCCGTCAGCGCCTCGAAATCCTTGCCACGTTCGGCAAGCGGCCCGGCAATCACATAGCCGGGGCGCGTCAGGATGTTCACGGTCACCCCATCGAATTCCCCAGCTGCCGCCGGAAGGCAAGTTCCAGCCAGCGCGGTCGCGCCAGCCAACAAAGCAAGCAGTTTTCTGCGTGTCGACAAATCAATCTCCTCCCCAGAGTTTGCATCCAGCGCGCTTTTTGGCCGTCTGGTAAAGGAAGCTTAGGTCGTGCAGTTCTCAAAAGCTATAAGAAAACTGTCGGCATCCCGATGGTATGAACGCATCGGCCAAGGCGCGTTTCGCCGGATTGACCGGTCAGCCCATGCGCGGATTGTCGATCACCGCGACCTGGCCGTCGCGCTCGACAACCAGCTTGCGCATGCCCCGTTCGCGGATCGACGCATAATCGTTTCCCGCGTCGACGCTGCAGACCCAGCTGAAGATGAGCGGGCCCTCGCCGGTGTTGATCGTTCGATGCGCCCAGTCCGGCGGGATGGACGCGACGTACCCCTCGCGCATGTCAACGACCTCTGTCTGCCCGCTGCGCGATTCCAACAAAAGAATGCCTTGGCCCTTCATCGTCGAATAGACTTCGCCCCGATCGCGCCGCAAGTGAAAATGCCCCCGCGTCATGTAGTATTCGGGGCCGACCTGGCCCGGAGCGATAATGGTTGTGCCAAAGAACAGGTCGCATCCGTCCTGCCTGTACTCGACCACTTCGTAGACCACAGGATCGGCAAGGTCGCGGACTGCGTCAGACCAGGCGGTTCGGTCGTGAAAGATGCCTTCCAGATCCGAAAGGTGCTTTTTGTAGCGACCTGTGAAGGGCGAAACCTCGCCGGATGCGGCGTCGATTTGGACGAAAGACGGATATGGATTGGACATGTCATCTACCCATCGGCTCTTGCAGGGAGGGTGCTCAGTGCTTGTATCGGTTGTGTCAGACTAATGCGAGCTCGTTTCAGTTTACCCAAACCCGCCAGGCGTCAGACCGCACAGAGGGCGCGCCACTCTGCGAGAGCGGCGGCGCGGGTCGTCGCAGCCAGCGTCGGGAGCGAGACTGTGCCGACCGAGGTGATGGGCAAGCCTTCGGTGGTGATCGTGGTGGTGACAGATGGCGACCAGTTGGCGATGCGGTTCACCCCGAAATGCGGCTGCAGCGGGAAGTCGCGGCCGGAGGGACGCATGACGTCGATCCACGGGGCCCCCGCGCGGTTGCGGGCATAGACGGCCGCCTTGCCGGCGGGTGGCGGGGATGGCGCTGCGCTGAGCCCCGGAAGGATCGTCGGCTGCGGCAGTTCCACCTGGCCGCTCGTGCGGTCAATCTTCAGGGCATCGAAGAAGGCCGAGCCATCCGGGCTGACCTTGAAGCTGAAGTCGTCATTGCCCAAGAGGCCGATCAGCGCCCGCGCCGAGAACCCGGTCTTGAAGGCGAAGGCCGCGTCGTTCCCGGCCGCTGCCTTGTTGACGGTGGCCTCGATCCCGGCGCCTGCGTTGTTGAACAGCAGTGCCGGGGTGTTGACCGAGATCCGGTTGGTGCTGTCGGCCGTCGCCCCGCCGAGCCCCAGAAGCTGGGCTGTCAGGTTGGCTTGCGGCATGCCGACCTGCGTGACGACGTTGGCGAAGGTCACGGTTGGCGTGTTCACGACAGTGGTGCCTGCGGCCCCCGCCGTGGCCGAGCCGATGTTGACGACCGTGGTCGATCCGGAGGCACCGCCAGTGCCGAGGTTGACGGTCTTGGTCACGCCGGTGGTCGTCGCCCCGGTGCCCATGCCGTAGGTGGCGATCGTCGTCGCCGTGCCGATGCTGGCCGAGGCCGCCGAGACCGTGACAGTGCCCGACGCGGTCAGCGTGCCAGTGAAGCTCTTGTTGCCCGTGAATGTCTGGGTGCCCGCCAGGATCGCCAACTCGCTCGAGGTGTTTGGCAGGCTGAACCAGCACTGGTTCCTGACGCTTGCGGACGCGGCCGAAAAGTTGGAGGCTTGGCGTCGATATTACAACGAAGAACGACCACACGGTGCGATCGGAAACAACGTGCCGATCATGCTGACGAAATCGGGGAGCGCCACCAGCCCGTCACCCTGATCAAGCCGGAAAACTCTAGCTTCCGGCGGTCCAACGTTGGGGAGCGGATCAGCCGAGCGGCTGATGGCGCTGGAGGTGGGCGCACTGGTTTGCGACGAGAGGAATCTCTGACACAGGATCGTCCCATCGAACGCAGCGAAGGCTGGCGCGATCTGCGATCCAAGGACGTGCTGCAAGCTCTTCAACGAGAGCGGTCACAATATTGCGTTCGACTGGGACGTCACCGGGCGACGATACAAAGACCCGTACAACACGCAGAATATCCCTGTAGATCCGGGCGGGTAATGACTGCTTAGGCGCTTCGTCCATCAACCCTGCCCCGTTTTCGGAACCTTTGCCAGCAGCGCCGCAAACCCTTCGTGGTCCGTTCGCAGCACGGTGAAGACCCGTTCGGCATAGGCCAGCGCCCCGGGCAGGTCGTTCGCCGCGATCGCCGTGTCGAAGGTCTCGCGGTCGCCCGCGACGGCGTTCAGGGCCTCCCATGTGCCCTGATGCAGCTTCCCCCGGCCCTGATCGCCGCTCGATTCGCCCCAGGACTTCAGCGCCGAGATGAACGCGGGCGGCAGGACGCCGACGAAGGCGGCAATCAGCACCAAGACTGGAACACCGGTCGTGCCGACCGTGGCACTCATGATCCCGACTGCAACGATCACGGCGCCGAAGGCTGCGAGGTAGAACGCGCGGCGGTCGTGGTGCTTGCCCCGGTCATCCAGATGCTTGAGTTGTGCGCCGACCAGCGTGTCCGTGAACCACGCACCGGCAGCGCGAAAAGGGTCCGGCCCCTTGCCATGGCCGAGCCTCGTCGACATCCGCAACGCCGGGATCAACGACGGGCCGTCAAGTTGGCGGGACGCCACGGCTGTAACAGCCTTTGATCTGTCCCTGGCTGGAGTGGAAAAAAATGCGTTCAGGGAGAGTTTGCAAACGAGCTTCTTGCGAGTTTCAGGCTCTGCCGCTGACGACCTTGGTCAAAGTTCGATGGGTCAAGCCAGTCTTGCATCGCCTGTTTTCGGACAGGCCATTCCTCCGACAGCATCGCATACATCGCAATATCCCTGATCTGTCCCTTCAGGACCAGCTTTTGGCGCATGATCCCTTCGAAACTGAAGCCCAGCCGGTCGGCCGCGCGGCGCGACCGGGCGTTGGCGGAAGTGCAGGTCCATTCAAGCCGACGATAGGCAAGGTCATCAAACACATGGGACATGATGAGCAGAAAGGCTTCAGTCGCAAGCGTCGTCCGCTGCATCACTGGCGGGAACAGGACGTAGCCCAGTTCGATATATCGGTGGTCCGCACTCGCCTCCATGAGACAGAGCCAGCCCAGCGCCCGCTCATCGGGGCCGACCACCGCAAAGAAAGCGCGGTTCGGATCGGCGAGCAACTCAGTGGCGTGCGCGCGAAACGCGGCTTCGTTCGGAAACGGACCGACTTTCATCTCCTGCCATGTCTGATCGACGTCACCGTTGTGGCTCAATTGATAGATCGGGCTCGCATCCAGAGCGAGATCGAGGGGACGCAGACCACCTAATCGCCCGGGAATACAAGTTGAATGCAAAGGCTGCGTCATATTCGACATGGTCATTTCCTCCATGAATGACGGATTGAGCCGGTGTTACCGATATCACGTTCAACCGATAAGATCTTCTAGGGCTCAATTGATAGCACCTTCACCAGCTACCCGGCCGCCTGATCTGGATCAGGCAAGCGGGGACGCGCCAAAAGCACCGACTCGTAGCCGCGCGGGTCCGGTGCAGGCGGCGATTTCCGAGAACCACAGAATTACCAAGGCAGCCCGGACTCGGTTGATCGCCAAGCGTCTTCCAACGCCGCCCGCGGGATCACACCGTCCAGCGGTCTGATGGCTACATCCAGACGACGCGCTGCGTGATAGCCTGTTGCCGCCATCACACCGGGCGCTGTGCCATAGGCGAGACGGTAGCGCGCCACAAAACTGTCAGTCCCTTCGTCGCTGTCCCATCCCTCTATCAGCAAAACTTGTAGCAAGACGGTGCTGTTGGACTGGTACTTCTGCGCGCCTTCGCTTGCTGCGGGCTCCGCGCCAAGGACGACCACGACATCGGCGGGCTCGGTGGGTTTACCGATCAGGCCTTCGACCAACCCGGCTGCATCGCGCGGAAGCGGAAGCACATGCACATCGACCCCACCCAGATGCCCGTCAGACGTTTCGTTTGCGTGCCCATCCTGCTCGTCTGCCGCCAGCAGGAAACCGCGGACGGCTTCTGCGAGGCGTGCTTCAAGGATATCGTCGACGACTATAAGAGCGGCAGTGAACGAATGCGCCAGGGCGTTCCCTGACAGGGCCATCCACACTGCAACCGCCAAGACAGACTGCTTGATCGCGGTCTGGACTCTTTCCACTGCCGCAAAAGGGAATGGAAGTTGGGCGACTAGAAAGCGCAGCATGAGCCGACATTCCCCAAGTGACCTGCCGCTTGACGACAAGTTCGCCTGATTTTGCCCACTGGACAAGTGTTTTCCGCCACGTAGCTTCAGACGAAGCGAGGGAAGGGTGCCAGCCAAACAGGGACTGTGTGGACAGCGGACAGGGAATCACTCGAGGCACGTTCCCGGCGTAGAAGCTTTCGCCGATACTCGTCCAAACGAACAGCGGCGCCGGCGCCGCCGAGGTAATTGGATAGGGCAAATCCCGCGGACGCATATGAACGCCGACTTGCAGGATTGCGCAGAGGACGTTCTTTTCCTTGAAGACGTTACTGGATTGAACCTTCCCGATACTACCGGGGAGCAGTCGCGCGCGCGAGGCCGAGGGCAGCCAGGGTCATCGCGACGCCGCAAACGGCATAGGCCGCAAAGCCGACGCGAATGCCCCAGCCGTCCGCTATGGCTGACATCAGGAAGGGAAAAACAAAGACTCCAATCCCGCCGCCAGTCGCGGCAAAACCTATCGCTTGACTTTGGGCATGGGGAAAACAGTTGCCCAGCAAGGTGACGACGGCCGGATAGAAGATCGAACAGCCAAGACCTGACAGCGGCACCATCGCCAAGGCAATAGCCTGGGCGAAAGGGCCGGTCGTGGCAAAGCCGATCAGGCTGAGCGCCGCGAGGGTGATCGTGGCAAGCAGAGAAAAGCCGATCAGCATCATGTCCTGCCGCGCGCCATGATAAAGTAGCGCCACGCCAATGCGGCCGGCAAGCAGCCCCAACCAGAACAGCGAGACGAGAAGCGCGCCTTGTGTCGCGGGATAGTCGAAGACGGCGACGAAGTATTCGGCCACCCAGTTCGACACTCCGATTTCGACCGCGACGTAGAAGAACAGGGCCAGAAACGACAGGTAGTAGGCCGGATGCGTGCTGAGCCGCTGTGCCGTCTGGCCCTCCACGAGGTCAGGCGCATCGGGGGGCAGGCGCATTGGCAGCACGAGGAACAGGGCGGTCAGGGCCGCGAATACGGCTGACATCAGGTGATAGACGGCGACCCAGTCAAAGTTCGCATGCAACAGCGCCGACAAGGTCAGGGGGCCGGTGATCGCACCTATTGCAAAGGCGCCGTGCATAAGATTCATCGGACGCCCGGTTTTGGCAGTATCAAGTCGGAGTGTCGTCCAGTTGACGGTAATCTCGACAAAGCCTTGACCGACACCGATCAGCGCACCGAGAAGGATGTTGGTCAGCGGATCGGAGGTAGAGCCGAAGAATTTTAGTCCCAGTGCCGCCACGGCAAGGCCGACAACGATGGTGCGCCTTGGCCCCAGATACCGGACGGCGTAGCCGCCTACAAAAGTGAAACTGAAATAGGCGATAGCGTTAGCGGCAAGGACCAGACCCGCAACAAAATAGCTCCAGCCAAAGCTGCCGAGGATCTTGGGCAGCGCCGCCCCGATGATGGTCATCGACATCCCGAAGATGGCGAACACGCCGAAAAGCGCCAGAAAACGCGCGCGGTGGCGGGAGTCTACGAGCGGCATTTGGAACTCGGTTCAGAACGCGGAAGACTTGGTTCAGCGAGATCTAGCCAATATTCCCCAAGTGGTGTCAACAGCGGAGGAAAAACCGGCCACGAGGCGGCGCGATAGTCTACCACCTTGGGGATCGGGAAACGGATGTTGGGTCGTGGCGCGCGCCTTGGCATGCGCGCTCCTCACATAGCTGGCGTATGCCATGGCGCGCTGGCCCGTCAGGGCCAATCTAAGGGTGTCAGCGTTTGGCGGCGGTCGTTTGCGCCCGGCTATGTGCCAGCCGGTAGCTGGGTGCTGCCAGACTAATGCGAACTCGTCTCTGTTTGCCCAAACCCGTCGCGCCTCAGGCCGCGCAGAGGCCGCGCCACTCGGCGAGAGCGGCGGCGCGGGTCAGCTTGAAGATTGTGCGGGAGGAGAGGCTGCGTTCCTGGTTGAAGTGGTTGTGGACTGAGGCGTGAACGGAAGCAAACTTCTGTAACGTTCGCATGCCATCGTTCGCCACCAGTTGCCAGCGGGTG
>JANNRR010000194.1:0-13535 GCA_031401675.1 Paracoccaceae bacterium
CGACGCCGTTCGATGCCTGTCAAAACCTCTTGTCGCATGAAACACCCGCCACAGACGACGCCGTTGATGACGTCAACAACGACAGGTGAACTAAACGAAATTCCACAGCCTCAGAAGGCGGCCACAACCGGGTGATTACGCCTTAGGCTGGCGAAATCTCATCACATTTCCTTTCTGCTATGGAAGGTCAGAGTTTAACGGCAGTTAAAACCACAAGGCGCTCGCACAGCGACTGCAGATATGAACGCACCTCAATCGTCCCCCCGGCGCACTTCGTGGTGCGATCAAGGTCATCGATTCGAAAACACCACTTCGCGAAGACATTGGGAACAAGATGTTAACTGACATTCCCCAATGTGGCCTGCCGTTTGACGGCAGGATCGCCTGACTTTGGCCACTGAACTAGTGTTTCTTGCCCCGAGCGGTGACCGCAGTTGCAGAAGCGCCCGGAGTCGGGCGGATCGGGCCGGAACCCGCTTCATACTGAGCCAATGGCCCGGTTATCGGGCAGCCCATGGGGTTCACTCCGGAACTGGGTCAACTCCAAGTGAAGATCAACACACCGACCAAGAGTAGCGGAAGTAGCGAATGTAGCAGGGGTATCAGCGCCGATAACAGGGGTATCAGCGCCGATAAGTCGGCCATTCTGGTGGGCAAGCATCGTCCAGGCCCATCGCAACCGCAACGAAACTCGCGGCAACCGCCGTTGATCCGGAGCTCCATCGGCAGCAGGCGGCAAGGCTTCGGGCAGTTCGATGCAGGGCAAGAACGTGGCCGGGTTGTAGGCTGGCGCATGCAGCTGCAGCCGCACCTCGTTGTCGCGGAACCGCTTGCACGACGGGCGCGTCCAGCGGAAGGCTTACTTTTCGGCTGCACTGCGGACGAGCTGGGCAAGTTGGCGCTCACGCAGGGCGACGACGGCTTCACTGATTGCTGATTGACCCGTAGCGTTGATTGACCCGCGCCGCTGCGGACGCCCCAGTTTCATGCCAAGATGTTCCGCCCGTTTCCCCCCGCCATCCAGCGCCATCTGGGGGATGCCATGGGGGATGAAATCCAACCGCCGCCAGCTAAGCTATTGAAAGTAAGGCATTAAAAACACTTCAATGGCGGAGGAGGTGGGATTCGAACCCACGGAACCCTTGCAGGTTCAACGGTTTTCAAGACCGCCGCAATCGGCCACTCTGCCACTCCTCCGGCAATCCATTCGCTACCGTGGCCGCGTTGATTCTGAAAGCCACCACTTGCAGGCCGAAAATCGCCAAATCGCCGACCCGCCCTTTCCATGCAGACCGTCTGCCGCTACACTGAGCATCGTTCGCGCGGTTCGTGCGACGGGGCAAAGCAGTCAGGCCGGGTACACGGTGACACGCCCGGCAAAGAGGCGCCGCGCAAGGGGGCAGGAATGACACGGACAGGGATCAGGCAACTGGCCTTGGGAGCGGGTGCCTTGCTGGTGCTGGCAGGCTGCGAAGGCGGCCCGACCACGGAGTCCGGCGGCGATCTGGCAGCTGCGGCATTGGGGGCGCAGGAGATATCCACGACGTCGCTGGATGCGGATGTGGCGCCGGTGGATGCGGCGGTCGCAAGCGAGACAGCGGTTGCCGCCGATGTCGCGGCAGCAACTGCGACGGCCGGGTTGGCCGCCGAAGCCGCCACCACCGCCGACGCAACCGAAGTTGTCGTTACGCCGCCTGCCAAGGAGCGCAAGGGGCTGTTCGGCTTCCTGAAGCCGAAACCAAAGGCCGATCCTGGGACCGGCACCGCCGAAACCTCGGTAACGCCCGCTGCCAGGCGCAACTCGGTCCGGCTGGTCGACCGCGACGTCGAGGCGCCGGATGTGTTTCAGGTGACCGATACCGGCCTATGGGACGGGCGGCCGTCGCTGGGCGGTGTCTGGGTGGCATTCGCCGATGTCCGCGACCCCGAACGGGTGATCATCCGCAACACCGAAACCGGGGCCTTTGTGATTGGCGCGCTGTTCCGCCGCGAGCGCGAGAACCCGGGGCCGAAGCTCCAGGTGTCGTCCGACGCGGCGACAGCCCTTGGCATGCTGGCGGGTTCCCCGGCCAAGTTGAATGTAACGGCACTGCGCCGCGAAGAAGTGGTGGACCCTGCCGATGCAGAAGCCCTGCTGGGCGACGGCGCAATCGACGCACAGGCGATCGATCCGGTTGTCGAGGGTGCCACAGCCGCGATCGCAGCAACCGAAGGCAAGCCCGTGGCCAAACCGGGCACAAAACCGGCGGCTGATCCTGCCGCAGAAGTTGCGGACCCAGGGAAATCGGCACCCGAGCTTTCTGCCGCAGCGCCGCAACCCGAACCGGCCCCGGTCGCCAAGGCCCCGGCCCGCGCCGCCGGTGGCAAGCCGTTCCTGCAAATCGGTATCTTCAGTGTCGAGACCAATGCCAACGGCACCGCCGAAACCATGCGCAAGGCCGGATTGACCGCGCAGGTGATCAGGGAGACCAGTCAGGGCAAGACCTACTGGCGCGTCATCGCCGGTCCGGCAGGATCGGGGGCAGAGCGGGATGCGCTGTTGGCCAAGGCCAAGGGTCTGGGCTTTGCCGATGCCTATTTCGTGTCGGGTTGAACCAGGCAAGGGGTGCCGTCATGATGAACCGTCTGCTCGCACTTCTCGTCACGCTGGTCCTGGCCGCCCCGGCCAGCGCCTTCGAGACCCGGGCAAAGGCTGCCTATGTTCTTGATATGACCACCGGCGTGGTTCTGCTGACCAAGAATGCCGACGAACCGCTGCCGCCGGCCTCGATGTCGAAGCTGATGACGCTGAACATGCTGTTCGAAGCACTGCACGACGGCCGGGTCGGCCTGGATACGGTGTTCAGCGTCTCGTCCAAGGCCCGCCAGATCACGGCACTGGGCGGCTCGACCATGTATCTGAATGAACAGGACAAACCGACGGTCGAAGATCTGATCCGCGGGATCGTGATCAACTCTGGCAACGACGCCTCGATCGTGATCGCCGAAGGCCTCGCCGGCACCGAAGAGGCGTTTTCGGCCAAGGCGACGGCGCGGGCCAAGGCACTGGGCATGACCGCCACCTCGTTGACCAATGCTTCGGGCTGGCCCGATCCCGACCACCGGATGAGCGCGCATGATCTGGCGATCCTGACGCAGCGGCTGATCGAGGAGTTCCCCGAGTTCTACCCCTATTTCGCGGAAACCGAGTTCAACTATCAGGACCGCGCCGCCGACAACCGCTTCAACCGCAACCCGCTGCTCAAGATGAACATCGGGGCCGACGGGTTGAAGACCGGCCATACCAAGGAGGCGGGCTACGGCATCGTTGGGTCGGCCAGACAGGGCGACCGCCGGATCATCTTTGTGTTGACCGGCATGGCGTCAGAAACCGAACGCGCCGAAGAGTCGGAACGGATCGCCAACTGGGCGTTCCGGCAGTTCGTGATGCGGACCGTGGCCCCCAAAGGCACCCGGATCGCTGAGGCCGAGGTCTGGATGGGCCGCGCCGCGACGGTCGGGCTGGTGGTGGCCGAGGATGCGCTGATGCTGATCCCGGCAGAAGCGGGAGACCAGTTGCAGGCACAGGTGGTCTATACCGGTCCGGTCGTGGCCCCGTTCGAGGCGGGCGCGCCGCTGGCCGAACTGGTGATGAGCCTGCCCGACATGGGCGAACGCCGCATTCCGTTGGTGGCCGAAACCGCAGTGGGCAAGGGCGGCTTTGTCACCCGGCTGTCCACGGCCGCGGGCGTGCTGTACCGCGATATTCTGGGCCCGGATACGGCCAGCGGGGCAGGTTCCTGACCATGGCCGCACCCGGGCGGTTCATCACGTTCGAAGGGATCGACGGGTCCGGAAAATCGACGCAGGCCCGGCTTCTGGCCGACAGTCTGCGTGCCGATGGTGTCTCCGTCGTGCTGACCCGCGAACCCGGCGGCTCGCCCGGTGCGGAACAAATCCGCGCGCTGGTCCTTGAAGGCGATCCCGACCGCTGGTCGCCGGAAACCGAAATCCTGCTGTTCACCGCCGCCCGTCGCGATCACCTGGAAAAAACCATCCAGCCCGCATTGGCGGCAGGCCAGGTGGTAATCTCCGACCGCTTTGCCGACAGCACAAGGATGTATCAGGGTATCAGCCGCGGCGACCGGCGCGGCATGGTCGATCAGTTGCATGCGCTGATGATCGGGCGTGAACCCGACCTGACTTTTGTCATCGACATGGACCCGGCAAAGGGGCTGGCTCGCGCCAGAGGCCGCCAGGGCAGCGAAGAACGTTTCGAGGATTTCGGCGTGGCCCTGCAAAGCCGCATGCGCGCCGGCTTTCTGGCGCTTGCCGCCGAGTTTCCCGATCGCTGCCGAGTGATAGACGGCGACCGCCCCGCCGATCTGGTCGCCGCCGAGGTTGCCACCCTTGCCCGCCGCCATTTGTCGCGTGCATGAGCGACGAGACCAACCCAGAGTTCGACCGCGTCGAAGGCGCTCCTCACCCGCGCGCGACACCCCTGCTCTACGGCCAATCCGCGGCCGAACAGACGTTTCTTGCCGCCTACACCGGCGGTCGGCTGCATCATGGCTGGCTGATTACCGGCCCGCGCGGCGTCGGCAAGGCCACGCTGGCCTGGCGCATCGCCCGGTTTCTCTTGGCCGAGGAACCGCCCGGGATGTTCGCGCCACCGCCGCCCGCCACTCTGGATGTTACCGCCGATCACCCGATTGCCCGCCGCATCCTCGCCCTGTCCGAGGGTCGGCTGAAACTGATCCGACGCGACTGGGATGACGAGGAGAAAAAGCATGACAGCGTGATCACGGTCAAGCGCATCCGCCAACTCAAGAGCTTTTTTCAGATGTCCGCTGCCGACGGCGGTCGCCGGGTGGTGATCGTGGATTCAGCCGACGAGATGAACCCCTCCGCCGCCAATGCCCTTTTGAAAGTGCTGGAGGAACCGCCGTCACAGGCGACGCTGCTGCTGATCAGCCATCAGCCGTTCCGCCTGCTGCCCACAATCCGCTCGCGTTGTCGGGAACTGCGCTGCGTGACGCTGGGGCCTGAGGATATGGCCGCCGCGTTGGCCCAAGCCGGGGCCGCGGTTGCGGACCCCGCAGCGCTCGCCGAATTGTCAGGCGGGTCGGTGGGCGAGGCGATCCGGTTGACCGCACTGGACGGGCTGGCGCTTTACGCAGGGATCATCGGCCTGTTCGCTACCCTGCCCCGGCTGGATCGGCCCGGTGCCATCGCTTTGGCGGAAACTGCATCGGGCCGCGCCAACGAGCCGCGCTTCGATCTCATCCTGCGCTTGATCGAGCAGTTTCTGGCCCGTCTGGCCCGCACCGGGCTGTTCGCCCCGCCCCCCGAAGCCGCGCCGGGCGAGGCGGCGCTGTTGACCCGGCTGGCGCCCGATGCCCATGCAGCCCGCGCCTGGGCCGATCTGCAGCAAAGCCTGGGGGCCAGGGTGCGCAGCGGCAAGGCGGTCAACCTTGACCCTGCCACGCTTCTGCTGGATATGGTGCTGAAAATAGACCAGATGGCCGCCGCTCTGGCCACTCGCTGAGGCCGCCATGCCCGACCTTCTGCTGCCCGCCCTGCCGTTGCTCGTTGACAGCCATTGCCACCTCGACTTTCCGGATTTCGCCGGCGAGTTGCCGGAGATTCTGACGCGTGCCGCTGCGGCCGGGGTTACGCGCATGGTGACGATCTGCACCCGCCTGCGCAACGAACCCCAGGTCCGCGCCATCGCCGAGGCCAATCCCGGCGTGTACTACGCAGCCGGAACCCATCCGATGAGCGCTGCCGAGGAACCGCTGGCGACAGTGGCGGAACTGGTCGCGCTGGCCCGCCACCCGAAACTGGTCGGCATCGGCGAAACCGGGCTGGATTATCACTACTCCGCCGACAGCAAGGCGGTGCAGCAGTCCAGCATGCGCATCCATATCGCGGCGGCGCGCCAGACTGGCCTGCCACTGATCGTCCATGCCCGCGACGCCGATGATGACGTGGCCCGGATTCTGACCGAGGAATTCGGTGCCGGTCCTTACGCCTGCGTCATGCATTGCTTTTCCTCGGGCCCGGCGCTGGCACAGTCGGCGCTGGCGCTTGGCTTTTACCTGTCGATGTCCGGCATTGCTGCTTTTCCCCGCTCGACCGACCTTCGCACGATCTTTGCCGCTGCGCCGCTTGACCGCATCCTGTTGGAAACCGACAGCCCTTACCTTGCGCCGCCTCCGTTTCGCGGCCGCCGCAACGAACCGGCCTACACCGCGCATACCGCAAGGGCCGGGGCCGAAATCTATGGGTTGACCCTGGCCGATTTCGCGCGCGCCACCAGTGCCAATTTCGACCGGCTGTTCACAAAGGCCGCCCTGCAACGACAGGCCGCCTGATGCCGCGCCTGGTCTTTACCATCCTGGGCTGCGGCTCGTCGGGCGGCGTGCCACGCCTTGGCGGCGATTGGGGCGACTGCGATCCGGCAGACAAGCGCAACGCCCGCCGCCGTTGTTCGCTGCTGGTCGAACGCCACGATAGCGGCGGCACCACACGGGTGCTGATCGACACCTCGCCCGACATGCGGGCGCAACTGCTGGATGCCGGGGTCGGCACCCTTGATGCCGTCGTCTATACCCACAGCCACGCCGATCATGTGCACGGCATCGACGACCTGCGCCAGGTGGTGTTCAACATGCGCCGCCGCCTGCCGGTCTGGGCCGACAGCCCGACGCAGGAGGCGCTGTATGCCCGCTTCGGCTATGCCTTCATGCAGCCTGCCGACAGTCCCTACCCGCCGATCCTCGACATGAACACGATCCGCGGCGATGTCGAGATTGCCGGGCCCGGCGGCCTGATCCGCCTGCAACCGTTCAAGGTGGACCACGGCTCGATGGATGCCCTGGGGTTTCGCATCGAGGCGCTCGCCTACCTGCCTGATGTGCTTGATATCTATCCGGAAAGCTGGCTCCAGCTGCAGCGGCTCGACTGCTGGGTGCTGGATGCGCTGCGCCGCAAGCCGCACCCGACCCATGCGCATCTTGCGCGGTCGCTGGACTGGATCGCACGCGCCAGCCCGCGCCGCGCCGTGCTGACCAACATGCATATCGATCTGGACTACCGCACCCTCGATGCCGAAACCCCGTCAAATGTCTGCCCGGCACATGACGGGCTGACCATCGCCTACGACCTTTGAATGCAGGCGCTGATCGAGGTCATCCTTCCGGTGTTTCTGGTGATCGGCTTTGGCTATGCCGCCGCCTGGCGCGGCCTGTTCGACAGTGGCGCGGTCGACGGCGTCATGCGGTTCGCGCAGAATTTCGCGGTGCCCTGCCTGCTGTTCAAATCGCTGGCGGGGCTTGATCTGGCAGCCAGCTACGATCTGGGACTGTTTGCCAGCTTCTACCTTGCGGCCTTTGCCAGCTTCGGCCTCGGGTATCTCGGGGCCCGCCGCCTGTTCAACCGACCGGTGACCGACGCGATCGCAATCGGCTTTGCCTGCCTGTTCTCCAACTCGCTGTTGCTCGGCCTGCCGATCACCGAACGCGCCTACGGGCCTGATGCCCTGTCCGGCAACTATGCCATCATCTCGATCCACGCGCCGCTGTTCTACGGCTTTGGCATCACCTGTATGGAACTGGCGCGCAGCCACGGTCAGGGGCTGACGATGGCCAAACTGAGCCTGCAGGTCCTGCGCGCCATCTTCAGCCAGCCGCTGGTGATCGGGATCACTCTGGGTTTCATCGTGAACCTGTCGGGGCTTGCCCTCCCGGTCACCGTGCAGGCCGCCGTCGACATGATGGCGCGCGCCGCAATTCCGACCGCGCTGTTCGGGCTTGGCGGCGTGCTGCTGCGCTATCGCCCCGAAGGCGACATGAAGGCCATCGCCATGATTTGCATCCTGTCGCTGCTGGTGCATCCGGCCCTGACCTATCTGCTGGGCCGGTTCGGATTTCATCTCGACATCCAGCAGATGCGCTCGGCTGTGGTAACGGCGGCAATGGCTCCGGGGGTCAACGCCTTCATGTTCGCCAACCTGTACGGGGTCGCTAAGCGGGTGACGGCCTCTGCGGTGCTGATTGCCACTGCCGCCTCGGTCGTCACCGCCTGGGGCTGGCTGGCGCTGCTTGGGTAGGCGCTACCGCGCCGCCCCGAACATCCCGACGGCGTTGCCTTCAAAGGCATCGATCCTGAGCGTGCCACCAATCTGCTCGCCGCTTGCCCCGAAGAAACTGCCCTGTATGTCGCTGCCAAAGATGGAGACATCGGTACTGGTCAGGCTGGTGACGAATGTCCCGTTGACGATCGTGCCCGGAACGAACTTGAAAACCGCCGTCAGGTCCGCCGGAAAGCCGCCGACGATACGGCCGTTGATCGTCGCAGTGGCAAAATCCGGGGTGATCGCGATCTTGCCCTGGCCGGAATTTGGCGCGCCGTCGATCATCACAACTTCACCGCGATAGGTAGTGTTGCCAGTGACGGGCAGGTTCGCCAGTGCCGTCTGGTTGCCGCCGACCAGAAAATTGGTGATCACGCCGTTGACGCCAATGTCGTCGATGACGCTCAGATACAGGATATCCGGGGTCAGTGGATTGCCCGCCAACGAGGTATCGGCCAAGAGGAAAAGGGTGCCAAACGCATCCTCATACTCTCCCGCAGCCGTCAGCGTCACCGGTGTCGTGGTACCGTTGATCGTCACGTCGGCTGTGTTGGCGCCGGTGAACCGGATGGTAATGGCGTCGGAATAGGTCGTGCTGTTGCCGGTGCCATTCACCAGCACTCCCGGTGACGCAACGGCAGCGAACGAGCGCCCGACTAGCTGATCCGGGTTTGACCACAGGCTGCCAACCCCACCGCCACCGCCACTGCCGCAGGCGGCAAGCATCACACCCGCTGCAAGGACCGCAAAATGCCGCATGTTCAATCCCCAAGTCTCAATTTCCGCTGCCCGACAGATGCGGCAAGGTTAATCGAAGATCAAGACGATAACCGGCCCGATTATGGCATGGCGCAAGACAGTGTGTTGCACCGCCCTACCCCGGCGAAACACCCCGCAGCCGCTCCGACCGCCGCCGCAGCAATTCCACTGTTGCCAGCAGCGCGATGGAGACCACCACCAGAATCGTCGCCACTGCCAGAATGGCCGGGCTGATCGCTTCGCGGATGCCGTTCCACATCTGGCGCGGGATGGTCTGCTGTTCCGGCCCGGCGATGAACAGCACCGCTACCACCTCGTCAAAGCTGGTGACAAAAGCGAACAGCGCACCCGAAATCACCCCCGGCAGGATCAGCGGCATGATCACCCGAAAGAATGTCACGCGCGGGTTGGCACCAAGGCTGGCGGACGCACGGATCAGCGACTGATCGAACCCCGCCAGCGTTGCGGTAACGGTGATGATCACGAACGGGATGCCCAGCGTCGCATGCGCCATGATGATGCCGAGGTAGGTCGACGTAAGGCGCCCGCAGTCAAGGCCGACGATGCTGCAGGGGCTGGAGTAGAAGAAGAACAGGCCGGTGGCGATGATGATGATCGGCACGATCATCGGGCTGATCAGAATGGCCATGATCACCCGGCGATAAGGCATTTCGGGGCGGCTGAGGCCCAAAGCCGCCAGGGTTCCCAGAAGCGTGGCCAGAATCGTGGCCCAGAACCCGACGATCAGCGAATTCCTTGCCGCCCTGATCCACGCCGCATTGGCCCAGGCGTCCGCCCACCAACTGCTTCCCCGTGCGCCCTCGGGCGTTTGCATCCCGAATGTCAGCAGCGAGTCATACCAGCGCAACGAATAACCCGTGGGGTCGAACGACAGCATCTTTTGCGTGAAGGTGAAATAGGGCTCGGCATTGAACGACAGCGGGATCACGATCAGGATTGGCGCCACCAGAAAGATGAAGATTGCAGCGCAGATCACGCGGTAGGCATAGTGCCACACGCGTTCCAGCGGGCTTGCATAGATGGGAAGGGCCATCCGTCGCGTCCTTCAACCGAGCTTAAGGTTGTCGATGCCGATCAACCGGTCATAAAGCCAGTAAAGCACCAGCACGCCCGCCAGCAGCATCGCCGACAGCGCCGAGGCCAGAGACCAGTTCGACTTGTCCATGTGGAAATCGATGAAGTTGGAGATCAGCTGCCCATCCGCCCCGCCGACCAGCGCGGGCGTGATGTAATATCCGACGGCCAGAATGAACACCAACAACGCCCCGGCCCCGATGCCCGGCAGAGTCTGCGGCAGATAGATCCGGCGGAACGTCGTCCAGCTTGTCGCGCCAAGCGAGCGTGCGGCTCGGGCATAGGATGGCGGGATGGTCTTCATCACCGAATAGAGCGGCAGGATCATGAACGGCAGCAGCACATGGCTCATCACGATGATGGTGCCGGTCTGATTGTACATCATCTCCAGCCGGGCATCGTCGGCGATCAGCCCAAGCGCCAACAGCATCTCATTCACCACGCCCTGCCCCTGCAACACCACGATCCAGCTGGTGGTGCGCACCAGAAGCGAGGTCCAGAACGGCAGCAACACCAGCACCATCAGCAGGTTGGCGCGGGCCAGCGGCAAGACCGCCAACAGGTGCGCCACCGGGAATGCCAGCACCAGACAGATCAGCGTGATCAGACCCGACAGGATAAAGGTCTTGGCGAACAGATAAAGATAGATCCGGGTATTCTCCGGAACCTTCTGAATCGTCCCGTCCGCGGCGCGTTCATTGTCGGTGGAAATCAGGTAGAAGTCCGCTGTATAGGCCGACGAAGCGCTGCGCAGCGCCTGCCAGACGGCCGGATCGGCCCACTTCTTGTCCAGCACAATCAACGCCTGCTTGTAGGGCGGTGCCAGCTTGTCGGCCACACGCACAGTGGCGGTGATCAGGGACCGGGTTTCGGGCAAAGTGTAGTTCACCCGCGTGCCCGCGATCCCGCCGGTCTTGTTTGCCTTCATTGATTGGAAATCCGAGGCCAGCGCGGCAAAGGCAGCTTCGTCCGGCGCGGTTCCTTCGGGATTGGCCGCAAACCATGACTTCAACCCCGGCGCATTGGCCGAAAACCCATCGTGATAGACCGAGCGGTGCAACATCTGCCCGATTGGCAGGACGAAGGTTACCATGATGAACAACAACAACGGGGCCACAAGAAGGAATGCCCGGCGCTTGGCACGCCACCCGGCGGCGGCCAACGCGGCTTTGAGCAGGCGGCCGTCGGATGTCTTGAGCGGGGCGCTCGCGGAAGCCTCGGGCATGAGCGGCAGTCTTTCCTTCAGACCGTCAGGGAAACGGGGGGCTCGAAAGCCCCCCGCCACTGGTCAGTTCGTGGCCAGCCAGGCGTTGAAACGCTCGTTCAGTTCCGCGTCCTTGTCGACCCAGAATTCAAAGTTGGATTCCAGCGCGTTGGACAGGTTGACCGGCGAGGTCGGCAGGTTGGGCACCATGTCGGTCACGCCATCCTTGAACATCAGCGGCTCGTTGAAGGCCGATTTGCGGGCCGGGCCATAGCTGATCTGCATGGCCTGGGCGCGTAGCCCTTCGGTTGACGTGGCATACGCGATGAATTTCATCGCGTCTTCCTTGTTCGGCGCGCCTTTTGGCACGGCATACATTTCGTTTTCATAGATCTGACCATCCCAGACGATCTGGAATGGTTTGCCTTCGGTCATCGCCGCGTTGAAGATACGCCCGTTATAAGCCGAGGTCATCGCCACTTCGCCGTCCGCCAGCAATTGCGGCGGCTGTGCACCGGCTTCCCACCAGACCGTTTCCGCCTTGATCGTATCCAGCTTTGCAAAGGCCCGGTCCAGCCCCTCGGGCGTGCTCAACAGCGCGTAAACGTCTGCCGGGGCCACGCCGTCGCCCAGAAGGGCGAATTCCAGCATGGTCTTGGCGCCCTTGCGCAACCCGCGCTTGCCGGGGAACTTTGCCAGATCAAAGAAGTCCGCCGCCGTTTTCGGACCTTCGCCTGCCGGATATTTCGAGGTGTCATAGGCATAGACCTGCGCCCAGATGTCGGTCGAAACCGCGCATTCGGTCACTGCGCCGGGCAGGAAATCGTCCATCGCGGCCACGCCGTCGCTGCCGGCAGGCAGAATGGCGGGGTCGATAACCTCCAGCAGGCCCTCGTCGCACAGCCGGATCGCGTCGGCATATTCGATCGAGACGACGTCCATCGTGACATTGCCCGCCTCGACCATCGCCTTGACCGGGGTTGCCGGGTTGTCGCTGTCGATCATCACCGTGGCAATGCCCGACGACGCGGCAAACGGCTTCACATGCGCTTCGGTCTGGGCTTCGCCATAGGCGCCGCCCCAGGACATGACGGTCAGTTCGGCATGTGCTGCATAAGACACGAAGGTCAGGGCCGTTGACAGGATAAGTAGCTTCTTCATACGTTTACTCCCAGGTTGAATGTCAGCTTCTCATGTTGACCGCTTTGCGCGGCATTCTTGGCTCGCCGCGCGTGCGCGACTGTCGTCCTCTGCCGCGCACGCGCGACCGTCTTCCCCTCCCAGGGCGGACAGGGTCACATCGGATCAAGCGCGCGCGCATCCTGCGGCGCCCAGCCGATGCTGATCTTTTCACCGGCCTCCAGCCGGCGCTGGCCCAGTGTGTTGCGCGACTTTATCACGAAATCCTCGGTTCCCGCGACTTTCAGTCGGGTCCGAAAAATGTCGCCCATATAGATGAACTCCTTGACCTCGGCCTCGATGGTGTGCGCGCCGACGGGCAACAGCTCCGGCTTGAACTCGACCCGTTCCGGGCGGATCGACACCAGCGTTTTCTGCCCCTTGGCCGTGACGTTCACCGGCGTCGCGTCGATCAATTCGCCGGATTGCAGGCGCACCAGCGCCCGCCCGGACCCGATTTCCTCGACGGTGCCAAGCAGCTTGTTGTTCTCGCCGATGAACTGCGCGACAAAGCTGTTTTCCGGGCGTTCATACAGATCGGACGGGGTCGCCAGCTGCTGGATGCGCCCGTCGTTGAACACCGCGACCCGGTCGCTCATGGTCAAGGCCTCGCTCTGATCGTGCGTCACATAAACCACCGTGACCCCCAACCGCTCATGCAGGTGCTTGATTTCAAACTGCATATGCTCGCGCAATTGCTTGTCCAACGCCCCCAGCGGCTCGTCCATCAGCACCAGCTCCGGCTCGAATACCAGCGCCCGGGCCAGCGCGATGCGCTGCTGCTGACCGCCCGACAGTTGTGCCGGCCGCCGGTTGCCGAACGCCGCCATTTGCACCATTTCCAGCGCCCGCTTTACCGCCGCTTCGCGGTCCGCCCGCGCCAAGCCGCGCACCTCCAGCGGAAATGCCAGATTCTCGTTCACCGACATGTGCGGGAACAGCGCGTAATTCTGGAACACCATGCCAATGCCGCGCTTGTGCGGCGGCACCGAGTTTATCGGTTGCCCTGCCAACCTGATCTCGCCGTTGGTAGCAGTCTCGAAGCCGGCCAGCATCATCAGACAAGTAGTCTTGCCCGATCCCGACGGCCCCAGCATGGTCAGGAACTCGCCCTTGCCGATGCCAAGGTTCAGATCCTTGACCACCAGCGTTTCGCCGTCATAACTTTTCTGCACACGGTCG
>JANNRR010000195.1:0-4944 GCA_031401675.1 Paracoccaceae bacterium
GTGACCGGGTCGTGACCGGGCATGAGTAAGCCGCCCGAGACCGTCAACCTCGGCATCGCCGGGCGGCTGACGCGGGCGTTCATCGCCTCGTCCCTGACGCCCCTGTTCATTCTGGCGGCGCTGGCGATGGGGCTGGTCGCCCTGACCTCGCTGCCGCGCGAGGAGGAGCCGCAAATCTCGGTTCCGCTGGTAGACATCCACGTGCAGGCACCCGGCTTGCGGGCCGAGGATGCGGTCAAGCTGGTCACCGAACCTCTGGAAGGCATCGTCAAGGGCATCGCCGGGGTCGAACATGTCTATTCTTCGACCCATGACGACAACGTGCTGGTTACGGTGCGGTTCAAGGTCGGCACCTCGTCGGATGCGGCCGTTCTGCGCGTGCATGACAAGATCCGCGCCAATATGGACCGCATCCCCGTCGGCATTCCCGAGCCGCTGATCGTCGGGCGCGGCATTGATGATGTGGCCATCGTATCGCTGACGCTGGCACCCAAACCGGGGGTCGAGGGCATCAGCGCCAATGACCTGACCCGCATCGCCCGCGAATTGCGCACGCAGGTGTCCAAGACAACGGATGTCGGGCTGACCTATCTGGTGGGCGAAGTGCCCGAATTGATCCGCATTGCCCCTGACCCCGAGCGGCTGGCGCTTTACGGCGTCACCTTGCAGCAACTGGCGGCCAAGGTGGCAAATGCCAACCGGTCGCAGAACACCGGCCCGCTGCGCGATCACGGCGAACAAATTGATCTAGTGGTGGGTGAGACGCTGGTGGCACCGGCCGAGATTGCTAACCTTCTGCTGACCACCCGCGACGGCCGACCCGTCTATGTGGCGGACGTGGCCGACGTCAGCTTTGTGTCCGACAGTGCAGACGTGATCGTGGCCAATGTCAGCCGCGCGCCGGATGGCACGGTTACCCGCACGCCCGCCGTTACGCTGGCCGTGGCAAAGCGCGCCGGGGCCAACGCGGTGATCGTGGCCGAGGCCATCCTGACCCGCGTCGAGGCGCTGGAGGGCAGTCTGATCCCGGACACCATCGCCGTCATAGTCACCCGCGACTATGGCGAAACCGCGAATGAAAAGGCCAATGAGCTGTTGTTCCATCTGGGCCTTGCGACCCTGTCTATCGTCGCTTTGGTCTGGCTTGCCATCGGCTGGCGCGAGGCGATTGTCGTGGCGGTGGTGATCCCGGTCACGATCCTGCTGACGCTCTTTGCGGCTTGGGTCATGGGCTATACGCTGAACCGGGTGTCGCTGTTCGCGCTGATATTTTCCATCGGCATACTGGTCGATGACGCGATTGTTGTGATCGAAAACATCGCGCGTCACTGGGGGATGAACGATGGCCGCAGCAGGCTGGAGGGCGCTGTTGAGGCGGTGGCCGAGGTGGGCAACCCCACAATCGTGGCGACGCTAACCGTGGTCGCCGCGCTGTTGCCGATGCTGTTCGTGTCTGGCCTGATGGGGCCGTACATGAGCCCGATCCCCGCCAATGCCAGTGCGGCGATGATCTTTTCGTTCTTTGTCGCCGTGATCATCACGCCGTGGCTGATGGTCAAGGTGGCGGGCCGCGCGCCGATGGCGGCGCATGGGCACGACGATGTCTATGGCGGCCATCCGGGCGGGTTTCTTGGTCGGCTGTTCGGTGGCGTGGCACGGCCCTTGCTGGCCAGCAAGACCCGCAGTCTGGTCTTCCTGCTGGTCACGGTGGTTCTGTCTTTCGGCTCGCTTGGCCTGCTCTACACGCAGGATGTGACGGTCAAGCTGCTGCCATTCGACAACAAGTCCGAGCTGTCCGTGGTCATCGACCTGCCAGAAGGTGCTGCGGTCGAGGCGACGGACCGAGTGGCACAGGACGTGGCGCGCCTGGTTTTGCAACTGCCCGAGGTGGTGTCGGTGCAGACCCATGCCGGGACTGCGGCCCCGTTCAATTTCAACGGTCTGGTGCGGCATTATTATCTGCGGGGTGCGGCGCATTTGGGCGAGGTTCAGATCACCCTTTCGCCCAAGGCCGATCGCGACCGGACCAGCCATGCTATCGCTCTGGATATCCGCGACCGGTTGGCGACCTTGGCCCTGCCGGATGGCACCAGTCTGAAAACCGTGGAGCCCCCGCCCGGCCCGCCGGTGATCGCCACGCTGTTGGCCGAGGTTTATGGCCCTGATGCCGATACCCGGCGGGATGCGGCCACGAAAGTGCGCCAGGCGTTTGTGTCGGTGCCCTTTGTCGTCGATGTCGATGACAGCTTCGGCACGCAACCACGCCGCCTGCGCGCCACGATCAGCACCGACGATCTGGAGTTCTTCAGTGTCGAGGAAAGCGATGTCTTCGACACGCTGGCCATCCTGAACGGCGGGCGCACGGTGGGCTATTCGCACCGCGCGGATGGCCGTCCGCCGATCCCGATCCGGATCGAACGGGCCAAGGGCGACCGGGTGCTGGACGAGCGGTTCCTCTCCGCCCCGATCCCGGCCAATGTCCTGCCCGGCGCGCGCGGGGTGGTCGAACTGGGCGACGTGATCCGCGTGGCCGAAGAACGCGCATCCTTTCCGGTATTTCGCCACAACGGGCGCGATGCCGAAATGGTGACGGCCGAAATGGCCGGGGCGTTTGAGGCGCCGCTGTACGGTATGATCGCAGTGGGCAAGGCGCTGGACGCGATGGACTGGGCCCCCGGCACCAAACCGGTGATCGGCCTTTACGGCCAGCCGGCCGACGAAACTGTGACCACGCTGTTGTGGGACGGCGAGTGGGAGGTAACTTACGTCACCTTCCGCGACATGGGGGCTGCCTTTGGCGTGGCGCTGCTGGGGATATACATCCTTGTCGTCGCACAGTTCGGATCGTTCCGCCTGCCCCTCGTGATCCTGACGCCGATCCCGCTGACCTTTCTTGGCATCGTGACGGGCCACTGGCTGTTCGACGCGCCGTTTTCCGCCACCTCGATGATCGGTTTCATCGCCCTTGCCGGGATCATCGTGCGCAACTCGATCCTCCTGGTCGATTTCATCCGCCATGCCGATCCGGCAGGCAAGACCCCGGTGGAGATTCTGATCGAGGCCGGGGCCATCCGGTTCAAGCCGATCCTGCTGACCGCGATTGCGGCGATGATCGGGGCGGTCGTAATCCTGTCGGACCCGATCTTTCAGGGGCTGGCGATCTCGCTGCTGTTCGGGCTCTTGTCCTCGACGCTGCTCACAGTCCTCGTGATCCCGGCGATCTACCGGGTGCTGAAGACCTGAGTGCGCAAGAATGACGGACGGCTTCGAACAAAAGATCGGTGACGCAATGACGCGGTTACTCTCGTCGGCTGATACAGCTCACTTCAGAGTCGAGCGTGCTATGATAAACGACAACGATAAGAAACAGTTGGGAGCATGAATTGAGTTTAAAACTTGCTTGCCTTATCTGCGGTCAAGCCAACCGCGTGCCAGAGGCCAGACTGGGGTCCGATCCTAAATGTGGAACCTGCGGCGCAGGGTTGATTTCGGACAAACCATCTGAAGTTTCCTTCGATATTCTTGAGAAAGCCGCACGAATCGACGAATTGCCGCTTGTCGTGGACTTCTGGGCGGCATGGTGCGGACCATGCAAGATGATGGCGCCCGAATTTACAAAAGCGTCCAAGGAACTCAAGGGCCACGCACGTTTCGCCAAGCTGAACACC
This sequence comes from Paracoccaceae bacterium, assembly GCA_031401675.1. Taxonomy (GTDB): domain Bacteria; phylum Pseudomonadota; class Alphaproteobacteria; order Rhodobacterales; family Rhodobacteraceae; genus JANNRR01. The sequence goes on from JANNRR010000195.1 coordinate 3,669, forward strand.
GAGACCTATCCCCAAGCAGGTGGGCAATACGGCATTCGCGGAATACCGCTGCTGATTGCGTTTCGAAGTGGGAAGGAAATCAAGCGGCAGGCCGGTGCGATTGCATCGGCGCAAATCATTGAGTGGGCAGCTGGACTAGGCTGAAACCAGCCCCCAGGGTTTCGCCCTCCCCCTCACGCGGAAGAAGTTCGCAAAATACTCTGGGGGCAGATCACGGATCATCGACTTTGCAAGATCGCGGTTCAATCCGCCGCTAATAAGGAATGCAGGCGATGCGGGTTCAGTTATCCTGGCTGAACCGGTCGGTCGCGCTTTACCGCCTGGCGTTTGGGCAGCCCCAACAGGACGATCTACTGGCGCTGCTGGATCAAGTTAGGGACGAGATAGCACCCGAAGAGCTTGCGCAGTTGCAGATCAGCCTCTGTCCCGATTGAGCGCGGTCTTGTGCGGTTTTGGCGCGGTTGGCATCCTGCGTGGCTACTATCCAACTGGATTCGCTGCGGTTTTCGCGTCTTTGTTGACCTATTGTTGACCCGGCGCGCGCACATGCGAAAGCCCCGCGGTGAGGCGGGGCGTAGATTATTGATATCATTAATTATTTTGGTTGCGGGGACAGGATTTGAACCTGTGACCTTCAGGTTATGAGCCGCTTCTGTTGGAAGGAAGGCTATCCTTTGATTTCAACAGGTTACGCGATAACCCCTTGAACTGGCGACGTTTTCTAACCGCATCGTGCCGCAGCCAACCGCAGCGAACGGGTCCAAACGGGGAACAATGTAGTTAAACAGGTTGACCTATTGTTGACCCGTCGAAATTCTGCCCCACGTGTCTTCCTCCATGAATGTGCCAATGCATTAAGAAATAAGCTCCGCCTCTTTCTTCAGCATTTAGAAAGGCGCCGCAGTAAACTGCGGCGCCTGCTGGTCACTTGCGGCCGGAGCCGTTTTTGGTGGGGTCACCGAGCGTGTAGCCCAACCCCGGCTTGGGCGTGGGCGGAAGAGGCTCACCGCGCGTAATGGTGCGTTCTTCGCCGGTCCGTCCACCACGGGGCCCCCCTGTTCGTACTGTCCAGAACGGGGAGCAGTGGTCCCCGGCTTCAAAGGTCCGCTCATAGCGGCCTCCTTTCAAACTGACGCAGAAGGCTTATCCCTCTGAAGCCGGTTCCTCTACATGTTGATTTGGCCGGGCAGCCTGTGAAGCCCGCTTTTGGGACGTAGTCGGGGTGAAAATGCTGCGACTGGTCGGTGGCGGCGGGTGCGTGGAGCCGGTTTCTGGC
>JANNRR010000196.1:0-37688 GCA_031401675.1 Paracoccaceae bacterium
CGCGTTTGCTCATCTTGAACGGCTCGCCGTTTTTGAACAGCTTCACCAGCTGGATCAGCTTGATGTCCAAGGGCACCCGGTTGTTCGACAGCGCGCCGACCACCGCCTTCAGCCGCTTGACATAGCCGCCATGATCCGCGCCGAACACGTTGATGAGCGCATCAAAGCCACGTTGCACCTTGTCGTAATGATAGGCGATGTCGGGCGCGAAATAGGTCCAGCCGCCGTCGGATTTCTGCACCGGCCGGTCCACATCATCACCATAGGCGGTGGAACGAAACAGCGTCTGTTCGCGCGGCTCCCAATCTTCCGGCGTCTTGCCCTTTGGCGGCTCCAGAATGCCGTCATAGATCAGCCCCATCCCGCGCAGCGTTTCAATCGCCGCCTCGATCTGCCCGGTGCCGTAAAGCGCCTTTTCCGATGAATAGACATCCATCTGCACACCCAGCAGCGCCAGATCCTCGCGGATCATCACCATCATCGCGTCAGTGGCAAAATCGCGGACCTCGGCCAGCCAGTATTGCTCGCCCTTGTCAAGCAGGCTGTCGCCATATCTTGCTTTCAGCGCCGCTCCGACCGGGATCAGATAATCGCCGGGGTAAAGCCCTTCGGCAATCTCTGGCGACAGGCCATGCGCCTCGCGGTAGCGCTCATAGGCGGAACGCGCCAGCACATCGACCTGTGCGCCGCCGTCATTGATGTAATATTCCCGCGTGACCTGATGACCGGAAAAGGCCAGCAGCCGCGCCAGCGCATCGCCGAACACCGCACCGCGGACATGGCCCACATGCATCGGCCCGGTCGGGTTGGCCGAGACAAACTCGACATTGACCTTTGCCCCCTGCCCCAGCGTCGAGCGGCCAAAATCCGCCCCTCCGGCCAGCGCCGCCGCCACCACCCGTTGCCAGACAACGTCCGCCAGCCGCAGATTGAGAAACCCGGGACCTGCGGGTTCCGCCAGCACGATCCGTGCATCCGCCCCCAGCCGCAACGCCAGCGCCTCGGCTATGGCGCGCGGCGGCAGACCCGACGGTTTGGCCAGCACCATCGCGGCATTGGTTGCCATGTCGCCGTGCGCCGGGTCCCGCGGCGGTTCGACGGCGACGGCGGCAAGATCAAGCCCGTCAGGCAACGTGCCGTCGGCCTGCATCGCCGTCAGGGTTTCGATCACCAGCGTGCGGATATCGTTGAACAGGTTCAATTCGGGCTTCCTCGGTTCCGCCGGGGTGTATCACGGGCATGGCCCGGGTCAACCTCGCCCGCCCGCGCGCCGCCGCCGCCCACAGTCTTTGTTCTTCAAATATCCCCGCCGGAGGCTCCGGGCACCGCCGCCACCCCGCCCGTGACCAGCCGGGCATGTTCCTGCAGCGCAAACCGGTCGGTCATGCCGGCCACATAGTCCGCCACGATCCGGGCCAGGGCGGTGCGGTCTGCTGCTTCGGCGATGTCGCGCTGCCATTCCGCCGGCAGCAGGGCCGGTTGATTTAGGTACAGCGGGAATAGATCGTGGATCACCTGCGTCACCCGCCCGCGCTCGACCATGACCGACGGGGCCCGGTACATCCGGGTGAACAGAAAGCCGCGGATCGATTTCAGTTCCATGAACAGCTTCTTGGAAAAGCGGATGATGGTGGTGCCCATCGCCCGGATGTCATCGGCGCTCTGCGGCTCTGCCGATGCCAGCCGGGCCTGCGCCACGCCGACCACATCCTCCACCATCTCCCCGAACACCCGGCGCAGCGCCTCGTGCCGGCGCCGCATCGGCTCCAGCCCGGGATAAAGCCTGTCGACAGTGCGAAACGCCGGGCCGGTCACCGGCAGATCCATCAGGTCACCCTCGGTGAAAAGACCGGAACGCAGACCGTCGTGCAGGTCATGGTGGCTATAGGCCACATCATCGGCAATTGCCGCCACCTGCGCTTCGGCCGAAGCATAGGTACCCAGCTCCAGATCATGACGGCGGACATAGTCTGCCAGCGCATAGGGCAACGGCCTGGCATCCGGCACGCCGAGCAGCGGCCCGTTGTGCTTGGCCAGGCCTTCCAGCGTTTCCCACGTCAGGTTCAACCCGTCGAAATCGGCATAGTGCCGTTCCAGACTGGTGACGATGCGGATCGCCTGGGCATTGTGATCGAACCCGCCATAGGGTGCCATCAACTCGCCCAAGGCATCCTCGCCGGTGTGACCGAACGGCGTGTGGCCAAGGTCATGCGCCAGCGCCACAGCCTCTGCCAGATCGGAGTTCAGCCGCAGCACTTCGGCAATCGTCCGCGCCACCTGCGCCACTTCGATGGTATGGGTCAGCCGCGTCCGGTAATAGTCGCCCTCGTGTTCGACAAACACCTGGGTCTTGTGTTTCAGCCGCCGGAAGGCGCTGGAATGGATGACCCGGTCGCGGTCGCGCTGAAACGCGGTGCGAAAGGTCGACAGGCTTTCAGGGTACAGCCGCCCCCGCGACTTGGCGGGGTCAGAGGCATAGGGGGCGCGCATCGGTCTGCCTGTCCTTGTCGCTGTGAACAGCTGGGCTTATATGGCATAAGTAACTGCAAACCACCCGGTATCAACCCGCCGAGGCTTCAATGAACCTGACCCTGCCGCCAAAAGTGACCGACCGTGCCTTTGCCCGGCTTGCCGCGATCAATGAAACTGCGGCCGCGCCGCGCGCCCTGCGGGTGGCGGTCGAGGGTGGCGGCTGTTCGGGCTTTCAGTATGACATCAAGCTCGACGATCCGGCGGCGGATGATCTGGTGCTGGAAGGGCTGGGGCAGCGGGTGCTGGTCGACGCGGTGTCGCTGCCGTTCCTGTCCAATGCCGTCATCGATTTCACCGATGCGCTGATCGGCGCGAAATTCGTCATCGAAAACCCCAATGCCACATCCTCCTGCGGCTGCGGCACCAGTTTTTCGATCTGACCGGGCGGTTCTTGCCGCAACTGCGCGATTTCGCCGGTTTTCGCCGCACCGCGCGGCATCCGGCGTGGCATCCGGCTTGCACCGGCATCGCTAACCCTGCATGCTTGCCCGGCAAGGCCCGTGCCAGAATTCGGCACGGCATTTTGGGCGCTGAATGTATCTCGAAATCTTGATTGTGCTGGCCCTGACCGTGCTGAACGGCCTGCTGGCCATGTCTGAACTGGCCATCGTTTCGGCGCGCCCGACCCGGCTTCGGGTCATGCTGGAACAGGGGCGCAGCGGGGCCCAGGCGGCGCTGACGCTGCGCGAAAACCCCGGGCGGTTCCTGTCCACGGTGCAGATCGGCATCACGCTGGTCGGAGTGCTGTCGGGGGCCTTTTCCGGTGCCACGCTGGGCTCGCGCATGGCGAGCACACTTGCCGCAGCCGGAATGCCGGCCAACTGGGCGCAGACCATCGGCGTCGGTATCGTCGTCGTGGCCATCACCTATCTGTCGCTGATCATCGGCGAACTGGTCCCCAAACAGATTGCGCTGCGTGACCCCGAAGCGGTCGCGGCCCGCGCCGCCCCGGCGATGATGGTGGTATCGTTCATCACCTTGCCGCTGGTCTGGCTGCTGGACGGGTCGGGCACGCTGGTTCTGCGGCTGCTTGGCCAGACCGGCGGCGACGCCAATCAGATCACCGACGCCGAGATCAAATTGACCATCGCCGAGGCCGAAACCGCCGGCGTGCTGAAATCCGACGAACGCGAAATGATCGCCGGGGTGATGCGGGTGGCCGACCGTTCCGCCTCGGCCATCATGACCCCCCGGCGCGAGGTCGAGGTGATCGACCTGTCCGCTCCGTTCGACGCCATCGTGCAGCAAGCGCGAGAGACGCGACGCGGCCGCCTGCCGGTCCGCGACGGCGGGCCCGACGAAATCATCGGCATCATCATGGTCAAGGACATCCTGATGACGGCCGAGGCCGGCGGCACCCAGCCCTTGCGCGATCTGGTCCGGGAAGCACCGATCGTGCTGGATGTGTCCGACGCCACGCAGGTGATCGAAAGCCTGCGCAAGACGCTGATCCATATCGCGCTGGTGTTTGACGAATACGGGCACTTTCAGGGCGTGATCACCCCGATGGACGTGCTGGAAAGCATCACCGGCGCGTTTCGCGACGAGGAGGAGGACGAACCGGCCTGCGTTCAGCGCGCCGACGGCTCCTATCTGGTGGCGGGCTGGATGCCGGTTGACGAATTTGCCGAGCGTGTCGGCGTGCCGCTGCCGCCCGAACGCGACTACGACACCGTTGCCGGGCTGATGCTGGAACGGCTGGGCCACCTGCCTGCCCTGGGCGAGGCACTGGACTATGGCGGCTTCCGGCTGGAAGTGGTCGATCTTGACGGTCTGCGGATCGACAAGCTGCTGGTCGCCCGGCTGGCCTGACCCGCCCCTCAGCCCTTGCCGCCGTTTGATCTGGATCAGGGCGTCCCTGCACGGCGGGCCCTACCATCACGCCAGACCCAAGGTTGGTGTCTGTGAAAGGACTGTCATGCCCCGGTTTCCCAAGATGGCGCTGATGTTATCCACCGGCATTCTGATGCTGGCGGCCTCCTCGCCGGCAGTGCTGGCCGCAACCACCGTGCAGGTCAGGCTATGGGACAAGGGCGAGCATGCGATGGACATGCTGAGTCGGGCCAGACCGATGAACATGGCACGGATGCACAGCATGATGATGTCGGGCGGCATGATGATGGGGCCGATGGGCATCACCGCAAGCGTGACCGAAGTCCCGGCAGGCGAGGTCACCTTTTCCGTGACCAACGCCTCTACCGGCCTGCTTCACGAAATGGTGATCTCGCCCGTGCCCGGGGGGACCACCGAATTGCCCTACCTGCAAGAAGAAATGCAGGTGGATGAGGATGCAGCAGGCAACCTTGGCGAGGTGGAGGAACTCGATGTCGGCAAGTCCGGTCGGTTGACCGTCACACTGACACCTGGCGTCTATCTGCTTTATTGCAATATCCCGGGTCACTATGCCCTGGGCATGTGGACCTTGATTACCGTCGCCCCGTAGTCCTGCCCCGCGACGGCCGCTGCCGTCTTGCCCCGTCCCGGCCCGCGCCGCTACAGTGCGCCGGACCGGGAGGGCCCCATGAAAATCGCCACCTTCAACATCAACGGCATCAAGGCCCGCGCCGAGGCGCTGCCGGCCTGGCTCGACGACGCCCGCCCGGATGTGGTCGTGCTGCAGGAAATCAAGTCGCTGGACGAAAATTTCCCGCGCGAGACCTTCGAGGCGATGGGCTACAATGTCCAGACTCACGGCCAGAAAAGCTTCAACGGCGTCGCGATCCTGTCAAAGTATCCGCTCGAGGATGTCAGCCGCCGCCTGCCGGGCGATGACGCCGACGAACAGGCCCGCTGGATCGAGGCGACGGTGGTCGGCCGCCGCGCTGTCCGGGTGTGCGGCCTGTATCTGCCGAACGGCAACCCGGTGGAACTGTCGGATGATGGCACGCCAGTTCCGGGCGGAAAATATGCCTACAAGCTGGCATGGATGGCGCGGCTGCAGGCCCGCGCCGCCGCCTTGCTGGCTGCCGAGGAACCGGCGCTGATGACCGGCGACTTCAACGTGATCCCGCAAGCCGAGGATGCCAAGCGCCCCGACGCCTGGCGCGAAGACGCCCTGTTCCGCCTGCCCTCGCGCGAAGCTTACCGTCGCATCCTCAACCTCGGCTTCACCGAGGCGTTCCGCGCCCGCACTGCAGGCTCCGGCCACTATTCGTTCTGGGACTATCAGGGTGGCGCGTGGGACCGCAACGACGGCATCCGCATCGACCACTTCCTGTTGACGCCGCAGGCCGCCGACCTGCTGCTGGACTGTCAGATAGACAAACAGGTCCGCAGCCCCGACACCCCGGGCAAACCCTCTGACCATGTCCCGGTCTGGATCGAACTGGACGCCTGACCTGGCATCCTTCCTGTCCCCGCCCGCCAGCCCCTTACAGCCGCATGTCGACCGAGCGAAACGCCCGCTGCTCCAGCGGCGTCGTCACGTCACTGCAAGCCTTGCCGCCGTCATCACACAGCACCTGCAGCAGATAGGCGTCCGGCACCAGCATCACCGCCTCGGGCCGCAATCCGTCCAGGTTGGCATCCGGCAGCGCCACGGCAGCAAATCCCGGTCCGGGCCACAGATACAGGGCAAAGGACCCGGCATCCTCTTGCGGTCCCGCGATCAGCAGATAGTCGGCTCCGACATCCTCCAGCGAACGGATGCCGCTGCCGCCCAGATCAAGCCGGACCTGTGGGCCGAAGGCCGGTTTCCGGCCCTTTGCCACGGCCTTCGGGTTTTTCAGATGCAGGATAACGGCCTGGCCCGTCACGGTGGTACGCAACCCGATCAGCAGACCGCCTTCGGGCGTTGCGGCCATGCCTTCGATGTTCAGTTCGGCGGGGTCCACGTCCGGCCCGGCGGCTTGCAGAAATGCGGCCGCCAGATCGGTCCGGTACCCGACCTGTTTCAGCGTCACGCCACCCGCTTCCGCCACGATCTCTGTCGCCAGGAACAGGCAACGCCGCTTCGCCTCTTCTTTCGCGCTGATCCTCTGGCCGACCTTGCCCTTTGGCAGGGAATGCGAACTGATCCAGTAGACCCGCCGGCCGATCCGGGCGGCAGCTTCAAGGTCGGACTTTTGGGCACCGCCAATTTCCAGCAGCACTTCGCGTCCGGTCCCGGTCGCACCCCGACGATAGATGCGCAACACGTTGGTCTCGTCACTGGCCACAGCAAAATGCTGCCGGTCCAGAAACACTGCCGCCGAGGCTTCGCACAGGCCGGAGTAACGCGTGACGTCGCCTTGTCGCACCAATGTCCGGTTTTCCTCCATCGCCCGCTCCTGTCCGGCATCCCTCGCCGCGAATGATCAGCCTATCACACCGGGGTCCCGGCGCAAAATGGCCGTGATCCAGGTTAACGAATGGTGAATACGTTTAGGATTACTGTGATAATACATAAGCTTACATACAATAACACGCGTGTTACGCGCCGCCGGTCACGTCATGCAGATACAGCCAGTCGAACCGCCGCAGCATCAGCGCCGGTGCCACTGCTCCAACCAGCCGCAGCCCCAGATGGGCCCCCCGGCGCAGCGGCCCCCGCAGATGATAGGCCCGCGCATTTCCCGCCGCTGCCGCCACTACCCGCTGCACCCGGCCCTGCCGCGCTGCCTGATAGGCGGCCAGATCGCCGCCCCCTGCCAGACAATCGGCCAGCACCCAGGCATCCTCCAGCGCCATGTTCGCGCCCTGCGCCAGAAACGGCAGCATCGGATGCGCCGCGTCGCCCAGGATCACCGCCCCCTGCCGGTGCCAGACCGGTGCCACCGGATGCCGGAAAAGGCCCCACAGATGCACCTCCTGAACCCGCGCCAGCCATCCCGGCACCGGCCCGCCGAACCCGGCAAACGCCGCCCGCAGATGCGCCGGGTCGTCCCGATGCTGCCAGCCTTCGGCCGCCCACCCGGTCCGTTCCTCGACCGCCACGATGTTGCGCAGCGCCCCGCCCCGCAGCGGATAGCTGACCAGATGCCGCCCCGGCCCCATGAACACCTGCGCCACCGCCTCGGCGCTGCCCGTGTCCGCGACCAGCGCCCGCCACGCCACCTGCCCGGAAAACTGTGGTCCGGCCCCAGGGTTCAGTGCCTGACGCACCGCCGAATGAACGCCGTCGGCCCCGATCAGCAGACCAGCCGCCGCTTCGGTTCCATCCAGCAGCAATCGCGGGGGGCCGCCTGACAGGCGCAAGTCCTCTACCACCACGCCAAGCAGGATGGTCACTCCGGCAGCCACCGCCGCCGCAGCCAGCATCGCGATCAGATCGGACCGATGCACGAACCGGTAGTCCTGTCGCGATCGCAGCCGCGCCAGATCAAGGCGCAGAACCGCCTTGCCGGTCAGGCCATCGCACAGCGCCACGGCGACCGCTTTCTGCGAGGTGCGATCCAGATCGGCACCCAACCCAAGGGCGCGCAGCACCGCCGCGCCATTCGGGCTGATCTGCAGGCCGGCACCAACCTCGCGGATTTCAGGTGCCTGCTCGACAACCTGCACCGGCACGCCACGCCGGGCAAGCGCCAGGGCGACTGCCAGCCCGGCGACTCCGGCGCCCAGCACGGTTACAGGTTGTCCTTTCAAGTTGGTAACCGGGTTTCGGCAAGCATCATTGGCCGACCTTGCGCGTCATGTCCCTGCCCCGGTCCCGGCCGCCCGCAACAAAATGCCGGAGCCTCGCGGCCCCGGCGCATTTTGCCCATCGGGTCCGCTTACTCGTCGCGATGCACCTTTTCGCGCCGCTCATGCCGTTCCTGCGCTTCCAGCGTCATCGTGGCGATCGGCCTTGCGTCCAGACGCTTCAGCGAAATCTGTTCGCCCGTCACTTCGCAGAAACCAAAGTCGCCATTCTCGATCCGCCGCAGCGCCGCGTCGATCTTGCTGACCAGCTTGCGTTGCCGGTCGCGGGTCCGCAATTCCAGCGCCCGGTCGGTTTCTTCGGAAGCGCGGTCTGCGATGTCGGGCACGTTGCGGGCGGAATCCTGCAAGCCTTCGATGGTTTCGCGGCTGCCGTCCATCAGTTCGTTCTTCCAGTGGATCAGCTTGCGCCGGAAATACTCCAGCTGCAGGTCGTTCATGAAGGGTTCGTCTTCGGCGGGGCGATAATCTTCCGGCAGAAAGATCTCGGCTTTCATCTCAATACCCTTTTCCAACCCGGAGCTTGCACTTGTATCCATGACTGTCATCCGGCTTCCCATTGGGGGGTGGATTACTCCAAGCCTTAACGCTTGTCACTACCCGTCAACCCGGGTTGCGGCAAATTACTCCTGTGCTAGGTTGGCGCTGAAGACCTTGCCAGAACCTCCCAGAAGCATTGTGAAATCCACCCGATGAAGTTTTCCGGCACTGACGGGTACGTTGCCACGCCGGACCTGATGGTCGCGGTCAATGCCGCCGTGGCCTTGCAGCGGCCATTGCTGGTCAAGGGCGAGCCGGGAACCGGCAAGACCGAACTGGCGCGACAGGTGGCGTGCGCGCTTGGGCTGCCGATCATCGAATGGCACGTCAAGTCGACGACCAGGGCCAGCCAGGGGCTTTACGACTATGATGCGGTGGCGCGGCTGCGGGACAGCCAGCTGGGCGATGCGCGGGTCGGGGATGTACGGCACTACATCCGGCGCGGCAAGCTGTGGCAGGCGTTCGCGGCCGAGGGGCGGGTGGTGTTGCTGATCGACGAGGTCGACAAGGCGGACATCGAGTTCCCGAATGACCTGTTGCAGGAACTCGACCGGATGGAGTTCCATGTCTATGAAACCGGCGAGACCATCCGGGCGCTGCACCGGCCCGTCGTCATCATCACCTCGAACAACGAAAAGGAACTGCCCGACGCGTTCCTGCGCCGCTGCTTCTTTCACTACATCCGGTTTCCTGATCCCGAGACTTTGAAACGCATCGTCGCGGTGCATCATCCGGGGATAAGGGAAGAGTTGCTGACGGTGGCGCTGACACAGTTTTACGAACTGCGCGAGACGCCGGGGTTGAAGAAGAAGCCGTCGACGTCGGAAGTTCTGGACTGGCTGAAACTGCTGCTGGCCGAGGATCTGACGGCCGAGGATTTGCGGATGGACGGCAAGAACAGCCTGCCGCGCCTGCATGGGGCACTGTTGAAAACCGAGCAGGACGTGCATCTGTTCGAGCGGCTCGCCTTCATGTCGCGGGGGCAGAGGTAGGCGTAACACACGTGTTACGATTAGCAAACTATTGTAATATAAGTATATTCGTGATTCAGGTAACCTTTCCTTAACCGCGATCAACCCCAGTCGACGCTTTGGCCGCGGGTGTCGATGTGGATGAAGGTGTTGTAAAGTTTGACCCCACCCCGGAAACGGAACTGATCTTTGCCGCCGCTGCTGCGCCATTGCAGCGGGGTCGATGGAATCGCGTCGCCGTTAACCCGCACCACGGCGCGGCCAAAGACCCGCGGCGCGTCGATCCAGGTATCGCGCAAGGCGAGCAGGCTGGCATGCAGGGCCGGCAGGCGCGACTGATCGGCGGTGGTGAAATCGATGGCGTTGAAGGCAACATGCTGGCTGAGGCGCGCGGCGTCGGCGATGCGGCGGTTGTAGTCATGCGCCCGGTAGACACTGTTGAGCGTGATCGACGCCCCGAACAGGGTCCGCAGGTTCTGCAAGGTCAGGACCGTCGGGCCGATGTTGTCCCAAATGCTCTCGGGCGGGACCGAGTTGGAAGGCCGGTCGGTCCGGGTCAAAAATTCGGCGGCAGAAAAGTTGGCGAGATGCAGGGCGGCGTGGAAATCGGCAAAGCTCGGCATGGCATACCTCCGGAAAAATGGGTCGTCTTGAAACACGGTCAGTCTACCATGGTTTGGCCCAGAGGCCAAATCCTGTGTAGAGGATCGCCTTGGCAAGGTACCCGCCGCCACGCGGTTCCCATGTGCGGCGCCGTGCGCTACGCTGCGCGCGGCGGGCCATGGCCCATTTTGCAAGGCAGAGCACCATGATCCCTTCGCAGCCCCTGACGATCCGCCCGATCGCCGGCAGCGACGAGGCCGACTGGCGCAGGCTCTGGACGTTCTTCCTAGCATACTGCAAGACCACGCTGGCCGAACCGGTCTATGCATCGACCTTTGCCCGCCTGCTGTCGGACGACCCTGCCGAATTCCGCGGACTGATCGCCGAGGCGGATGGCAGGCCGGTCGGGCTGGTGCATTATCTGTTCCACCGTCACTGCTGGCACGAACAGAATGTCTGCTATTTGCAAGACCTTTATGCCGATCCGGCGGTGCGCGGCAAGGGCATCGGGCGGGCGCTGATCGAGGTGGTTTATGCTGCGGCCGATACCGCCCAAGTGCCCAAGGTCTATTGGTTCACCGAGGATTTCAACGCGACCGCCCGCCAGCTTTACGACCGGATCGGCGTCAAGACGCCGTTCATCCGCTATCGTCGCCCCTTGCCCGCAAACTGACGGGACAAAGCGGGAATGTGGCAAAAATGTGGCAGCGGCGTGGCTTTTTAGCACCGGATTGTTTCGCTCAAACCGGTTCCATTGCGCCCGGCGTCACGCTAGGGTGCCCGAGTTCCAGCCACAGGCCGCCCGATGTCCCGCCCCGAAGCCCTGATCGTTCGCCCGATTGCCGCTGCCGATCAGGCAGACTGGCGCAGGCTTTGGTCCGGCTATCTGACCTATTACGAAACCGAACTGTCCGAGGCGGTCTATCGCACGACGTTTGCGCGGTTGCTGACCGGCGCACCGCACGAATATCGCGGGCTTCTGGCGGTGCAGGCCGGACGCCCGGTCGGGATGGCGCACTATCTGTTTCACCGCACCTGCTGGGCGGTGGCCGACACCTGCTATCTGCAGGACCTGTTCGCCGACCCGGATGTGCGCGGCACCGGGGTCGGGCGGGCGCTGATCGAGGCGGTCTATGCCGCAGCCGATGCCCACGGCGCCGCGACGGTGTACTGGATGACCCAGGATTTCAACACGACGGCGCGGCGGCTTTATGACCGGATCGGCGTCAAGACCCCCTTTATCGAGTATGACAGGCCCTGACCGATGTTGCGAACCCGCCTACTTGCCCTCTTGGTCCCGACTCTGATCGCAGCCTGCGTTGCTGGTCCGACCCCCGAGGCGCAGCGCCGCGCACCTGCCAGTGACGAATTGCCGACGGTAAGAACCCTGCCGGCGCCGCAGGTCACCCGCACCAGCCGGTCAAATGCCGATCTGGCGCGGGATTTCCTGGAACTGAGCTTTCAGATGGAAAGCGGCCGCTCGGTGCCGGTGCTGAGCCGGTTCGAAGGGCCGGTGACCATCGCGTTGCAGGGCAAGGTTCCGGCGACCGTCGCCCCGGATCTGGCGCGGCTGGTGTCGCGGCTGCGGTCCGAAGCCGGGATCGACATCGGCATGGCCGGTTCCGGCCAGCGGGCCAACATCACCGTGGAATTCCTGAGCCGGGCGACCTTGCAGGGTCTGGTGCCGCAGGCGGCCTGCTTTGTCGTGCCGAACATCGACAGCTGGTCGGCGTTCCGGCGCGCCCGCAACAGTGCGCGGATCGACTGGACCCTGTTGACCAGCCGGACCCAGGTGGCGGTGTTCATCCCCAACGACACCAGCCCGCAGGAAATGCGCGACTGCCTGCATGAGGAAATCGGTCAGGCCCTGGGGCCGCTGAACGATCTGTACCGGCTGCCGGATTCGGTGTTCAACGACGACAATTTCAACACGGTGCTGACCGGTTTCGACATGCTGATCCTGCGGGCCTTCTACAGCCCCGACCTGCATTCGGGCATGACGGCACCCGAGGTGGCGGCGGTTCTGCCCGGGCTGCTGGCCCGGATCAATCCGCAGGGCGCGGGCGGTGCCGGACCGGTACCCGGACCGACGCCGCGTGTCTGGATCGAGGCTGTCGAGACGGCGCTAGGCTCGGGCAGCAGCGGATCGGTGCGCCGCGATGCCGCCCGGCGCGCGGTGTCGATCGCCGAAAGCCAGGGCTGGAGCGATGGCCGGCTGGCCTTCAGCCTGTTCGCGCTTGGCCGCCTGTCGCTGGCCGAGGATGCCGATGTGGCGGTGCGGGCTTTTGCCCGGGCCGGTCAGGTGTACCGGTCCATGCCCGCCACCGGTGTGCATCTTGCCCATGTCGACATGCAGCTGGCGGCCTTTGCCCTGTCGGCGGGGCGGCCCGACGATGCGCTGCTGCTGACCAACCGCAGCCTGTTGCCGGTGGCCGGAGCCGAGAATGCGGCACTGCTGGCCTCGCTTCTGATGATCAAGTCCGAGGCGCTGCGGCAATTAGGCCGAGCGTCGGAGTCGCGGGCGGTCTGGCTCGACAGTATCGGCTGGGCGCGCTATGGCTTCGGCCCCGAAAGCGAAGTGCGCGACCGGCAGTCAGAGATTGCATCGCTGGCACCCGAGCGGGGCTAGGCGGGGCCCGGAAGCTGGCGGGCGACACAGAGGTGGCGGGGCGATGATCGTGATTGCGGGGCTGATCGGCGGGGCACTGGTCGGGGCGGTGACGGCCCGGGTGCGGCGCGGCAGTGTCGCCGACATGGCGCAGTATGCGGCGGGTTACGGCATCGCCTTTGCGCTGCTGGGGTTGTTTGCGACCATCGCGCTGGAACGGATGCTCTGACAGCAGTACGGCAGGCGGCGCGTCCGGGCAGAGCACCGGGCGGTGCCGGACAGTGGTGGGTTGCGGTACAGAATCGCCCTTGGAGCCGGGTCGCGATGTTCATTCCGTTCTTTCAGACGTTGCGAAGCGCCGGGGTGCCGGTGTCGCTGCGCGAATATCTGGGGTTTCTGGATGGCATGAAAGCCGGGCTTGCCACCTATGATCCCGAGGCGTTCTATTACCTGGCGCGGACCACGATGGTGAAGGACGAGCGGCATCTGGACCGCTTCGATCAGGCCTTTGCCCGTGCCTTCAAGGGCCTCGAAGCGCTGAGCGCCGGGCAAGTGCTGCAGGTGCTGGACCTGCCGCCGGAATGGTTGGCAAAGCTGGCCGAAAAGCACCTGACACCGGAGGAACGCGCGGCGATGACGGCTGCCGGCGGGTTTGCGGCGTTGATGGAGGTGCTGCGTCAGCGGCTGGAAGAACAGCGCGGCCGGCATCAGGGTGGAGCCAAATGGATCGGCACCGCCGGCACCTCGCCGTTCGGGGCGTTTGGCTACAATCCCGAAGGGGTGCGGATCGGGCAGGACGCCAGCCGGCACCAGCGCGCCGTCAAGGTCTGGGACCGGCGCGAGTTCCGCAATCTCGATGACGGAGTGGAGCTTGGCACCCGTGGCATCAAGCTGGCGCTGAAGCGTCTGCGCCGCTGGGCCCGCGACGGTGCCGAGGAGGAACTGGACCTGGACGGCACCATCCGCGCCACTGCCGAGCAGGGATGGCTGACGGTGCAGACCCGGCCCGAACGGCGCAATGCGGTCAAGGTCCTGCTGTTTCTGGACGCAGGCGGCTCGATGGACCCGCACGTCCGGCTGGTGGAAGAGCTGTTTTCGGCGGCAAGGGCCGCGTTCAGGCATCTGGAAAGCTACTACTTCCACAATTGCCTGTACGAGGGAGTCTGGCGCGACAATCGCCGCCGGTGGGACGCGCAAACCGCCACAGCCGAGGTGTTGCGGACCTATGGCGCAGATTACAAATGCATCTTTGTCGGCGATGCCAGCATGTCGCCCTATGAAATCCTGCACCCGGGCGGGGCCAACGAGCACTGGAACGCCGAACCGGGGCAGGTCTGGCTGCAACGCGCCCGGGCGCAGTGGCCCGCCTGCCTCTGGATCAATCCGACGCCGGAGCGGTTCTGGGACGGATCACACTCGATCCGGCTGATCCGGGGGCTGTTCGACAACCGGATGTTTCCGATGACGCTGGACGGGATCACGCGGGCGGTGAAGGATTTGGGGCGATGAGGGCGTTTGTTGCGCTGCTTTGGGCACGGTACCCGGTGGTCACGCTTGCATTCCTGACGGCTGTTGTCGCCACGCTGTTCTTTGCGGTGCGGCTGGTGCTGTTTCCGCCGCCGTTTCGCGATGGCGGCTTTGCCCCCGGACCTATCAAGGGCTGGATGACGCCGCGGATGATCGTGCACAGCTATCCGATTGCGCCCGAACGGCTGGCCGAGGTGCTGGGTCTGGACATCCGCAGCGGCAAGCCGCGGACGTTGGAACAGATCGCCTTTGACCAAGGGTTGACGGTCGACGAGATCGTTGCCCGGATCGAGCTGGCGCTGCCACCAAAGCCCGCCGGGGCACCATGACCGACACGTTGCTGGCGCTGGTGCCCGACTATGGGATGGCGCTGCTGTTCGCGGCCACATATTTTTCCTGCCTCGCTCTGCCAATTCCGGCTTCGCTGTTGATGCTGGCCGGCGGCGCATTCGCCGCGACGGGCGATCTGTCGCTGATCGGCGTCGGATTTGCGGCGTTTGCCGGTGCGGTGGTTGGCGATCAGACCGGGTTCCTGATCGGGCGATGGGGAGGCACGCCGATTGTGGCACGGCTGTCGCGAAAGCCGGCGCAGGCACGGCTGTTGCACAGTGCCCGGGCCGGTCTGGATGCGCGGGGCGACGCGACCGTATTCCTGACGCGCTGGCTGTTCAGCCCGTTGGGACCGGCGGTCAATCTGGCAGCCGGCGCAATGGGATCAAGCTGGGTGCGCTTCACCATTGCCGGGGTTGGCGGCGAGGCGATCTGGGTCGGGGTCTACACCGGACCCGGCTATCTGTTCGCCGACAGTCTGGCCGATGTGACACAGGCGGTCACCTCGATCGCAGGCTTGCTGGCGGCGGGGGTTCTGACGATCTGGCTGGGGCGGATTCTGTGGCTGGCCTGGAAGGACGCGGCGCGGTCACGATGAACTGAACCCCGGCGGCGCGGTCTTGCCGAAACCCGTCCGGCGGCTCATATCTGGGGTATGATCAAGCTCCTGCCCATCTTGCTGATGCTGCTTTACGGCATCGTGATCTATCGCTTTTCAATGTGGCGGACGGCGAAAGAGCTGGACGCACGCTCGCACCCGCTGGCCGACCCGGTGTTGAAAGTTCTGACCGACCGGCTGGCGGCGGCGATGGGCCTGCCCGGCATCGCCGTGCATCTTTACGAGATTGATCCAGTGAACGGGCTGGCGGCACCGGACGGGCGGATATTCCTGACCCGGGGATTCTACGAGAAATACCGGGCGGGTGCGGTGTCCGGCGATGAACTGGTATCGGTGATCGCGCACGAGTTGGGGCATGTGGCCCTAGGCCACGCACGGCGGCGGATGATCGATTTTTCCGGGCAGAATGCCATCCGGCTGGTGTTGGCGACGGTTTTGGGGCGGCTGTTGCCGGGTATCGGCATCGTAATTGCCAATTCGGTGGCTACCCTGCTAGCTGCCCGTCTGAGCCGACAGGACGAGTACGAGGCCGATGCCTATGCCGCAGCGCTGCTGACCAAGGCCGGGATCGGCACCGGGCCGCAGAAATCCCTGTTCCGCAAGCTTGGTCTGCTGACCGGCCCGGCCGGGCAGACCGCCCCGGCCTGGCTCTTGAGCCATCCGCAGACCGATGAGAGGATCGCCGCCATCGAGGTGCTGGAGGCGCGGTGGCGCGCGGTGGTGCCCTGATGCCGGTCCGGCCAGACCGGGATGAACGTAGAAGGAATCGGCTTTGCCTTCGCCGCTTTTTCTGCCGGTTGGCGTGAAGCCCGTGGCCGATCAGGTGGCCGCACAGTGTGCGGACGCCCGGCCCGTTGCCCGAGAGCGCAAGCGAAGGGCAAGGGAGGCTGGGATGAGTGCCGTGGTCGGGAAATCGGGGCGCACCTGGCTGGGCTGGCGCGCACTATAGCGCCTGCCGAGCGGCAGGCAGGCGCGCCACGATTTGATTGAAATCAAATCGGGCAAGAATAACAGAAGGATATCGCCTCATATCAATTCCGGACAAGCAGCCCGGACTGCTGCTCTGATCATGCGGGCGGCGAGCGACCATCCTTACTGTTTGTCAGTCAGGAATCATCATGCACCAGCAATTTGCCCAGACGCGGCAAACCTGCGCGTTTCAACAGCGGGCGCAGCGGTTGTGGCAGGCCCGACAGGCGCTCGATCTGATCCCTGGCAGTGGTGCATTCGCCGGCGACGGCTTTGGGATGGTCGCGGGCAAGGCCGATCAGGAAGCGGTCCGGGTCGCGGGCACTGATCCCGTGCGGTGCCAGCAGGCGTGCGGGGAAATCGCGCAGGTTCAGCGTCAGGATCAGGTCGGCCTCTGCCGCGATGGCGGTCGCCAGCACGTGATCGTCATCGGGGTCGGGTAGCGACGACGCCGGGCTGCCAGCGCCGGCGGTTTCCGCATCCGGAAACGCCAGCCGCAGCGCCGCCACCTCGGCCCTCGCCACGGATTCGGCGACAGGGCCGAGTTTGCGGGTGGCGCGGGCCCATTCTTCCAGGATGCGGGCCGACCACAGCGGCGTGAACAGACCGCGCGCCGCCACGCCCAGGACGATCTGGCGCAGCACCGTCGGGTAAAGCACGCAAGCGTCGATAACCACGCGCATCAGTCGAGCCGGAAGAACAGCGCCTTGAGGTACCCCGATTCCGCCAGATGGGCGTGCATCGGGTGGTCCGGTCCGGCGGATCCGATGTGCAGGATCTGCGCCTGGCGTCCGCCCCGGCCGATGCCGCGAATGCAGGCGGCGCGAAACGCGGCAAGGTCGGCGGCGTGACTGCAGGAACACAAGGTCAGGTAGCCGCCGGGCGCGACCAGCCCGGCGGCACCGCGCGCCAGCCGTTCATAGGCGCGCAACCCGGCCTCGAGCGACGGTTTTCCCGGGGCGAAGGCGGGCGGGTCGCAGACCACCAGATCAAAGCTTGCGCCTTCGTCGGCGAGACTGTCCATGACGGCAAAAGCGTCGCCCTGTCGGGTGGAAAAACGGTCGGCAATCCCGGTTGCCGCCGCCCCGGCAGTTGCCAGGGCCAGGGCTGGGGCGGAACTGTCGACGGCGATGGCCGAGTTCGCACCGGCCGCCAGACAGGCCAGAGCAAAACCGCCGACATGGGCAAACACGTCCAGCATCCGGACCCCCCTGGCCAGGCTGGCGGCAAAGGCGTGGTTCGGGCGCTGGTCAAGGAACAGCCCGGTTTTCTGGCCGCCCAGAACGTCGGCCATGTAGGTCGCACCGTTCATCGACACCGGCACCGGGCCGTCGACAGTGCCGCGCAGGGCCAGGGTTTCCTCGGGCAGACCCTCCAGCACCCGCGACCGGCCGGTGCCGTTCTTGACGATGCGGGTGACGCCGGTGACCCTGATCAACGCTGCAACCAGCGCCTCCAGATGCTGATCCGCCCAGATTGCGTTCGGCTGGATGACCGCCAGATCGCCGAAGCGGTCGATGATCACGCCGGGCAGACCGTCGGCCTCGGCATGCACCAGCCGGTAGTGCGGCGACGGGTACAGCCGTTCGCGCAGCGCCAGCGCCCGGGTCAGACGGGCCGCGAACCAATCGGGGTCGATCACCGCCCCGAGATCACGGTCCAGCATCCGGGCGATGATCCGGGAATTGCCGTTCACCGTCACCAGTCCGATGGCGCTGCGGTCCGCATCCTCCAGAACCGCCAGTGCACCCGGAGCAAGGGCCTGCGTCCGGCGGTCGGTGACCAGCTCGTCGGCATAGACCCAGGGAAATCCGTGCCGGATGGCGCGGGCTTCGGCCTTGGGGCGAAGGCGCACGATGGGATAGGGCAAGGACGTCATGGGCCCGTCCTAGTCGGTTCCTGCCGCTCTTGAAAGGGGCCAGGCGGATCGGGGGGCCAGTTCGGTCAGGGGGCCAGTTCGGTCAGAGCGCCAGATCGGTCGGGTCGAATGTGCCTCGGGACAGGGCGGGCCCGGTCGGCGCGCCCGGCACGGCCACCGGGCGGCTCAGTTCCCGTTCGATCACCTGGGCCAGATTCTGCTTGATCACCAGCCGCTGGGTAATGCCCTGGGCCTCTTCTTCAACGGCAATCGCACCGCCCGATGCCCTGATGTCGGCAATCACCAGGCGCGGGCCGTCGATCACGGCACCCGTCGCGGCATCGCGGACCGTCATGTTGAATTTCACCGAATGCACGCCGCCGACGGTATAGCGCGCCTTTTCGGTCAGGCAGTGAAAGCGCGTGACCTCGACATCCACCACAACGGCGCGACCATCGGTAAAGCCGGCGATGCCGGTGGCCATTGCCTCGTCAAAGATCGCCTTGATCTGCACGTGCCGGTCGCCGCGCGGCTCGCCGCGCCAGACAATGTCAGCAATGGGGTAGTACATGTTGGCTTCCGAAACCCGCAACGACTTCGGCACCGTCACCTTGATTGCTGTCACGGCATAGTCCGGGACAACGATCGAAAACGCGGTGTTGGCCGCCGCAGCCGTGCCGGGGCTTGCCGTCAACAGTGATCCGGTCGTGGCCTCCACCGGCACGTTTCGTGTGGCATCCGGGGTAACGGCGGTGCAGGCGCCAAGGCCGAAAGCCAGGACGAGTGCAAGCATCGGGGGTGCCGACAAGCGAGTGGGGGTCATGAAGAACTCCTCCAGGAACGACGCAGGTATCGAACCAAGACCTGCGCAATGATTGTGGCCAAAATGAGAAAATTCCGGTTCATTTCCGCGATACAGCCCAAAATGGAAACAATTCTGCCACAGTTGGCGATCTGTCGCCGCCTTTATCACCGCGTTTGGCCCGCGCCGGCCTTGGTGCCAATGATCCGAAAGTTGCGCCGCAACCCCTTGACAGCCCCCTGCCCGATCCGGACCCTGTGAAACATCGTCACACCCTGTCTTACCTCGGCATTGCGCGTTGGTAGCGCTAACGGCTCGTGGTATCGCCCCGGCGACGATCCGCCCGACCCTGCCGCGCCATCCGAGGAGCCCGCCATGCCGCTCAACGTGACTATCGCTAAAGTCACCGACCGTATCCGGGCCAGGTCCGCCGGTTCGCGCAGCGCCTATCTGGACCGGATGGCGCGCGCGGCTGCGGCGGGACCGGCCCGCGCGCATCTGAGTTGCGGCAATCAGGCGCATGCCTATGCCGCCATGGGCGCGCAAAAGGCGACGCTGGCCGCGCTGCAAGCCCCGAACATCGGCATCGTCACCGCCTACAACGATATGCTGTCGGCGCATCAGCCCTATGAGCACTATCCCGAGCTGATCCGGACGGTGGCCCGGCGCGTCGGCGCGACGGCGCAGGTTGCGGGCGGAGTTCCCGCCATGTGCGATGGCGTGACTCAAGGCCAGACCGGCATGGAACTGAGCCTGTTTTCGCGCGATGTGATCGCGCTGGCCGCTGCCGTGTCGCTGAGCCACAACGTCTTTGATGCCGCGATCTATCTGGGTGTCTGCGACAAGATCGTGCCGGGTCTGATGATTGCGGCGGCCAGCTTCGGCCATATTCCGGCGGTGTTCCTGCCGGCGGGGCCGATGACTTCGGGCATGCCCAATGATGAAAAATCCAAGGTGCGGCAGCGCTTTGCCACCGGCGACGCCAGCCGGGCCGAACTGATGCAGGCGGAAATGGCCGCCTATCACGGCATCGGAACCTGCACGTTTTACGGCACCGCCAATACCAACCAGATGCTGATGGAATTCATGGGGCTGCATTTGCCGGGGGCCAGCTTCGTCAATCCCGGCACGCCGCTGCGCGATGCGCTGACCGTTGCCGGGGCGGAACGGGCAATGCAGATCACCGCGCTTGGCAACGACTATCGGCCGGTATCAGAGATTTTGGACGAACGGTCGTTCGTAAATGGCATCGTCGGTCTGATGGCTACCGGCGGTTCGACCAATCTGGTGCTGCATCTGCCGGCAATGGCGCGTGCGGCCGGCGTTCTGCTGGAACTGGAGGATTTTGCGGATCTGTCGGATGCGACGCCGCTGATGGCGCGGATTTATCCCAACGGTCTGGCGGATGTGAACCATTTTCACGCTGCCGGCGGGCTTGGCTACATGATCGGCGAATTGCTGGCGGCGGGGCTTCTGCATCCCGACACCAAGACGGTGATGGGCGACGGGCTGGCGCGCTACAGCCAGGAGCCAAGGCTGATCGACGGCGCGCTGGTCTGGCAGGACGGTACGGCCACGACGCTGAACGACCGTATCGTGCGCCCGGTGGCCGAGCCGTTTCAGCCAAGCGGCGGGCTGAAGCAGCTGACGGGGAATCTGGGGCGCGGCGTGATCAAGGTGTCGGCCGTCGCGCCGGACCGTCAGATCATCGAAGCGCCGGCCCGGATCTTTCACAGCCAGGATGCGGTAAAGGCGGCGTTCAAGGCCGGGGATTTCACCAGAGATACTGTGGTGGTGGTGCGGTTTCAGGGGCCGAAAGCCAACGGCATGCCGGAACTGCATGGCCTGACCCCGACGCTTTCCGTATTGCAGGATCGGGGTTTGCGGGTGGCGCTGGTCACTGACGGCCGGATGTCGGGTGCCTCGGGTAAAGTGCCCGCCGCCATCCACATCAGCCCCGAGGCGGCGGACGGCGGACCGCTGGCCTGTCTGCGCGACGGCGACATCATCCGGCTGGATGCGGTGGCCGGGACGCTGACGGTGCTGGCGGCCGATTTCGCGGCGCGGCTGCCGGTTGCCGTCGACCTTTCTGCCAATGCCAGCGGCCTTGGCCGGGAGTTGTTCGAAGCCTTTCGCCGGAATGTCGGCCCCTCGACCGCCGGGGCCGGGGTTGTCATCTGACGCCGTGGGTGCAAGGCTGCCCTGCGCCTTGCCCGCCACCGATCTGACCAGTGAAGGACCCGACCATGACCCCCGCCGAAGCCTCTGCCCACGCCTTGCGTATTTGCCGGCTGGCCCCGGTGGTGCCGGTGCTGGTGATTGACGATATCGCCCATGCCGCTGCCCTGGCCCGGGCGCTGGTCGCCGGGGGCCTGCCGGTGCTGGAGGTGACGCTGCGAACCGAGTGTGCGCTGGACGCGATCCGCGCCATGGCGGAGGTGCCGGGGGGCGTGGTCGGGGCCGGAACCTTGCTGACGCCGCAGGATGTCAGGGCGGCAAAGGCGGCGGGCGCGCAGTTCGGGGTGTCGCCCGGCGTCACCGACCGGCTGCTGGCCGCCTGTGAAGACGAGGGTCTGCCGCTGTTGCCGGGCGCGGCCACGGCAAGCGAAGTGATGGCGCTGTTGGAACGCGGCTATGTCGTGCAGAAATTCTTTCCGGCCGAAGCGAGCGGCGGGGCTGCGGCGCTGAAAGCCATAGGTGCGCCGATCCCGCAGGTGCGGTTCTGCCCGACGGGCGGGGTAACGCTGGCGAACGCGCCGGACTATCTGAAGTTGCCGAATGTGCTGTGCGTCGGCGGGTCGTGGGTGGCGCCAAAGGCGATGCTTCTGGCCGGGAACTGGGCCGGGATCACGGCGCTGGCACAGCAAGCCACAGGATTGGCGCGGGCCTGACATCGCGGGGCGTAGCGGCCTTGTCGGTCGGACCGGCCACGCCGTCTATTGCCCCTGCAGCCGGCCGGCCCGACCGCCGCGGCGGTGCGGCGTGATCGGGTCGGCCATGCCTTCGTGCAAAACGCCGGTCATCGGATGCGATTGCTGCTGGCGATAGGTTTCCAGCAACAGCGGAATCGCCGCCGCCGGGGTGATGCCGGGGCCAAGGCTTAGCGCCCAGTCCATGAAGATCGACCGGCATTCCGGTGCGGTGATCCCCTCGATGGCATAGCTTTCGCGCACCAGACCTTTTGGGTCAGCCTCGGCAAGCTTCATCGGTTCCCTCCTTTGTCAGCAAAGCTGAAACGACCGCATCCGCCGCCGCGAAATCCTCTGTCAGACGGTCGGCCAGTTCGGTGATCGACCGCATCGCGGTTTCCCGCAACACGAACGCCACACCGCCCGGGCCGATCGCTTCGGGATCCAGCGCCCGCTCCTCCAGAAGCCGGGCCGCAGCGTGTACGGACCAGGCCAGCCGGTAGCTGCGCAGAAGCCGGTCCCTGTCGGCCTCGGTCAGCCAGCCAGTGCTGACGCCGGCTGCCAGTTGCTGCGCGACCGAACGCGACAGGTCGCCCGCCTTCAGCGCCGCAGTTTGTGCCAGAAGCTCGATATCCATCAGACCGCCGGGGCGATGCTTGACATCCCACGGACCATCAGCCGGTTTGGCGGCGCGCAGGCGGGCCCGCATGCCGGCCACATCCGGGGCAACCTGCGGCCCCGGCCCCTTTTCCTTCAGAAGCTCCGCCCGGAACGCCGCCACATCGGCCGCCAGAGCAGCGTTGCCCGCCAGAACCCGGGCCCGCGTCAGCGCCAGATGTTCCCAGGTCCAGGCCTCGGTCTGCTGATAGGTGCGGAAAGCGTCAAGTGCGGTGGCGACAGGCCCCTGCCGGCCCGACGGGCGCAGGCGCATGTCGACCTCATAGAGCCTGCCCTCGGACATCGGCGCGGTCAGCGCGGTCACCAGGGCCTGCGTCAGTCTGGAATAATAGGTGCGCGCCGGCAACGGACGGTTTCCGAATGATTGTTCGTCCAGCGCGGGGTCATAGATCACGATCAGATCAAGATCCGAGGCCGCGTTCAGCTGGCCGGCACCAAGCGAGCCCATCGCCACGACAACAGCGCCGCGCCCCGGCGGGTCGCCATGTTTTCGGGCAAATTCTGCGACGCACGGGGGCCAGATCGCGGCCACCACGGCTTCGGCCAGATCGGCATACTGCCTTGCGGCTTCGAATCCATCGATCAGGCCGCGCAGATGGTGAACGCCCGTTCGGAAATGCCACTCCTTGGTCCAGCGCCGGGCGGCATCCAGCTTGCGCTCGTAGTCGGCAAATGTTTCCAGATGCAGAGAAAGTGCCGCAGTCAGGCCGGCAGCACCAGGCCAGGGCGCAAAGAAACCGCCGCCGATGACGGCATCCAGCACGGACGAATTTCGGGACAAGTAACGCGCCAGGTTCGGGGCGGTGGCGGCAACATCGACGGTCAGTGCGATCAGTTGCGGGTTCGAATCAAACAGGGAAAAGACCTGAACACCGGCCGGCAAACCTCTGAGAAAGCCGTCAAATTGCATAATGGCGGTTTCGGGATTGGCGGCCTCGGACAGTTGCTGCAACAGCCTTGGCCGCACCCGCTTGAAAATCTCGACCGCGCGCGGTGACCGCAGGGCCGGATAGGCACGCCAGCCTTCGACGATGGCACGCGCCGCATCGGGCAACACCGGACCAGTGCCGGCCGATTGCGGGGCAAAGAAGCTTTCCGTCAGCGCCGAAGTGCTGGTCAGCCGGTTTTTCAGCGACGTGCAAAAAGCGGCGGTATCGCCCTGCCCCATGAACCTGGCCAGCCGGTCGAACCCGTCGCCGGTGGTCGGCAGGTCATGGGTCTGAGCATCGTTCAGCATCTGCAACCGATGCTCGACCTCGCGGTGCGCGCGGTACAGACTGGTCAGTTCTTCGGCAACATCGGCAGGTATCCAGCCTTTCAGCGCCAGCGCCGCCAGCGCCGCCAGAGTTTGCGGCGATCGCAGATCCGGGTCGCGGCCGCCGGCGATGATCTGCCGGGTTTGCGTGAAAAACTCGATCTCGCGGATGCCGCCCTGCCCCAGCTTCATGTTGTGGCCGTCCAGCACGATCGGACCATGCAGGCCGCGATGGTCACGGATGCGCAACCGCATGTCGTGGGCGTCCTGGATCGCGGCAAAGTCAAGGTGCTTGCGCCAGACAAACGGTGCCAGGGTTTTCAGGAATTGCAGACCGGCCGCAGTGTCGCCACCACAGGGGCGCGCCTTGATGTAGGCGGCGCGTTCCCAGGTGCGGCCGACAGACTCGTAGTACCCCTCGGCTGCCGCCAGCGATATGCAGACCGGTGTCACCGCCGCGTCGGGGCGCAGGCGCAGGTCGGTACGGAACACGTAGCCCTGATCGGTCTGATCCGACAACAGCGCCGTCATCCGCCGGGTGACCCGGATGAACGCGCTTCGCGCTTCGGCCTCGGTGCCGGGATAGCGGCTTTCATCGAACAGGCAGATCAGATCGATGTCGGAGGAATAGTTCAGTTCGCCCGCCCCCATCTTGCCCATCGCCAGCGTGACCATTCCGGCTGCGGATTCGGCGTCGGCGGCCACCGCACCGGGCAGTTTGCCGCGCCTGATCTCGTCGCCCGTCAGTTGGCGCATGGCAAGGGCCACGGCGGTATCCGCCAGCCGGGTCAGGGCAGCGGTGACCAGATCCAGATGCCAAACGCCCCCCAGATCGGCCAGCGCCACCATCAGCGCCAGCCGCCGCTTGGCTTGCCGCAATGCCGTGCCCAGCTGATCCGGGGGCGCTGCGGCCAATGCGGGGTAGATCGCCTCCAGCGCCGCCTCTGGACCGATTGACAGGCCTTCGGTCAGCCACACCGCCTCGCGCTGCATCAGGCGGGCCAGATACGGGCTGCAGCCGGCCACCCCGCACAGCAGGTCCCGAATCTCTGGTAGCTGGCCGGGAAGGGACGCCACCGCTTCGCGGCCCGCTGCCGGGTCATGGGGGATCGGACAGCGGGTCAGGCGCGCGGCGAAACTCATCGGCGAAGGATGCAAGGTCGGCGGGGCCGGGTCAACCGGTGGACGAGCATGACCAAGGCTGGCGGTATTGTGACTTGCGCGGGAAACGATCAGACGGCAACACTGCGCCCATGCGGATTAGAAACACATCTTATCGGTCAGTCTGGGTCGGGGTGTGGATGCTGTCGCTGACACTGCCGCTGATGATCGTCATGCTGACCCCACTAAAAGTGTGCTCCGAAGGCTTGCACTGTCAGGGCGGCATTGCGGCACTGACGTGTGAATCAGCCGTCGCCAAATGCGGCACCGCTGCCTGCAACGTGATCTGCGCGACTTACCTGTCGCCAGCAGATTCGGAGGTAAGTTGGCCGATTGCAGATTGGGTGCATCGTCAGCGGCATCGTTCCCTGAATTTCGTGTCGTGGGAGCCGCCACCGACAACGCCGCCGCCGCGCGGATCAGCAGTTGTGCCGATGCATGCAATCAAACCAATGGAGACGTAGATGAGAAAACTGACGCTGGCCGCATTGTTGCTGCTGTCACTTGGCGGGACGGCTTTTGCCGCAACCTGCTGTGATGGCGGACCCTGCTGCGAAGAACAGATGCCCTGCTGCGATTGACAGGGGCTGACATGGCCCCGTGGCCAAATGAAAGGAGTGCCAGCCCGCAAGGGCTGGCAGTCGCGTTTTCCACAGTCGCACCAGCGGAAAAGCGCCGTCGGTCCAATTATGTAAACTAAATTTACATTTCTACTTGAAGCCGCCGCCCATAGCACCGATCTTGGCAATGTGAACGAGCTTCACATCTTGAAACCCGGTGCCAAAGGAGCCCGCCCCCGCCATGTCGACAATGAACACCATCAGTGCCTGGCCTTCCCAAGCCGAAGCCTGGCTTGACGATCGCGGCAAACCGGCCTGGATCGCCGCAATGATCCTGGCTTTCATCGTTTTCTGGCCCCTGGGCCTGGCCCTTCTGGCCTATATGATCTGGAGCAGACGCATGTTCAACCGCAGCCATTCCTGTGCCACGCGCCGCCAAGCCCGTTGGAGCCAGCACGCCATGCAGCACGGCGGTTTCGCCTCCTCGGGCAACACGGCGTTCGACGCCTACAAGGCCGACATGCTGCGCCGGCTGGAAGACGAGCAGCAAGCCTTCGAGGCCTTCCTGCAGCGCCTGCGCGATTCCAAGGACAAGTCGGAGTTCGACCAGTTCATGGATGACCGCGCCCGCAACGCCCGGCCCGCTTCGGACGTGTCCGAACCGAACCAGCCGAACTGACCGTGACCAGCCCGCGTGGCCGCTGCAAAGCGGCTGCGCCCCATCCATGTGGGACTTAAGGCAACAAAGGACAGTCATCATGATGAGCACGCCGACACAAGCCCTGCCCGATCCTGACTTTCAGGCCGAATTTTATGCCGATGTCGCGATCAAGCGTCTGTTCGCCTGGATCATCGATTCCGCGCTGATCCTGCTGTTGTGCCTGTTGATCCTGCCGTTCACCGCCTTTGCCGCCCTGTTCTTCTTTCCGTTCTTTTATCTGGTCATCGGCTTCGCCTACCGGGTGCTGACGCTGGCCGGCCGGTCGGCGACGTTCGGCATGCGCCTGATGGCCATCGAGTTCCGCACCCATCGCGGCGAACGCTTGAATTTCGGCATGGCGGTGCTGCACACGTCTTTCTACAGCCTGTCGATCGGGCTGGTTATGCCGCAAGTCATTTCGGCCTTGCTGATGCTGACGACCGCCCGGGCGCAGGGGCTGAGCGATCTGGTGCTGGGAACGGTAGCGATGAACCGACCGTCGCGATTCTGATCGCCCGGCACCGGCTGCGGATCAGCCGGCAATGGCCATGGGCTGAGGACGGCGGGATGATACGAGTGGCGTCTTAGCGTCACTGGCGGCACACCGGCGCTGGACTGTCGCGGCCCGCGAAAAAATCGCGCCGCTTTTCCCTTGGCGGTTTCATGACGACTTGGTAACGTCAGGGTGCAACCACCGCGAAAGCCCGATGCGCCATACCCTGCCAATCGCGCCGCAGTTCTATGTGACGGCACCGCAAGCCTGCCCCTATCTGGATGGGCGGATGGAGCGCAAGCTGTTCACCGCGCTGCAGGGTGATTACGCCGAAAAGCTGAACGACACCCTGTCAAAGCAGGGGTTCCGCCGGTCGCAGAATGTGCTGTACCGCCCCTCATGTTCCGAATGCTCGGCCTGCATGTCGGCCCGGATCCGGGTTGCGGACTTCGAGCCGACCAAAAGCCAGAAACGCGCCCTGAAGCGCAATTCCGATCTGAAGCGCGAGGCAACGAGTCCGTGGGCGACCGAAGATCAGTATGCCTTGTTCCGGCGCTATCTTGACAGCCGGCATTCCGACGGCGGCATGGCCGACATGGATATCTTCGAGTTTGCCGCGATGATCGAGGAAACGCCGGTGCGCAGCCGCGTGGTCGAATACACCGCCAATCCCGTCACCGGCAACCGCCGCCGCCCGCTGACCGCCGTCTGCCTGACCGATGTGCTCGAGGACGGGCTGAGCATGGTCTACAGCTTTTATGAACCCGACCGGCTGGGCGATTCGCTTGGCACCTTCATCATCCTCGATCATGTCGCCATCGCGCGCGAGGCGGGTCTGCCCTACGTCTATCTGGGCTACTGGGTGCCGGGCAGCCGCAAGATGGGTTACAAGGCCAACTTCTCGGCGCTGGAGGTCTATCAGGCCGGTCGCTGGCGTGATCTGGGCGACCCGGCCGGCTATTCGGCCGACACCCATCCTTTGTCGGTCGATCCGATTGCCGAGCAGGTGGCGCGGATCAACCTGCCCGACACGATGTCGCGCTAGGGTTTGCGCCTCTCGGCTCTTTCGCTGCTTGTCCCCGACTACGACGAGGCGATCGGCTTCTTTGTCGGTCAGATGGGCTTTGACCTGATCGAGGACACCGACATGGGCAACGGCAAACGCTGGGTGCTGGTGGCCCCGCCCGGCGCGCCGGAAACCAGACTGCTGCTGGCCCGCGCCGTCGGGCCCGAGCAGACGGCGGCAATCGGCAATCAAAGCGGCGGCCGGGTATTCCTGTTCCTGCAGACCGATGATTTCGCCCGCGACCATGCAAGGATGCAGGCCGCCGGTGTGGAGTTTCTGGAGGCGCCGCGGCACGAGGTCTATGGCACCGTCGCGGTCTTTCGCGACCCGTTCGGCAACAAATGGGACCTGCTGCAGCTCGTTTGACGGCTAGTCGATGACCGTCTCGGGCCCAGCGATATGCACGGCCAGCAGGCAGCCGCCCGGCGTATGCGAATTGTGTTCGGTGCCATTGCGATAAAACACCATGTCGCCGGCGCAGAGCACGGTGCCGTCGCTTTCCACCAGTTCGCCCTCAAGGATCAGGAATTGCTCGGGACCGTTGTGGCGGTGGGCGCGCGTCGTCATCCCGGGCGGCATCCGGTAGACATGAAAGCCGACCCCAAGCGGCTGGCTGTCATCCAGTTGCAGCACGGTATCGCCCAGCGACACGCCATCGGGATAGATGAACGGCGCAAAGCCGGCGCTGTGAATATTGACGATCCGGCGGTTGTGGCTGGTGTTGGATTTCATGGCGGCCCTGTTCAAACGCTGACGCCGCAAACTGTCATGGCACCGCGCCCGCTGGCAAGGCCACGCGTCACAGCACCCCTGCCAGCACATTCACTACCAACGCCAGCACCCCGAGGTTGAAGAAAAAGGCGCCGACACCGTGCAGCATCACCGCCCGGCGCAGCGGCGCAGTTTCGACCGTGACGTCCGAGGTCTGGCAGGTCATGCCGATGGTAAACGACAGATAGCAGAAATCCGAAAACACCGGCACTCCTGTGCCCGGAAAACCGAGCCCGCCGGCATCGGCCCCGTCGGACTGATCGTAGAACAGATGGGCATAGTGAAAGGCATAGACCGCGTTCAGGAAAAGCCAGGCCAGCACCAGCGTTGCGGCCACCGTCAGCAGATCGCCCGGATCGAGTGCGTCACGACTTTGCAGAGTGCGAACCAGTGCCACGATCACGGCCGCCGCCGCCATTGCGGAAACCGCCAGCAACAGCGCCCGGCCGCCATCATCGCGCGCCGCCCGGAGCCGCAGCGGATCGGCGGCCGCTTCGCCCCAGAGCGGCAGACACGACATGAGGAACAACAGTGCCCCGGCGTCGAAGCCAAGCACCAGCGCGCGCTCGACCGGCATCAGCCAGGCCAGGCCGCCGCCAACCAGCACCAGCACGGCCAGAAACATGACATAGCGCGGATGCGGCAGCTGCAACATGGCGGCAGCGTCGTTCGCACTGCCGCCCGTGTCAATCGCCTGGCGGTCTAAGCGGTTTATTTCGCCGGGCGCTCCCCAAACGCAATTAAAGGAAAGCCAATCGTGCCTCTTGCGACACATTCTGTGCGCATTTCCCGGTTGACGCCCGATTTTCTGGGCCATAAGGTCTGCCGCAACGCGGAAAGGTCGGACCATGGACGGGATTCTGGTACGGGTAAGGATGAGGCGCATGGGCCGGTAACGGCTGCCCCAAAGGTACCCCATGCGCCCCCGATTGAAAACCGGGGGCTTTTTGTTGCGTAATGGCTTGGCGTGATGATGTGGATGGAGACGGCGATGAAGCGGCAGATGACCGGCGCGAAGATGGTGGTGGAAGCCCTGAAGGATCAGGGGGTCGAGGTGGTGTTCGGCTATCCCGGCGGGGCCGTCCTGCCGATCTATGACGAGATCTATCAGCAAAACGACATCCGCCATATTCTGGTGCGCCACGAACAGGGCGCGGTGCATGCCGCCGAAGGCTACGCTCGGTCCACCGGCAAGCCGGGGGTGGTTCTGGTAACCTCGGGCCCCGGCGCGACCAATGCGGTCACCGGCATGGTCGATGCGCTGATGGATTCGATCCCGCTGGTGGTGCTGACCGGGCAGGTGCCGACCTTCATGATCGGCAACGATGCGTTTCAGGAAGCCGATACCGTCGGCATCACCCGGCCTGCCACCAAGCACAACTGGCTGGTGCGCGACACCGACCGTTTGAGCGATGTCATCCATCAGGCGTTTCATGTCGCGACGCACGGCCGCCCGGGGCCGGTGCTGGTCGATATTCCCAAGGATGTGCAGTTCGCCACCGGCACCTATGTGCCGCGCGAGGCGGCGCGGACGGCGCACTATCAGCCGCGCACCAAAGGCGACGCGCAAGCGATTGCCCGGATGGTGGACCTGATCGAAACCGCCGAGCGCCCGCTGTTCTATACCGGCGGCGGGGTGATCAACTCCGGCCCCAAAGCCTCGCAGCTGCTGCGCGATTTCGTGGCGGCCACCGGCTTTCCCGTCACCTCGACGCTGATGGGGCTGGGTGCCTATCCGGCCAGCGGCAAGAATTGGCTGGGAATGCTGGGCATGCACGGGCTTTATGAAGCCAACTGGGCGATGCACGACTGCGATCTGATGCTGAACATCGGGGCGCGGTTCGATGACAGGATCACCGGGCGGCTGAACGCGTTTTCGCCAGGCTCGAAAAAGGTGCATGTCGATATCGATCCGTCCTCGATCAACAAGGTGATCCGGGTCGATGTGCCGATCGTCGGCGATGTGGCGGACGTGCTGGCCGAGGCACTGGCGCTGTGGCAATCGCGCGGGTCGCGAGTGAACAAGGCGGGGCTGGCAAAGTGGTGGAGCCAGATCGCCGAATGGCGGGCCAAGGACTGCCTGAGCTATGCGCCGGACACCAAGGTGATCAAGCCGCAGTATGCGCTGCAGCGGCTGGAAGCTTTGACCAAGACATACGACCGCTACATCTGCACCGAGGTCGGCCAGCACCAGATGTGGGCGGCGCAATACATGGGCTTTGAAGCGCCGAACCGCTGGATGACCTCTGGCGGTCTGGGCACCATGGGGTACGGCATGCCGGCGAGCGTCGGCGTGCAGATCGCGCATCCGGAGGCGCTGGTGATCAACGTCGCGGGCGAGGCGTCGTGGCTGATGAACATGCAGGAAATGGGCACGGCGGTGCAATACCGGCTGCCGGTCAAGCAGTTCATCCTGAACAACGAGCGGCTGGGCATGGTGCGGCAGTGGCAGGAACTGCTGCACGGCGAGCGCTATTCGCATTCGTGGTCGGAAGCGTTGCCGGATTTCGTCAAGCTTGCCGAGGCGTTCGGCGGCAAGGGGTTCCGGGTGACCGACCCCGCCGACCTCGATGACGCGATTCTGGCGATGATCGCCTATCCCGGGCCGGTGATTTTCGATTGCAATGTGTCCAAACACGAGAATTGCTTTCCGATGATCCCGTCCGGCAACGCCCACAATCAGATGATCATGGGGGATGTCGATACCTCGACGGCAGTGAGCGCCAAGGGCAAGGTTCTGGTGTGACCGGCAGACCGGGGCTGCCTGCCCCGGACCCCGGGGATATTTGGAACAAAGTGAAGCCGCAGGAAAGGAAGAGCCAGCCATGTCGGCACTGAACATCAAGAAGGGCGCGTCGAGCCATTCGGCCTATGATCTGCGCGACCCCAATGCGCAGGCGACCGAGACCCATACGCTGGCGGTGCTGGTCGACAACGAGGCCGGGGTCCTGGCGCGGGTCATCGGCCTGTTTTCCGGGCGCGGCTACAATATCGAAAGCCTGACGGTGGCGGAGGTCGATCATGAAGGCCATCGCAGCCGGATCACCATCGTCACCTCCGGCACGCCGCAGGTGATCGAGCAGATCAAGGCGCAGCTGGAACGCATGGTGCCGGTGCATCAGGTCAATGATCTGACCGTCGAAGGCCGGGCGGTGCAGCGCGAACTGGCGCTGTTCAAGGTGGCGGGCGTGGGCGACAAACGGATCGAGGCGCTGCGGCTGGCCGAGATCTTCCGCGCCAACGTGGTGGATTCGACGCTGGAAAGCTTTGTGTTCGAAATCACCGGCACGCCGGAAAAGATCGACGCCTTCGCCGAACTGATGCGGCCCTTGGGGCTGAGCGATGTGGCACGGACCGGGGTGGCGGCGCTGGCGCGTGGTGTCTGAGGCGGCACATCAAGCTCGCCGGCCAACGAATTGGCCCAAAGGAAAAAGGGGGGCAGTTGCCCCCCAGTTTCGCCGATCAGGCTCGCTGTTTGTTACCGCTCGGTTTCTGCCTGCGGCCTGATCCGCGCCGGGGGCGAGCGCACCCGCCCCGGAACTTGCGCCACGCGACCCCGGGCTCGACCCGGGGTCGCATGGTCCCCTTCAACTGCACCCCGACGTTCCGCCGCAGGTGTTGCATTTCATGCAGGTGCCGTTGCGCACCAGCGTGTAGTTGCCGCACTCGCCGCACGGATCGCCCTCGTAGCCCTGCAGCCTGGCCTTGGTCCGCGCCTGGATGCCGACCGAACCGGAGCCGAGCGCGGTCGAGCCGCCCAGAACGGCCGAACCGTCGAGGCCGCTCTGCGCGATCTCCGGAACCAGCGTCCGCAGCGTCATCACCGGGTCGCCGCCCGCCGTCAGCGCGCCATTCAGCGCCACCGCGCCGTTGCCGATGCCGCCCTGCAGCACCACAAGTTCCTGCGGCAGCCGCTTGCGCAGGTAGCCGGTGGACGAGATCGACTTCAGCACTTCCAGACTGCGGCTGGCAGCCTGATCGGACAGTTCCGAGAAGTTGCGCTTGCCCTCTTCCTCGCCGCGGCCCAGATCGTCGAAGGCTTCGCCCGCCGGTTTGACATGCGCCAGATCAGTGCGGTCGAGGTAGCTGACCGCCAGCTCGCGAAATATGTAGTCGAGGATCGAGGTGGCGTTCTTGATGCTGTCATTGCCCTGCACCATTCCGGCCGGCTCGAACCGGGTAAAGGTGAAGGCTTCGACGAATTCTTCAAGCGGAACACCGTATTGCAGGCCGACGCTGATGGCGATGGCGAAGTTGTTCATCATGGCGCGGAAGCCGGCACCTTCCTTGTGCATGTCGATGAAGATCTCGCCCAGCTGGCCGTCCTTGTATTCGCCGGTGCGCAGATAGACCTTGTGGCCGCCGACGATGGCTTTCTGGGTATAGCCCTTGCGCCGCTCGGGAAGCTTTTCGCGGTGACTGCGGACCACCTCCTTGACGAACACCTTTTCCACGATCTTCTCGGCCAGGACCGTCGCCTTTTCATGCGGCGTGCCGGTCGCCAGCGCCTCCTCGGCGTCCTCGTCATCCGCAACCAGCGCCGATGCCAGCGGCTGGCTGAGCTTGGAGCCGTCGCGGTAGAGCGCATTGGCCTTCAGACCCAGCGACCAGCTCATCTCATAAGCGCGCAGCGCATCCTCGATGGTGGCGGAGTTGGCCATGTTGATGGTTTTCGAAATGGCCCCAGAGATGAAGCTCTGCGCTGCCGCCATCATGGTGATGTGGCTGTCGACCCCCAGATAGCGCGTGCCTTTCCGACCGCAGGGATTGGCGCAATCGAACACCGGGTAGTGGCGTTCTTTGAGGTGCGGCGCGCCTTCCAGCGTCATCGTGCCGCAGACATGGTCGTTGGCGGCATCGATCTGGGCCTTGGTGAAGCCAAGATGGCGCAGGATGTCGAACGCCGGATCGTTCAGCCGGTCCTGCGGGATGCCGAGCGTTCCGGTGCAGAACTCCTGCCCCAGCGTCCATTGGTTGAAGACAAAACGGATGTCGAAGGCCGCCGGCAGCGCCGCCTCGATCTTCTGGATCTCGGACGGTCCGAAGCCATGGCCGATCAGGCTGGTGTGGTTGATGCCGGCGCAGTTGCCAAGCGTGCCGTGACCGACGGCGTAGGCGATGATCTCCTCGATCTGGCTGGAGGCATAGCCAAGCGTCTCCAGCGCGCCGGGGACCGAGCGGTTGATGATCTTGAAGTAGCCGCCGCCCGCCAGTTTCTTGAACTTGACCAGCGCGAAGTCGGGCTCGATGCCGGTGGTGTCGCAGTCCATCACCAGACCGATGGTGCCGGTCGGGGCGATGACGGTGGCCTGGGCATTGCGGTAGCCGTGCCGCTCGCCCAGACGCAGCGCCTCGTCCCAGGCGGATTTCGCAAGCGCAACAAGGCGTTGGTCAGGGCAGTTCGCGTGATCGAGGGCCACCGGATTGACGTTGACCGCCTCGAAGTCCGTCTGCCCGTAGGCGGCGCGGCGGTGGTTGCGGATGACACGAAGCATGTGCCGTGCATTCCTGGCATAACCGGGAAAGGCGCCGCATTCGCCGGCAATCTCGGCGCTGGTGGCATAGCTGACGCCGGTCATCAGCGAGGTCAGCGCGCCGCACATGGCGCGGCCCTCGTCGCTGTCATAGCCCAGCCCCATGGTCATCAACAGGCCGCCGATGTTGGCATAGCCAAGCCCGAGGGTGCGGAAGTCATAGGAACGTTGCGCGATTTCGCGCGACGGGAATTGCGCCATCAGCACGCTGATTTCCAGCGTCAGGGTCCACAGGCGGGTGGCATGCATGTAACCCTCGGCATCGAATTTGCCACCCGAGTAGAAGGTCAGCAGGTTCATCGAGGCCAGGTTGCAGGCGGTATCGTCCAGGAACATGTATTCCGAACAGGGGTTGGAACCGCGGATCGCGCCATCCTCGGGGCAGGTGTGCCAGGCGTTGACGGTATCATGGTACTGGATGCCCGGATCGGCGCAGGCCCACGCAGCGTGGCCGATCTGGTCCCACAACTCGCGGGCCTTGATCGAATTGTGCAGCTTGCCGTCGGTGCGGCGGATCAGCGCCCAGTCGGCATCGTCCTTGACCGCTTGCAGGAAGGCATCGGTGACCCGGACCGAATTGTTGGAGTTCTGGCCCGACACGGTGATGTAGGCCTCGGAGTCCCAGTCGGTGTCATAGGTCGAAAACTCGATCGAGGTGAATCCCTGGCGGGCATATTGCAGGATGCGGCCCACGTAGGTTTCCGGGATCATCGCTTTTTTTGCCGAGCGGATCGCGGCTTTCAGTGCGGTGTTTTTCGCAGGATCGGTGGCATCGTCGCGCAGCCCGTCCCACTGGGCGATGGCGGCAAAGATTTCGTTGAGTTTCACGGAATGCAGTTTGGAACCGGCAACGAGGCTGGCAACCTTTTGTTCCTCGATCACCTTCCAGTTGATGAAGGCCTCGATATCGGGGTGATCCATGTCGCAGATCACCATCTTGGCGGCGCGCCGCGTGGTGCCGCCGGACTTGATGGCCCCGGCTGCGCGGTCGCCGATTTTCAGGAACCCCATCAGGCCCGAGGACTTGCCGCCCCCTGACAGGCTTTCGCCTTCGCCGCGCAGCGACGAAAAATTGGTGCCGGTGCCAGAGCCGTACTTGAACAGCCGCGCCTCACGGACCCACAGGTCCATGATGCCGCCTTCATTCACCAGATCGTCCGATACCGACTGGATGAAACAGGCATGCGGCTGCGGGTGTTCGTAGGCGCTGGTCGATTTCACCAGCTTGCCGGTCTGGTGATCAACGTAGAAATGCCCTTGGCTCGGGCCGTCGATGCCGTAAGCCCAGTGCAGGCCGGTGTTGAACCATTGCGGGCTGTTGGGCGCGGCCATTTGCCGGGCCAGCATCAGGCGCATTTCGTCGTAATAGGCGCGGGCATCGACTTCGGCGCTGAAATAGCCGCCCTTCCAGCCCCAGTAGGCCCAGGCCCCGGCCATGCGGTCGAACACCTGACGGGCACTGCTTTCACCGACGTAGCGCTCGGCCGCAGGCAATTCGGCCAGCGCCGCCTCATCAGGGACCGACCGCCACAGAAACTCCGGCACGCCCTTTTCCCGGACCGGCTTCAGCCGCGCGGCGACGCCGGCTTTGCGGAAATACTTCTGGGCCAGCACGTCGGATGCGACCTGGCTCCAGCCGGCGGGCACTTCCACTGCCTCGTTGCGGAACACCACCTTGCCATCGGGATTGCGAATCTCGGACAACATGGTGGTAAACTCGACACCGGCATAGGCGTCGGCTGCCGCGCTGGTGAATTTGCGTTCAATCTTCATCGTCTGCCCCGTCGTTTCTTGGTGTTGGCATCAGTGTGTTGGCATCAGTCCGCTTCCCGACGTGGTCCTGCAGACGGGTTCAGGGCGCACATCCCCTGCCGCAGCCTCTGTGCGGTTGGGCAGCAGGACCGGCCTGCGGTGATGTAAGTTCAGCTCCCCTGGACCCGACCACTATATCTTGTAGTCTTTCGGTCAGCCTGCACAAACTGACGTATTTCTGCCCCAATGGTCAACGATAAAAAACGATCCATCCACAGGATTTTTTGACGCTGCACCCGTCCCGAGAGCCCCCCTGCGCTACGCGCGTCCTGCAGCCCCGTCCGGCCCGCGCGCAGAAACCATTCAAATATTCCAACGTGCGGAAACGGTTAGCCCGCAGAGCTCACAACCGGCATGAAAGGCGTATCTGAAGTCGCACGCATCGCAGCGGGAAATGCTGCATTGCGGCGAAACCGGCGGGCCAAATCCGATGTGATTTTTCTGCAATCCCGGAAAAAGAATCGCCGCAGCCAAACCCGAACATCTGCTGTCAGGCGTCGGGGGTATCTCTATCGACCAGACCATGTTGCAGCTGGTTGCGGGCAGACCCCGCCAGCTTCTGGTAGCGGGTGCGGAACATATCCAGCCGCCTGTCATCCAGTTCTTCGAGATCCAGCAGGGCATTGTGCGCGCCTTGGGTGGAGCGGATCAGTTCGTCGAGCTTGATCTGAATGGCCTGAGTGTCGCGATTCTGCGTGTTCTGGATCAGGAAGACCATCAGGAAAGTGATGATGGTGGTTCCGGTGTTGATGACCAGTTGCCAGGTATCGGAAAAGCCGAACACCGGGCCGGTCGCGATCCAGACCGCAATGATCGCCACCGCCAGCATGAAAATGCGCGGCCTGCCGCAGAATCGCGCAACAGCCTTGGCCGCCCGGGAATAGGCATCACTATTGTTCATGTGGGGGCCCCTTGTCGCCGGGCGCATTCGTGCTGCGCCTTGCCGCATCTTAGGCCGCCCGGGCGGACCCTGTCTCGTCTGTCGGGCGAAACCCGGCTTGTGCAACTGGTCGGGGCGATAGGATTCGAACCTACGACCTACGGTACCCAAAACCGTCGCGCTACCAGACTGCGCTACGCCCCGACTGCGGCCTGCTTACAGAGGAAGCGCGCGTCTGGAAAGCCCCAGCAGTCAGCCGCAGGGCCAAACCGCCGTGGCGGCGGCAATGGCGGGGTGGCGCACCTCGGTGCCTTCGGTGATCCCGAGCCGCGCCGCCAGACCGCCATTGATCTCGATCGCCAGCTTCACACCCGGACCGCCGTCGATCCCGCTCAGGTCGCCCGGCACCGCGTCGCGGTGAATGCGGGTGATGCGGCCGGTTGCGTCGGCAAACAGGATGTCCAGCGGGATCAGGGTGTTCTTCATCCAGAACGATGCCCGCCCCGGCGTCCCATAGACAAACAGCATGCCGGATGATTGCGGCAGGCTGTCGCGGAACATCAGCCCCTGCGCCCGTTCTTGCGGCGAATCGACGACTTCGACGGTAAAGCGCGCCTGCCCCCACGGTCCGCGCAGATCGACCCTGCCGTCACTGCAGTCCCGCGCCAGCGCCGGTACAGCCAGTGCAAGAAGCATCGCCGCCGCGCGCAGGATCAACCGCGTTCGCGGAGCGCCGCCTCCCACGAGCAGACCTCTGTCGCCATCCGGCCGCGCTTGCCTTCAATGATCCGCAACGTGACCGCCTCGCCGGGTTGCAGGTCGGCCAGTCCGGACCGTCGCAGCACCTCTATGTGGATAAAGACATCGTCGGCTCGGCCAAAGACATTGCCG
>JANNRR010000197.1:0-57857 GCA_031401675.1 Paracoccaceae bacterium
CTTGCCGCGCCCGATGCCATTGGCGTCATGCAGCAGGATGTCGATGGCCTCGATCTCGGGATATGCCGCCAGAAAGGCTTCGGCTTCGGCAGGGACAGAGCCGGAGGGGCTGGATCTGGCCGCCCGGTCGAACCGGACGGCCTTTGCCATGGTACGGTTCGGCAATGTACTGGGGTCGTCGGGATCGGTGGTGCCGCTGTTTCAGGAACAGATCGCGCGCGGCGGGCCGGTGACGCTGACCCATCCCGAGGTGTCACGCTATTTCATGACGGTGCAGGAGGCGGCGCGGCTGGTGCTGCTGGCGGGTTCCTTCGCCCAGGGCGGCGAGGTCTATGTGCTGGAGATGGGCCAGCCGGTGCTGATCCGGACGCTGGCGCGGCAGGTTATCGAGGCGTCGGGCTATTCGGTGCGCGACGAGGCCAACCCGGACGGCGATATCGAGGTCGTCACGGTCGGGCTGCGCCCGGGGGAAAAGCTGCATGAGGAATTGCTGATCGGCGGCGGACTGCTGGCGACGCCGCATCCCAAGATTCACAGCGCCCAGGAAGAACGCCTGTCGGAGATCGAGGTTGCCTC
The DNA here is from genome assembly GCA_031401675.1 of Paracoccaceae bacterium. Lineage (GTDB taxonomy): Bacteria > Pseudomonadota > Alphaproteobacteria > Rhodobacterales > Rhodobacteraceae > JANNRR01. Next base: position 577 of record JANNRR010000197.1, read on the forward strand.
GGCGCTGCGGGCGCTGCGGGCGGCGCTTGCCGCCGGGGATTCCGATGCGGCGCGGGCGGTGGCGAACCGCTGGGTCGAGGGGTATCCGGTGGCACAGCGGACGGGGCAGCATGGCAGCCAGCAAAACGGGCTGCAGGTGGGCCAGCTTGTCGGTCAGCATGCGGGCCAGCCGCTGGAGGCGACGCCGGCGGGGTGAACCCGGCACCGCGCGGGCTGCCGCCCGATCCGGCTGAAGCGCCGAGAGCGGGGTGAACTTGGATGGAATCGCCTTTGCCCTCACCGCTTGCTTGGCTGGTCGGTGTGAAGCGCCCGGACCGATCAGTTGGCCGTCCAGTGGACGGACAACCGGTCCGTTGCCCGAGAGCGCAAGCGAAGGGCAAGGGGGATTGGGCTGGGTGCTGTGGTCGGGAAATCGGGGCGCGACTGCATGGGCGGGCGCGCACTGTAGCGCCTGCCAAGGGGCAGGCAGGCGCGCCGCGATTTGATTGAAATCAAATCGGGCAAGAAAAACACAGCGATAACACCCCAAACCAATGCCGAGCAAGCATTCCGGAAAACTGCTCCAATCACGTGGACGGTAAGCGACTACTACACCCCCCAGGTCCGTTCCAGTACGGCCAGCCAGTTCTGGTGCGCCAGTTTGCGCAGCAGCGGTTCGCCGTAGCCATGCGCGCGCAGGGCGTCGATCAGGGCAGGCAGGCCGGTCACATCGGTAATGCCCTGCGGCACGGTGGCGCCGTCGAAGTCCGAGCCGAAGCCCACGTGATCTTCGCCCAGATGGGTCAACAGGTGATCCATGTGCCGCAGGACCGCGTCCCAGCCCATGTCGGCCGACTGGCGGCCATCGGGACGCAGGAACACGGTGGCGAAGTTCAGACCGACCATGCCCTTGCTTTCGGCGATCATCGCCAATTGGCGGTCGGTCAGGTTGCGGGTGCTTTCGGTGATGGCGTGGGCGTTGGAATGGGTGGCGACCAGCGGCGCGTCGGTCAGGGCGGCAACATCGTCGAAGCCTGCCAGGTTGATGTGGCTGAGGTCGATCAGGATGTTCAGTGCATTGCATTCGCGGACCAGGGCCTTGCCTTCGGGGGTCAGGCCGGGGCCGGAGTCGGGGTGGCCGGGAAAGCGGAAGGGTACGCCGTGACCGAAGATGGTGGGGCGCGACCAGACCGGGCCGACCGAGCGCAGACCCATGGCATGGAAGGCATGCAGCGCGTCCAGGTCGGCACCGATCGCCTCGGCCCCTTCCAGGTGCATGATGGCGGCGATGGTGCCGGTGTTCAGGCAGGCCCTGATCTCGGCAACGGTGCGGCAGACCCGGAATTCGCCCTGCGACACGCGCTGCATCCGGAGCAGGATACCGGCCATGGCGAGGGCGGTCGGCTGCGCAGCCTCGGCCCCGATCAGGGGCGGCAGGGCAACATCGTAGGGCGGGTTGTTCATCATGTCTTCCATGTCCTGCCCGAACGAGGGCGAGGGCACGTAGATGGCGAAGAAGCCGCCGGCAAAGCCGCCCTGACGCATGCGGAGCAGGTCGAGGTGGCCGGTGCCGTCGCCGGTCAGCCACAGCCGGTCGCGGGCTTCGGGTGCAGCGCGCAGGAGTTTCAGCAGGATATCGTTGTGACCGTCGAATACCGGAATCATGAAAGCCTCGGGTCTGGGGAAGGGCGCGGCGCGCCGGGCTGCGGAACGTAGCCTTCGCTGGCGGTCAGCAGCGCCTGGGTATAGGGTTCCGTCGCGCGATGTGACTGCAGGTCGGCGCGGGTCAGTTGTTCGACAGCCAGGCCGTGCTGCATCACCATCAGCCGGTCGCACATGTGCGACACCACCGCCAGATCATGACTGACCAGGATGTAGGTCAGGCCGCGTTCGGTGCGCAGGCGGTCAAGCAGGTTCAGAACCTCGGCCTGGATCGAGGCGTCGAGGGCCGAGGTCGGCTCGTCCAACAAGAGGATGCGCGGTTCCAGGATCAGGGCGCGGGCGATGGCGACGCGCTGGCGCTGGCCGCCGGACAACTGGTGCGGGTAGCGAAAGCGGAAACCGGTGCCAAGACCGACGTCGGTCAGCGCCTTTTCGATGCGGGCTTCGGTATCGCTGAAGCCGTGGATGGCCAGCGGTTCGGCCAGCACCCGGTCCACGGTATGGCGGGGATGCAGCGAGGCGTAGGGGTCCTGAAACACCATCTGCACCCGGCGGTAGAAGGCGGCGGGGCGCGGCGAGGTCAGGGACTGACCGTCGATGGCGATGCTGCCGCCACTGGTGGGTGCAAGGTCGCAGATGGCGCGCAGCACGGTGGATTTGCCGGAACCGGATTCGCCGACGATGCCGTAGCTTTCGCCTTCGGCCACAACTAGCGAAACGCCGCGCACCGCCCGGACCAGTTGGCCGCGGTTGCCGAAGGTGACTTCCAGTTCCCGAATCTCGATCAGCGGCATCAGTCGGCCCACGCGGCGTCACGTTGCAGGGTCTGCAGCGGCCTGCTGCCACCCTCGATCCGGGGCAGGCAGGTATAGAGGCCCTTGGTGTAGGGGTGTCTGGCCTGCGCCAGGTCGGTGGCCCGCACCTCCTCGACGATGCGACCGGCGTACATCACCAGCACCCGGTCGCAGAAGGTCGAGACCAGCCGCAGGTCGTGGCTGATGAAGATCAGGCCCATGCCGCGGTCGGCCACCAGCCGGTCGAGGATGGCCAGCACCTCCAGCTGTACCGTGACATCGAGCGCCGAGGTCGGTTCGTCGGCGATCAGCAGGTCGGGCTCGGTGATCAGCATCATGGCGATCATGGCACGCTGGCCCATGCCGCCGGAAAGTTCGTGCGGGTAGGCATTGAACACCCGTTTGGGGTCGCGGATCTGCACCGCCTCCAGCATCGCCATGGCGCGGTCGTGCGCCGCGTTTTTCGCGCCGCCTCTCTGGGTGCGGTACGCCTCGACGATCTGGCGGCCGATGGTCATTACCGGGTTCAGCGAATATTTCGGGTCCTGCATCACCATGCTGATCCGGATGCCCCGAAGGGAGCGCCAGGTTTGCGGCGTGGCCTGCCGCAGGTCGATCCCGTCAAACTCCAGCCGGTCGGCCGTGGCAACCCCGGGCGGCGGCGTGAGGCCCAGGAGCGCGCGGCCCGTCTGCGACTTGCCGGAACCGGATTCGCCGACGATGCCGAGGCGCTCGCGGCCGAGAGTGAAGGACACGCCGCGCACGACCTCCGACGGGCCCTGCCGGGTCGGGAAGGTGATGCGAAGGTTGTCGACAGACAGGAGGGGTGTCACGGGCGGGAGTCTCCGGCGTCAGAATCTCTGCGTGCCTTGGGGTCGAGCACATCGCGCAACCCGTCGCCCAGGAGGTTGAAGCCGAGCGAGACGATGAAGATGGCGATGCCGGGCATGGTGGCGACCCACCATTGGTCGATCAGGAAGCGGCGGCCAGAGGCGATCATGGCGCCCCATTCCGGATCCGGCGGCTGTGCGCCGAGGCCGAGAAAGCCGAGCCCGGCGGCAGTGAGAATGATGCCCGCCATGTCGAGCGTTACACGGACGATGACCGACGACAGGCACAGGGGCGTGATGTGGCCCCACAGGATGCGGGCGTGGCTGGCACCCTGCAGGCGGATGGCGGCGATGTAGTCGGTTTGCCGGATGGTCAGGGTTTCGGCGCGGGCGAGGCGGGCATAGGGCGGCCAGGAGGTGATGGCGATGGCGATGATGGCATTCTCGATGCCCGGGCCGAGGGCGGAGGCGAAGGCCAGCGCCAGGATCAGGCGCGGGAAGGCGAGGAAGATGTCGGTGATGCGCATCAGCACGGTATCGACCCAGCCGCCGAAATAGCCGGCGCAGGTGCCGACGAGGAGGCCGATCGGGGTGGCGATCACCGCCACCAGCAGCACCACGACCAGCGTCAGGCGCGAGCCGAAGACCACGCGGGAAAAGATGTCGCGGGCCTGATCGTCGGTGCCCATCAGGTGATCCCAGCTGGGTGGCAGCAGGCGCACGGTGCGCAGGTCGCCGCCGGTGACCGGATCATAGGGCGCGATCACCGGTGCCAGGATGGCGAGGACGATCAGGGCGGCGATGATCCAGAACCCGACCATCGCCAGCCGGTTGCTATTGAGCGCCAGCCAGGTGCGGTAGTTCTGGCCCCAGTGGGCCTGGCGGCGCGATGCCGGTTGATCGGTCAGCAGCCAGTCGCGGGTGCTGGTCATGCCCGCCTCCTGACCCTTGGGTCCAGTACAGCGTACAGCAGGTCCGACAGGAGATTGAGGCCGATGAAGATTGCGCCGATCACCAGCGTGCCGCCAAGGACGGCGTTCATGTCGGCCACCTGCAGCGAGTTGGTCAGGTACATGCCGAGGCCGGGCCAGGCGAACACGGTTTCAGTCAGCACCGAGCCTTCCAGCAGGCCGGCGTAGGACAGGGCGACGACGGTGACCAGCGGCACGGCGGCGTTGCGCAGGGCGTGGACCCAGATGATGCGCCATTCGGCGACGCCCTTGACCCGGGCGGTGGTCACGTATTCCTGCGCCAGTTCGTTCAGCATGAAGCTGCGGGTCATCCGGCTGATGTAGGCCATCGAGTAATAGCCAAGCAGCGAGGCCGGCAGGATGACGTGGCTGAAGACATTGGCAAAGGCGGCCCACTGGCCCTGCATGGCGCTGTCGATCAGCAAGAGGCCGGTGACGCGGGTGACGGAATATTCGAATTCGATGTCGATGCGGCCGGGGCCGGCGACCCAGTCGAGCTTGGCATAGAACACCAGGAGCCCGATCAGGCCCAGCCAGAAGATCGGGGCAGAGTAGCCGATCAGGCCGAGGACGCGGACGATCTGGTCGGCCAGCTTGCCGGCGCGGACGGCGGACAGGACGCCGAGCGGGATGCCGAAGGCGGTGCCGATCAGGATGCCGACGGTCGCCAGTTCGACAGTGGCGGGAAACACCCGGGCGAGGTCGTCGATGATCAGTTTCTTGGTCAGGAAACTCTTGCCCAGATCGCCCGACAGCACCTTTTCCAGATAGATGCCGAACTGCTGCCACAGCGGCTTGTCGAGGCCCATTTCGATGTACATGGCGTCATAGGTGGCTTTCGACGCGCGGTCGCCGACCACCGCCAGCACCGGATCGACCTGCACCACGTTGCTGATCAGGAAGGTGACCAGAAGCAGGCCGAGAAAGGTCACGGCCACGGTTGCCACCAGCTTGACCGCACCCCAGAGCCAGGCCGGAAGGGCGCGCGAACGCCCTTCCGTTTCCAGCGAAGCGTTCGCCATGTTACTTGGTCACGCCCCGGAACGAATTGTCGTTGAAGTTCGGGCCGATGATGAAGCCCTTGACGTTGGAGCGCAGCGCCGCAACCTCGGTTTCCTGGAACATGATCACGAAGGGCGAGACGGTCTGATGCTCGGCCTGCAGTTCTTCGTACATCGTCGCGCGTTTGGCGGCATCCGCCTCCAGCACAGCGGCATCGGCCTTGGCGGTCATTTCCGGGATATCCCAGGCATTGCGCCAGGCCAGCGGTTTGGCCGCCGGTTCGTCGCCATTGTCGGGGTTGCGGGCAAAGGTCGCGTTGGTGTGCGGGTCCTGATAGTCCGGGCCCCAGTTGCCGATATAGATGTCGTGGGTGCGGGCGCGGTATTTTTCGAGCGTCTGGCCGCCATCCCCGGGGATGATCTCGATCTTGATCCCGGCCAGGGCCAGGGTTTGCTGCACGGCCTGGGCCACGGCGGTGACGTCGGCCGTGTTGCGGGTATCCATGGTGACTGTGAAGCCGTCGGGCAGGCCGGCGGCGGCCAGAAGTTCCTTGGCCTTGTCGACATTCAGGCTGTAGGGGTTGCTGTCCAGTTCACCGAGGAATCCGGCGGGCAGGAAGGTCTGGTGGACCTGGCTCTTGCCTTTCAGAATGGTGTCGGCGATGGCCTGATAGTCGACCAGCCACTTGAACGCCTCGCGAACTTCGGGTTTGCCGAGGAATTCGTTCTTCTGGTTCAGCGCCAGATAGAAGATCGTGCCTTTGACGCCCGACATGATCTGCACATCGGGGTTGGTGGACAGGGCCGCGATTTCTTCGGGCAGCATGTCGCGGGCGATGTCGATATCGCCCTTTTCCAGCAGCAGGCGCTGGGTGGCCGGTTCGGGGATGTGGCGGTAGATCACGCGGGCCATCGGCGAGGCCGGGCCGGAAAAGGCGTCGTTACGCTCCATCACCACCGACTCGTTGGCACGCCATTCGCGGATGACATAGGCGCCGGAGCCGGCATAGTTGGTTTTCAGCCAGTTGTAGCCATAGTCGCCGTCAACCTCGTTCGCCATCACCAGATCCTTGTCCACCACCATGGCGACGGTCGAGGTCAGGCAATACAGCAGGAACGTCGGGGCGTAGGGCTGATCCATCGTCAGGCTGAAGGCGTAGTCGCCGGTCTGCACGACCTTGGATTCCACATTGTCCGGGGTCAGGCCGAACTGGCCGAGGATGAAGGCGGGCGACTTGTCCAGCTTGACGGCGCGGACCAGGCTGAATACCACATCGTCGGCGCTGATTTCGTTGCCCGAGGCGAACTTGCGCCCCTCGCGCACCTTGAAGCTCATGGTCAGGCCATCGGCCGACACTTCCCAGCTTTCGGCGACGACACCGTAGATTTCGGCGACGTTGGCGACGTTGTAGCCGATAATCGGCTCGTAGGAATTCCCCAGAAGCTCGGTCGCGGTAAACTCGAACACTTCGGCAGGGTCGAGCGAGATGATGTCATCGATCGACCAGGCCATGATCAGGGTGTCGGCGGGCGTTTCGGCCACAGCCCGCATCGGAAAAGCGAAGGGCAGGGCGGCAATGGCCGCCGCGGCCAGAAGTCTGGACAGGTGTTTCATGAGAGTCCCCGTTGTGATTGGTTTCTTGGGGGCGAGGGCCCCAAACGAGAGCCTCAGTAGCGCAGTGGGTCCGGCGCGAGTCAAGATGAAAGGCCGGGGGGCAAGGTGAAAGGCCGTGTACCCGATTTGCCGGATTGCCTTGGCCAGACAGGCAGTGGAGGTGCCGGGGGTTGAAACGCGGCGGTTGATGCGCGACATCCACAGGGTGGGACCCGCAAACACATATCTTCGGATCGCTTGGGCGACGCTGCGCGCCATCTGGTACGCAAGCGGCGACCGCGATCTGAGCCTGATCGCTGCGGGCGTGGCGTTCTATGCCATGCTGGCGACGTTTCCGGGGGCGGCGGCGCTGATCGCGATCTGGGGATTCATGTCCGACCCGGCGCTGATCGAGGTGCAGTTGCAGCCCTTGTCCCGGTTCCTGCCAAAAGAGGCGTTCCAGTTGATCAATGGCCAGGTTCATGCCCTGATCGCGGCCAATCAAAGCACCTGGAAGTGGACGACCGCCCTGTCCCTGGTGGTGGCGTTGTGGTCGGCGCGGGCCGGGGTGGGGGCAATGATCCACGGGCTGGACATGATCCACGGCACCACTCTGCGCGGCGGGTTGGGCCAGACGCTGGCGGCGATGCTGCTGACGCTGGCGATGATCGGGGTGGCAGTTGTGGCGCTGTCGGCGGTGGTGGTGGCGCCGATCCTGTTGGCATTGGTGCCGCTGGGCCCGTGGACCGTGTGGGTGGTGACGGCGCTGAAATGGGTGACTGCAGTGATCGTGGTGCTGTTGGGGATGACGGTCCTGTACCGCTATGGCCCCAACCGCGAGGCCGAGCGCGCTGTCTGGGTCAGCCCGGGGATGGTGCTGGCGCTGGCGCTGTGGGCCGGCACATCGGTGGCGTTTTCGTATTACCTGTCGAATTTCGGCAGCTACAACCAGATCTACGGGTCAATCGGGGCCGGGATCGCGCTGTTGATGTGGTTCTACATCAGCGCCTATGCGGTGTTGCTGGGGGCGGCGCTGAATGCGGAACTGGAACGGGCCAGCCACAGGCCGGCCGGTCCGGTCAAAGGCCCGTCCGGAACCGGTCCATGACGTTGAACTTTCGGGCGGCGGCGTCGAACGCCTGTTGCATCGCCGGGGTGTAATGCGCCGCCAGCACCTTGCGGAAGGCGTCAAGGTAGGTCTCGGTCATCGGGGTGCGCAGTGACCACGGCAGAGCAAAGGCGTCGGCGGCGATCGCCTCGAGCCTGTTCTGGTCCATGTCGAGGCTGACGGCGAAGATGTTGCCCTGATTGGCGGTCGAGCGCAGGCGATGGCTGTCGGGGAACTGGTCAAACAGGTATTTCGGGCCGATGCCGAACACCACGTCCTGCTTGCGGAACAGCCGCAGGTCGTGATGGATCACGATCCGGCTGCCGGTCAGGTGAGGATACAGGCACAGCGTGTCCATCATCGGCCAGGGATGCTGATGATTGGCATCGACAAAGGCCATGTCATAGGTGTCGCCGACCGCATCGAGGTTCAGCGCGGTGGTGAACGGGCGCTTGGTCACGGTTATGGCGTTGCCGGGATAGACCTCGTGGATCAGAAACCCGTTCTGTTTGGTCTTGTCGCCGAAAAACGTGTTGTCGTGGTCGATGCTGGTGAATTTCGCGCCGCCGAACCGGTCGAGAAACAGGGAGATCAGGCCGCCGGACAGGCCGGACGCCATGCCGATTTCCAGAAAATGCCGCGGGCGGTGGCGGGCGATCAGCGACTGGATGAATTGCGCCTCGTCGGCCGCGACCGAGCCATAGCCGGTTTTCCAGAACCCGGTGAACACCGCCCGGATTTCGTCCAGTGAAAAGCCGGCGGGGTCGGGGTCGGTCAGGCCGAAGCGGGGGGCGGCTGCAGCGTGGGCGGGGGGGGTGGCTGGCAAGACGGAACTCCTGATTGCCTTCGGTCCGACAGGGCACCCTTTATCCGGACTGCCGCCCGCCGACCTACCCGAGGCGGTGGCAAGGGGCAATCGGGATTCTGGCCGGCGGGGCTGCGCTTTGGGCGGTCCCGCGCCTAGTAATCCTTTTCGTAGAACACGCCCAACCCGGTCGAGCCGTCCGAGCCGAAGGCGCCGCGCACGGTCACCGACGGCGACAGATCGAGGTTCAGCGTGATCTGGCTTTTGCCGTCAGCGCCGATGGTGACATCGGTATAGACATTGTCGGACAGGTACTTGCCGACGCGCAGCGCAGTGGTGCCGTCGGCGGCGGTCGAAATATCCAGATCATCGAGGCCGAAGCCGGAGCGCAAGCGGTTGACGATGCCGGCACCGCCGCTTCCGGCGAGGGTGGCGACCGCCGAGGCAAGCTGCGCCGCCTGCAACGGCGAGATCGAGGTCAGGGCGCGCCCGAACAACAGCCGGGCCAACACCTCTTCTTCCGGCAGTTCCGGGGCGGACTGAAAGCTGATTTCGGGCTGGTTGGCATCACCCTCGATCACGACGGACGCGGTAATGCCGTCGCTGCTGGTCGAGGCGACCAGACGGATGAACGGGATGAAGCGGCCCTGCAACCGGGCCAGCCCCTCGTCCAGCGAAAAGCGCTTGCCCAGAATGTCGAGCCGGCCGCGGATCAGGCTGAGTTCGCCGATCGGGACGATGGCGGCGGTGGTGCCGGAAAGTCGAATGGAGCCGCCAAGTTCGGCATCCAGCCCGCGGCCGCGGATGAAGACGCGCCTGGGGGCGTTGATGGTGACATCGAGCGGATAGGCGGCGGTGGCGGCGGCAAGCCCCGATCCGGCAGTGCGCAGCAGGCCAGCGCGTTCGCGGGTGGCGCGGACGGCGGCGGGTTCGTTGACATGGCGCAGGTCAGGAATCGCAGCCGTGCCGCCAAGGCCGGTCGAGGGCACGTTCACCTCGGTCTGGCCAAGATCCAGTTGCCCGGCGATCCGCGCGCCGCCGGTCAGCGGGCCGATGACCGTCAGCGCGCCGGACAGGCTGGTTTCGAACAGTTGCGGGTTGCGCAGCGTGATGCCAGTCAGGCGCACCGCCAGGTCTGCGGCAAAGGGGGCCGCCAGTGCGACCGGCCCGGCGATGCTGACCTGACCGCCAGCACCGGCAAGGCCGGCGGTCAGGGTGACCTGGGCGCGGCCGCCGGACAGAGCGGCGGTCGCGGCGAGGTTGTCGAGGACCAGCCCGGCAGTGCCGAGCACCAGCCGCGCGCCGCTGGTCGACAGCCGGCCGCTCAGATTTGCCAGTTTTGGCGCACCGTTCAGGCGCAGGTCATAGCTGACCGGCCCCTGTATCGAGCGCGGCGCGATGAGGGCGTTGGCCAGCCCGGCATCGGCGCGGCCGGTGATCCGCAGCGCCGCGGTTCGGAAGTCACGGGCCGTGGTTCCGGTGATGCTTGCATTGATCCCGGCGGGGCCGCCTGCGGTCAGATCGACGCCGTAGGGGCCGCCACGGTCGCTGACCGACCCGGCCAGCGTCAGGGAGCCGGGAAAGCCCGGTGCCAGGCGGGCCAGATCGGCGATCCGCGCCTTGATTGCCAGCTGGCGGTCCGATCCGGTCTGGGTCCCGGTCGCCTCGGCCGACAATTGCGGGTTGGTCAGGCGGAAACGCTCGACCCGGACGGTGCCCTGATCCTCGGTGGCCGCCAGTGACAGCACCGTGGTGCCGGTGAGCATTCGGTCGAGGCTCGGCTGGCCGACGGCGAGGCCGGTGCCGGTGGCGGCAACGGTGACCGAGCGGGCGGTTCCGGTTTCGGCATAAGTGGCATCGGCATCCAGGGTGCCGCGCCAGCCCGGGCCGGCTGCCGATAGGTCAGTGACCTCCAGTCGGGCGGCAAGCCGACTTTGTCCGTTTTGCAAGGTGCCGCTGGCGGTTGCGGTCAGGGCGGCGGTTGCGACGGTCAGGGTTTGCAGCTGGATGCGAGGGCCGTCCTGCTTTGCTTGCAGCGCAATCGTGCTTTGCCCGCTCAGCAGCCGGTCAAGTTCGGCCTGCCCGGCACGCAGGGCGGTGCCGGTTCCGGTCAGATCGAGGGATCGTGCCGTGCCATTGCCGGTCAGATGTGCCCGGGCGGTCAGCGCGCCGCCAAAGGGGGGGCCGAGCACGGACAGGTCGGCAAGGGCGATGGTGGCGTTGATATCAGGGGTGCCGGACCGCAACTTGCCGCTGCCGCTGGCCGAAACTGCCGGATTCGACAGGCTGAAGCTGTCGATATCGATGTCCGCCGCAGTGCGCCGCGCGGTGAAGGCAAAGCGCGACGGATACTGCAACAGACGGTCAAGCTGGGTTTGACCGGTCAGAAGCCCCATGCCGGTGCCCGATGCATCCAGCCGCTGCTCGGTGCCATTATCGGAAAAGCTGGCGCGGGCGGTCACAGAACCGGCCAGGCGTTGATCGAGGCGCGACAGGTCAGCCAGCGCCAGATCGCCGGTGATCCGGCTGGCCCCGGCCAGCAGGGTGCCGCTGGCGGTGGCTTTCAGGCCCGTGGTCGCCAGTGTCAGGCTGTCGAGAGCCACGCCGGTGTCGGCAAGCCGTGCGGTTGCGGTGATTTCGGTTGTTCCGGCCAGCAGCCGGTCCAGTTGCGGCTGTCCGCTGCGCAGGCCGGTTCCGGTTCCGGTAAGATCAAGGCGGCGGAGTGCGCCATCCAGGGTCAGGCGGGCAGTGGCAGTGACTGCGCCGCCGAAACCGTTGCCATAGGCGGCAAGGTCGGCAATCGCCAGATCGGCGATCAGCGCGCCGCTGCCGGGTTGCAGTCGCCCGCTGGCCCGCGCCGAAATCGCAGCGGAGGTCAGGGACAGCTGATCGAGGATAAACCCGGCTGGACCGGGCCGGGCCGCCAGCGTCACGGTGGTCCGCCCGGACAACAACGGATCAAGCACAGTCTGCCCGGTAGTCAGGTCCTGCCCGGTTCCGGTCAGCGACAGGCTGACGCCCGAGGCCGATTGCCGCATCTGGCCGGTGCCGCGAAAGCTGCCGCCCCATGGCGCACCGAGCGCGGACAGATCGTCAAATGTCAGGTCGGCGCTGAGAGTGCTGGCGTCGCTGCGCAGCTGACCGCTGGCCCGGGCCCTGAGGCTGGCGGCGTCCAGGGTCAGGGACCGCAGGTCGGTGCCACCGGTGCTGCGGGCGGCAGACAGCGAAATCCGGCTTTGCCCGGTCAGCAGACGGTCAAGCTGGGGTTGGCCGACCGCCAGGCTTTCGCCTTCGAGGCTGGCCGTCATATCGAAGGCACCGGACAGCGGCTCGATGAAGCCCCGCGCCGCTGCCGCCAGCACCCCGCTGACCGGACGGGTGGCGAGGTCCGAGAACGGCGTCAGATCGGCGATCCGGGCGGTTGCCTGACCGGTGAACCGCAAAGCGCTGTCGAGCCCGCCGACCGTGCCCGACAGCGCAAAGCTGTAGCCGGCGCCTGTAAGCGTCAGATCGTCGATGCGAAGCGGGGTGCCCTGATGCCAGTCAAACCTGCCGCCGCCGCTGGCCGATGACCCCAGGGCGCGGGCGAGGGCGGAGTTTGCCGGGCGCATCCCCCCGGCGGCAAAGCGCAGGGTGCCGGTGGCAGTATTGCCGGTCTGCCCGGACGGGCCAGCAACGCGGCCGGTGCCGTCGAGGCTCAGGCTTTCGGCGGCAAAGTCCGGTCGCCGGACGCCGGTGGCGAGCAGAGCGCCGGTCCAGTCCGGGCTGATGGCGGTATCCAGTCGCAGGGCCAGCGCCGCGCTGTCCACCAGCGTGCGGGGCCCGGGGATCGGCAGCAGGACCGGCGCCCCATCGGCGGCGGCAATCCTGCCGGTGATGTCCAAGAGTTCCGGCAGGCCGTCGGCTGCCAGAGCCAGCCTGCCGCTGAGGCGGATCGCCTGCGCCTGAAGGTCGAACACCGACAGTTCGATGCGGCCGGACGGATAGCGGGCACCTTCGGCGGCGAAAGTCAGGCCGGTGCCGAAGAAGGCACGGTAGTCGGGGGCGAACAGCGGGGCGATATCGCCGGCAAGTTCGGCAAGAAACCGGTTCCGGGGCTGCGACGGGTCGGGGCTGGCCGTGGCCGTTAGCCTTACCCGCCCGGCCAGCCGGTCCTGCCCGTCGGTCTGCAGGCTGATCGTGGCGGTATAGTCGTCGATCAGTCCGGAGCCGTTGACTGACAGTGCCACCGAGGGCTGCCCCGGCAGGCCCAAGAGCGACGCGGCGATGCCGCCCGGCGCCTCGGCCAGCGACAGATCAAGCGCCAGTTGCCGGCTGGTATTGCCGTAGCTGGCGGTCAGGGACAGGCGGCCATCGGCCCTGTCGATGCGGTTGACGGCGATGTTGGCGGTACCTTCGCCACCTGCCAGCTGCATGGACCCTTGCAGCGACACCTCGGCGGCGGTGCCGAACAGGGCCTGGCCCAGCCGCACCCGGTCGGCGCTGACGGTGCCGATGCTGACCGACACCGGCAGGACCGGCAGGCTGAATCCGGCGGCCTCGGCGGCGGGCAGCCCGGCGCTGCCGGTTTGCGGGATACGGTCAAGGATGATTTCCTGCGCGGTCAGGGCCGATACCTCGACCCGCCCGGACAAGAGGGCGGCGCGGTTCCAGTCGAGCGTCACGCCGCGCAGGGTCAGCCAGATGCCCAGATCATCGGCGATGGTCATCTCGGTCAGGCTGGCGCGGGACGACAGCGCCCCCTGGAACCCGGTGATGTCGACCACCCGCCCGGCCCCGGACAGATTGTCCTGCAACAGGCGGGTCAGATAAGTCTTGTCATCGGTCTGGGCGGCGGCCAGAGCCGGGTGCAGCAGCATCAGCAGGATCGCGAGCCGGCACAGGAACCGCATCAGAAGGCCTGCCCGATGCCGACATAGACCTGCACGCCGTTGCCGGTGGTGCCGCCGACCGGGGCTGCCACGTCAAGGCGGATCGGGCCGATGCCGGTGTTGTAGCGCAGGCCGAGGCCGGCACCGGCATGCCAGTCGCCGGTGGTGAACAGGCCCTGGCCGATGAAACCGGCATCGGCAAAGCCGACCAGCCCGAGGTTCTTACCAAGGCCCGCCCGCACCTCGCCCGACAGGCCCAGAAAGCTTTGCCCGCCAATGTCGATCACGCAGCCGGGGCCGCCCAGACTGGCGCAGGACGCAACGACGCCCAGCGACTGATAGGGCTGGCCGCGCACGGTGCCGCCGCCACCGGAATAGAACAGGTAGTCGCGCGGTGTTTCGAACAGGCCGGCACCGAACACCGCCCCGCCCTGCACCCGGGCGGCGAGGATCAGCCCGTCGCCGCTGCCAAGCCGGCGGTAGATGCGCCCGTCAAAAGTCAGATGTGCGCCGTTCGCGGCATCGTTGAAGCCGGCAAAGGGCGTCAGCCCGGCCTTGAGAAAGCTGCCGTTCGTCGGGTTCAGGACGATATCCCGCCGGTCCCATGTCACTGACAGCGGCAGCGCCAGAGTCGAGAAATTCACCGTGCCCAGTTTGTCCTGACTGCGTTCATAGGCAAAACTGAGGCCGATCTCGGCGCTGAACCGGTCTGACAGGGCCCGGCTGAAGCCGACGGTGACAGCCCTTCGGTCGGCGTTGAAATCAACCTCGTCCTCATGCTCGACCGCCACGGTCAGATAGGCGCTGGTATCCGGGTCGGGTGTTCCCGGGCGGCTGAAACGCAAGGCAAAACTGGCATCGGCCCCGCTGACTGCGCCGCCGATGCCGCTGACCTTGCCTTCGAGCCGCAGCGATTCGGCCCCGCCCAGCAGGTTTCGGTGCAGCCAGAACCCCGACAGGGTCAGCCCGTCAAGCGAGGCGAGTTCGGCCCCGAAGCCGAGGCGGCGCGGTGGCTGTTCGACCAGGGCCAGGCTGACGCCCAGAGTGTCGCCGGGGCCGATTGTTTCGGCCTCGACCAGGGTCACCGATTTGAAGGTGCCGGTGGCGCGCAACCGCTTGGCGGCTCTTTCCAGCGCTGCCGGGTCGAATTGCTGGCCCGACGGAAACCCGGCGATGGCGCGGATGCGGGCTTCGCGCACCGTGTCGTTGCCGGTAATGGTCAATGTGCCGAACCGGAGCCTTGGCCCGGGCGCGAGGGCGAAGCGGGCCGAAATGGTATGCGCCAGATGATCGGCGGTGACTTCCTGACCTGATGCAGCCGCCTTGGCGTGGCCAGCGGCGCGCCAGCCGTCGATCCCGGCCAGAACCGCCTGTTCCATCGCGCCAGAGCGGGCGATGCGTCCGATGGCGAAGCGGTCGGGCAGCCGGGTTCCGTCGGCAAGCGGTGCCACCGTCGCCTGCACGAACAGGAAGCGCGGACCGGGTTCGACGGTGACGATCACCGTTCCGATGCGGTCAGGTGCCGCCAAAGGCGCAATGTCGGCAGCCTCGCGCCCGTCAAGCGCCACCCGGATCACGCCTGAATAATAGCCCTCGGCATACAGCGCGCCGAGCAGGCGACCGTATTCGGCCTGTGCGGCGGCGAAAATGTCCTGCGCTTCGGTCAGTTTGTCGCGTTGGGCGGCCAAGAGCGGCGACGCCTGTCGCAGCACCTCGACCAGCGCCTTGTCGGCACCCGGGGTGCGGAAGTCCAGCCGGTCCAGAGCCGCTGCGGCATGGAGGCCAAGGCTGAGCGCCAGAAGCGCCAGCCCGATCCTGCATCCGATCCTGCAAGCGGTGTTCCGAATGCCAACAATCAAGAACTGCCCTCCGGGGCCGGGCGGGGATATGGCTGCAGGGACTTTCACTGCAGCGAGTGTCGCATTCCCCGGCGGTATCGGCAACCGCCCGCCGGTTCGCCGTCACATTCCGCGCGGACTCCTGCCATCGCAATGAACTTGCGTGATCGCGCTGTCCAGTACGGAGGATGCAGAAGCATGTCCCTTTTGCATCCGCGTCGAGGTTCTGCGACCGCGAAGCGCGGGATGGGCGCGGATCGCGTCGCCGGTCACGCAACGGGTCGGCGCGGGCCGGTTCGATGCAGAAATCCCGATCAGGCACGGGACTGATATTGCATGGGCGTCCGGAGGGCGGCAAAGGCCGTAAGGACGAGCGGGAAACCCTGGCAAAAGGGTTTGGGGATGGTCTTGATTTCGCATCGCATCCGTGACGTGATGCGGCTTTGTGACCGGACGACCGTGATGCCGCGGCTTCGGTTGGCCGGCACGGGAATGTCAGGCATTTGACAGGCGATGACATCCTTCAGGATGCAGCGTCCGGGCGAAAAGCCAGAGAAGCAGGTAAAGATGTATATCGGGCTGGATTTGGGGACATCGGGACTGAAGGGCATTCTGATCGACGATGCCCAGACGGTGCTGGCCGAAGCGACGGCACCGTTGACGGTCAGTCGGCCGAAGGACGGCTGGTCGGAGCAGGCGCCGGCTGACTGGATCGCAGCGGCAGAGGCGGTGCTGCAGGCCCTGGCGGCGGCGCGGTCGCTGGCGGCGGTGCGCGGGATCGGTCTGTCAGGCCAGATGCACGGCGCGACACTGCTTGACAAATCGGACGCCGTGATCCGGCCGTGCATTCTGTGGAATGACACGCGCAGCCACGTCGAGGCGGCGGAGCTGGACGATGATCCGATGTTTCGCCGGGTGTCGGGCAATATCGTGTTTGCCGGCTTTACCGCGCCGAAACTGGCCTGGGTCAGGCGACACGAGCCGCATATGTTCGGGCGGGTTGCCAAGGTTCTGCTGCCAAAGGATTATCTGCGGCTGTGGCTGACCGGTGGTCATGTCGGCGAGATGTCGGATGCCGCCGGGACCAGCTGGCTGGATACCGGGGCCCGCGACTGGTCGGATGAACTTTTGGCCGCCACCGAGATGCGCCGCGATCAGATGCCTTCGCTGGTCGAAGGGTCGCAGGTTTCGGGCCAGGTGCGCGGTGTTCTGGCGACGCGGTTCGGGTTGCCCGCCGGTGTGGTGGTGGCGGGGGGCGGCGGTGACAATGCGGCGTCGGCCATCGGGGTCGGTGTGGTGCGGGCGGGGCAGGGGTTTGTGTCGCTGGGCACCTCGGGCGTGCTGTTTGCCGCCAATGACGGTTATCAGCCGGACCCGGCCACGGCGGTGCATACGTTCTGTCATGCGGTGCCGGGGGCGTGGCACCAGATGGGGGTGGTTCTGGCGGCAACCGATGCGCTGAACTGGTTCGCGGGACTGGTGGGGCAGGATGCCGCCGCGCTGACCGGCGGGTTGGGCGGGTTGCAGGCCCCGGGAAAGACCCTGTTTCTGCCGTATCTGGGCGGCGAGCGCACCCCTTTGAACAATTCAGCCATTCGCGGTGCCTTCACCGGGCTGGAACATGCGACCGACCGGGCAGCCGCGACGCGGTCGGTGCTGGAAGGCGTGACCTTTGCCCTGCGTGACTGCCGCGATGCGTTGGCCGCGACCGGTACACGGATCGACAGCCTGCTGGCGGTCGGCGGCGGATCGCGGTCCGACTACTGGCTGCGCGCGATTGCCACGGCGCTGGACACGCCGGTCGGCGTGCCGGTGGCGGGCGATTTCGGCGGCGCGTTCGGGGCCGCGCGTCTGGGCATGATGGCCGCGACCGGTGCGGGGGCCGAGATTGCGACGGCGCCGGCCATTGCGCGGGTGATCGACCCGGAACCAAGCCTTTCCGCAGCGTTTGACGCAGGCCATGCCCGCTACCGCGCTGCCCAGTCGGCGATAGGAGGACTGACATGAGCGACTTCTTCAAGGGCGTGCCACCGGTAAAGTACGAAGGGCCGGGGACCAGCAACGACTTTGCCTTTCGCCACTACAACCCCGACGAGGTGGTGGCGGGCAAGCGGATGCAGGATCATCTGCGGTTCGCCGTTGCCTATTGGCACAGTTTTGCCTGGCCGGGCGGCGACCCGTTCGGCGGGCAGACGTTCCAGCGCCCGTGGTTCGGCGACACGCTGGATCTCGCCCGGTTGAAAGCCGATGTGGCGTTCGAGATGTTCGACATCCTGGATGTGCCGTTCTTCTGTTTTCACGATGCCGACGTGCGGCCAGAGGGCCGCGATTTTGCCGAGAATACCCGCAACCTTGAAGCGATCGTGGATTACTTTGCGCAGAAGATGACGACGTCGAAGACCAGGCTGCTGTGGGGAACCGCAAATCTGTTTTCGCATCGCCGCTATATGTCAGGGGCCGCGACCAATCCCGACCCCGAGGTGTTCGCGTTTGCCGCCGCGACGGTCAAGACCTGTCTGGATGCGACGCACAAACTGGGCGGGGCCAACTATGTGCTGTGGGGCGGGCGCGAAGGCTACGAGACGCTGCTGAACACCGACCTGAAGCGCGAAAGCGAGCAGGCCGGGCGGTTCCTGAACATGGTGGTGGAGTACAAGTACATGATCGGCTTTCAAGGCACGATCCTGATCGAGCCGAAGCCGCAGGAACCGACCAAGCATCAGTATGATTATGACGTGGCGACGGTTTACGGTTTCCTGAAGCGTTTCGGGCTGGAGCATGAGGTCAAACTGAACATCGAGCAGGGTCATGCCATCCTTGCCGGCCATTCGTTCGAGCATGAACTGGCGCTGGCGGCATCGCTGGGGATGCTGGGGTCGATCGACATGAACCGCAACGACTACCAGTCGGGCTGGGACACCGATCAGTTTCCCAACAATGTGCCGGAAATGGCACTGGCCTATTATGAGGTTCTGAAGGCGGGCGGTTTCACCACCGGCGGCACCAACTTCGACGCCAAGATCCGGCGGCAGTCGCTGGATCCGCAGGACCTGATCCTGGCGCATGTCGGCGGCATGGATACCTGTGCCCGGGCGCTGAAGGCGGCGGCGGCGATGCTGGCTGACGGCTCGCTGGAGGCGCGGCGGGCCGAACGCTATGCCGGATGGGATACGCCTGCGGCGAAAGAAATGCTGGCGCATGGCACGCTGGACGGCATCACGCAGGACGTGATCACCCGTGGGCTGAATCCGGTTCCGAAATCGGGCCGGCAGGAAGTTCTGGAGAATCTGGTGAACCGTTTCGTCTGACGCGGCGGGCCGCCGGACGCATTCCATCACCGGCCGGAACCGGCGGCGCATGCTTCGCCGCCGGTTCCGCTGTTTCAGGCCCGCTGCCGCAGGGTCGAAAAATGGGGCGGATTACGTCACATTTTGGCAACGATCGTTCCGGGTGTGAAAGTGAATTGGGCGGAGTCGGGCGTTCTGTTCCGAATCTGGAAACGGCTGACTGGGTTGCATGAGATCTGCAGTATATGGTAAATATCTAAAAAAATCCGCTATATGTTGTGGTTTATTTCGGGAGCCATGGCGGGCGGTGGCCGAAAACCCGGTGTTTCTGCGTCAAGGATTGGTGATGGGTTGCAGGAATCTTGGCCGAATCATGCCCAGCATTGTGTTCATTCCTGCCACATTTCGGACAAGAAAGTCCGCTACCCGATTAACCATTGGATCAACCTAAGGCGGTTCGACGGCCAGCGCGGCCTGGCCGACCTCTCACCGCAGGAGCACGACACATGGCTAACGTTATCGGCACAGGCTCGAACGACTTCATTCACCGTCTGGGCGATGGCATCGTCCAGCCGCCGTCCACAAACGAGGTGATCGGCGTCACCACCGGCGACGATACGATCGACGGTGGCTCGGGAAATGACGTCATTTATGCCGACGACGGGAATGACACGGTACTGGGCGGCATCGGCACCGATACGCTTTACGGCGGTGCCGGCAACGACTCGATGGATGGCGGCACCGGGGTTGATGCTAGCTACGGCGGTCTGGGCGATGACACCTATACGCTGAGCCAGGTCGGCGACACCGCCAACGAAAGCGTTGGCGAGGGCACCGATACCGTGCTGGCCGGGCTGACCCATGCGCTGGCCGCCAACATCGAAAACCTGACGCTGACCGGCGCAGGCAACACCATCGGAACCGGCAACGACGAAGACAACATCATCATCGGCAACACCGGCAACAACGCGCTTTACGGCGGCATCGGCGACGATTCGATCAGTGGCGGACTTGGTGCCGACACGCTGGACGGCGGGACCGGTGCAGATACCATGGCCGGTGGCGCGGGCGACGATGTCTATGTCTTTGATGATCTGGGCGATACCGCGACGGAACTGGTCGGCGAAGGCATCGACCTGATCCAGAGCACGCTGTCGGTTTCGCTGCTGGGTTCGGAGTTCGAGAACCTGACGCTGACCGGCTCGGCCAATGCGTCGGCGGACGGCAGCACCGGCAACAACGTGCTGACCGGCAACACCGGCAACAACGACATCTTCGGCGACGGGGCCAACGACACGCTGATCGGCGGCGACGGCGACGACACGCTGGACGGCGGCACCGGCACCGACAAGATGACCGGCGGTTTCGGCAACGACAAATACATCGTCGACGAGATCACCGGCGACGTGGTTACCGAACTGACCGGCCAGGGCACGGCAGATGCGGTCGAGGCCTCGGTAACCTATACGCTGACCACCAACGTCGAGAACCTGACGCTGACCGGAGGGGCCGCGATCAACGGCACCGGCAACGCCTCGGCCAACGTGATCACCGGCAACTCTGCTGCCAACAGCCTGACCGGTGGCAGCGGCAACGACACGATCATTGGCGGTGACGGTGCCAACACGATCGACGGCGGCATCGGTGCCGACAGGATGACCGGCGGCGCCAACGACGACCTGTTCATTGTCGACAACCTTGGCGACGTGGTCATCGACGGTGTCAATGCCGGGATCGACACCGTCCAAAGCTCTGTCACCTTCTCGATTGCGGCCAACGACGCCGAGCATGTTACGCTGACGGGTGGCGCCACGGCCAATGCGACCGGAAACGCCGCTGCCAACATTCTGACCGGCAACACCGGTGCGAACGCGCTGACCGGCGGCGCCGGGAACGACACGCTGTTCGGCGGCTCGAACAACGATACGATTGACGGCGGCGCAGACGCCGACGCGATGACCGGCGGATCGGGCAACGACACGTTCGTGATCGACAATGCGGGTGACACCGTGTCGGAAGGCGCGACCGGCGGCACGGATACCGTGCAGTCGAGCCTGACCCATACGCTGGCGACCGATTTCGAGCATCTGACCTTGACCGGCACCGGCAACATCGACGGCACCGGCAACGCTACTGCCAACACGCTGACCGGCAACGACGGCAACAACGTGCTGTCGGGACTGGTCGGATCGGACTCGATGTATGGCGGTCTGGGCGCCGATACGCTGCTCGGCGGCGACAACAACGACACGATGGACGGCGGCGACGGCGCAGACAGCCTGGATGGCGGCCTGGGCAACGACGCCATGACCGGCGGTGCCGGGGATGACAGCTATCTGGTCGACAGCACGTCGGACACGATCTTCGAGTTTTCCAACGGCGGGGCGGATCAGGTATCCAGCTCGGCCACCTACACCCTGTCGGGCGCCATCGAAAACCTGACATTGACCGGCGGAACGGCGATCAACGGCACCGGCAACACCTCGAACAACCTGATCACCGGCAACTCGGCGGCCAACTCGCTGTCGGGGATGGATGGCGACGACACGCTGATCGGGTCCGGCGGCACCGACACGCTGACTGGTGGCGCTGGTGCTGACAGCATGGACGGCGGCACCGGCACCGACGCCATGACCGGCGGTACGGGCGATGACATCTATGTGGTGGATGCCCTTGGCGATACCGTGAGCGAACTGGTCGGCGCGGGGATCGATACCGTGAAATCCGATGTCACCTGGACCTTGGGTGTCGATGTCGAAAACCTGACGCTGACCGGGGTCGCGGCTTCGAACGGCACCGGCAACGACGCCAACAACGTCATCATCGGCAACGACTCTGCCAACAGCCTGACCGGCCTGCTTGGCAGCGACTCGATGACCGGCGGCGACGGGGCCGATACGCTGGACGGCGGTGACGGCAACGACACGCTGGACGGCGGGCTGGGTGCCGACATCATGACCGGCGGACTGGGTGCCGACCTTTACGTGGTCGACAACGCTGCCGACAGCGTTTCGGAAGGTTTGGGCGGCGGCAGCGACACGGTGCAAAGCTCGGTGACCTGGACACTGGTTGCCGATGTCGAAAACCTGACCCTGACCGGGGTCAGCGTGATTGACGGAACCGGCAACGCGGGAGCCAACGTGGTGACCGGCAATGCGGCGGCCAACGTCTTGACGGCACTGGACGGCAACGACCAGGTGTTCGGCGGGGCCGGGGCCGACACATTGTTCGGCGGCATCGGTGCCGATAAACTGGACGGCGGTGCCAATTCCGACGAGATGACAGGGGGCACCGGCAACGACGTCTATACCGTGAACAGTGTCGGCGACACGACGGTGGAACTGGCGAGCGAAGGCACCGACACGGTCAAGGCCCTGATCAGCGTAACGCTGGCGGCCAACGTCGAGAACCTGATCCTGGTCGGCGCCTTGACCATCGACGGGACCGGCAACGATCTGAACAACCGGCTGACCGGCAGCACCGGCAACAACGCCCTGAGCGGCGGCGTCGGCAACGACTCGCTGTATGGCGGCAACGGCAATGACACGATGGACGGTGGTAGCAGTACCGATGCCTCGTCCGGCGGTGCAGGTGACGACGTCTATATCGTGGATGTGTCAAGCGATACCACCGTCGAAGCCGCGAATGCGGGGATCGACCGGGTTGAAACCGGGCTGACCTGGTCGCTGGCGGCAAACGTCGAAAACCTGACGCTGACCGGCGCGGCAGTGGTGGACGGAACCGGCAACGCGCTTGGCAATGCCATGATCGGCAACTCTGCCGCCAACATCCTCGACGGCCAGTCGGGAGCGGACTCACTGTCCGGCGCGGGCGGCAATGACACGCTGCTGGGCGGCGACGGCAATGACACCCTGACCGGCGGTTCCGGTGTGGATATCATCGACGGCGGCAACAACAACGACCGTCTGGTGATCGCATTCGCCAGCGAGGTTGCGACGGGGGACACTTACGAGGGCGGTGCCGGGATCGACATTCTGGACGGTACCGGCGTGCTCGCGGCCGTGGATATCACCGCGATGAACCATGCCAACATCGAAAGCATCACCGGCTTTGGCGGTGGCATCACGATGTCGGTGGCACAGCTCCTGGAGTTCACGACCTCGGTCTCTACGGGTGCCCTGACCATGGCGGATGCCGGGGTGATCGACCTGACGACGGTCAACGTGTCAACGGCGGCGATCACGCTGGCCAACGGCACCAACAGCCTGACCCTGACGGATGAGGGTCTGGCGGCCTATGTCGTCACCGGCGGCACCGGAGCGGACACGATTTCCATCGTCGGCGGCAGCATTGGGGTGACGCTCAGTGGCCTTGGCGGCACCGACAACTTGACCGGCGGCACCGGCAACGATTCGATGATCGGCGGTGGCGGGATCGACACGTTGGCGGGCGGCGACGGCAACGATACGCTGGATGGCGGTGCGCTGGCCGATGACATGACCGGCGGGGCAGGCAACGACGTGTTCATTGTCGGCAGTGTCGGCGAGACCACGACGGAAGCAGGCGGCGGCGGCAACGACCGGGTTCAGGCTTCGGTCAGCCATACGCTGGCGGCCAACATCGAAGACCTGACCCTGACCGGCGTGGCCACGATCAACGGTACCGGCAACGGGCTGGCGAACGTGATCACCGGCAACGCGGCCGACAACACACTGACCGGCGGCGCGCTGGCGGATCAGTTCGTGTTTACCAGCACCAGCGTGGGTTCGGACACCATCGTCGACTTCAACGATGTCAATGGTGGTCTGGATGAGGGCGACCTGATGGTGTTCCAGGGGCTGCTGGCGGGAACCTTTGCCTATGTCGGCGCCGGTGCCTTTACCTCGACCGGCAATTCCGAAGCCCAGGTATCGGGTGGCCAGGTGCTGGTAGATACCGACGGCAACGGCACGGCGGATATCACGGTTACCCTGATCGGCCTGACGGTGGATACCCAGATCGACGCCTCGGACTTCCTGTTCAGCTGATCGGCTGGCCAGTCGAATGAACAGAGCCCGCGCTTCGTGAACCGAAGCGCGGGTTCTGTCTTTATGGTTTGCCTGATGTTTCGAGACGGCCCAAGTTTGGCCATCAGGAAACGAATCCCCCTTGCGGGATCCAACGAACCCTCGGAAGGTAACCATGGTTGCAAGACGGAAACTGTCGGCGGTTTCCGCGCTGCTGGCGTGGGGGCCGTAACGACGACCCCGGCCACGGCCGCACATTGCGGCGCCGCCGGAACGGTGACCGTCGCCGAAATGACCTGCCTGTCGGCGGGCACGCTGGCCTCCGCAGATTTAGTCAAGGAATGCCCATGAGCGATCAGAAAATCATCGAAGCCCTCGCCGGAGCAAGGCTGTCTGGCGAAAAGCTTCCGGAATATCCGGGGCCCGCACCGCAAGACATGACCAAAGCCTTCGCCGTCCAATGCGCGGTGCGCGACCGGCTTGGCTGGAAACATTCGGGCTGGAAAATCGGCTGTACCAGCCCGAAGGCGCAGGCGGCGCTCAAGGCCGATGGACCCTTTCCGGGGCCGATCTATCAGGAGCGGCTTTTCCGGTCGGGTGCCCATATCACTACGCACGACAGCAACTTCCGCATCACCGAGCCCGAGATCGCCTTTACCCTCGCTCATGATCTTCCCGGTCGCCGGGAACCCTATTCCGTCGATGAGGTCCTGGCGGCAGTGGCCACGGTGCATCCGGCCATCGAGATCGTCAATCCGCGGCTGCCCAAGGGTTTCGACGATACCGTCGAATGGTATGTCGCCGACGGCGGTCTCAACGATGCGCTGGCCCTCGGGGTCGGAGTGACGCCCTTGGCGCGTTCCGAATATGCGCAGATCGAAGTGCGGGTGCAGATAAACGGCGTGGAGAAATATGACGGCATTGGCGCAAACGCCCTGGGAGGGCCGGAGATCGCGCTTACCTGGCTGGCCAATCATCTGATCGGCCGCGACCATCACCTGCGCGTCGGCGACGTGGTCACGACCGGCGTGATCACCGGCATCTTCGATACCAAGCCCGGCGATGAGGTGATGGCCAATTACTCAATGCTCGGAGCGGTTTCAGTCAGGCTATGACAGGCCGAACGGCCGGGCAAATTTTTTGGGGTCCGGTCGGGAAGCGAAGCTGCCTGCCCTTATGAACAGATTTGCCCGTCGCGGGTTTTCCGATTGTTGACCGCGCGGCGGCGCAAAACCTGCCGTGAGCGGCCTCCTTTTGACCTGACGCAGTTGAGCCGCATTTTTCTCATGGTCAGGTCCTGAACACCCGGCTCGGGTGCAGTTCGCCCGCCTTGTAAACCCCCACAGCCACGGCTTTGCCCTGATAGCTGGCCCAGGCCTCGTCGCCGTATTCCACATCTGACGATATCACCATGCCGGGGTTGCCGTTGCGCAGCCGTGCGGCGCCTTCAACGGTGGCGGGAAGTTCCGGCAGGTCGGCAAGCCCCTGTTCCAGCGGGCGCAGGAATGCATCCAGCGCTTCGGTTTTCGCCAGCGCCTCGATCTGCGCCATGGTGATGCCGTCGGCGGCGTCAAACGGCCCGGACCAGACCCGGCGCAGCACCTGCACATGGCCAAGGCAGCCGAGCACTGCGCCCAGGTCGCGGGCGATGGCGCGGACATAGCCGCCCTTGCCGCACACCATCTCCAGTTCGGCATGATCGGGATCGGGGCGGGCGGTCAGATCCAGTTGCTCGACCCACAACGGGCGCGGTGCGATATCGATGGCTTCGCCGCCACGGGCCAGATCATAGGCGCGTTCGCCGTCGATCTTGACGGCCGAAAACTGCGGCGGGGTCTGCAGGATGTCGCCGCGAAACCGGGTCAGCGCCTGTTCGATCTGTTCATCGGTCGGGCGCAGCGCTGCGGTGGCGATCACCGTTCCTTCGGCGTCGTCGGTCGTGGTGGCCGCGCCGAAACGGATGGTGAAGTGGTAGCATTTCAGCGCATCGGTGATGTAGGGCACCGTCTTTGTCGCCTCGCCCAAAGCCACCGCCAGCACGCCGGTTGCGGCCGGATCAAGCGTGCCGGCGTGGCCTGCCTTTTTAGCGTCGAGCGCCCATTTGACCTTGTTGACCACGGCGGTGGAGGTGATGCCTGCGGGCTTGTCGACCACCAGCCAGCCAGAAACCTCTCTGCCTTTGCGCGCCCGTGCCACCTGTCACTGTCCTTTGCTGGTCAAGGTCCCGGCAGCTACAGCCTGCGCGGCGGTTGGTCAACGCTGCGGCAGCACGGTGCCGACCACCGGTCCGAAGGCAAATCCCGGATCGTTGCGCCCAATCTCGGGCGCATAGAGCCGCGAGATCGAGCCGTCGAAATACAGCGCGTCCGGCACCTTGAGCGCATCGCGGAACATTCGGGCGAATTCGGTGAAGTTCACCCGGTCATCGGATATGGCAAAATAGGCGGTCTGGCCGTCCGTTGAAACGCCGACGCCGTTGCGGACATAGCGCGAATCCGATGTCGGCAGGAACCGCGGGTGCAGGTTGCCGCCGATCACCAAGAGCGGGCCAGACTGGCTGGCATAGCTGCAATCGGGCGGGTTTTTCGCGTAGGCCCGGGTTTCGATCACCCGGAAGCCATCGGGCGCAATGCAGAAAACCCCGTTCGGCAGCAGGCCGAAGTTTCCCGGCCCGTCCGAGGTGACAAGCTTTCCGGCCTGAACGCCGTTTTCAAGATAGAGGCCAACCGGGCTGCGGTCGGGATGATACATGCCGGCATTCATTGCGAACCCGAGCTTTGCCGGGGCCAGCGCTGTGTTGACCCGTTCAAAACTGGCAAACGGACGGCCATCCGGGGCCGACAGGAACAGCCGCAGGTCGTCCTGGCCGAGAACGGCGGTGCAGACCGTGAAGCCACGCCCGTCGTGGTCGAGGCTGCGGCAGTCGGCAGCGGCGACACCCGCCGACATCAGCACAAGCAGCGCGCCGACCGCGCTATTCTTCCTCATCGGGGGCGTCCGGTCTTGCAAGGTCGCGCTGCACGTCGGCCTGCGCCAGAAGGCGGCGGGTTTCGTCCATGCGGTCAAAGGTTTCATCCAGTTCAAACCTGATCTCGGGCGCGAACTTCAACGACATTTCGCGCGCCACCGCCCGGCGCAGTTCGACCCGGTTGCGGCGCAGCGCCGTCAGCGCCTCGTCGCGGCCCTCGCCACCCAGGGGCAACAAAAAGGCGGTCGCAACCTTCAGATCGGGCGAGGTCCGGACCTCTCCGACGGTGATCGAGATGCGGTTCAGGTCGGGGTCGTGGATGTCGCCGCGCGCCAGAACATCCGACAAGGTGCGCCGGATCAGTTCGCCGACCCGAAGCTGGCGCTGTGACGGCCCGGAATGAGAAGGAAAACGCTGTGCCATGCCGCTGATCTAGGGCAGTTGCCGCGCCCCTGCAACCTGAGGCTTTGCCAAGACGGCACTGACCGGCTAAGCACTGCCGAAACCGCACGGGGGGCCAGCCATGCAAGATCAGCCTGGAATTGTAGTGACCGGGGCTTCGGGCCGGATGGGGCAGATGCTGCTGCAGACCGTGCTGGCGTCGGACAAGGCGCGGCTGGTCGGCTGTCTGGAACGTCCGGGCCATGACTGGATCGGCCGCGATGTGGGCGAGGCGATGGGCGGTGCTGCGCTGGGCCTGACGGTCAGCGACGACCCGCTGGAGGTTTTTGCCAAGGCACAGGCGGTGCTGGATTTCACCGCGCCGGATGCGACCGTGCGGTTTGCCGGGCTGGCGGCGCAGGCCCGCGCAGTGCATGTGATCGGCACCACCGGTCTGGAGGCGACGCATCTGGCAAGGATCGCCGCCGCCGCACGGCATGCGGTGATCGTGCGGGCCGGCAACATGAGCCTGGGGGTCAACCTCCTGGTGCAGTTGACGAAACAGGTGGCGGCGGCGCTGGATGAGGATTTCGACATCGAGGTGGTCGAGGCGCATCACCGGATGAAGATGGATGCGCCGTCCGGCACTGCCCTGATGCTGGGGCAGGCGGCGGCTGCCGGGCGCGGCGTGGCGCTGGACAGCGTCGCGGATGCGGGCCGCAACGGCGTCACCGGCGTGCGCGGCAGGGGCCGGATCGGCTTTTCATCGATTCGCGGCGGCGACATTGTCGGCGAGCATGACGTGATCTTTGCGGCGGAGGGCGAGCGGATCGTGCTGCGCCACATCGCAACCGACCGCGCGATCTTTGCCCGGGGTGCGCTGAAGGCGGCGCTGTGGGGGCAGAACCGCAAGCCGGGCGAGTATACGATGCTGGACGTGCTGGGGCTTTGATCGCCCCGAACCGGTGATTGAAACGGACCGTTTCCGAAATGCGACGCAGATGCCGTGATTTGGGCGCAAAGAACCATCGGCGCGCCACCATCGCGGACAATTCTGCAAGGGCTCGTTCCTTGCTGCAGGTGCCCTGCCATGAAAACCAAGATCGCATTTGTCCTGACGGCGCTGCTGTTCGGCGCGCTGCCCGCCGAGGCCGAGGACTTCACGCCGGTGCAAAGCCAGTCGGATTTCGTTCAGCTGGTGTCCGGCAGGCAATTGACCCGGGCCGGGATCAAGCTGGCGGTGTCAGCTTCGGGGCAGATCGCAGGATCGGCATTCGGTACGCCGGTGACCGGGGCGTGGAACTGGAACGGCAGTTTTTTCTGCCGCGACCTGTTTTACGGCGAGGAGAATCTGGGGGCGAACTGTCAGGCCGTGCTGGTCAGCGGCGATACCCTGCGCTTCATCTCGGATCAGGGCACCGGCCAGTGGGCCGATCTTCGGTTGCGCTGAACGCCGGGGTCTGCTGCCCGCACGCCGGTCGGACCGGCTGGCCGCACAGAAGAAACCATTGGAAATCTACGCGGGATTGAATAGCCTGACCCGGCAGAGATTTTATGGGCGGGAATCGATAAAATCAGGGTGTAGCCCCAATGCGCACGCTTCTGGTCATGCCGCATATGGATGACGAGGTGATAAGTTGCGGTGGCCTGATCCAGCAAAGGCTGGCGCAGGGCGCGGACGTGTATGTGTTGTGCGTTTATGGCCGGGTCTATGACTTTGGCCGCGAAGATGGCGCGGCATCGGAAGCCTTGGACTTTCTGGAAGCCAAGAAGGTTCTGGGCTTTCATCACCACCAGCTTGGCACTGGCACGGAAATGCTGCGCGGGGGTGAGCCCGGGCAGGTGGGCTTTTTTCGGCCCTTGGAAATAGTGGAGGAAATTCTGGCCCGGCTGCAGCCCGATGAAGTTGTCGGCCCATCCCGGCTTGATCTGAACCAGGAACACCGGGTGCTGTCGCATGTGCTTGAGATTGCATTGCGGCCGGTAAATCGCGGCAATGTCGACCGGGTGCTGGAGTTTCATGCGCTGGACGGGCAGTTGCGCCAGCCCAACTATTTCCTTTGCCTGACGGAGCAGCAACTTGTTGTCAAATCTCTGGCCATCGAGAGCTACCGGCGGGAACGGCGGACGGGGGCCTCGCCGCGCTCGGTCGAGAATGTCATGGCGCAAGCCAGGGTCTGGGGCGCAGCCTGCGGACAGGAGTTTGCCGAGGCCTATACGTTGATCCAGGGCCGCGAGCGGGCATGCTGACCGCCCGGGCCAATCTACGACCCGTTGGTCGGGGCTTCAGAAATCGACAGCCAGCCCTTTCTTTTCCCAGTCGCCGTAGCGTGCCGGGTCGGGGCCGTCCCTGCCGCCAAGTTCAGTTGGCGGCGCCGGGGCTTTGGCCAGCTTGCGCCGTGCCTCGGCTTCTGCGAGCGCCCTTTGGGCAGCGGGCGGCAACTCTTCGGGCATCGGGCGGGTTCCTTGTGCGGATTGCCCGAGTGATATAGGCGGTGCGGCTTGCAGAGCAAAGAGGCGCGACCCATGAGCAGGAGCCAGAAGAGTGCGGGCCGGACGAACCCGGGCAAGGCGAGTGCGGGCCAGACGAGTGTGAGCCAGACGGGTCCTGAGCAAGAAAGCCCAGACCCGGAGGCTTCGGGTCAGAGGAGTGAGGGCCAGAAGAGTGCGGGCCAGGCCGGCGGTGGTCAGGGCACCGCCGCTGCCGGGTTGCCGGCCAGACGGGCGGCACTGGCGCTTCTGGAATCGGTGCTTGGCGACGGACAGATGCTGCAGGGCGTCCTGGCCGACCCAAAGGGACCGTTGGCCGGGCTGGATGGTTCCGAACGGGCGCGGGCGCAGCGGCTGGCGCAGACCGTGCTGCGGCACATGGAGCGCGCCGACCGGATGCTTGGTCCGCATCTGCGCAAGGTTCCGCCTTTGGGCGTGGTGAATGCGCTTCGGCTGGCTGTGGTCGAAGTGATGGTGGACCGCTCGGCGGCGCATGGTGCCGTCAATGCCGCCGTTGAACTGGTGCGGCATGGTGCGCGGACCGGGCATCTGACCGGGCTGGTCAATGCGGTGCTGCGCAAGGTTGTGGCCGAACCGCACGAGGTGTGGGACCGGATGCCGCCGCAGCGGATGCCGGGCTGGCTGCGCAAGCGGCTGGTGGCAATCTACGGGCGGCCGACGGTCGAGGCGATGGAACAGGTGCAGATGCTGGGTGCGCCGCTGGACCTGACGCTGAAGCCGGGTCTTGCGGCTGGGGCCGACCTGGTGGCGACGGCGTTGCCGACCGGCAGTTACAGGCGGGGCGCGGTGGGGCAGGTGTCCGACCTGCCGGGCTATGCGGCGGGTGAATGGTGGGTTCAGGATGCCGCCGCCGCGCTGCCGGCACGGGTGCTGGCAGTGACAGCGGGCGAGCAGGTGCTGGACCTGTGCGCGGCACCGGGCGGCAAGACCCTGCAGATGGCGGCAGCCGGGGCATTGGTGACCGCGCTGGACATCTCGGGGCCAAGGGTCGCGCGGTTGCGGGAAAATCTGGCGCGCACCGGGCTGGCGGCACAGGCGGTGGTGGCAGACGCGCTGGTCTGGGAGCCGGGCGGATTGTTCGACGCGGTGCTGCTGGATGCGCCGTGTTCGGCCACCGGCACCATCCGGCGACATCCTGACCTGCCGTTTGTCAAGACCGAGGCCGATCTGCCGGACCTGCTAACACTGCAGCGTCAGCTGTTCGACCGGGCACTCGGCTTTCTGAAGCCCGGCGGGCGGCTGGTCTATTGCACCTGCTCGCTGCTGCCCGAAGAGGGCGAGGCGCAGGTACTGGCGGCGCTGGCGCGGCATCCGGGCCTGATCACCCGGCCGCAGGCGCTGGACCTAGCCGGGGTCAGCCGCGACTGGCTGACGGCCGAGGGCGGGCTGCGGTTGCGCCCGGATTACTGGGCGGATGCGGGCGGAATGGACGGGTTCTACATCGCCCTGGTGCGCAAGCCCGCGTGAGGCCGGGCATTAACCGGTGACAGCGGAGGGGTCCGCCCCTATGCTGACCCCAATCAGGCAAAACGGCGTCACCCCGCATGGCAAGGCAAGGCAAGGCTGGCGTGTCCCATTCCGAGGGCTGGCGCGCATGGCGCATCCGCCTGATGAACCGCGTCCATGCAAGGATCGCGGCGCGGTCGCGGCTGGCCAGCACGCTGGCGTTCGAGCCGGAGCCTCGCACCATCGGCTCACTGACGCGCGGTCAGCACCTGCTGGCGGGCAGTTTCCAGTTCGCGGGGCATCTGATTCAGGCCCCCGGACGCTCGGTCTGGACCGTGCTGCCGCCCGATCCGGCCTTTGAGCAGGAGGTCCAGGGCTTTCTTTGGCTGGATGACCTGGCGGCGGTGGCCGACGATGTGGCGCGGCAGCGGGCGCAGGCCTGGACCCTGGACTGGGTGGCGCGGTTCGGGCGGGGCAACGGTCCGGGTTGGACCCCCGAACTGACCGGGCGGCGGGTGCTGCGCTGGATCAATCACGCGGAGATGCTGGGGCACGAGCTTGAACCGCGCATCGCCCGGATATTTTTCAACGCGCTGACCCGCCAGACGCTGTTCCTGTCGCGAAGCTGGCCGTCGGCGCCGCCGGGGTTGCCGCGGATCGAGGCGCTGACCGGGCTGATCAGTGCCGGTCTGAGCCTGACCGGGATGGAGGGTCAGGTTGCCGCCGCCACCGGCGCACTGTCGCACGAATGTGCCGAACAGGTGACGCCGGAGGGCGGTCTGGCCACACGCAACCCCGAGGAACTGCTGGATCTGTTTTCGCTGCTGATCTGGGCGGGACAGGCGCTGGGTCAGGCGGGCCGCACTGCCGGGCGCGATCATCTTGCCGCCATTGAACGTATCGCGCCGACGCTGCGGGCGCTGCAGCATGCCAATGGCGGACTGGCGCGGTTTCACGGCGGCGGGCACGGCCTTGAGGGCCGGCTGGATCAGGCGCTGGCCGCTGCGGGTGTGCGGCCGGTTGCGGTCAGCGGGCTGGCAATGGGCTATGCCCGGCTGTCGGCGGCGCGGACCACGGTGATCGTCGATGCAGCCGCACCGCCGCAGGGACCGGCTTCGGCCGGAGCGCATGCCTCGACCCTGGCGATGGAACTGACATCGGGGCGCCGGCCGCTGCTGGTGAACTGCGGTTCCGGGGCAGCGTTCGGTGCCGAGTGGTTGCGCGCCGGCCGGGCGACCGCGTCACACTCGACGCTGTCGATCGACGGCTATTCTTCCAGCCGGTTTGCACCGCCGCGTCTGGTCCGGGGCCGCCGGGCGGAACTGCTGGCCGACACTCCGGTTGCGGTGAATGCGCAGCAGGCAGCCGGCCCGTCGGGCATCAGTCTGATCGCCGGGCAGGACGGCTATGTCAACTCGCACGGGTTGACGCATGTGCGGCGGCTGAACCTGTCGGCGGACGGCAGGACGCTGGTCGGCGAAGACACGCTGGGGGCGATGACCGACCCGGACCGCAAGCGCTTTGACCGGATGATGGGCCGAAGCAGGTCGCAGGGCGTCCGGTACATGGTGCGGTTCCACCTGCATCCCGACGTCGAAGCGGCGCTGGACCCGCGCACTGCACTGATTTCGCTGACCCTGCGCAGCGGCGAGGTCTGGCAGTTCCGCCAGCATGGCGGGGCGGCGATGACGCTGGAAGCGTCGGTCTATCTGGAAAAGGACCGGCTGAAGCCACAGCCCTGCAAACAAATCGTTCTCTCTGGCACGGTGATCGACTATGCGAGCCAGGTCAGCTGGACGCTGGCCAAGGCCAAGGATACGCCACGGGGCATCCGGGACCTGGGGTCGCCCGGTCCGGCTGTGCAGGCGTGACGGTGGGGATGATGCTGGATGACTGATCTGTGGCCGGTGCAACGTGCGCTGATTTCGGTGTCGGACAAGACCGGGCTGGTGGCTCTGGCCGAGGCGTTGGCGGCGCAGGGTGTGGCGCTGTTGTCGACCGGCGGCACGGCGCAGTTGCTTCGCGACCGGGGTCTGGCGGTGCGCGACGTGGCCGAGGTGACGGGCATGCCCGAGATGATGGACGGGCGGGTCAAGACGCTGCATCCGGCGGTGCATGGCGGGCTGTTGGCACTCCGCGATGATCCCGGCCATGTTGCGGCGTTGGCGGCGCACGGGATCGCGCCGATCGATCTCTTGATCGTCAACCTGTATCCGTTCGAGGCGACCGTGGCCCGGGGCGCGGACGCGGCCGCCTGCATCGAGAACATCGATATCGGCGGACCGGCGATGATCCGGGCTGCGGCCAAGAACCACCGCTTTGTCGTGACGGTCACCGACCCGGCGGACTATGCGGCGTTGCTGGACGAGTTGGCGCGGCATCAAGGCGCGACCAGCCTTGGCTTCCGCCAGCGGCTGGCACTGGACGCCTATTCCCGGACCGCAGCCTACGACGCGGCGGTGTCGGGCTGGATGGCGCTTGCGCAGGGCGAGGCGGCACCTCGACGGCGGGTGTTGGCCGGAACACTGGCGCAGACCCTGCGCTACGGCGAAAACCCGCATCAGACGGCCGCCTTTTACCGCGACGGCACTGATCGCCCGGGTGTCGCCACGGCGCGGCAATGGCAGGGCAAGGCGCTGAGCTACAACAACATCAACGATACCGACGCGGCGTTCGAGCTGGTGGCGGAGTTCGATCCTGCCGACGGTCCGGCCTGCGTCATCGTCAAGCATGCAAATCCCTGCGGCGTTGCCCGGGCCGCCACGCTGGCCGAGGCATACGGGCGGGCCTATGACTGCGACCGGACTTCGGCCTTTGGCGGGATCGTGGCGCTGAACCGGGTGCTGGACGCGGCGACAGCGGCGCGGATCGTCGAGGTGTTCACCGAAGTTGTGATTGCCCCCGGTGCCGATGCGGCGGCGCTGGCAATCTTTGCGGCCCGAAAGAACCTGCGGCTGCTGACCACCGCGTCGTTGCCCGATCCACAGGCGGGCGGTTTGTCGGTCCGCCAGGTTGCGGGCGGATTTCTGGTGCAGGACCGCGACACTGGCCATGTTGCGGCGTCTGACCTGCGGGTGGTCAGCCGCCGCGCCCCGTCCGGGGCCGAGATTGCCGACATGATGTTTGCCTGGCGGGTGGCAAAGCACGTCAAATCCAATGCCATCGTCTATGTCCGAAACGGCGCGACAGTGGGGATCGGTGCCGGTCAGATGAGCCGGATCGACAGCACGCGGATAGCGGCGCGCAAGGCGCAGGACATGGCCGACGCCCTTGGGCTGGCAGAGCCGCTGACGGTTGGTTCGGTGGTGGCCTCGGATGCATTCTTTCCGTTTGCCGACGGGCTGATTGCCGCAGCCGAGGCCGGGGCCACCGCCGTGATCCAGCCCGGCGGATCGGTGCGGGATGACGAGGTGATCGCGGCGGCGGATGCGGCGGGGCTGGCGATGGTCTTTACCGGGATGCGGCATTTCCGGCATTGAGTCAGTACGGGTATTTCAGCCAAGAAGAAGCGCAAGGGGCGGGTGAGAATGCGGTTGGCGAGTGCGGTGGCGGCGGGCGTGTTCGGCCTGGATCAGATTTCGAAGTATGTGGTGGTGCATGGGCTGGACCTGGCGCGGGTTCTTTCGATCGACGTGCTGCCGCCGTTCCTCAACTTTCGCATGGCCTGGAACCGGGGGGTGAACTTCGGGCTGTTTGCAAACAATGCCGATGTGTTGCGCTGGCTGTTGATCGCGGTGGCACTGGGGATTTCGCTGTGGGTCTGGCTGTGGGTCCGGCGCGAACCGCACCGTCCGGTGGTGCAGGTGGCGGCCGGCTTGCTGATCGGCGGCGCGATGGGCAACGTGATCGACCGGGTGATCTATGGCGCGGTCGCGGATTTTCTGAACATGTCGTGCTGCGGCCTGGCCAATCCCTTTGCGTTCAACGTCGCCGATGTGGCGATCTTTGCCGGCGCGATCGGGCTGGTGCTGTTTTCCGGGCGGGCAAAGACCGCGTGACGCCCCCGGGCCTTTGCGGTAAAGACGGGAAAAAGTGGCCGGGAGAGGCGCGGATGCGGGCGACAGGCAGCAGGATCGGGATATCGGCGCTATTGCTGCTGGTGCTGGCGGCCTGTAGCGGCGACCGGCAGCCGGAACTGATGAACCTGCGGTCTGAAACGCGCGGGCCGGACGAGTTCGGAATCCTGCCGACCAAGCCGCTACAGATGCCAACCGACCTTGCCGTTCTGCCCGAACCGACTCCGGGCGGTGCCAGTCTGACCGATCCGACACCGCAGGCGGATGCCATCGCAGCGCTGGGTGGTAACCCGGCCGTGCTGGCGCGGGGTGGGGCAGGCGACGGGGCCGTCGTGGCGCATGCGACGCGGTTCGGGGTTGCCCCTGACATCCGCAGCCAGCTGGCGGCCGAAGACCTGGAGTTTCGCCGACAGAACAATGGCCGGATCCTGGAGCGGCTGTTCAACGTGAACGTCTATTTCAAGGCCTATCTGGCGCAGTCGCTGGATCAGCATGCCGAACTTGCGCGCTGGCGCAACCGGGGCATCCGCACCAATTCGGCCCCGCCGGCCAAGGACGCCAGGTAACGTTTGCCAAACTGTTGAGTCACAGTACCGTTGGCAGGCTTGATCGCCGCATCCAAGGGTGTAGGTCTTACCCCAGACCCGTGGGAGAGCGTGCATGATCCGACTGACCAGTGCCCTGTTGCCCCTGTTGGCCTTCGCGCTGCCTGCCAAAGCCGACACTGTCACCAATTTCACCCTGCCGAACGGGCTGGACGTGGTGGTGATCGAGGATCACCGCGCCCCGGTCGTGGTGCATATGGTCTGGTACCGGATCGGGTCGGCGGACGAACCGGCAGGCAAGTCCGGCATCGCGCATTTTCTGGAACATCTGCTGTTCAAGGGCACCGAGAAGCTGGCACCCGGCGAATTTTCGCAGATCGTCGAGGCCAATGGCGGCAACGACAACGCCTTTACCGCCTGGGACTACACCGCCTATCACCAGCGCATCGCCGCCGACCGGCTGGACCTGATGATGGGGCTGGAGGCGGATCGGATGCGCAATCTGGTGCTGCCCGAAGCGGATGTGCTGACCGAGCGCGATGTGATTCTGGAGGAGCGCAGTTCGCGGATCGACTCGGACCCCGGGGCGATCTTCAACGAGCAGCGACGGGCAGCGCAGTGGATGAACCACCGCTACGGCATCCCGATCATCGGTTGGCGGCACGAGATGGAGCAGTTGTCGCGCCAGGACGCGCTGGACTGGTACCATACCTACTATGCGCCGAATAACGCGATTCTGGTGGTTGCGGGCGACGTGACGCCAGACCAGGTGCGGACGTTGGCTGAAGCGAATTACGGACCGCTGGCCCCGACCGACAACCTGCCGGCGCGCCTGCGCCCGGAGGAGCCGCCGCAATTGGCCGAGCGGCGGCTGACCTATGCCGATGCGCGCGTGGCGCAACCCTATGTGCTGCGGACCTATCTGGCACCGGAGCGCGACCCGGGGGCGCAACAGCAGGCGGCGGCCCTGACCTTTCTGGCGGAACTCCTGGGCGGCAATGCGGCCACCTCGGTTCTGGGGCGCAAATTGCAGTACGACAACCAGACCGCGATCTATACATCGGCGTTCTATGACGGCAGTTCACTGGACGACGGCACTTTTGGCTTTGCCGTGGTGCCGGCCGATGGCGTCAGCCTGCAACAGGCCGAGGACGCGGTTGACGGGGTGCTGGCGCAGTTCCTGAAGGACGGGGTTGATCCGGCGCAGTTCGCGCGGATCAAGACCCAGATCCGGGCCGACGAAATCTATGCCAGGGACGACGTGCAGCGGTTGGCGCGGCGCTATGGCGAGGGGTTGACCTCTGGCCTGACCATTGCCGATATCGAAGCCTGGCCGGCGATTCTGGATGCGGTGACGCCCGAGGATGTGCTGGCGGCAGCCAGTGCCGTGCTGGACCGCAAGCGGGCGGTGACCGGCTGGTTGATCCGCGAAGAACCCAAGGAGAGCACGGAATGATCGCCCTGACATTGCGCCAGATATCGGGCCGGCTGGCGGTCTGTCTTGGGGCCGCGTT
The DNA here is from genome assembly GCA_031401675.1 of Paracoccaceae bacterium. Lineage (GTDB taxonomy): Bacteria > Pseudomonadota > Alphaproteobacteria > Rhodobacterales > Rhodobacteraceae > JANNRR01. The sequence goes on from JANNRR010000197.1 coordinate 37,665, forward strand.
GCTGTTTGCGGCACCGGTTCGGGCCGAAGTGCCGATCACGGCGGTCACGTCGCCCGGCGGGGTGACCGCCTGGCTGGTCGAAGAGCATTCGATTCCGTTCGTGGCGCTGGAAATCAGGTTCGAAGGCGGCGGCAGCCTGGATGCGCCGGGCAAGCGCGGGGCGGTCAACCTGATGACGGCGCTGATCGAGGAAGGCGCCGGCGATCTGACCTCGCAGGGGTTTGCCGAAGCGCGCGAGGCCTTGGCGGCCACTTACGGTTTTCGCGCCTATGACGATTCGATTGCCGTTTCGGCGCAGTTCCTGACGGAAAACCGGGATGCTGCGGTCAACCTGCTGAAACTTGCACTGACCCGGCCGCGCTTTGATCCCGATGCCATTGAGCGGGTGCGGGCGCAGGTTCTGTCGGGCCTGAAATCCGACGAACAGGACCCCGAGACCATTGCGGCGCACACCTATGACCGGCTGGCCTTTGGCAACCATCCCTATGGTTCGCCGCGCGACGGCACGCTGGAATCGGTGGCCGCCCTGACGCGGCAGGATATCGTCGCGGCCCATGCCGCAACGCTGGCGCGGGACCGGATCTTTGTGGGCGCGGTCGGCGACATCAGCCCGCAGGACCTGGGGCTGATGCTGGACACGCTGTTTGCCGACCTGCCGGCACAGGGTGCGCCGATGCCGCCGCGCGCCGACTATCTGCTGCAGGGCGGCGTTACCGTGGTGCCGTTCGAAACGCCGCAGTCGGTGGTGATTTTCGGCCATACCGGGTTGAGGCGCGACGATCCCGAGTTCTTTGCCGCCTATATCCTGAACGAGGTGCTGGGCGGCGGCCGATTCGGGTCGCGCCTGATGACCGAGGTTCGCGAGAAACGCGGGCTGACCTACGGCATTTCCACCTTTCTGGCCCCGATGAATCAGGCCGAAATCATGATGGGTCAGGTGGCAACGGCGAATGCGACCGTGGCAGAGACCATCGATGTGGTGCGGGCGGAATGGGCAAAGGCGGCCCTGGGGATCACCGAGGCGGAACTGCAGGGGGCCAAGACCTACCTAACCGGGTCCTATCCGCTGCGCTTTGACGGCAACGGCCCGATTGCCGACATCATGGTCGGGATGCAGATGGAGGGTCTGCCAATCGACTATATCGCCACCCGAAACGATCAGGTGAACGCGGTGACGCTGGCCGATGTGCAGTGCTTGGCCAAACGGTTGATCCAGCCCGGAGCCTTGCATTTTGTCGTGGTCGGGCAGCCCGAAGGCGTGGTGTCGACCGACTGAGGCGGCCGATTGAACCGCACAGAACGAACCGGGAACCAGACAGGGATCAGATATGGCCGAATCCTTTGGGCCATGCTAATTCTTGTGGCATGAACGCCGAGTCGCGCAACATGTCCGCCGAACGCCCGGAAAATCGCCCAGCCATCCGCCAACTGGATGAGGCTGCGGTCAACCGCATTGCGGCGGGCGAAGTGGTGGAAAGGCCGGCCTCTGCCGTCAAGGAACTGGTAGAGAATGCGCTGGACGCGGGCGCGCGCCGGATCGACATTTCCTATGCCGACGGCGGCAAGTCGCTGATCCGGGTGACGGATGACGGGCACGGAATCAGTGCCGATGATCTGCCGCTGGCGCTGGCCCGCCACGCCACCTCGAAAATCGACGGGTCGGATTTGCTGAACATCCACACTTTCGGGTTTCGCGGCGAGGCGCTGCCATCGATGGGGGCTGTCGGTCGACTGACCCTGACTTCGCGCGCCGATTTCGGGCAGGCCGAACAGGCGGCGATGATCGCGGTGGCGGGCGGGCGGGTGCAGCCGGTCCGGCCCGCCGCCCTGTCGCGCGGCACGGTCGTGGAGTTGCGGGACCTGTTCTATGCCACCCCGGCGCGGCTGAAGTTCCTGCGGTCCGACCGGGCCGAGGCGCAGGCGATTGCCGAGGTGGTCCGGCGGCTGGCGATGGCCGAGCCCTATGTGTCGTTTTCGCTTCGGGACCTGACGGGGGGCGATGCGCGCGAACTGTTTCGCGCTGATGCGCAGCAGGGCGATCTGTTCGACGCGCTGATCGGGCGGCTGGCCCGGGTGCTTGGCGGGGATTTCGCCGAAAACGCCCTGCGGATCGATGCTGAGCGCGAGGGGATCAGGCTGACCGGCTATGCGGCACTGCCGACCTATTCTCGCGGCACGTCGGTGGCGCAGCATCTGTTCGTCAATGGCAGGCCGGTTCAGGACAAGTTGCTGATCGGGGCGCTGAAGGCGGCCTATTGGGATTTTCTCAGCCGGGACCGCCACCCGGCGGCGGTGCTGTTTCTGACCTGCGACCCGGAACGGGTTGACGTGAACGTGCATCCGGCGAAATCCGAGGTGCGGTTTCGCGAACCCGGGATCGCACGCGGCCTGATCATCTCGGCGCTGCGCCATGCGCTGGCGGCGGCCGGGCACCGCGCTTCCTCGACGCTGGGCCATGCGACGCTGGGGGCCATGCAGCCCGAGGCGGCGGGCGGTGCGCCGCGCATTTACCAGATGGACCGGCCTTCGATAGGGGCTTTGCGCGCTGCGCAGGCGTTTCAGGCCCCGCCCGATGCCGGATTTGCCGAGGCGCCGTCGGGATATGTGATCGATGACCCTGCGCCATCCGATGCGGCGCACCCGCTGGGCGCGGCGCGGGCACAACTGCACGAAAACTACATCATCGCGCAGACCGCCACCGGCGTCGTGATCGTGGATCAGCATGCGGCGCATGAACGGCTGGTCTATGAGCGGCTGAAGCGGCAGATGGCAACGGCGGGCGTGGCGGCGCAGGCGCTGCTGATCCCCGAAATTGTCGATTTGTCGGCGCAGGACGCTGCACAGGTACTGGAAATGGCCCCCGACCTGGCCCGGCTGGGGCTGACCGTCGAGCCGTTTGGCGGCACTGCTGTCGCCATACGCGAAACCCCGGCGATTCTGGGTACGGTCAACGGTGCGGCGATGATCCGGGACATTCTGGACGACCTGGCCGACCTTGGCGACAGCCGGACGCTGCAATCGCGGCTGGAGACGGTGCTGTCGTCGATGGCCTGCCACGGTTCGGTGCGGTCGGGTCGGCAGATGCGGCCCGAGGAGATGAATGCCCTGCTGCGCGAAATGGAGGCGACGCCGCATTCCGGCCAGTGCAACCATGGCCGCCCGACCTATGTCGAACTGAAGCTGAGCGATATCGAACGGTTGTTCGGGCGCACATGATCACCGTCAACGGCCAGAATTATGACCTGCAGGACCCAATGGTCCTGGCCATGATCGGGGCGGCGGTGCTGGTGCTTTTGCTGTTCGTGCTGTTGATCACCACCATGCGCGCTGCCGGCCGTTCTGCCCGCATGGCCGAACCGATGCTGTATCAGATGGGTCAACTGGGACACCGGGTGCAGGCGCTGTCGGATGGGCAGCACCAGTTGTCTGGCGGGCTGCACCATGTTTCGGAAGCCCAGGCCGTCAGCCAGTCCGCCATGTTGCAGGTGATGGAGCAGCGGCTGGCCGAAGTGTCGCGGCTGATGGGCGAGCAACTCAGCGGCTCTGCCACCCGCACCGCCCGCAGCCTCGGTGACTTGCAGCAGCGGCTGGAAACCATCGACAAGGCCCAGGCCAATATCGAGAAACTGTCGGGCAATGTGCTGAGCCTGCAGGATATCCTGTCGAACAAGCAGACGCGCGGGGCGTTTGGCGAGATTCAGTTGAACGACATCGTGCAGAAGGCGCTGCCGCCGGGGGCCTATACCATGCAGGCGACCCTGTCGAACGGCAAGCGGGCCGATTGCCTGATCCATCTGCCCAACCCGCCCGGGCCGATCGTGGTGGATGCCAAGTTCCCGCTGGAGGCCTATGAAGCGCTGCGCCGGGCCGAAACCCAGCAGGCCATGGTCGAGGCGGCGCGGCAGATGCGCACGTCGGTCCGGGCCCACATCAAGGCGATTGCGGAGAAATACATCATCGAAGGCGAAACCGCGGATGGCGCGCTGATGTTCCTACCGTCGGAAGCGGTCTATGCCGAACTGCACGCCAACTATCCCGATGTGGTGCGCGACGGGTTCGAGGCGCGGGTCTGGATCGTGTCGCCCACCACCTGCATGGCGACGCTGAACACCATGCGGGCCGTGCTGAAGGATGCGCGGATGCGCGAGCAGGCCGGGGCGATCCGGGCGACGTTGCGGCTGTTGCACCGCGATGTGGAACTGGTGGTCGAGCGGGTGGAGCGGCTGAACAGTCATTTCAACCAGACCCGCGCCGATCTGGACGGCATCACCACGGCGGCCGAACGGGCGGGCAAGCGCGCGGCGCGGCTGGACAACTTCGACTTCGAGGAGTTGGGACCAGCAACACCGGTGCCTGAACCTCTGGTGCCGGCAACGCCGTTGTCCGGGTCATTGGCGCTCGAAGCACCGGTGCCGCTGATCCCCGGTCAAGCTGCCGAGTGATGCAGCATCTGACCCCGGCCGACTATGTGGCGATGCCGTGGGCCAATGGCCGCGGGCAGACGATGGAACTGCTCCGGTGCGATGATGCGGCGGGTGGGCTACTGTTCCGGCTGTCGGTGGCGTCGGTGATCGAGGATGGGCCGTTTTCGCTGCTGCCGGGCATCAGGCGCAATCTGACGGTGATATCGGGGCCCGGCTTCGATCTGGTCGGGCAGACCCGGCTGCGGGCGGATCCGCTGGTGCCGGTGGCGTTTGCGGGCGACGAGCCGATATCGGCACAGGGCGTCACCTCCCCGTGTCAGGATTTCAACGTGATGGCTGGCAAGGGATTGGCTTGGCCGATGGTCACTGTTGTTGGCGACGGGGAGTCGGTAGCCCGCACCGGTACACGTCTGCTCCTGTTTGCGCTGGCTCCCGCGAAAGTTGGCGGGGTCGAGATGGGACTGCATCACCTGCTGATCGGCCAAATCAACGGCCGAATCCATGGCGGGCCGGTCATCGCGGTCCAGCTGGACCTGTCGCCTAAAGGCGGAACAGGGTCTGGGCCAGACGCGGGATCAGCCCGCTGAAGCGCAGCGGTGCATCGGTGGCGGCCAGACAGATGCAGGGCTGACCCGGTTCTGCCACCGGTGTGTGCAGCATGTCCTGATCGGCGATTTCGACGTCGCCGGGGCCAAAGCGGTCGGTCTGGTCGCGGAATGCCCCCTGCAACACCAGGGTCAGTTCCATGCCGCGGTGGCCATGGTCGGGCACGGCGACGCCGGCAGGAATGTAAAGCAGTCGGACCGAGGCGTCTGCCGCGGTGGGAAGCACGTACTGGCGCACCCCCATGCCGACAGCGCGCCATTTCACCGATGCCAGATCGCAGCCCAGATAGTCGGCCAGCGGGGCCGGAACGCTGCGACCAGCAGCTGTCGGCCTCGGCACCGACGGAGGGTCGAGGACAATTCGGCCTATCGCACATTCCATACTTCCGGGTGCCATCTGCACGGGAACGCACGCCTCTAGCACCGCGCCGCCGACCGCATCATGCGCGCCGAGCCGCGCCCGGCAATCGTCACACAATGACAGATGGGTTGCCGCCACCAGACCAAAGGCTTCGGGCAACTGGCCGGCGGAATAGGCGATCAACAGGCTGTCGTTCAGATGATGTTTCATCGTGGGTCTTTGCCTTAACTCATATGGTGGCGCAGTCTTTCCAGCGCCAGTCTGATACGGGATTTGATGGTGCCAAGCGGCAGGCCGGTTTCCGACGCGATTTCACTGTGCGACAGGTCGCCGAAATACGCGCGTTCGATCAGGTGCCTTTGCTTTTGTGGCAATTGGGCCAGTGCCGCGCCCAGCTTCTGGTTTTCCTCATGCAGCACCATCACATCCGCCTGATCGGGTTCGGGTTCCGGGCCCCATGTCAATTCTTCGGGCTCGGGGCGGCGCTGCCGGCGCAGGGCGTCAACCCGGCGGTTTCGGGCGATGGTGAAAACCCAGGTGGCGACGCTTGCCCGGGTCGGGTCGAACATGCCCGCCTTGTGCCACAGCGTCGCCATGACCTCTTGCGCCACTTCCTCGGCCAAGGCATCGGGCGCGCCCGACCGCATCAGAAAGCCTTTGACGCGCGGGGCGAAGTGCCGGAACAGTTCGGCAAACGCCGCCTGATCACGGTCCCGGCGCACACGGTCCATGTGCCCCGACCAGTCACAACCCTTGGTTTCCGCGACTGTCACCATCGAATGCCCAAATCGGCGCGCCAGTTCCCGCCCCTTTCCAGCATAGAAAGGTTGACGGGCACTTGCACCCAATTCCTCGACACTGTGCATAGTCCTCAACATCCCTGTTGTACGGGCCGGACACCAGATCGGATCACAACAAAATTGCTAATCCGCTCGTGCCCGGCCAGCGTATCAGTTTATGTACATGTTCAGGCAGGCAGGCAGGTCCACAGAATGCGTTTTGACAGTTTGACGACCCGAAGGCAGCGCGTTGCCATCATCGGGGGCGGCATATCGGGCCTGGCGGCGGCGCATCTGTTGGCCCGTAACCGCGATGTCGTGCTGTTCGAGGCAGAGCCGCGGCTTGGCGGTCATGCCCGGACCGTTCTGGCCGGCAAGTCCGGCACCCAGCCGGTGGACACCGGTTTCATCGTGTTCAACAAGGTCAACTATCCGCACCTGACGGCGATGTTCGAAAGCCTGGGTGTGCCGCTTGCGGCAAGCAACATGAGCTTCGGGGCGTCCATTGACGGCGGGCGGCTGGAATATGGTCTGCGCAACCTGCAGTCGCTGTTTGCCCAGCCGCTGAATGCGGTCAACCCCAACTTTCTGCGGATGATCCGCGATATCCTGCGGTTCAATGCCCGCGCCGTGCAGATGACGGGTGATCCGGCGCTTACCATCGGCCAGTTGCTGAAACAGCTTGGCACCGGGCGCTGGTTCCGGGACTACTATCTGCTGCCGCTTTCCGGCGCGATCTGGTCGACCCCGGTGCGCGGCATCCTCGACTTTCCGGCGGCGGCGTTGATCCGGTTCTTTCAGAACCATGCGCTTCTGAGCCATACCGGCCAGCATCAGTGGTACACGGTGCAAGGCGGCTCGGTCGAGTATGTCCGCCGCCTGCAGGCGCACCTGACCAAGGCTGGGGTCGATATCCGGACCCGCGCGCCGATAGCCGCTGTGCGCCGCTTGCCTTTCGGCGTCGAGGTTCGGCCGCAGGGCGGCGACTGGCAGGGATTCGACGACGTGATCCTGGCCACCCATTCCGACGACAGTCTGACGATGCTGGCGGACCCCAGCCCGATGGAGCAGGCGGCGCTGTCGGCGATAGGTTACCTGCCCAATCAGGCGGTCCTGCATTCCGATGCATCGGTGATGCCGCGCCGGCGCGGTGCCTGGGCAAGCTGGGTCTACAGCGAATTGGCCGGACACAAGCCCGACCGGATCGATCTGACCTACTGGATGAACTCGCTGCAGCCGATCCCGATGGATGATCCGCTGTTCGTCACCCTGAATTCCAACCGGCCGATCCGTGACGACCTGATCCATGACACCGTCAGCTTCCGGCATCCGGTGTACGATCTGGCAGCGCAAGCGGGGCGCGCCGCGATCCGCAAGCTGAACGGGACGGCAGGTACGTGGTATTGCGGGGCCTGGATGCGCGACGGATTTCACGAGGACGGTTTTGCCAGCGCGGTTGACGTGGTGACGGCCATGGCAAAGCCGGATGCCCGGCGGGTTGCGGCATGAAACCGGTTCTGGACCATGTGGCGGGGCGGACGTTTCATGGCCGCAAGGGGGCGGTGGTGAACGCCTTTACCTATGGCGTCGATTACCTGTTGCTGGATCCGGAAGCTCGCGGCCCGCTGCCGGCGCTGTTTTCGCGCAACCGGGGCAATCTGACTTCGCTGCACGATGTCGACCATGGCGGTGCACCCGGTGCCGGGCGCGGTGTGGCCTGGGTGCGGGACGTGCTGGCCGCGTATTGCGTGCGGACCGGCGGTCGGATCCTGCTGCTCGCCCAGCCGCGGGTGCTGGGGCATGTGTTCAACCCGGTCAGCTTCTGGCTGTGCCACGACCCGGCCGACGCGCTGGTTGCGGTGATTGCCGAGGTGACCAACACCTTTGGCGACCGGCATTGCTACCTGTGCCATCACGCCGATCTGCGCCCGATCGCGGCCGAGGACCAGATACCGGCGCAAAAGCTGCTGCATGTGTCGCCGTTTCAGGCGGTCGAGGGCGGTTATCTGTTCCGGTTCGACATCCGACCCGACCGGATCGGCATCTGGATCGATTATTCGGCGGGCTCTGGCGGACTGATCGCCACCCTGTGCGGACCACGCCGGCCCCTGACCAGCCGGGCGATCCTGCGGGCCGGATTGCGGCGTCCGTTCGGATCGCGCCGGGTGCTTGGGCTGATCCACTGGCAGGCGCTGAAACTGTTCCTGAAGGGCGCGACCTACCGCCCGCGCCCGATCCCGCCGGCGACGGATGTGACTCGGTGACAGGGGCTGCTGCCCTGACCGGTTATCGCAAAGCGGACGGGCTGGCCGCCACCGCCGTCTTTGCCGCCATGCTGTCGGTCGCCGGACTGCCGATCTATATCCACGCGCCGAATTATTTCGTGGACAGCTATGGCGTCGATCTGGCGACGCTGGGACTGGTGCTGTTCGGGTTGCGGCTCTTTGATGTGGTGCAGGACCCGGTGCTGGGACGGCTGGCCGAACGGGCGCGCGGCTGGCGGCGGCTGTCGGTGGCTGGTGCGGGCGTGGCGCTGGCCGTGGCCATGCTGGGGCTGTTCGCGCTGCCGCCGCCAATCGCGCCGCTTGGCTGGTTCGCCCTGACGCTGACCGTGCTTTTCACCGCCTACAGCTACCTGACGATCTGCCTGTATGCGCAGGGTGTGCGGGCTGCGGCGGGGCTTGGCCGGCAGGGTCATGTCCGGCTGGCGACGTGGCGCGAAACCGGGGCGCTGGTCGGGGTGTGTCTGGCCGCGATTGCGCCAACCCTGCTGGCGTTTGGCACCGACCGGCCGCTTGCCGCCTTTTCGGTCGGTTTTGCCGGTCTGGTCGCGGTCGCGGTGTTTGCGATGCGGGCCGAATGGCGCGCGGAGCCGGTGGCGGGACCGGTGGCCGTGCCCGCGGCAATGACCGCGCGGACCGGATTCCGGCCGGTTCTGGCCGATCCGGTGGCCCGGCGGCTGCTGATTCTTGCGTTGGTCAACGGCACGCCGCTGGCGGTCACATCGACGCTGTTCCTGTTCTTTGTCGAAAGCCGGCTGGCTGCGCCGGGCTGGGACGGGCCGCTGTTGTTGCTGTTCTTTCTGGCGGCGGCTGCCAGCGTGCCGGTATGGGGCGTCGTTGCGCGGCGTTGGGGCGCGAAACCGGCGCTGCTGGCCGGAATGGTTCTCAGCATCGTGGCCTTCGGCTTTGCCGCCCGGCTTGGTGCCGGCGATGTCGTGGCATTTTCGCTGATCTGCCTTGCGTCCGGTGCGGCACTCGGGTCCGACATGGTGCTGTTGCCGGCCATGTTCGCGGCCCGGATGGCAAAGGTGGCACCAACCGCCGCCGAGGCGTTCGGGCTTTGGTCGTTCGTGAACAAATTCACCCTTGCGTTTGCCGCGGCAACCCTGCTGCCGATCCTTCAGCTTGGCGGCTTTGTTGCCGGCGCCGCAAACACTGACGCGGCGCTGTCGCTGTTGTCGCTGTTGTATGGCCTGGTTCCCTGTGTCCTGAAACTGGTCGCGCTGGCGTTGCTGGTGACGACCAAACTGCAAGAAAGCTAGCGGATGTCCTTGGTCTTGTTGTTCCTTGCAGGCGTCGGTCTGGCGGGTGTGCTGGTCTGGTTGAAGCACCGGCATTTCAGCTTTGTGGCGCAGAAGCCCGGCGACTATGCCCGGACCACGCCGCAGTTCGACCTGCGCCAGCATCTGAACGGCCCCATATTGTGCGAGGGTGTGGTTTACGGCCTGGGTGGCCGCGTCATCTCGCGCTTTGTCGCCGACATGGACGCGACCTGGCAGGGACGGGTCGGCACGATGACCGAATCCTTTCGTTATGACAGCGGCAGGCGGCAGGACCGGGTCTGGACACTGACCCTGGGCAATGACGGCAGCATCGAGGCCAGCGCGCCGGATGTGGTGGGCACCGGGCGGGGCATGCAATCGGGGTCGGGAGTGCTGCTGAAGTACCGGATCCGCCTGCCCGAGGATGCAGGCGGGCATGTGCTGGACACCACCGACTGGATGTATCTGATCGAGAATGGCACCATCATCAACCGCAGCCAGTTCCGCAAATACGGGCTAACCGTGGCGGAACTGGTGGCAACGATGCGAAGGAAACCGGCGTGAGGGAATGGCAGGGCAAGCGCTATTGGCTGGTCGGGGCCAGCGAAGGCCTGGGCCGCGCGCTGGCCGAAGTGATGAGCCGTGCTGGGGCGGAACTGGTGGTGAGCGCCCGCAGCGCCGAACGGCTGCAGGCGCTGGTTGCCGAATTGCCCGGCAAGGCCCGGGCGGTTCCGGTCGATATTTCCGACCGCGCTTCGGTTCAGGCGGCGGCCGTTGCGGCGGGCGAGATTGACGGGCTGGTGTTTCTGGCCGGGGTCTACTGGCCGATGTCGGCACAGGCCTGGGATGCCGGGCAAGCCGAAACGATGGCGGATATCAACTTCACCGGCGCACTGCGGGTTGTGGGCGCGGTGATGCCGGGCTTTGTCGCGCGCGGTCGCGGTCATGTGGTGCTGACCGGCAGCCTGTCGGGCTTTCGCGGGCTGCCCGGTGCCATCGGCTATGGGGCCAGCAAGGCCGGGGTCATGGCGCTGGCGGAATCGATGCATGCCGATCTGCACGGGTCGGGGATCGAGGTGCAACTGGCCAATCCGGGCTTCATCCGGACGCGGTTGACCGAAAAGAACGATTTCCGGATGCCGTTTCTGATGACGGCCGAGGCGGCGGCGGCCGAAATGTTCGCCCACATGGGTACCAGCCGTTTCAGCCGCAGCTTTCCGACGGTGTTTTCATGGCTGTTCCGGGGCAGCCAATTCCTGCCGAATTGGCTTTACTACCGACTGTTCGGCAAGTAGCTGCCCGTCCCGCCCAAGGACGGCAATCGCAATTTCAGGGCATCAGATCCGGTGGGTCTTCAGTTCCAGATACTGCGCCAGATGGCCAACCTCCTCCAGCCAGCGCGCCAGCAGTTTGGGGTCATGCGGCGCGGCATGGACACCGGCGGGGATTTCATGCGCCAGCACCGCTTCGACCGCCAGCGACACCGGGATTGACACCAGCCGGGCCATGGCGGTCCCGCGAATATCGCCCCAGGCATCCATCGCCCAGGTCTTGTGATAGACCGGCTTGCCTTTCCGCGCCGCCCGCAGCGAAACGAACAGCACCACGCGGTCGGGTTCGCCGGGCGCATAGGCGTGTTCGTGCCAGAACTGGTCCGACATCGCTTTCAGCCGTTCGTCGCCTGCCGCCCCTTGCAGCGTCTCGATCTCAGCGAATACCGGGGCCCAGGCGTCGGCCCAGCCGTTCAGCCGGATGGTGCCGCGCACGAAATCGCGCACCTTCCAGGCGGGATCAAAGCGGTAATCGGCCATGAATGGCAGTGAGTCGCGGTTGGGATAGACCTCGAAGCTTTCGGGTTGCGGCAGCGGCGCATCGTAGCGGCTGACCGCATCCCAGGGCCGCGCCACCCGCAGCTCGACATAATCGCGGATCGAGCGCGAGGGCGAGCGCAGCGCCTTCAGCACCCCGAGCGGCGACCAGCTGAACTTGTAGCGAAAGGCATTCGAATGCTTCGGAACGCCGCCGCAGTAGGACAGGAACGACAGTTCATTGTCGACGGAATAGCCCGGCGACGCCCGGTAGTCGGCAACCAGCCAATGCGCCATCAGGTGATCGATGCCGGGGTCTAGCCCGATCTCGTTCACCAGGGCCACACCGGCGCGCCGGGCCGGTTCGTCCAGCGCCTGCATCTCGGGCGCGATATAGCTGGACGACACGAAATGCGCACCCTTGCCGACGCACATCGCGGCAATCGCCACATGCTGGTCGGCGGGCAGCATCGACACCACCAGATCGCCCTTTACGACCGCATCGCTCAGCGCGGCAAGGGCATAGGGGCGGATATCCTCGGTCAGGTCGCCGACCGCGTCGCGCGCCTTGGCGACCGTGCGGTTCCACACCGTGACCCGGTGCCCGTTCCCGATCAGCCGCCGCAGCCCCGGCACCGCCGACAGGCCGGTTCCACACCAATGGATCGTCATCTTGTCCCCTCCAGTTCCGCCATCTGGCGGTCAAATTCGGCCCTTGCGTGGCCCCACACGCCGGTATCGGGCTGGTCCAGCGTCAGCAACGCGGGCAACAGTTGCGCGGCATAGTCCAGCGACGATTCCACCGGCAGCAGCGACGGCAGGTTGTCGATGGCCATCACATCCAGCGGCGGCGTCTGGTGCACCCGAAGCGCCGGGGCGGCCCAGTCGGTGGCGCGGTCATAGACCTTGATCGGCGAAAAGTCCGACGTCGGGTCGCAGGCGATGTCGCCGATCACCGTCAGCGCGCGTGGTGCCACTTTGGCCGATGCCGGGACAAAGACCGGGCAGCCGGGCCGGGCAAGGATGCAGTTCAGGAAAACTTCATGCGCCAGCACCGAAGGAAACGGCCCGCCCTGCGCGGTTTCGGCGATATCCCATTTGGTCACCGCCACCCCCATCGCATCGCAAAGGTCGGCGGCACCGGTTCCGACCCGGCCCAGCGCACCGATCACCAGAACGTGCGGGCGGGCGGGGCCGGTCGCCGTCAGTTCCGCCGACAGATCGGCCAGCAGCGCGGCCTTTCCGGGGTATTTCGACACCGGCCCGGCCAGCGCGCCGCGCCGTTGTGCGGCCCAGCATTTCAGGGCAATGGCCGCCCCGGCATAACCGGCCCAATAGCCAAAGGCGGCGACGCGGCGGCCCTGACCGTCCACCAGATATTCCAGGTCGAACAAGGTGCCACCCCCGGCCCGGAACCGGTGCAGCAGCACGCGGCCCGCCGGCTGACCCTTGTAGGCGTGACCGAACATGATGTGGCGGTGCCGCAGCGCGGTCCCATCTTCGGGCAGTTCCTTCAGCCCGAAGATGATCGCGTCCGGCGGTGCGTCGGGCCAGGAATTCTCCGGGGCTACGGTGCAGCCGGCGGCGGCATATCCGGCCAGCGGCAGGGCGCGGCAGCCACTGGCCTCGACCGTTACCCGGATGCCGCGTGCCAGCAGGGCGGCGGCACCTTCTGCGGTCAACCCGACACGCTCCTCGTTCGGGCGCTGTTCGGCACGGACCCAAAGATGTGTCATGGCAGGCCCCTTTGTGAATGGCCCCTTGTGCGACGAACGCGCCGGGCTCGCAAGGGATCACGGTTCAGCGGGGAACCGCCCATGGCACCGCACATTGGCGTGAAACCCCGGCGCGTCGCTGGCAGATGCGTGGACGGTACGGCGCGTGGAGAGTAGTCTGCCTGCAAAACAGGGGCGCCGCAGTCGCCCCGCAGCACGGAGAATGACGCCATGAAGCTGTGTCACTGGGTGCTGTTTGCCGTTCTGGCACAGCCGCTGCAGGCCGAAGACCGAGCCCTGATCCTTGGCAACGAAGGCTACGACAACGCGGCGGCGATCGTTGCGGCGTTTGATGCGCTGCGGGCCGCACCGGTGCTGGAGGCGGCAGGATTTACGGTGGTTTCGGGCAGCGATCTGACCGCGGCCAATCTGCGAGCCCGGCTTACAGAACTGCTGGTGGAACGCGAGGGAACGGCGCGGCTGGTGATCCTGCTGACCGGCCATTTCGTGCGGTCCGAACGGGGTACATGGTTCCTGGGCACCGATGCAGACGCACCGGATCTGGCGACGGTGGACGGCATGGGGCTGCCACTGGCGACCGTGCTGGAAATAGCCTCCGGGGCGCCGGGGGGCGCGGTCGTGCTGCTTGGTGGCGAAGAGCGGCGGATTTTGCTGGGGGCAGGGCTGGCCGCCGGGATCGGGCCGCTGGATATCCCGCAGGGCGTGACGGTGATCCGGGGCGAGGCGGCGCAGATCGCGGCCTTTGCCGAACGCGATCTGGTGCAGCGCGGGCAAAGCCTGGCGGCTTTGGTTTCCGCCCGGCCCGATCTGATCGCCGATGGCTTCCTGTCTGATCTGGTGCCGTTCCTGCCGGCCGAGCCGGGTCAGGCAAGCAATACGACGGTCGCAGCCGCCGCCGAGCGCTCGTTCTGGGAGGCGACGAAGTCGCTGGCCACGCCGGAAGCCTATGAGGCCTATTTGAAACGCTATCCCGGCGGGCTGTTCAGTACCGTGGCCCTGGCCGAAGTGACGCGAGCCCGGTCGGAACCGGGGCGCGATGCGCGGCTGGCAGAAGAGGCGCTGGGGCTCAGCCGCGATCAGCGCCGGGAATTGCAGCGGGCGCTGTCGCTGATCGGTTTCAACACCAAGGGGATCGACGGGATTTTCGGCGCCGGTACCCGCGCGGCAATCGTGGCCTGGCAGCAGAAGAATGTGGTGCCCGCCACCAGCTATCTGACACAGGCGCAGATTGTGCGGATCACGGCGCAGGCGGACCGGCGGGCGGCAGAGCTGGAGGCAGAGGCGCTGCGGCGGCAGACAGAACAGCAGGCGCTGGACCGGGCCTATTGGGCCGAGACCGGATCCGAGGATCTGGCCGGGGACGAGGCCAGCCGCGAGGCGGGGCTGCGCGCCTATCTGAAGCGCTTTCCCGACGGGCTGTATTCCGAGGTGGCCGCCGACCGGCTGAAGGCGATCCTGGCGGCGCGACGGGCGGAAGCCGAGGCCAAGGACCGCGCCGCCTGGGACCTAGCCGAGGCCGCCGATACCGAAGACGGCTACCGCGCCTATCTGCGCACCTACCCCGACGGGGCATTTGCCCCGGCAGCGCGCGACCGGATCGCGGCCCTGACCCAGACCGATACCGACGCCGAACTGCTGGACACAGCGCGGGCGGAAGAGGCGGCGCTGGGGCTGAACGGCATCACCCGAACCATGATCGAATCGCGGCTCGATTCGCTCGGGCTGGACCCCGGTGGCGTGGACGGCCAGTTCGACGACGAAACCCGCCGCGCGGTCCGGCGCTATCAGACCGCGCGGGACCTGCCGGCGACAGGCTATCTGAGCGAGCAGACCGTGGTCCGACTGCTGGCAGACTCGCTGGGCGGACTGGGCGGCAACTGACGCCGTTGCAGCGCTTTGGCCCTCGAATCTGGCGCCCGCAGCCCTCAGCGCGGCGAAAGGCGGTCCGGCCGGACGATCTCCCAGAACTCGGTTTCCCAATGGGCGTAGTGCTGCGATTTGGTCAGGGACTCGGGAAGCATGGTCTGGTACTTGCCATGCAGGTAGTCCATCCCGGCCAGCTTGCCGGTCACGAACACTTCGTGACAGGTATGCATCCCGCCGCCGACCAGATACGCGACGCAGCCCATCAGGAACTCCTTCAAGGCCTCGGGTTTGGTAAGCTTGTCCGGATGAAAGGTCTTGCCACTGGTCAGAAGTGAACTGGTGGAGCCGGAAGCCGAGGCCGAAAACACCATGTTGCTTTGCTCCAGCATGGTGCGAAAGGCCGGTTGCAGCTTGGTCGCCTGAATCAGGAACATGTCGGTGCCGCGTTTGCGGCTTTCCGTCCGCATCGTCAAAAGGTCGATGCCGCAGCGTTCCAGCGGCTGGGCAATCGGAATGGTGAAGTCCGGCGACAACAGGCCGGGCATTGTTGTCGGCTTGATGGCGTCCTGCACCGATTTTTCCTTGAACCGCGGCCCCCGGCCCCGGCTGGCTTCCAGATCATACCATTCCGGTCGAAGGTTGGCCTTGCGCTGGGCTTCCACCGACGTGCCGACGCCGGTTTCCTGTGAGTGGTAGATTTGCAGGAATATGTCGAACAGGCTCATGATCTTTGGCAGATCGCCGCTCTTGAATTGCAGCATCCAGCCATCGATCACCCCCCTGACCTGATCGATATCGGTCTTTGACAATGGCGCAGGCGGCAGCCGACCGAAACTGGTCGGGTTGGAAATGTGGCGGGCATCGGTGGCAATTTGTTCAAAGGTCGCGCCGCCGAGCCGCTTTTTCAGGTCAGTCCAATAAAGCTGCACGCCCTGGCAGACCTCACTGATCGTCGGGTTGGCGTATTTGGGATTGTCCAGAATGATCTGGGCCAGCGCGGTGTCGCACAGCATCCGCCGCTGACGCTCGACCTCGTCATCATAGTGCATCAGCCTGGGGCCACGGGTGTTGTAGGTCCAGGCGCCGGTCTTGTTGCCGAAGATCACCCCGTCCTGGGACAGGCCGACGGCATATTCAGTGGGTTTCGGGCGGCCCATGACCACCTTGTAACCCTTTGGACTAACCAGATCTTCTTGAAAATACTCAGGCATCACCAAACTCCTTGGTCTGCGATCGGCCGCGACGTGCCGCAGCAGGGTACCGGCCGGATGCTACACTGAAAGGTACGAGCGACGGCACAAAAGCCAGGGAATCAACCAACGCATCCGATCAGCTTCATCGCGGGCGTCCCGCAAACGCTAATCCATCCGGGCGCCAGCTGCCAAGAGTGGATTGCGGGCTGACCGTTGGCCGTGAACCGCGCAGGCGATGCCGTGTCGGCGAAAGGCATGAAAACGCCGCCCCGGTTGCCCGAGGCGGCGCAAATTCCGGCACGCCGGGTCAGGCGCGGGCGCTTAGCCCTGACGCGCCTTGAAGCGCTTTTGCGTCTTGTTGATTACGTAAACGCGACCCTTGCGGCGCACCACCTGACAGTCGCGGTGACGCAACTTCAGCGAGCGGAGCGAGTTCTTGACCTTCATCGGTCGTCTCCTTATCGCGGCGCGCTGCGCCTTGACTGTTCTGGCCCGGACGGGCGGCTGATGCCCGGTAGGGCGGATGGTTCCCCGGGAAAAGGGGATGGTGGGCGCGACAGGGATCGAACCTGTGACCACTACGATGTCAACGTAGTGCTCTACCGCTGAGCTACGCGCCCCGTCGGCAAGGTCCCACCCAGCAGAAAACAAAAGGACGCGGGCAGGACCGCGTCGGGTCAGGGGTCTATAAAAGGTTGCGATGCGCTGTTCAAGGGGGTTTTGGCGCAGCCCCGGATCAGGCGAACCGGCCCCCGGTGCGCAGTCTTCCGCCCGTCGGCCAGCGGGCGACATTTTCCTGTCGACAGCGCTAATACTGCTAACCACTTCTTGTCGAAACGCACTATAACGGCGGTTCAGGGAGAATTCATGCGCAACGCCGCCTTTCGTCTATTGATGCCCGACAGCCGCGCCAGCAGCGTGGTATTCGCCTCGCCCCATTCGGGCCGTGATTATCCGGCAGAGTTCATGGCCAGCACCGTGCTGGATGAACGGACGATCCGGTCGTCCGAGGATGCGTTTGTCGATCAGCTGTTCGAATCCGCTCCCGGCGTCGGCGCGCCGTTGCTGGCGGCGCTGGCTCCGCGGGCTTTCATCGATCTGAACCGCAGTTCCGACGAACTGGACCCGGCGCTGATCGAAGGCGTGGGGCGCACCTCGCACAATCCGCGCATCACCTCTGGTCTGGGGGTGATCCCGCGCGTTGTGGCGGGCGGGCGGGCGATCTATCGCGGCAAGATCCCGTTGGCCGAGGCCGAGGCCCGGATCACCGACTACTGGAAGCCGTACCACGCCGCCCTGCAGCGGCTGCTGAACGAGCAGTTGCATCTGTTCGGCGAGGCGATTCTGGTGGACTGCCATTCGATGCCGCACGAGGCGATCGAAGGCTTCGGCCCGTCGAATGCGCCGCGCCCGCAGGTGGTGCTGGGGGACCGGTTCGGGGCCTCGGCCGCCGCTCGGATCGTCGACCGGATCGAAGCGGCGTTTGTCGGGGCCGGGCTGAAGGTGGCGCGCAACGCGCCCTTTGCCGGCGCCTTCATCACCCAGCAGTATGGCCGCCCGTCGCGGGGCCAGCATGTGGTGCAGATCGAGATTGACCGGACACTTTACATGGACGAAAGCCTGATCCGCCCCAACCGCAATTTTGCCACCGTCAAGCAACTGCTGTCCGGTGTGGTTGCGGAAATCGTCACGGTTGGCCGGCGGGACATGCCGATGGCGGCAGAATAGGGTTGCGATGGACGGTTTGGCGGCAGACGGGCTGTATCTGGGCCGGATCCGGACCGATGCGGGTCCGTCGCTGGTGACGCTGCGGCACGGACGGCTGGTCGACGTCACCAGCCGAGCGGCACCGACCATGCGTGATCTGCTGGAGCAGCCGGACATTGCCGGGTTTGTGGCCGGGATCGCGGGTAGCGACCTGGGGCCGCTGGATGCGGCATTGGCGGGCGGGGAGATGCTGGCCCCCTGCGATCTGCAGGCGATCAAGGCCTGTGGCGTGACCTTTGCCCGGTCGATGGTGGAGCGGGTGATCGAAGAGCGCGCGGCGGGCGATCCGGCCCGCGCCGACGCGATCCGTGCCAGGGTGACGGGCGTGATCGGCGACAGTTTGCGCGGACTGGTGCCCGGGTCGGAAAAAGCCGCCGGGGTCAAGGCCGTGCTGCAGGCCGAAGGGCTGTGGAGCCAGTACCTGGAAGTGGGCATCGGCCCGGACGCCGAAGTGTTCACCAAGGCACCAGCGATGGCCGCCGTGGGCTTTGGGGCCGAGGTCGGGCTGCACCCGATCAGCCGCTGGAACAACCCCGAACCGGAGGTGGTGCTGGCGGTGGACAGCCGGGGGCGCATCGTCGGGGCGACGCTGGGCAACGATGTGAACTTGCGCGATGTCGAGGGGCGCTCGGCGCTGCTGCTCGGCAAGGCCAAGGACAACAATGCCAGCGCCGCCATCGGGCCGTTCATCCGGGTCTTTGACGATGGGTTCACTCTGGACGATGTGCGGCGGGCGGAAGTGTCGCTGCAGGTCGTGGGACTTGACGGGTTCGAGATGCAAGGCCGGTCCTCGATGGCCGAGATCAGCCGCGATCCGGCCGATCTGGTGGCACAAACCTGCGGGCGGCACCACCAGTATCCGGACGGGTTCATGCTGTATTGCGGCACCATGTTCGCGCCGGTGCAGGACCGCGACGGACCGGGGCAGGGCTTCACCCATCATATCGGCGACGTGGTGACGGTATCGGCGCCGGGCTTCGGCTGCCTGCGCAATGTGGTGCGGCTGGCCACGGAATGCCCGGAGTGGACATTCGGCACCGCTGCGCTGATGCGCAATCTGGCCGGGCGCGGGTTGCTGTAGGAGGGGATGATGGAACAGACCTGGCGCTGGTTCGGGCCGCAGGACCCGGTGACGCTGAGCCATGTGCGGCAAGCTGGTGCCACGGGGATCGTGTCGGCGCTGCACCAGCATTACCGGGGGCAGGTCTGGCCGGAGGCGGCGATTGCGGCGCGCAAGGCCGAGATCGAGGCAGCGGGGCTGCGCTGGAGCGTGGTGGAGAGCATTCCGGTGCCGAACGAGATCAAGCTGATGGGTGCCGGGGCGACCGAACAGGTTGCGGCGTTTTGCGAAAGCCTGCGGCGGGTAGCGGCGGCCGGGGTGCGAACGGTGTGCTACAATTTCATGCCGGTGGTGGACTGGACGCGGACCGATCTGCGCTGGCGCACAGTGGCGGGGGGGCTGGCGCTGCGCTTCGATATGGCGGCGTTTGTCGCCTATGACGTGCTGGTGCTGCGGCGGCGGGGGGCCGAGGCGGGCTATCCGGCGGCGCTGCTGGCTGCAGCCGAGGCGCGGCTGGCGGGGATGAGCCCGGAAGAAGTGGAAACGCTGGAAAAGACGGTGATCGCCGGACTGCCGGGGGCCGAGGCGGCGCATGACCGCGAGGGCATCAGGGGCGTGATCGCGCGCTACGACGGGCTGGGCAGCGACGGGCTGCAGGCCAACCTGACCAGTTTTCACAAGGTGGTGGTGCCGGTGGCGCGCGAAGTTGGGGTGAATATCTGCATCCATCCCGATGATCCGCCGTTCCCGCTGTTTGGCCTGCCGCGCGTGGTCTCGACCGCCACCGATGCTCAGTCGCTGTTCGATGCGGTGCCGGAACGCGAGAACGGGCTGACCTTCTGCACCGGCAGCTTCGGGGGCGCGGCGCGACAATGACCTGCCGCGCATGGTCGAGCAGTTTGCTGATCGCATCCATTTCGTGCACCTGCGCAACGTGAGCGTCGAGGATGACGGGTCTTTCATCGAGGATGACCATCTGGGCGGCGACGCCGACATGGTGGCGATCCTGCGCCGCCTTCTGGCGGAAGAGGCCCGGCGGCGCGCGGACGG
>JANNRR010000198.1:0-72583 GCA_031401675.1 Paracoccaceae bacterium
GAAAGCATGACAATGCAACCCTCACCACTGCATCTAGTCGTCTTGTCAGCGATGGACAGCCGATATATAGGTGCCGCCCTGTTCCGTTCAACCTTTTGACAAGGTTTTGCCCGATGCCCAAGATCAATGGCAACGAAATCAAGCCCGGCTATACGCTGGAGCATGACGGGGGCCTGTGGGCGGCGGTGAAAGTCAGCCATGTCAAGCCCGGCAAAGGCGGGGCGTTTGCCCAGGTCGAGCTGAAGAATTTGCGCGACGGCCGCAAGCTGAACGAGCGGTTCCGGTCGGAAGACAAGGTGGAACGCGTCGAACTGGAGCGGAAGGATCAGCAGTTCCTGTACGAGAATGACGGGATGCTGGTGTTCATGGACAGTGAAACCTACGAGCAGATCGAACTGTCGGCAGAGCTTCTGGGGGACCGGCGGCCGTTCCTGCAGGACGGCATGACGGCGGCGGTGAACTATTTCGGTGACGAGGCTCTGGCGGTGACGATCCCGCAAAAGGTGACCTGTCGGATCGTCGATACCGAACCGGTGCAGAAGGGGCAGACGGCGGCCAACAGCTTCAAGCCGGCGATCCTGGACAACGGGGTGCGCGTAATGGTGCCGCCGTTCGTCGGGCCGGACGAGTTGATCATCGTGAACACCGAATTGATGGAATATTCCGAGCGCGCTTAAACTGGGCCCGCGATTGCGTGGTTTGCCGGGCTGATGCGGAAACGGGAAATGGCACCGGCGCACCTGGTGGCAATGGCAGACCTGTGAAGGGTTCTATCCGCCGTCAGATCCGTGCATCCGGTCCAGCCCGGCCAGAACCACGGCCAGGCTTTTGTCGCGCTCTGGCCAGAACGGGGCGCCGGAAGTGAACGCGCCGATCCGGTCGACCCGGAACATCCGGAAATCCTGCCGCAGGTTGCACCAGGCGATCAGCGTCCAGTGCCGCCCCCAGAACCACAGGCCAAGCGGGCGTACGTCGCGGTGGCTGGGTTGCCCCGCCTCGTTCAGATAGTCCAATGTCAAAACCCGGCGCGTTTCGATGGCCGTGTCGAGCGCATCGAGGCGGGAACGCAGGGCGGCGTCGGTTGCAGTGGAAAAGGCATGGATCGGCACCGCCTCGGCCCGACGGCGTTCGGCTTCGGGCAGCACCGCGCTGATCTTGATCAGGGCTTCTTCCGAGGCGCGCGCCAATGCCGCACCGCCAAAAGCCCGGATCAGCCGGGCACCGGCGACCAGTGCCACGATCTCGTCGCGGGTGAACATCAGCGGCGGCAGATCGAAGCCCTGCCGCATCACATAGCCGACCCCCGCCTCGCCTTCGACCGGCACACCCGAGCCGATCAGATCGGCGATGTCGCGGTAGATGGTGCGGTCGGACACCTCCAACCGCTCCGCCAGTTGCCGCGCGGTGACAAGCCGACCGCCTCTCAGATGCTGAACGATCTGGAACAGGCGGTCGGCGCGCCGCATCCTCAGCCCCTGGTTTCGAACAGGCCGATGGAATTGCCGTCCGGGTCCTGAGCATACTGGAACCGTCCGGGCGGGATGTCGATGACCGGGCCCAGAACCTTGCCGCCGCCGTCGGTGCAGCGGACCGCCGCAGCCTCGACGGTACCGGAGACGGCGATATGCACGGTAGGGCCCGAACCATCGCGCGCGGGTTTGCCGGGGTAGAGGTGCCCGGAAACGCCGGTTTGCATATCCTCGATGGCAAAGTTGGCCATCGGGTTCGGCCCAGTATCGTCGCGGGTCAAGGGCTGCCCGGTCAGAGCCTGGTAGAACGCCATCGAGCGTGTCATATCACTTACCGGGATTTCGGCCCAGACGACGGCATGGGTTGGTTTGTTCTGCATAGCGTCACTCCTTTTTCTGTGGGATCGCAGGTTCATCATGACAGGTGCCTGCTGACAGCGTCCTGTCAGGAGCCGCGTGCGGTCAAGCGATATTCTGCAGGTTGGCCGGCGGCGGCCTCAGGCGTTCAGGGGTGCTACGACGGCACTGCCCGCACGCATTTCTGCCCCGGCGCGGTCAAAGCGCAGGTAGGCGATGCCCTTGCCACCTGACTGCGTGTAAAGTGTGCCGACCGGTCGGCCGTCGGACGTGATCTCGGTCCCGACTGGTGCGGTGCCGGTGATAACGACGGTGACCAGACCCTTGCGAAGTTCGGTCTTGTGCTTCATGCGGGCGGTGACTTCCTGACCGACATAGCAGCCCTTGCGGAAATCGACGCCGTGCAGCCGCTCGAACCCGGCCTCCAGAATGTAAGTGTCATCGGGTACCAGTTCGATGCCGGTTTCGGGGATACAGGCGGCAATGCGGACCGCGTCCCAGTCGATCCGGGGTTTGGCCCCCGGGATTGTCGAATAGAGCCGCCAGCCAAGGCTGGCATGCCGCGGGTCGGGATAAGCACGGACAGGTGCGGCGCCGAGGCCGCGCTGAACGGTCAAGGGTGAGGGTTCGATGATGACCCTGGCCCGCAGCCGGTACATCGACAGGCGCCGAATCAGGGCAGGGGCCAGGCTGTCCTTGACATCCAGCAGGATCGTTTCGCCCGCCTGGACAAGAAAGAAATCGGCCAGATACTTGCCTTGCGGCGACAACAGGGCAGTGTAGACCAGTCCGTCACCCAGATGGGAAATGTCGTTGGTGATCAGCCCTTGCAAGAACGCGGCGCGGTCTTCGCCGGAAATTGCCAGAACTGTCCGGTCCGCCGCGGTTTCGCCAGCCATCGATTTCTCCTGCCGGCACGTTCTGCCATAGAGTCGGAGGCGGCAGCAACAGCGGACAGACGAAATGCGGGCACCGATCAGCATCGTGATCGAAGCGGGCGGGGGACTTGGTCTGGTTCTTGACAGTCTGGGCGAGGGGTTGGCCGAAGGTCTGATCCGCGAGGTTTGGCTTGCCGGTTCGGTGAGTGCCGCCGACGACGCGCTGGCTGAGGCGGCCGGAGTCGAGCAGGCTGCCGACATGGCTGCGGCGATGCGGGCCATTCGGGGCGACTGGCTGGTGTTGGTACCGAGCGGCACTGGGTTGCAGGATGGCTGGACGGCGGTGGCTTTGGGTTGCCTGAGGGGTGGTGGTGCAGGGTGCCTGCTGCCTGCGACAGGTGCCGACGTCTGGATGCTGCGCCGCTAAACCCCAGCGCGGTCCTGCTATTTGCCGCGCTTAGCCTTGAAGTCGGCACTTAGCGCAACGGGATCGTATTCGGTCCGGATCCAGTCAAGGATTCCGATGCCGGTTCTTGCCTGATCGCTTGCGTAAGCCTCGAGCATGAAGTCAAGGACTCCGGTAGTAGAGTTGCGGAAATGCAGGAACCGTCGGCCAAGCTGCTTTGCCGCGACGGCGACCGGTTCGTCGCAGATCAGCATGAGATAGAGCGCCGCAGCAAGGCCAGCCCGGTCGGCACCCGACTTGCAGTGGATGACCACGGGCCGTTCGGCCGTCAGAAATGTCTGGTGCAGCGCCAGCAGATCTTTCGCAGGCACAAGGCCGCTGGCAAACAGCCGATGGTCGATCAGCCGGATGCCATGCTCGGCGCAGGCCTGACGTTCGAACAGGTAGTGACTGTGGCGGCCGACACCACGCAGGTTGATGATGGTCTTGATGCCCTGGCTGGCATAAAGGGCCACTCTGGCAGGGTCTGGTTGGTTGGCGCGGAATACGTCAGGTGCAATCATCGCGCTGTTGGTCCACCAGACCCGCAGGAACGCGTGATCCATCAGATGGAAATCCCACCAGGCGCGACGTCGGGCCTGTGCAGTGGAGACATCGGTACCGTAGCTTTCGCGGAACCGGAATTCAGCCGCCTTGATCCGGTCTTTCAGGGTTGGTGCAGGCAAAGGCGTGGTTCCTTGCAATTCGCCGCGACCTCTAGCGGCAATCCCCTGCGCCGACAAGCCGCCCGGGGCGGATTGACCTTGGCCGGGTGCCGCCATAGGCAGGGCCGACGTCGGGAGAACATGTGATGAGCCTAGGAAACGGTCGCCCCTATCTTGCCATTCCGGGCCCATCGACGATGCCGGACAGAGTGCTTGCGGCGATGCACCGGCCGGCGCCCAACATCTACGGCGGGGAGCTTTACGGGCTGGTCGACTCGCTTTGGCCGGACCTGCGCGCGATTGCCCGGACGCGGCATCACGTGGCGATCTATATCGGCAACGGTCATGCCGCCTGGGAGGCGGCGAACACCAATCTGTTCAGCCGGGGTGACCGTGCGCTGGTGCTGATGACCGGGCAGTTCGGCATCGGTTGGGCAAATTCGGTCAAGCGGTTGGGTGTCGACGTGCAGGAGATCGACTTTGGCAAACAGTCCCCTGCCGACCCGATGCGCCTGACAATGGCGCTGGCCGCCGATACCGAGCATCGGATCAAGGCGGTACTGGTCACGCATGTCGATACCGGATCGTCGGTGCGCAACGATATCGCGGCGATGCGGGCGGCGGTTGACGCGGCAGGACATCCGGCGCTCTTGGCTGTGGATGCCATCGCCTCGCTTGGCTGCGACCGGTTCGAAATGGACGACTGGGGCGTCGACGTGATGATTGCCGCAAGCCAGAAGGGATTGATGACGCCGCCGGGGCTGGCGTTTGTCTGGCTGTCGGAAAAGGCGCTGGCAGCTTGTGCCGGGGCTGATCTGCGGACTCCCTATTGGGATTGGACGCCTCGGGTGCAGGGCACCGAGTTTTGGCAGTATTTCTGCGGCACCGCCCCGACGCATCATCTGTTCGGATTGCGCGAAGCCCTGACCATGATCGCCGAAGAAGGGCTGGAGCAGGTCTGGGCCCGGCACGAGCGGCTGGCGGCGGCGGTCTGGGCGGCGTTTGATGCCTGGTCGACCGAGGGGCCGATCCGATTGAACATCGCCGATCCGGCCTGTCGCGGCCGGTCGGTGACCGCCGTGCGGATTGGCGCACCCTATGGAACCGAGTTGCGGCAATGGTGCGAACAGCGCGCCGGGGTGACGCTTGGCATCGGGTTGGGGATGGCACTGCCTGCTGATCCGGCGTGGCATGGCTTTTTTCGCGTGGCACACATGGGTCACGTGAATGCCCATATGACGCTGGGTGTCTTGGCGGTGATCGAGGCCGGGTTGAAGGCGCTGAAGATCCCGCACGGCCCCGGCGCGCTTGACGCGGCGGCGGCGGTGGTCTCGGCGGCCTGAGCATGGCCATCAGTTCCCGTTTTTGACCAGCCATTCGGTCATCCAGGCAATTTCAGCTTCCTGTGCCGCGATGATCGCCTGAGCAAAGGCCTTCACTTCAGGGTCGCTGCCATGCTGCAAGACGATGCGTGCAGCCTCGACCGCGCCCTTGTGATGCGGGATCATGCCGATGATGAAGTCGCGGTCAGCGTCACCGGTAAAGTCTGCGGTCATGGCCATGCTCATCCGGTTCATCGCATCCACATAGCCTTTGGTCGCGTCAGAGGCACCTTCGGGGGCCTGCATCATCATTCCGGACATGTCCTGGGTCGCGGTTTCGGCTACCGCGTGGCTGATCAGGCCAACGGTGGGCAGGGATGCGACGAGCGCGATGATCAGAAGGGCGGTTTTTCGCATTGGCTGGCCTTTCGGTGGGGGGAGGGTTCTTGCTGACAGCTTCCAGCCACCGGATGGCAAGTCAATTTTCCGTCAGTTGCGGGAGGCGGCCAGCGACAACGGCAAGGCGACGGCCAGCGCCTCTAGGTCGGCGGGGCGGCCGGCGCTGATCCGGATGCAGCGGTCCTGCGGCGCGACAAACGGCATGCGGACAAAGATGCCGCGGGTGATCAGGTTGGCCAGTACCTTGCGGGCAAAGTCGCCGTTCTGCCCGCAGTCGATCGCCACAAAATTGGTGGCGGACGCCAGCGGAACCAGGCCGTTGGCCAAGGCAATCGCGGCAATCGTTGTGCGGGCTTCGGCAACCCGGGCACGGACCGCAGCAAGGTAGGGTTGATCGGACAGGGCTGCCAGTGCGCCTGCCTGGGCAATGCGACCGACCCCGAAATGGTTCCGGACCTTGTTGAAGGCAGTGATCAGTCCGGGGGCTGCGATGGCGTAGCCGACCCTGAGGCCGGCCATGCCGTAGCCCTTGGAAAACGTCCGCATCCGGATCAGTTGCGGATGATCCGGGGCAATGTCGGGGGCGGTGCCGGCAGGGGCAAGGTCGATATAGGCCTCATCCAGGACCAGCAGCGTGCCTTGTGGCAGCAGGTCGATCATCCGGGTGAGGGTCGGGCCGGAGTGGGCGGTGCCCATCGGATTGTCGGGGTTGGCCAGATAGATCAGTTTCGCGCCGGTGGCCGCCGCCATGGCAAGAAGCGCCTCGGGGTCCTCATGATCATTTTGGTACGGCACCTTGTGCAGGGTGCCGCCAAAGCCGCTGACGTGGAAATTGAAGGTCGGATAGGCTCCGTCAGAGGTCACGACCGCATCGCCGGGGCAGATCAGCAGCCGCACCAGGCTGCCAAGCAAGCCGTCGATGCCTTCGCCCACCGTGATGTGGGCCGCAGTGGTGCCATGATGCGACGCCAGCGCCGTGCGCAGGTCGTGAACCTCGGGGTCGCCGTACATCCAGACATCGCTTGCGGCTGCCACCATGGCCGCGATGGCGTTCGGCGACGGTCCGAACACGGATTCGTTGGCCCCGAGCCGGGCGGCAAAGGCTTGGCCTCGGGCGCGCTCCTGGGTTTCCGGCCCGACAAACGGCACCGAAGCGGGCAGGGACGCGACCAGCGCAGTATAGCGCGGGCCGGTCATGCGGCCGCCAATTGTGCCAGCGCGCGCTTCAGTTTGGCGGCTTCCGCCTCGCCCAACGCCAGATTCTCGCGGTTTTCCTCGACCACTTCCTCGGGGGCGGCGGCGACGAACTTCGGATTGTTCAGCCGCCCGCGCAAACCACCCATGTCTTTTTCCAGCTTTTCCAGCGTCTTGCTCAGCCGCGTCTTTTCCGCGCCGATGTCGATCACGCCCTCCAACGGCAAGGCAAAGGTGCCACCGTCGACCGCGATCAGGATCGAGCCTTTCGGGGCCGCGCCTTCGGTCAGGCTGTCGATCCGCGCCAGCCGCTGGATCAGGGCGGCGTTGCGGGTCCAGGCATCGCGCCCTGACGCGTTCAGGTCCACCTGCACAATCGGCAGTTTCAGCCCGACCGGAACATGCATCTGCGCCCGGGCCGAGCGCACCTCCTCGATCAGCGCGATCACCCAGGTCATTTCCCGGTCGGCGGCCGAGTCGATCATGTCGGCTCCATAGGTCGGCCAGTCGGCATGGATCAGAAGTTTGGCGCGGGGCGCGGTCAGGCCCCACAATTCCTCGGTCACGAACGGCATGATCGGATGCAGCAGGATCATGCACTGATCCAGCACCCAGCCGATGGTGGCGCGGGTTTCGCCGGCGCTGGCACCATCGGCCAGAAGCGGCTTGGTAAACTCGACATACCAGTCGCAGACCTTGCCCCAGACAAAGGCGTAAAGCGCGCTGGCGGCATCGTTGAAGCGGTAGGCTTCAAGTGCCGCATCTACTTCGGCGCGCACGCGGGCTGCTTCGCCGATGATCCAGCGGTTGACGGTCTGGGTGGCGGCAGGCGGCGCGGCTTGCGGCTGATAGCCTTCCCACACCAAGTTCATCTCGGCAAAGCGGCTGGCGGACCAGAGCTTGGTGGCAAAGTTGCGGTATCCGGCAATGCGTTGGGTGCTGAGTTTCAGATCGCGCCCCATCGCTGCCATCGCGGTCAGGGTGAAGCGGACCGCATCGGCACCGTATTCGTCGATCAGGTCCAAGGGGTCGAGGACGTTGCCGAGGCTTTTCGACATCTTCTTGCCTTTCTCGTCGCGGACGAGGGCGTGGACATAGACGGTTTTGAACGGGACTTGGCCTACGACCGCCAGTTGCATCATCATCATCCGGGCGACCCAGAAGAAGATGATGTCGAAGCCGGTGACAAGGGTCGAGGTGGGGAAGTATTTCTTGAGCTCCGGCGTTTGCTCGGGCCAGCCGAGGGTGCCGATGGGCCAGAGGCCGGAGGAAAACCATGTGTCGAGCACGTCGGGATCGCGGCCTATGTGAACACCTTCGCCAGGTTCGAAAACGAGTTCTCCCGAAAGACCCAAATCGCGAAAGCCCCGATACGACTCTCCATCCGCGAAAAAGTAGAAATCCTCGTCGCCGTAATAAGTCTTCAATTGGTCAATCAGTTGGCTTTCGTCAGCCGCACAGAAAACTTTGACCGTCAGCCCAAAGGCTTCGAAGGTATCCGTGTCACCACCCTTTATCGGTCCATACCAAACCGGGATCTGATGCCCCCACCACAACTGCCGCGAGATGCACCAGGGCTCGATATTCTCCAGCCAATGAAAATAGACCTTTTCGTGCTGTTCGGGCAGGATCACCGTATCGCCGTTGCGTACGGCGTCGATGGCGGGCTGCACGATCTTGGCGGTATCGACGAACCACTGGTCGGTCAGCATCGGCTCGATCACGACCTTTGAGCGGTCGCCGAAGGGCTGCATGATCTTTTTGGCTTCGACGTAAGGAATGGTGGGTTGGAAACCCACCCTACCGGCGTCGTCCTCGGGCATCGGGGCCGGGTTCGGGATCATCACCGCCAGACCCTCGGCGGTGATGTCGGCCACCACCGCCCGGCGGCAGTCAAACCGGTCCAGCCCGCGATATTTTTGCGGCACCATGTTGTCGGTCGCAGCATCCGCCCGCATTGCGCCCTTGGTGTCCATCAGCGGAAAAAGCGGAATGCCATTGCGCATCGCCACATCGCAGTCGTTGAAATCATGCGCCCCGGTGATTTTCACCGCGCCAGAGCCGAACAGCGGATCGGGGTATTCATCGGTGATGATCGGGATCAGCCGCCGCTGGTGCTTCGGCCCCACCGGAATCTCGCACAGCTTGCCGACTATCGGCGCATAGCGCGCGTCGGACGGATGCACCGCCACCGCGCCGTCGCCCAGCATGGTCTCGGGCCTTGTGGTGGCGATCGCGATATAGTCGCGGACCTCGCGCAGTGTCACCTGGCCGTCGGCGTCGCGTTCGACATACTCGTAGCTTTCGCCCCCGGCGAGCGGGTATTTGAAGTGCCACATATGGCCATTGACCTCGGTCTGCTCGACCTCCAGATTGGAAATGGCGGTTTCGAAATGTGGGTCCCAGTTCACCAGCCGCTTGCCGCGATAGATCAGGCCTTTGTTGTAGAGGTCGACAAAGACCTTGATCACAGCATCGTGGAAGTTGCCTTCCTCTCCCGCCGGTGCCCCCGGCGCGCCCGACATGGTAAAGGCCATCCGCGACCAATCCATCGAGGCGCCCAGTCGCTTGTCCTGCTCGACGATCTGACCACCCGATTTGGCTTTCCACTCCCAGACCTTGTCGACAAAGGCCGCGCGCCCCATCTCGCGGCGCGTCGGCTGCTGCGACAGGGCCAGTTCACGCTCCACCACCATCTGGGTGGCGATGCCGGCATGGTCCAGCCCGGGCTGCCACAGCGTGTCAAAGCCGCGCATCCGGTGCCAGCGGATTAGGATATCCATCAGGGTATGATTAAAGGCGTGGCCCATGTGGAGCGTGCCGGTGACATTCGGCGGTGGCAGCATGATGCTGAACGGCTCTGCGGGCGAGCCATCCGGTTTCGGCCTGGCATTCGCCCCGGCCTTGAATGCCCCCGCCGCCTCCCACATGGCATAGAGCCGCGCCTCGGCCTCGGCGGCATCGAAATTCTTTTCCATCGGCATCGCTTGTTCCCGGCCTGAACATCCTGTTGCCATCGGCTCTAGCCAATTGCGTGGCCAAGGCCAAGCCGCCCGCAGCACCCGAGGCATCTTTGTTCAAAAAATATCCCCGCCGGAGGCTCCGACGCCGCCGCCGACACCAGCGCTAGACGGCACGGTCCATCTTTGTCGACAGATGGATCAGGCTTTCCGAGGATTTCACCCCAGTGATGGCGCCGATGGTGTCCAGCACGTCATCGAGCACGGCGGTGGACTGGGCGGCAACCTGCAGCAGCAGATCAACCCGGCCCGAGGTGGTGTGAATGCTTTCCACCGCCGCCAGCGCCTTCAGCCGGGTCAGGATGTTGGGCTGGCTGCGTGGCTCGACGGTCAACAGCACCGTCGCGCGAATCCGGCCCTGCCGTCCGGCCTCGCCCAGCTTTACCGTGTAGCCGGCGATGATGCCGGACACCTCCAGCCGTTCCAGCCGGGCCTGAATCGTGGACCGGGCAACCTTGAGTTTCCGGGCCAGAACCGCCACGGAAACCCGGGCATCGGCCCCCAGCAGGGCCAGAATGGTGCGATCCAACTCGTCCATAGCAATGTGCCACCTTTTCCGTCATTATAACGATAGATCGATGCGAAACAACTCTTTTGATCGGTGACTATGCACATCATATCCGGCATCCTGTAAAGCAGGAACCGGACGGGCAGGCCGAACCATTCCTGAAGTGCTGGTGAAACAAGAATGACGCGTAAGCGGCTCTGACGTCGGGCATCCGGGCAAGAGGTGGCTGCGCTCTGTTGGCAACGAAAGGGACACGCCGATGGGGCTCTCGAAAACGATCTGGACCAATCCAGCAGAATTCATGCGTGTGCAGGAGCCGGCTGACCCGGTGCTGCTGTTTTCTCCGTCGGTGCTGCAGGCCACGGCGCGCCGCTTCATCGACGGCTTCCCGGGGTTGGTCACTTATGCGGTGAAATCCAACCCGGACGAAATGGTGGTGCAGAACCTGTCGGCGGCGGGCGTGCGCGGCTACGATGTGGCTTCGCCGTTCGAGATCCGGATGATCCGGCGGCTCGCGCCCGACGCAGCGCTTCACTACAACAATCCGGTGCGCTCGCGCGACGAGATTGCAGTGGCGGTGGAGATGGGAGTGAAATCCTATTCGGTCGACAGCCGGTCGGAACTGAAGAAACTGGCGGAACTTGTACCGGTTGACGGCACCGAAATCTCGGTGCGCTTCAAGTTGCCGGTGGACGGGGCGGCTTACAATTTCGGCGCGAAGTTCGGGGCGACCACCGATCTGGCCGTGGACCTGCTGCGCGAGGTTGCGGCCCTTGGCTTCATTCCGTCGATCACCTTTCATCCCGGCACGCAATGTGGCGAGCCGATGGTCTGGGATGCCTATATCCGCAAGGCAGCCGAGATTGCCCGGGATGCCGGTGTGGCGATTGCCCGCCTGAACGTTGGCGGCGGTTTCCCGTCGTTCCGGCAGGCGAGCGTCCTGCCGCCCTTGGAACAGATATTCGCGCTGATCGATCGGGTGACGACCGAGGCCTTTGGATCGCTGCGTCCGGCACTGGTCTGCGAACCGGGGCGGGGCATGGTGGCCGATGCCTTTGCCTTGATCACGCGGGTCAAGGCGGTTCGCGATGGCACGCATGTGTTCCTGAACGACGGCTACTACGGGGCGCTCAACGAGTTGTGCCTGATTGGCGTGATCGACCGGATGGAGGTGATTGCTTCCGATGGCGTCAAACGGACGGGCGCGCCGGTGGGCCGCGTGCTGTTTGGCCCGACCTGCGACAGCACCGACCGGCTTCCGGGCGAAATTCCGCTGCCGGGTGATATCGCCGAGGGCGATTATCTGGTTGTGCAGGGGATGGGGGCCTATTCGACGGTGACCAACACCAAGTTCAACGGGTTCGGCGATCTGAGCATCGCGACGGTGCTTTCGCTCCGCTAAGCTCTTCCGGATAGCAACTTAGGTGCGGCGGGCCGTTGGTCTGCGGTTTCCTTGCCGGGTTAAGCTTTTGCCAATCCTTGACGGTCAGGATGTCGCCGAGCCAAGGGGGCCGCGATGAATCTGTACCACTGTTTCATAGGCCTGAAGGAAGGGGCCAAGGCATTGGCCTTTGCCGCCGCGCTGGACAACTGGATGGAGTTTCTGAAGTCGCAGGGTGCCATCCTGAACTGGCGTCTGTTGCGGCGCAAACTGAACCTTGCCGCCGACACCCACCGCGATTTTCTGTTGGAGATTGAAGTGACCGATTTGGCCATGCTGGATGAGGCGTTCCGGCTGGTCAGCCGGCGGTCCGACACGGTTGACAGGCTGTACAGTCAGGTAACGCCGATGATCGAACAGGTGGAGTATGGGCTGTATCGCCCGTTCCCGGACCCCGAACGCGTGGAACGCGCGGCGCTGCTTTAGGGCAGGGAAATGCGCACTTGTCCGATCGGCACTGGTACGCGGGCGGATACTGGTTCAGCAAGAAAGCGGCGAGCGGATTTGGGCAGGTCCCGCCGGCTGTCGCCGGGGCGTCTGGGAAAGCGCTTCCGCAATATTATCGGGCGGACCGAGGCGATGTCGTCCAGTTGCGCCGTGCAGCGCGACTTTGCGGGCCAAAGCGGGTTTCGGCGAAAATCAGCGCGACATACATTGGTCCGTCAATATTTTGGCCAATTTCGCGCACTATAACGCGCAGTTCGCGCAAGTGATGTAAAGCGAGGTGTCGTCAAGAGTGGCAACGGGCGTCAATGACAGTCAGACCGAGTCCCTAAATGCACGAGGGAATTGCACAACCGCCATCCCAACTGGCGACTGTCGCGGTACCCGAAGGTCAGTGGCCGTCCCCTTCGAAGAAACCACGATGGGAATGGCCGCCCCGCAATTGGGCGTGGACCCGTCGCTGTTGCGGATGCTGCCGAATGTCCGGGACCGGCAGGCATGACGAAGGGCAACGGACAAGGTCGGAACGGATGGGAGGTGCCGTATGAGAGCAGGCAGTTGCTCACGGCATCGTTGATCGACGACACATTGCCAAGCGCCGGCGATTTGAGGATGATTAGCGTCACCAGCGAAGCTTTGGCCCCGACCGGCAGCCCTCTGGCTTTGAAGGGTAGTGGCAGGGCGGGCACCAACAAGGGCGTTGGCTGCCGTTTCGAACGCCATGCGGGCCGCGCCAGCGGATGTGGGGTGCCGCGATTTCGGTCCGCCCGTTACCCCGACGCGGGTTCGGGGCCGGCTGCAGGAGACCAAGGGTGCTGACGCCTAACGGGATCATCAAATGGACCCGGCCGGATCGGTCGGGGGCAGCCGCCCCGATCCGGGGGCGGGTGGACCATGTGGTTATCCTTGACGGCACCCTGTCGTCGCTGGACAAGGGCCATGAAACCAATGCCGGCCTGACCTATCGGCTGCTGTCAGAGGTCACGCCGCGCCGCCAATTGTCGCTGTACTACGAGGCGGGAATTCAGTGGCAGGGCTGGCGCAACGTCAATGATCTGATCCAGGGGCGCGGGATTAACCGCCAGATTCGGCGCGCCTACGGTTTTCTGGCCTCGCGCTATCGGCCAGGGGACCGGATTTTTCTGTTCGGCTATTCGCGCGGAGCCTATGCGGTGCGGTCGCTGGCCGGGATCATCGACCGGGTCGGCCTGCTGAAGTCCGATCACGCAATCGTCCGCAACATCACCCAGGCCTACCGCCACTATCAGTTGACACCGGGAACCGAAGCCGCGCGCAGCTTTGCCGCCGCCCATTGCCACACCGGGGTGGAGGTCGAGATGATCGGGGTCTGGGAT
Organism: Paracoccaceae bacterium; assembly: GCA_031401675.1. Classification (GTDB taxonomy): domain Bacteria; phylum Pseudomonadota; class Alphaproteobacteria; order Rhodobacterales; family Rhodobacteraceae; genus JANNRR01. The sequence goes on from JANNRR010000198.1 coordinate 13,498, forward strand.
ACGGTCAAGGCCCTTGGTCTGCGCTTGCCCTTGCTGTGGATGTGGACCGAGCCGCGGCATTCGTTCCACAACCATCATCTCGGTCCGTCCATTCGACACGGCTATCATGCCCTGGCCCTTGACGAGACGCGGGTGGCTTTTGCGCCGGTGCTGTGGGACAGCCCTGCCGACGGCAACAGCCGGGTCGAGCAGGTCTGGTTCCGGGGTGCGCATGGCGACATCGGCGGGCAACTTGGCGGGTTTCAGGACGCCAGGCAACTGGCCAACATTCCGCTGGTCTGGATGCTTGAAAAGGCCGAAGGCTGTCAGCTGCCATTGCCGTCCGGGTGGCAGGGGTTGTTTCCCTGTGACGCGGATGTGCCGATGTTGGGAACCTGGACAAGCTGGGGCAAATACTTTCTGCTGCGCGCGCCGCGCAAGATCGGCGGCGACTTGTCCGAAGGGCTGCATGCAACTGCACAACCCCGCCCTGTCCGGCGCCGGTTTTCGCTGATGCCTTTCGGGTTTGTGCGCCGCAACCCCTAGGCAGGCCGGGCTGACGGGCTGCAGATGCGCCGCCTGGCTCGGCAGCAGGGTTGCCCTCAGGCGACCTTTTCCAGTGCGACCTCGGGGGTCACGCCAAGTGCATGGCAGACATCGCGGGTCAGTTGCGGGCGGTTGAGCGTATAGAAATGCAGGTCATCGACGCCGCTCTGCATCAGTTCGTCACAAAGCTCGACACAAAGGGCAGTCGCCAGCAAGTCTTCGCGCCCATCCCGCTTGGCGGCAGTAAAGGCCTCGTCAAGCCACATCGGAATGGCGGTGCCACAGCGGGCCGCGAATTTCCGAACCCCATCCCAGTTTTCGATCGGCAGGATGCCGGGAATGATCGGCGCGGTGATCCCGGCAGCGGCGCAGCGGTCGCGGAACCGAAAGAACGTCTCGGCATCAAAGAAGAATTGCGTGATCGCCGAATGCGCCCCGGCATCGATCTTGCGCTTCAGCCAGTCGACGTCGGCTGCGGCATCCGCCGCCTCGGGGTGTTTGTCGGGATAGGCTCCGACCCGGATGCGGAACTTGCCGGTATCGGCAAGGGCGGCGATCAGATCGCAGGAATCGGCAAACCCATCAGGATGGGCGGTGAACTTCTGCGCGCCTTTCGGTGCGTCACCGCGCAAGGCGACGATTTCGGTGACACCGGCATCGGCATAGCTGGTTGCAATCGCCAATGTCTCTTCGCGGGTAGCATCGACGCAGGTCAGATGCGCCGTCACGTTCAGCCGGTAGTGCTTGTGGATCGTCGCCACCGCCTCGTGCGTCAGTTTCCGGGTGGTACCGCCGGCCCCGTAAGTCACCGAAACGAAAGACGGTTTCAGCGGTGCCAGCACCTGAACGGTTTCCCACAGGCGAAAGCTCGCCTCCAGCGTCTGCGGCGGAAAGAACTCGAAACTGATACGTGGTGCGGGCATGGGACACTCCTGACTTGACCCCTTGTCGCAAAATCGGCGATGTGAGACAAATTCATAATCTTCAAGATCAATATGAGGTTTACCGCAGGATGCATCTGGAATTCCGCCATCTGCGCACCATCAAGGCAATCCATCAGGCCGGCGGGCTGGCGCGGGCGGCGGACCTGATGAACATGACGCAATCCGCGCTCAGCCATCAGGTCAGGGGGCTGGAGGATCAGGCCGGCATCGAGTTGTTCGTGCGCCGGTCCAAGCCGCTGAAATTGTCGGCGGCCGGGCTGAAGCTGTTGCGGCTGGCGGAACGGGTGCTGCCCGAGATCGAGGCACTGGAAGAGGATTTCCGCTCGCTGATCTCTGGCAAGTCCGGGCGGCTGCATATCGCCATCGAATGCCACGCCTGTTTCGAATGGCTGTTCCCGGTGCTGGAGAAGTTCCGGCATGCCTGGCCCGACATCGATGTGGATATCCGCCCGGGATTGGCATTCGAGGCGCTGCCGGCGCTGTTGCGCGAAGAGGTTGACCTGGTGGTGTCGTCGGACCCCGAGGATCTGCCGGGCGTGGAGTTCGCGCCGCTGTTCGACTATTCGCCGGTGTTCGTCGCGTCGTCGCAGAATCCGCTGGCGGCGAAAGCGTTTGTCGAGGCCGAGGATTTCCGAGATCAGCTGCTGATCACCTATCCGGTGGACCGCTCGCGGCTGGATGTGTTCACTGAACTTCTGACGCCCGGCAAGGTCGAGCCGCGCGGCATAAGGCAGGTGGAGCTGACTTCGGTGATCCTGCTTCTGGTCGCCTCTAACCGCGGGGTGGCGGTGCTGCCGGACTGGGTACTGCGTGAGGTGAAGTATCACTCCGACTATGTCACCCGGCCTTTGACGGCGACGGGCAAGACCAAGCGGCTCTATGCGGCGGTGCGGGGCGAGGATGCGGCCAAGCCGTTCATGGCGCATTTCGTGCGGCAGGCGCGGACCGAGCCAGTGAAGTTGCAGCGGGGGTGAAGCGCAAAACTCTTGAAAGATTTTTCGCAACATCCCTTGAAGGAGATTGGGCGGGTGGCACCTGCGGTGTGCGGCCCTTGGCTTCGTGACGCGGCCCGTATAGAGGCTGCCTGATCCAGCGGAGGGACCAGGATGCAAGGCAGTGCCAACCTCAATCTGATGATCAAGGCGGCGCGCAAGGCGGGGCGGTCGTTGGTCAAGGATTTTCGCGAGGTCGAGCAGTTGCAGGTCTCGGTGAAAGGCGCCGGGGATTTTGTCAGCCGGGCCGACATTGCCGCCGAGAAGATCATCCGCGACGAATTGATGGGCGGGCGGCCGACTTATGGCTGGGTCGGCGAGGAATCCGATGCGGCGGCGGGCGAGGATCCGACGCGGCGCTGGATCGTTGATCCTTTGGATGGCACCACCAATTTTCTGCACGGGTTGCCGCACTGGGCGGTTTCGATCGCCTTGGAGCACAAGGGCGAGGTGGTTTCAGGGGTGGTTTATGATCCGGCCAAGGACGAGATGTTCGTGGCCGAGAAGGGGCAGGGCGCCTGGATGAACGACCAGCGGCTGCGGGTATCGGGGCGCAAGGCGTTGATCGAGTGCATCTTTGCGACCGGGGTGCCGTTTGGCGGGCGGGGCGGGTTGCCTGAGACTTTGCGTGATCTGGCGCGGCTGATGCCGGTTTGTGCCGGGGTGCGGCGGTGGGGGGCGGCGGCGCTGGATTTGGCCTATGTTGCGGCCGGGCGCTATGACGGGTTCTGGGAGCGGGAGTTGCATTCCTGGGATATCGCGGCCGGAGTCATTCTGGTGCGCGAGGCGGGCGGGTTTGTCGATCCGATCCATGAGGGCGCGGATATTCTGGGCTCCGGGGCGGTGATTGCCGGAAACTCGGCGGCCTATGCCGGGTTCCGCGAGGTGATCCGGGGGCAATAGGGCGGGGGCGTTTCACGGTGGGCACTTCGCCCAAGACTTTGTAATTAAACGATATCGTATTTTCTGTTCACGGGTTGTTAATATCCCTGGATGGGTTTTGGCGTGTCCGGTCTGCCGGATGGTTCACCCCGTCCAGCCACGGAACCTCGCCCAGATCGCGGGGGTTCACCCCGTCGATGGCGGCGGCATTGACGCCGTATTCCTGCGGGTTCGAGCGGCGCTGATGGTGGGTGTAGATGCCGCAGACCGAGCAGAACCAGTGTTTGGCGGTTCGGGTGTTGAACTGGTAGAGCGTCAGCTTGTCGGCACCCCGGACGATCCGCAGCCCGCTCAGCGGTGCCGAGACGACGATGGCACCGCGCCGGCGGCAGAACGAGCAATCGCAGCGTCGGGCGGTGTTCAGCCCGTCGCTGAGCGTCACCGCCAGTTCGACCGCGCCGCAATGGCAGGTCAGCCGTGGCATCAGCGCCGGATCAGCGGAACTGACGATCTGGAATACTGCGCCTCGGGGTGTGGCGGCATGCCGTGGGTGCGGGACCAATAAGCGGTGCCGCCGCGGCGTTGCCAGGGGATGAAGATCAGGACCAACCCCACGGCAAAGCCGCCGGCGTGCGCCCAATAAGCGACGCCGTCCTGTGTGGCATCGGCGACGGTGCCGTTGAACAGTTGCAGCCCGAACCACAGACCGAGCACGATCCAGGCCGAGATCGGAAAGATGCGAAAGAAGATGATGAAAATGAACAGGACGTCGACCTTGGCGCGCGGGAACATCAGAAGGTAGCCGCCGAGCACGCCGGCAATGGCCCCCGACGCTCCGACGGTCGGGATCGGCGACGCCGGATCGGCCAGAATCTGCGCCGCCCATGCACCGACCCCACAGGCGAGGTAGAAGGCCAGATAGCCGAAATGCCCCAGTTCCTCTTCCAGATTGTCGCCGAATACCCATAGAAACAGCATGTTGCCCGCAAGATGCAGCCAGCCGCCATGCAGGAACATCGAGGTGATCAGGGTGGTCAGGTTCTGCCCGGCTGTCACGTCGCGCGGCACCATGCCCCAGGTGGTATAGAACAGATATTCCTGTTGCGGGCCGGCGAGGAACGGGAAATAGGCCAGAAATACCCCGACATTCACCGCGATCAGCGCATAGGTGACAAAGGGCGTGCGGGTCGATGGATTGTGGTCGCGGATCGGAAACATGGGCGCAGGCTTCCCGATCCGGGCGCGTTGGTCAAGCGTTACTCATCTCGGACAGCAATTGCGCGTTGCCACCGGATGCGGTGGTGTCGATGCAGACATGGCGCTCGACGGCGACGCGGGCCCGGTCGGGTTCATCGCAGATCAGCGGCAGGATCGGGCCGGGACGGGCGGCCAGGGCCAGCGCGTAGGCGCGGGCCTGATCGGCGTTGCCCCACCAGAGCGCGCCGGAAAAGCCGTGAAGCGTCGTCAGGGCCCCGGCGGCCAGCGACCCGTCGGCGACAACGGCGACGCCGCCCGCTGCGCGCACCTGTGCCGCCTGCTGGCCCGCTGCATCCGCCGTGGGGCCGAGGCAGAGAAGCGGCGCGCGGGGAAAGAGCGACAAGCGGTTGGATTCGCCGGTCGGGCCGGGCAGATCGTGGGTGGCGAAGGCGGCGGCCGGGACGCTGGCGCGGTCGAGCGCGGTTTGCAGGCGGGCAGGGTCGGCCGGGTGCGGCCAGTCGCCCGGCTGCTGCGGCACCGTGTTCGCCGTGAAGCGGGCCAGATAGTCCGGCCCGCCGGCCTTGGGCCCGGTGCCCGACAGGCCTTCGCCGCCAAACGGCTGACTGCCGACCACCGCCCCGATCTGGTTGCGATTGACATAGGTGTTGCCGGCCCTGATCCGGCTGACGATGGTCTGCACCCGGTCATCGATCCTGGTATGCAGACCGAATGTCAGCCCGTAGCCCGAGGCGTTGACTGCATCGATCACCGCATCAATCTCGGACGCCTTGAAGGTGGCGATGTGCAGGATGGGGCCGAACATTTCGCGGTCCAGCTGTGCGATGCCGCGCACCCGGATGACGGTGGGTGCGATGAAGTTTCCCTGCGACGGGGCAGGGAGTTCCTTCAGGATGCGGCCTTCGGCGCGGGCGGCGGCGATGTAGGCGCGCAGGCTGGCGGCGGCTTCGGGGTCGATCACCGGGCCGATGTCGGCGGCCAGCGGCCAGGGGTTGCCGATGGCAAGATCATCCATCGCGCCGAACAGCATGTGCTGCACCACGTCGGCGACGCTGTCCTGCAGGTAGAGGATGCGCAGGGCCGAGCAGCGCTGGCCCGCCGACTGGAAGGCCGAGGCCAGGATGTCGCGCACCGCCTGTTCCGGCAGGGCGGTGCTGTCGACCAGCATGGCGTTCAGCCCGCCGGTTTCGGCGATCAGCGGGGCGGCGGGGTCGAGATGCTGCGCCATGGCTTTTCGGATCGTCCGGGCGGTGGCGGTGGAGCCGGTGAAAACGACGCCGTTGACGCGGCGGTCGCTGGTCAGGGCGGCCCCGACGGTCGGACCGTCACCGGGCAAGAGTTGCAGGCTGGCCTGCGGCACCCCGGCGCGGTGCATCAGGTCGGTGGCCAGCGCGGCGATCAGCGGCGTCTGTTCGGCGGGTTTGGCCAGAACGCCGCAGCCTGCGGCAAGCGCGGCGGCGATCTGGCCGGTAAAGATCGCCAGCGGGAAGTTCCATGGGCTGATGCAGGTGATCAGGCCGCGCGCCGGGTGGGGTGTATGGGTCTGGGCGGCGTAGTAGCGCAGGAAATCCACCGCTTCGCGCCATTCGCCGACGGCATCGGCCAGAGTCTTGCCGGCTTCACGGGTCAGGAGGGCAAAGATCGGGCCGAATTCGGCTTCATAGAGGTCGGCGGCGCGGTTCAGGATCGTGGCGCGTTCGGCGGGCGCGGCTGTCCAGGGGCGGGCGGTGGTCAGGGCAGACTGGATATCGGCGGTGCTGGCCTGATGCACATGGCCTGTCAGGTCGGCGGGGTCGGCGGGGTTGGTGAGCGGCTGCGGTGGCAGGGGTTGTGCGGGACCGGCAAGCAAGGGTTTTGCGGTGAAGGCGGTGGTTTGGTGCGGGCTGCGCGCCGCCTCGATTTCCGCAAGGTCGGTTGCATCGGTCAGATCAAAGCCGCGGGCGTTGCGGCGGGCGGGGGCGTAGAGGTCGGGGCCGTGTTTCAGGCCCGGGCTTTGCGGGCGCGGCAGCAGGGCCTGGATGGCGGCGAACGGGTCGGCGGCGACGGTTTCGGCGGGTACGGATTCGTCGACGATCTGGTTGACGAAGGACGAGTTGGCACCGTTTTCCAGGAGTCGGCGCACCAGGTAAGCCAACAGGTCACGGTGGGCACCGACCGGGGCATAGATGCGGCAGCGGCTGCCAAGGTCGGCCTGCACGATGTCGTGCAAGCGCTCGCCCATGCCATGCAGGCGCTGGAATTCGTAAGCCGACCGGTCCGGGCCAAGTTCCAGAATGGCGGCGACGGTATGGGCATTGTGGGTGGCGAACTGCGGATAGATGCGGTCGGTCATCGTCAGCAGTTTGGCGGCATTGGCGATGTAGCTGACATCGGTCGCGGCCTTGCGGGTAAAGACCGGGAAGCTGGCCAGGCCCAGCACCTGCGCCCGTTTGACTTCGGTATCCCAATAGGCGCCCTTGACCAGCCGGACCATGATGCGGCGGTCGAGTTTCCGGGCGGTGGCATGGAGCCAGTCCAAGACCGGCCCGGCGCGGCGGCCGTAAGCCTGCACCACCACCCCAAAGCCGTCCCAGCCGGCCAGCGAGGGGTCGCCGAGCACCGCCTCGATCACGTCGAGCGAAAGGGTCAGGCGGTCGGCCTCTTCGGCATCGACGTTGAAGCCGAGGCCCGCCGATCTTGCCAATGCGGCAAGCGCCCGGACGCGGGGGACCAGTTCGGCCAACACGCGGTCGCGCTTGGCGATTTCGTAGCGGGGATGCAGGGCGGAAAGCTTGACCGAAATGCCGGGGTTTTCGCGGATGTCGCGGCTGGTGCAGGCAGTGGCGATGGCCGAGATGGCGCGGGAGTAGGACAGGTGATAGCGGCGGGCGTCGGCTTCGGTGCGCGCCGCCTCGCCCAGCATGTCGTAGCTGTAGGTGAAGCCTTTGGCTTCCAGCATCCTTGCCCGGTCCATCGCGGCGCCGATGGTTTCGCCCAGCACGAATTGCCGGCCCATTTCCTTCATCGCCCGGCTGACAGCACCCCGGATCACCGGCTCGCCCAGCCGTTTCACCGCCGCCTTCAGATGGCCGACGACGCCGGGTTCACGGTCCTCCAGCACCTTGCCGGTCAGCATCAGCGCCCAGGTCGAGGCATTGACAAGGCTGGACGAGGACCGGCCCAGATGCCGCCCCCAGTCGGATGGCGCGATCTTGTCCTCGATCAGGGCATCCATGGTTTCGGCGTCGGGCACCCGCAGCAACGCCTCGGCCAGACACATCAGGGCGATGCCTTCCTCGGTCGACAGGCCGTATTCGGCCAGAAACACCTCCATCAGCCCGGGCCGGACCGAGGTGCGGATGCGGCGCACCAGATCGGCACCACGGGCCACGATCCGGGCAAGGGTGTCGGGATCAAGGGCGGCTTCGGCGATCAGTCCGGCAAGAACCTCGCCTTCGTCGGCCAGGGTTTCCCGGGCAACGCGGGCTTTCAGATCGTCGGGCATGGTCCGGAACTCCTCTTTGGCGCAGGATAGCCGACGATGCATCGCCGGACACAATGATTATTCGGATCAGGCGGGCGGATCGGTCGATCATCGACGGGATCGCCATGCAAACGGATCGCGCGGACCTTGCCGGCCTTGATCAGTCGATCCTGCGCCGGCTTCCGGTGTCGCGGCGCGGCTGTCGGGCGCGGTGAAAAGGGTGTTCATCCATGGCGGATGTGGCAAAATCGGTAGACGCCGGGGTCTTGGAAACCCAGTACCGGGCGGTGCGGCAGCATGACGACACACCGATATTATATCTCTGGAATAATGGCTTATTGAAATCCTGCAGATGGGAGGGCGTAGGGTTGAAGGGGTTGGAAGTCGCAGGGGAGCCAACAGCGGGGAACGACCCGAAACTCTGCAGTTGCGTGCCTGGGCGCGATGTGGCACGACCCCGAAAAGGCGGACGTGGCGAAATCGGTAGACGCAGCAGACTTTAATTGGAGTGCCCGTGGGGAAATCCGCGGAGTAGAACCGCTCAAAGTCGGGGATCGCTAACGGGCTTCGGCCCCAAGCCAATCCCGAGCCAAGCCCCCGGTGGGGGAAGGTGTAGAGACTGGACGGGTGGCACCTAACGCCTGAGATGGCCATGGTGAAGGGACAGTCCGGACCACGAACGCTGAAGGGCGGCGGCGAAAGTCGAAGTGGTATGAAAATCTGCTTCTCAAGGGAGTGCGGGTTCAAGTCCCGCCGTCCGCACCAAATGAAGTTCCTTCATCGGATCGACGCGAGGTGGCCCTGCCACGCGGCAAGGCGCAAAAGATGACCCACGTTGTCTTGAATGCCGTGCATTTGCCTAACGAACGGACCGACAGACCGCGACCGCCGCCGGATTGCGTGATCCCGCCAGACGGTGTCATTGCCGACAGCGCGGGCCATTCCCTTTGGCATGGGTAAACAGAATGCCCGGCTATTCGTCGCCGGGCACGCCGTAGGACGGCGCGATCGTTGGGTTCATGGCCCGTTGCACATAGGCGGACATTTGCGGGCGGTAGACATCCCAAGCCGCTGCCAGGTCCCGGATGGGTTCATCCGACCAGTCGATGCGCAGATCGACCAGTGGCCAGTCCAGCTTGTCAGCGATTTTCAGACCGGCCGAATGCACCGGGCCCGCCTCGCCGCCTGCCGCAAGACCGGCCTGCAACGCCGCGATCAGGCGGTCGCCCAGATGGCCTGCGGCGGCCCCGAAGGTTGCGACCATGGCTTTGGGCACCGCAGAATCGGCCAAGAGATTGCCCCCCGCCGCGCAGTCCAGCCCGAGGGCTTCGCCCCAGTTCCCCAGGACCTGTCCCCCTGAATGGATTGCAAGCCCACCCGCCGCATCGACGACCAGCAATTGCCGATAGTCGATGTACTGCCGCCCGGTGGTGACGGCGGCCAGGGCGTCTGCGGCAGATTTCCCCTGCGCCAAGTGATCCAGCAATTCCGGGCCAAGGCCGGGATCGGTGATGTTCTGGCTGGCCACGGCCCCGACACCGGCCCGCACATGCGCGCAGCGCGCCGCCACGGCTGGCGACGAGGATGCGATCACCATGCCGAACTGTCCGGTTCTGGCGCAGCGCGCGATCAGCGAGAACGTCATCCCTGCATCCTTTCTGGCTTTAGTCCGGTATCACGGCGGTACCGTCAATTTCGACCAGCCAGCCTGGGCGGGCCAATGCAGACACCACAAGCCCGGTCGAAACCGGATGCACGCCTTTGATGTATTCGCCCATCGTACGGTAGACCGCCTCGCGGTGGCGAACATCGGTCAGATACACCACAACCTTCACCAGATGCTCCATCGTCCCGCCCGCCTCCTCGATCAGCTGGCGGATGTTCTGCATCACCTTGTGGGTCTGCTCGACCGGGTCGTGGCTGCCGATATCCCTAGCGTCATCGAGGTTCTGCGGGCACTGACCGCGCAGATACAGGGTGCGACCGCCGCGTGTGGCGACGGCCTGACACAGATCGTTCGACAGGTTTTGCTCGGGGTAGGTCTGTTTGGTGTTGAATTTCCGGTAGCGGGTGTGCGGGTCGGCCATGGCTGATGATGCCCTTTCTTGCGGTGACAGTGCGGCTGTTCAGGCAGATGCAGCCCATGCGGCCATGGGTTGCCATACCGCTTGTATTTCACAGAAGCGAAGCGCAACAACATCAGTGTTTCGTTCACTGTCGATTGGACGATGGTTAATCGGATTTGCGAGCCCTCAGCCCTCAGCCCTCAGCTCTCAGCCCTGAGCTCGCAGTTCGCCGCGTGACGTTTAACGACAGCCTAATCAACGCTGCATGAAATGCTTGTCTTCCTGAGCTGGCACCTCGCCTAGACCTCGGGCAAGAACGCGGCCAGATCGGCTGCTTGTGCAGCGAACACTAAAAGAGGATGCCACCATGGCCGTTGAATACGTTGATACGCTTGTCATTGGCGGTGGGCAGGCCGGTCTGGCGATGAGCGAGCATCTGAGCCAGCACGATGTGCCGCACCTTGTCCTTGAGCGGCACCGGATTGCCGAGAAGTGGCGGACTGGGCGTTGGGACTCGCTGGTTGCCAATGGCCCGGCCTGGCATGACCGTTTTCCAAACATGACGTTCGATGACATTGATCCGAACAGTTTTGCCACCAAGGACCGGATCGTCGCCTATTTCGAAGCCTATGCCGACCAGATCAAGGCCCCGATCCGCTGCGGCGTCGACGTGAGGTCCCTGGCAAGGAAGGCCGACGGGACAGGGTTTCGCATCGAGACATCACAAGGTGTGATCGAAGCCACCAACGTTGTTGCAGCCACCGGGCCGTTTCAACGTCCGCTTATCCCCGCCGTCGTGCTGCCGGAATCCGGGATCTTGCAGGTTCACTCGGCCGACTACCGCAATCCCGGTCAGTTGCCGGAAGGTGCTGTGCTGGTGGTTGGTGCCGGATCATCGGGGGCGCAAATTGCCGATGAGCTTCTGCGCGCGGGCAAGCGGGTTTACCTTTCGGTCGGCCCACACGACAGGCCACCCCTGCGCTATCGCGGCCGCGATTTCTGCTGGTGGCTCGGGGTTCTGGGCCAGTGGGACGCCAAGGCCCGCGAACCGGGGATGGAGCATGTGACCATTGCGGTCAGCGGGGCCCATGGCGGACATACGGTGGATTTCCGGCGGTTTGCAGTTCGTGGAATGACTCTGCTGGGTCGGGCGGGGCCGGTGAAAGACGGCGTGATGCAGATCGCCCCAGATCTTGCGCGCAACCTTGCCGGTGGCGATGCGAACTATCTTTCCGTGCTGGACAAGGCTGACGAATATGTCGCCAGGAACGGCCTCGACCTGCCGGAAGAGCCCGATGCCCGGAACATCGACGCGGATCCTGCCTGCGTTACGAACCCGGTTCTGGCGTTGAACCTGGCAGCGGCGGGCATCACCTCGATCGTCTGGGCCACCGGCTTTGCGCTCGATTTCGGTTGGGTGCAGGCAGACACCTTCGATGCCAAGGGCACGCCGCTGCATGACTGCGGCGTCTCGCAGGTGCCCGGCCTTTACTTTTTGGGTCTGCCCTGGCTGTCTCGCCGCGCGTCGCCTTTTATCTGGGGCGTCTGGCACGATGCCGCCTATCTGGCGAGCCATATCGCGGCGCGGCGGCAAGCGCCTGAGGAAGGCATTTCGGCCGGTGCCAGAGCGGGTTGACTGTCGGGCTTCGCCACATTGGAGGGCACTGCCAGAAATTCGGACAAATCGGCTTTCCAGCAGGCCGGATTTTCGCCCGTGCGGTGCCTTGCCGCCGTCGCCCACGACAGTACGTTTCTCATGCGCCGGCGCAGGCGCGATGCGGTTTCGGTCAAGCCCGTCCATAGCGGTTACCGGGCGCGCAACAAATCCTGCACGCGGATTTTTGCAACTGGTCCCCGGCCCTGTCCGGTTTTCGCGCCGCAACTCGCGCCGTGGATCAGCGCAGGCGCAACCCGGCCGTATCAGCGGCAAAGAACATCGCGTTTTCGGCGTCGAAGCTGACACCTACTTTGGTGCCGGGCTTGATGGTCAGATCGTCATGGGCTTCGATCACCAGTTTTTCGCCCGTCGCGGCGGTCAGGTGGACAAAGGAAACACCCCCCAAAGCCTCGGTCAGTTCGACCTTGTGGGTATTGGTCGACATATCCAGCCGCAAATGCTGCGGGCGCAGGCCGACGATGACATTGGCGCCCGTGCCTGGCAGGGCGGCCTTGGTTGCCACCGGTCCCGCCAGGCCCGCGGATTGCACTGATCCGGCCTTTTCCACCGTGCCGGCCAGGAAATTCATTGCCGGGCTGCCGATGAACCCCGCGACAAAGCGGTTGTCGGGGTTCTGATACAGAGCCAACGGTGCGCCAACCTGCTCGATCCTGCCCTTTCGCAGCACGACGATCTTGTCGGCCAGCGTCATCGCCTCGACCTGATCATGGGTCACATAGATCATCGTCGCGCCAAGCTCGCGGTGCAGACGGGCAATTTCCACCCGCATTTCGACGCGCAATTCGGCGTCCAGGTTCGACAGCGGCTCGTCGAACAGGAACACCTGCGGGCCGCGGACGATGGCCCGGCCGATCGCGACGCGCTGGCGCTGCCCACCCGAAAGCGCTTTCGGCTTGCGGGCAAGGTAGTCGTCGAGCTTCAGGATGCGGCTGGCTTCCTTGACCTTGCTGTCGATCTCGGATTTCGGATGTCCGGTCATCTTCAGGCCAAAACCCATGTTTTCGGCCACGGTCATGTGCGGGTAAAGCGCATAGGTCTGAAACACCATGGCCACGCCGCGTTCGGCAGGATCGGCCTTGGTGACATCCCGCGAGCCGATGTGAATGGCCCCGCCTGACGTCTCCTCCAGCCCTGCCACCATGCGCAACAGGGTGGATTTGCCGCAGCCCGAGGGGCCGACAAACACGCAAAACTCGCCGTCCTCGATCTTGAGATCAACGCCGTGAATGACCGTCACCTCGCCGAACTGCTTGACCACATTCTGTAACGCGACACCCGCCATGGTTTTCTCCCTCTAAAGTCCCTGATGATCTTCTGGAAAGCGCCAGTTTTCCGCTGCATTCGCAATGGCCCGTACCGTCTCTGTCACACGCGGCACCAGCAATGCCAGCGCATCAAGGCTGGAACGCGACGGGGTCGAGGTGACGGAAAGCGCGCCCATCACCAACCCTGTTCGGGTCAGAATCGGCAAGGCGATGCAAATGATGCCGGGTTCATGTTCCTCGTTGTCGAAGGCATAGCCGCGTTTTCGAATCACCTGCAACTCGGCGACCAGGTCATCACGCGTCGTCATTGTGTTGGCGGTAAAGCTATGAAACGACTGCCGCTCGATTGCGCGGGCTTGCACGTCGTGCGGCAAGAACGCCAGCATCACCTTGCCGACGCCGGTGCAATAGGCCGGGCCGATCTTGCCGGCCTGGCTGAACATTTCAACAGCCCGCGTCGCGTGCCGCTTGTCGACATAAAGCACTTGCGCCTGATCCATCTGGGCCAGGTGAATGGTTTCCCCCACTTCACCCGAAAGCGCATCAATCCAAGGCCTTGCGATTGGCGCGAGCGAGCTTTGCGCCCATGCCGCATGGGCCAGACGCACCAGCCTGATCCCTACGGCATAGCAATGCCGATCCGGGTCATAGGCCAGCATTCCCTGATTGGTCAGCGTCTGCAAAAAGCGGTACATCGTGGCTTTGGGGTAGGGCCCGCTGGCCAGAAGTTCGCTGAACCGCATCGGGCGTCCGGCCATGGCAACCCTGTCCAGCACATCAAGTGCCTTGCCTACCGTGCCGTCGCCCGGCCCCTCGTCGCCCATAGCGCATCAACCCCCGCTCCCAGTTGACAGCCTAGACGATACGCGACATAGTTTTCAACATTCAAGACTAAGTTTCAAATAGTGGAACCAAAAGGGAGGAAACCATGGTCCATTCCAAGATAGGCGCCGCTGCGCTTCTTGCAGGCTTGCTTATGGCCAGCACTGCAATGGCGCAAACGCGCGAACTGAAGTACTTCGCCGACTTCGACCCGATTCCGCTGGCAGCTTTCGAGGCCATGATTGCAGATTTCGAAGCCGCAAACCCTGAAATCGACGTGGTTCTGCAGAACTTCGATCACGAAGGCTACAAGACCGCCATCCGCAACTTCCTGACCACCGATTCGCCCGACCTGGCGAACTGGTACGCCGGCAACCGCATGGCCCCGTTTGTCAAATCCGGCCAGTTCCAGGACGTGTCGGATGTCTGGGAAGCCAATGGTCTGAGCGACTCGCTCGCGTCGGCTAAGGCGTCGATGACCATCGACGGCAAGCAGTGGGGCGTACCCTATACCTACTACCAGTGGGGCATCTACTATAACAAGGACGTGTACAAAGCCGCTGGCGTCGAAGTGCCGACCACGTGGGATGCGTTTGTCGCCAACTGCGAAAAGTTCAAGGCGGCCGGCATCGACTGCCTGACCACCGGCACCTCGGCGCTGTGGCCCGGAGCCGGCATTTTCGACTACATCAACATGCGGACCAATGGCTACGAGTTCCATATGGACCTGACCGCCGGCAAAGTGGCGTGGACCGATGACAAGGTGCGCGCGACCTTTGCCGAACTGGGCAAGGTGCAGCCCTATATCACTGCAAACCATGCTGCCATCGACTGGCAGGATGCGGCGGCACTGCTGGTGCAGGGCAAGGCTGCGAACTACGTCATGGGCAACTTTGCCGTGGGCGTGTTCAAGGAAGGCGGCATGACCAACGACAGCCTCGGCTTCATGGTGTTCCCGGAAATCACCCCCGGTATCCCGCGCGCCGAAGAAGCCCCGACCGACACCATACACATCACGGCCGGGGCCAAGAACGTGGCTGATGCCAAGACTTTCCTGGCATTTGTCGCACAAGCCGACGTTCAGACCAAGCTGAACGCCGCTTTGGGTCAGTTGCCGACCAACAAGAACGCGTCTGTTCCGCAGGACGACCCGTTCCTGGTGGCCGGATTCGAAACTCTGTCGACGGCCTATGCGCTGGCGCAGTTCTTTGACCGTGACGCGCCCGCCGAAATGGCAAAGGCCGGAATGGAAGGTTTCCAGGAGTTCATGGTCAAGCCGGAACGTCTGGACGCGATCCTTGAGCGCCTGGAAAAAGTCCGCGGTTCCGCGTACTGAACCAGCCATTGACGGACGCGCCCGAAGTTGGTGCGTCCGTCAGTCCCGGCCCCGGGCTTTGGCTGCGGGGCTGTTTCCTTCCTTCGACAGCGATCTGAACCGGGGGGTCCGATGTCCGCCTATTGGAAAAGCAACCAGCGCCGGCTTGCACCGTGGCTGTTTCTGGCACCCGGCATGGCCATGTTCCTGATCTACGTGATCATCCCGATTTTCCAGTCGATGTGGCTGTCGTTCTACGACTGGGACGGTCTGGGTGAAAAAGTCTGGATCGGTGCCGCGAACTATGTCGAACTGTTCGACGACGAAGCCTTCACCACCTCGCTGAAGAACAACGTTCTCTGGCTTGTCCTGTTCCTTCTGGCGGTTCCCGTCGGCCTGTTCATGGCGATCTTTCTGAACCAGACCGTACGCGGCATCCGCATCTACAAATCGCTGTTCTTTTTCCCTTTCGTCATCTCTCAGGTCGTTGTCGGCCTGATGTTCGCCTGGTTCTACGCCCCCAACTTCGGCTTGCTGTATCTGCTGACGGAATTCCTGTCCGGCACCGGCATCGCGGTTCTTGCCGATGAAAACTACGTCAACTTCGGCATCATCGCCGCCGGGCTCTGGCCGCAGATCGCCTATGTGATGATCCTGTATCTGACCGGGCTGAACAATGTCGCCCCCGACCAGATCGAGGCTGCGCGGCTGGACGGTGCCAAGGGCTGGAAAATGCTGTGGTACGTCATCATCCCGCAACTGCGGCCCGCCACCTTCATTGCGGTCGTGGTCACGGTCATCGGCGCGCTGCGGTCGTTCGATCTGGTATCGATCATGACGTCCGGCGGCCCCTACGGCACCTCGCGCGTGCTGTCCTACTACATGTACGAGCAGGCATTGTCGGAATACGGCTACCGCATGGGTTATGGCGCGGCCATCGCCGTGGTGCTGTTTGGCATCATGATGATCTTCATCTCGGGCTTCATCTGGAAGATGTGGCGCGACGAAACGGAGCGTTAGGCCATGTTTCCACGCCCCATCGAACAGACTTCGCGCGCGACCCAGATCATGTACAAGGTGGCGCTGCCCGTTGCGCTGATCCTTTGGCTGTTCCCGCTGCTTGGCGTCGCCCTTACGTCGCTGCGCCCGGCCTCTGACCTGGCGCAGGGCAATTATTTCGGCATGCCTTCCTATATCGCGTTCGAGAATTACGCCGATGTGTTTCGGAAATCAGCCATCGGGCAATACATCCTGAATTCGTTCAAGCTTACGATCCCGGTCGTCTTTGGTGTCGTGGCGCTGTCGACGATGACCGGCTTTGCGCTGGGTATCTACAAATTCCGCTTCAACATGCTGATTTTCTTTGTCTTTGTCGCGGGCAATTTCGTACCTTTCCAGATCCTGATGGTGCCGGTGCGCGACATGACGGTCAATCTTGGCCTGATCAACACCACCACCGGCCTTGGCCTGTTCCACATTGCCTTTCAAACCGGATTCTGCACCCTGTTCATGCGGAACTTCATTAAGGCCCTGCCGTTCGAGTTGATCGAGGCTGCCCGGGTCGAGGGCATCACCGAGATCAAGATTTTCTGGTACATCGTCGTGCCGCTGATGCGCCCGGCCATCGCGGCTTTGTCGGTTCTGGTGTTCACCTTCATCTGGAACGAGTATTTCTGGGCCACAGTCTTGACCACCTCTGCCAGCATCCAACCCGTGACCGCTGGCCTCAACTCGCTGAACGGCCAATGGATTGCGCAATGGCACCTGGTGTCTGCCGGGTCGATCATTGCCGCCTTGCCGCCGGTTCTGATGTTCTTTCTGATGCAGCGGCACTTCATCGCCGGCCTGACGATGGGTGCTGTGAAGTGACAGGGATCGGCTTGGTCTGAGCCGGCTCCGGCGATCTGATGAGGGCTTTGGCCGGCGAGGCGCGAATAGGTCTTCGCTCAAGGGTTGCAGCTTTGCACCGGCGGATATCGACCCGAACCGGCTGGCCGAATCCAGGGGGGTAGTGCAAATCGGTGTAATTGTGGCCTGCACCGGCCATGACCGGCAAGAAGGATCCTTGACGCGGCAGATGCAGCATCGGGTGATTTTCCGCCGGCAATGATTATTCGTGCTTCCGGGGGAATAGATTTCCGGCTGGCGCGTTCTTTCCTGGTGGCGGCCCAAGAGGCAGACCGTGACAGATGTATTTCGGCGTGACCTGGTCGCGCTTGTTCCAAAACTCCGGCGGTTCGCGCGCAGCCTGGTCGGCAGCGTGCAGGACGCCGATGATCTGGTGCAGGCGGCTTGCGAAAAGGCGCTGCGCAATGCCGACCAGTTCCGCGTCGGCACACGGATGGACAGCTGGATGTACCGCATCGTCCAGACCCTTTGGCTGGACGACCGGCGGCGCAACCGCACGCGCGGCACGACGGTCGACCCCGAGGAAGCCTACCTGAGTGACGAGGGCAAAGCCGCCCGGCTGCCCGAAGACCGCATGATGCTGGCGCAGGTGCGCGTTGCCATGGCGGCTTTGCCCGAAGGCCAGCGCGAGGTGCTTTCGCTGATCGCGGTCGAAGGTCTGAGCTACAAGGAAACCGCCGAGGTGCTAGACCTGCCGATCGGCACAGTGATGAGCCGCCTGTCCCGCGCCCGCGAGGCGCTTTTGCCCAAGCTTGGCCTCAGCGAAGGACGCCAGCAATGATCCGGTTTACCAAGATGGACAAGGACCGTCTGGCCGCCTTTGTCGATGGCGAGTTGTCGCCCGAACAGGCGGCGGCCGTGGTCATGCATCTGGCGGACCATCCGGACGATCAGGCCTATGTCGATGACCTGATGGCCGCCAATGCGGCCTTGGCCGAGGCGTTTTCGGGTGCCCTGCTCGAACCGGTGCCAGTGCCGCTGCGCCGCCTGATCATGGGCGCTGCCCCCGAGGCCGAGGTGGTGCCTTTTCGCCGCAGTTCGCCGGTGCGGTCCGCGACCGCCCTGTGGGGCGGACTGGCAGGCGGGGCGGCTTTGGCGGCCGGTCTGGCATTGCTGGTGGTGCTGCCAAAGGCCGACGTGCATGATCTGACGCCGGGCCAACTGGCCGCCGACAGCCCGCTGGTCCAGCTGCTGGCCACGCTGCCGTCCGGTGCGCCGCAGGCACTGGACGACGGGGGCGAGGTCATGATCCTGTCTTCCGTCCCCACGCCCACCGGCTTTTGCCGCGAGATCGAAGTGATCCACCCTGACGCATCGCGGCTGGAGGTGGCACTGGCCTGCACCGACGGGGCGGGGTGGTCGGTCGAGGTGGTGATCGCCGAGGATCTGGCGGATGCGGCTCTGTCCGAGGGTTTCGGCACCGCCAGCGGGGACGAGGCGCAGGGCTTCACCCCCTTTCTCGACCGGATCGGGGCGGGCGCGTTCCTGAGCCCCGAAGATGAGGCCACGGCCATTGCCAGAGGCTGGGCAAAGTAGCAGCACGAGGCCCGCACCTCGCATGCGCCGACCGGTTCTGCCGGGCGGCGTTTTGGTCTGACTGGTGTGGCGCGGACTGGCCGATACCCGCGCCATGGGGGACCGGTCAGGCGGGCGCGGTACCGGTCCGGGTCTTTGCCCGGCCGCCTCGGGAGGCAATCCGCCAAAAGCAAACTTTCCGGGAATAGACCGCGTTGCGGTGCGTTGTTTCTGTACAGACCCCCGGCCAAGGCCGCACATGAAAGGAAAGACCATGAAACTTTTCAATAGCCTGATGACCGCCTCCGTGCTGATCGGTACCGCACTGGCACCGGTGCTGGCGCAAGCCGGCACTGTCCGCAACAACCTGCCCTTCTTCCCGGCGGAGGTGTCCGATGATCTGGTGGAGCAGGTCGACTTCAAGGTGAAGACCAAGGGCAGCAAGGCGACACGGGCTTTGCGCGACGGGTCGAGCAATACGAACTCGAACTCGAACTCGAACTCCAACTCGAATTCGTCGAGCAATTCGTCATCCAACTCGAACTCGAACTCCTCGAGCAACAGCTCGTCGAACTCCTCGAGCAACAGCTCTTCGAACAGCTCGTCCAACTCTTCGTCGGACAGCGACGGCGACGACGACTGATCCTGCCCGGCCAATGCGACCTGGACCGGCCCCCTTGGGGGCCGGTTTGCGTTTGGGCAGCTGCCAGGCAAACCCGCGCAACGACAATGCCGCCCATCAATGGGTCGGCATCGGTTGGTGCGTCCGGGTCAGCGTTGGGCGCGTGCCGCTGTCCGGTACCAGCCTTCCGAAGCCTGGGTGTTGCGCAGCACCTTCTGGCGCACGGCAGCCTCCTCGGGCGTCTCGGCGCGGATATCGGCGGCGATCTGGGCGCTGTCGCGGCGGAAGGGGATGACCTGCACCAGCGGCGAGCCTTTCTCGATCACGTGCATCCCGTCCGCGCCGGTGGCAAAGAACGGGAAATGGATGGGCGAGCGGTAGGTGTCGGTGTCGACGATGCCTGCCGCCACCTCGAACACACCGTTGGGCCGGTTCAGCGGCTGCACGAACAGACAGGACCAGCCTGCGGGCGTGGCGATGGTCCAGTAGTTGTGGAATTTGCAGGGTGGCCGCGCGCCGAACGGGTTGCCCTTGACCTGATGCGCACCGTGGTTCGATACCAGCGTGCGGTCGAAATCCCAGCCGGCATCGACGCGTGACCCGTTCTCGCTGATGTCCAGCCGCACGGTGGCGGGCAGAACGATGATCCAGCCGGTCGTCATCGCATCCAGAAACGGCATGCAGCGCTTGACGGTCAGGCCAGTGTTGTTCAGCCCGGAAACGCCATCGTCCACCGCAGGCAGGCGGCGAAACCAGTCGGGCAGATAGGCTTTGGCGGGCACCGGCGGGGCGATCACCCCGTGATCCTCGGGCTGGCAGGTGAAGGTGACTTTGGGGGTGGGGCGCAGGCGCAGCATGGGGGTTTTCTCCGGGTCAGGGGCACAAGTCAGGGGTGCTGAGCGAGGGGAGTGCGGTTTGGGGTTGGGGTTAGGGGTTGGTGGCCAGGTCCGGCTGGCAAGGTTCGGCAGAATGCCAAGAAGGGCGCATCCCTGCGGATGCGCCCCCCCGGTTCATCGGACAGTTGTCAGAGGAATTCGAAGCTGGGCGCATAGCCGAAGTCGAAGGCGTTGCCCAAGTCGAACGGTTGGGTCACCCCGTTCAGGGTCATGGTCTGCCCGGCAAAGGCGATCGTGGTCCCCGTTGCCCCGATGGTCACGGTGATGTCGGCCAGACCCAGCCCCAGAGCGCCGTTGAACGCGATCTGGTCGCCCTCCAGCGCGTTGAAGTCCGTCGCCGTGTCGCCATTGCCGAAGACGAAGGTATCGCCACCCGTACCGCCGGTCAGCCGGTCGCGCCCGGCGCCCCCGTCCAACAGGTCGTTGCCGGCATCGCCAATCAGCCGGTCTGCGCCCGCGCCGCCCAGCATCCGGTCATCGCCATCGCCGCCACGCACAAGGTCGTTGCCATTGCCCGCGTCGATCCGGTCGTTGCCATCGCCACCCGCCACGGTGTCGTTGCCACCCAGCGACCGGATCGTGTCGTTGCCCTGACGCCCATCCATCGTTTCGGCGGCATCGGTTCCGGTCAGCGTGTTGTCCTGCGCATCGCCGATCAGTTGCGGTAGGGGCGGGTTGATGGTGCCGGGCGTCGGGCTGAAGCCTCCGGCGTTGCCGAAGACCGGCGAAGTGCCGCCGATCAGGGCCGCATCCGCGACCACGATCTTTTCCAGTTGCAACCCGGCATAGGCTCCGCCAAGCCCGGCTGCGGGCGCTTCCGAGATGTAGAAGAAGTCGCTGCCATTCTTGGACTGGTCGGGATCAACATCCAGCGGGTTGGCGGTCGAGACGCCAAAGGTGGTGACCTGGCCGGTTGCGGTGGTGACGGTCAGGCCGGTCACGGCCCCTGCGCCACCAATCAACTGCCCGGTGATCGGGTCAAAGGTGGCGGGCGCGAAGGTGATCTTTACCGTGTCGGTCGCCGCGAACCAGACGCGGCCGATTTCGACAGTGGTGGTGCCGGCATTGGGGTCGAACTGAAGCGCTTCGCCGATCTGGTTGCCGCGCAGGGTGAGGGTGGTCATGTCAGTCGCCTTTCCTGATTTTCCCCAAACGGCCAATCCGCTTTCGGGGTCACATCAGGACAACGTGGCGATTCCGGTGTTATTCCACGGGGGCCGCGAAAATTTCGGGCTGGCAAAGGGTCGCGAGCGAAAGCAGGCCTGCGCCGAAAACCTCGTCCGGCCCGGTTGCCCCGATATCACGCACCAGCGTACGCAACCGGCCTGCGACCATGTCAGGGGTGGCCAACGGATCGCGCGAGGCCAGCACCGCCGCCACCGCCGTGGCAAAGGGCACGGCGAACGAGGTGCCGGTTTTGGGCTTTACCCCCTTGATCGACGTGGCACTCCAGATATCCACACCGGGGGCCGCCAGATCGACGTGTGCGCCACGCTGCGCCCGCCGATAGATCTGCCCGCGCTGATCCACCGCCGTCACCGCCAGGACAGACGGATAGCCCGCCGGATAGGCCACCTCGGCCCCCGGCCCGGCATTGCCCGCCGCCGCAAGCACCACCGCCCCGCCGAGTGACGCAAGACGCATCAGGGCCGCCTCCAGGGCGGCATTGGCCGGTCCGGCCAACGACATGTTGATCACCTTGACCTTGCGTTCCGCCAGCACGTCCAGCGCCTTGACCAGCGCGACAACCGAGGCCCTTTCGTCGCCACCATCGCGCCCGAACACATCGACCACCACCAGCTTTGCTTCGGGGATCAGGCCGGGTGCGCGTGCATCGGACTGGCCGACCAGCAGCGCGGCCAAAGCCGTGCCATGCACGGCTTGCGACGGATCAACCGCTTCGGCCACCAACCGCAACACCTCGATATCCGCGCCCGAAAGGTTGGCATGCGCGGCATTGACACCGGTATCGATCATCCCGACCGGCACCGTGACCCGGCAATGCAAGGCCCAGTCCCGCTCAGATGGCCAGTCGATCAGGTCCAGAACGGCACAGTTCAGATGCGCGCACGGCGCCACCGGGGCCAGCGCAGCCGGCTGGGGTGCCTGATTGCCAGGCGGATCGGCCATGCCCTGTTCATGGCGGTAGTAGTGGTTGAAATCGCCGGTGGCCCCGCTGGGTTGCGCGCGCACCCGGTCCCGCGCCTGTTCCAGCGTCAGCCCGGCAGGCACGCGCAAGCGGTGAAGCGTTGCCGCCACATCGACCAGATCGACCCGTTCGATCACGACAAAGCCCTCAGCCAGCAGCGCCGCCAGATCGGCCGCAGTCAGATCGGTCACCACGATCTCGCCGGCGGCAAAGGCTGGCAGCGGCGCGGCTTCGGCAGCACGAGCGGGACTTGGGACGGGCGGGTTCGCAGGGGTGCGGCGGCTGACCGGCGGCCTGAATTGGCCATCTTTGGCCGGTGCCGTGCTGGCCCGGCTTCCGCTGTCGTCGCCACTGGTGCCGGCACCGACTGCGTCATCATCCGCGTCATCATCCCCGTCGTCATCCGCCTGAGCGAAAGCAGCCCCGGTGTCCGGCCAAGACCCCTGGCCCGGGGTCAGAGCGCCCAAGCTTGTGAACAACGCGGCCAACCACACGATCCGACCGATCCCTGAAAACTTGCGATAACTCATTATCCCCCCGCTCCTGTGGTACGTCATGCTGAACCCGCCGCGCCGTTCATTCCCGTACATGCGTCCGAAAGGGATAACGCACCGCGCCACGATCTATTCCAACGCCGTGATCTAGTTCATGGCCAGCAGAAGCCAACGGCCCTGAATCGTTCCCCGCGACCACCCAACGGCCGCGAGGGTTGCTGATTCAGCGTGGTCCGGAAAAACGGCGGGCCGAGGATTGATGCGATTATAGGACCCTGTCCCACGGCAGTAGTGGAGCCGGCCATGAAATTCGCCACCATTTCCGGGCCGGGTTTTCGTGGATCGTGCGCAGGATAAGACCTGCGGATGAGATGCCCAGGGATGGTCGGACCGTGATCCCTTCTATCGATTCGACCAGTTTTCAAGGCACCGTGGCCTGTGGTGTCACGTGGTACTGGCCTTGGCCATTCCGATCAGCCCTCGGTCCGGTCGGGCGCGCGGTGCTACGGCCAAACCTAGCGGCGGGCCACACGGACGCGGGTCGTGACTTTGAGCGAGGCGGCAAGCGAGGCGAAACGGGCTTGCGCCACTTCGCCGAACAGGCCCTTCTTGTCGGGCTGCAGGACCAGTTCCAGGACGCGTTTTTTTGGGTAGAAGCGCAGTTCCCCGGCGGCTTCGGGGGCCTCGATCGAGAACATCGCGCCGAAACGCATGGCTTTTCCCAAAGCCTCGGCGTCGGCGAGCTGTTCGGCGGTCAACAGTTTGAACAGCGGCTCCAGCCGCGATCCGGCCCGGCTGTTCTTGTAGCGGTGCAAGAGGGCAAGCCCCAGAAACACCCGGCCGGGATGGTCGAGCCCACCCAGATTGGCGCGGGTGGCGTTGTCAAAACAGGCTTCGGCTCGGTAATCGGGGTGGGCGCGCCAGGTCACGTCGTGCAAGAGGCAGGCGGCCTTTATCAGGCGCTGGCGTTCGGGCGGCGCGGCGCGGTACAGCGGCGACAGGAACTCGTAAAGCTTCTTGCCGAAACCGGGGATGCGCGCCGCCGAAAACTCGGCGTGGCGGCAGGCCTCGATCAGCGGGTCGCGGCTGCGCAACCGGTCCGGCATCTGTTCATAGAGCAGTCCTTCGCGGATGCCGTAGCTGGAAATGTCGATTTCGCGCGGTTTGAACACGCGGATCAGATGGCGCAGAACCTCGCAGGCCAGCGGGATCAGTTCCATCCGTTCCAGCGAGGTGCCGGTGCGCTGGCGCAGATCCGTCATGTCGCTTTGTTCGATCCAGTCAATGGTGGCGATCGCCGATTT
Source organism: Paracoccaceae bacterium (assembly GCA_031401675.1). Classification (GTDB taxonomy): domain Bacteria; phylum Pseudomonadota; class Alphaproteobacteria; order Rhodobacterales; family Rhodobacteraceae; genus JANNRR01. The sequence continues at coordinate 37,553 of JANNRR010000198.1, forward strand.
CGGCGTCATGCGGTATTCATGCAGAACGGTCAGCGGATAGCCGCGCCGTTCCATGTCCAGCCGGGCAATGGCCCGCCAGGAACCACCGACCAGATAGATGCGCTGATGCCCGCCCCCCAGTTCCGCCTTCAGCCCGTTCAGGACCGCGCTGATGTGGCTGGTCAATCCCCTGGCACCGCCCGGCACCAGTTGCAGCCGGAACGGGCCCAAGGGCGAGGTCAGGCGTTTGCCGACGGTGCCCGCGCCGATCACCGCCAGTTCCATCGACGAGCCGCCGATGTCGCAGACCAGCCCCTCGGCCCCCGGCCAGCCCAACAGAACGCCTTGCGCCGACAGCCGCGCCTCTTCGGCGCCGTCGACCACATAGACCCGGAGGCCGGTTTCGCGCAGCACCTCGGCGCAGAATTCGGCACCGTCGGAGGCTTCGCGGACAGCGGCGGTGGCCACGGCGGTCAGCGGCGCCAGCGTCATGCCTTCGGCCAGCAACGCGAACCGTTTCAGCGCCGCCAAGGCGCGGGCCCGGCCAAGCGGGTTCAGTCTGCCGGTTTCCGCCAGCCCGGCCCCGAGGCCGCACATGATCTTTTCGTTATAGAAATAGGCAGGCGAGCGCGCCGCACCGTCGAACACCACCAGTCGGACCGAGTTCGAGCCGACGTCGACCACGCCCACCCGGCTGAGGGCCCGCGCGCCGGGATCCTCGAACAGCGGTCGACCAAACGGGCCACCGTCGTCGGACAGAGGCTCAACCACGCCGTCCATCGCACAATCTCCGGTGATTCACGCCCCCCGCGTGCAGACGCATCTTTGGCGGTTGCCGGGCTGCACGTCAATCCGCCGCCCTGTCGCAGGTTGCGGATCGCAGGCATCCTAGTCCTTGGGGTGCGCCAGCTTTGGCACATCGTGCGCGCCCGCCGAGCCGCGCCCGGACAGCGATGGATTTTCCATGAAGAACCGGTGGCAGTCGAACCGCTTGCCGTCGGTCGCCGCCTGGTCGCGTTGCCAGTGCCCGTCCGGGCCCAGCAACCAGCTTTGCGCCTCGTCGGACAGGTTGGCGGCCATGATCTGCGACATGATCTGGTCGCGCACCGTATCGTTGAGGATTTCTACAAGCGTTTCGACGCGGCGCGTCAAGTTGCGTTCCATCCAGTCAGCGGACGAGATGAACACCCGGGCTTTCTTGGAGGGCAGTCCGGCCCCGTTGCCGAAACAGACGATGCGGCTGTGTTCGAGGAACCGCCCGACGATGGATTTGACCCGGATGTTTTCCGACAGTCCGACAACGCCGGGGCGCACGCCGCAGATGCCGCGGATCACCAGACTGATGCGCACGCCGGCCCGGCTGGCGGCATAAAGCGCGTCGATGATGTCGGGATCGATCAGCGAGTTCATCTTGGCCCAGATTTCCGCCGGCCGCCCGGCCCGGGCGTGCGCCGCCTCGCCCGCGATGCATTCCAGCAGCCGCGGCTTCAGGGTGATCGGCGAGAAGGCAAGGTTTTCCAGCCGCTCGGGTTGGACATAGCCCGACAGGTAATTGAACACCTTGGTTGCATCGCGCCCGAGCGCCGGGTCGCAGGTGAACAGCGACAGGTCGGTGTAGATGCGGGCGGTGATCGGGTGGTAGTTGCCGGTGCCGTAGTGGGTATAGGTCACCAGATTGTCGCCTTCGCGGCGCACCACGGTGCTGATCTTGGCGTGGGTCTTGTAGTTGATGAAGCCATAGACGACATGCGCCCCGGCCCGTTCCAGCCGCCGTGACTGGCGGATGTTGGCGGCCTCGTCAAAGCGGGCCTTGAGTTCCACCAGAGCGGTGACCGACTTTCCCGCCTCGGCGGCTTCGCACAGCGCGGCGACGATCGGGCTTTCACGGCTGGTGCGATACAGGGTCTGCTTGATCGCCAGCACATCGGGATCATGCGCCGCTTGTTCCAGAAAGCGGATCACCATGTCGAAGGTTTCGTACGGGTGGTGCAGCAGCATGTCCTTCTGGCGGATCGCGGCGAACATGTCGCCGTCGAAATCTTGGACGCGTTCCGGCACGCGCGGGGTAAAGGCCGGCCATTGCAGATCGCGGCGGCTGTCAAGCACCAGTTCCTTGAGGTCGGCAAGTCCCAAGAGGCCGCGCACCTCGACCACTTCCTCCTCGGCGACCTGCAGTTCCTGCATGATCAGACCGCGCAGGGCAAGCGGCGCGTCGGCGGTGATCTTCATCCGGATGACTTCGCCGCGACGACGGCGCTTCAGCGCGGTTTCAAATTCGCGCACAAGGTCTTCGGCTTCATCCTCGACCTCAAGGTCACTGTCGCGCAAGACGCGAAAGGCGCAGCTGCCCATGGCCTGATAGCCGGGAAACAACTCGCCCAGATGCAGCAACAGCAACTCTTCCAGCGGGATGAACCGGGCCACACCGGGCTTTCCCGGCAGCGCGACAAACCGGCGGATTTGCTGGGGGATCGGCAACAGCGCCTGCAGCACCCGGTGGTCGGCGATCCGTTCCAGTTGCAGTGCCAGACAGAACCCCATGTTTGGGATGAAAGGAAAAGGATGCGCCGGGTCGATGGCCAGCGGCGACAGGACCGGGAACACCTTTGACAGGAAATGCTCTTCAAGCAGTGCCTTTTCGGCCCGGGTCAGATTGGCGCGGGTCAGGATCGCGATGCCCGCCCGGTCCATTTCGGATTTCAGCGCATCCCAGACCGATTGCTGTGACTGCAAGAGCCGCCGCGCATCCTCGTTGATCAGCGCAAGCTGTTCGGCGGGGGTGTAGCCATCGGCGCCGGGCTGCACATTGCCTGCCCGCGCCAGTTCGCGCAGGCCCGCGACGCGCACGGTATAGAACTCGTCAAGGTTAGCGGCCGAGATCGACAGAAAGCGCAGCCGCTCCAACAGCGGCACGCGGCTGTTCCGCGCCTCTTCCAGCACACGCCAGTTGAAGGCCAGCCAGGACAGTTCCCGGTTGAAGAAGCGTTTGGCCCCCGTGGTCTCGGCCTCGGACAGGCTGACCGGGGTCGGGAACGGGGCGGACAGGAAATCGGCGGCGGTCATGCGGGGCTGCGGTTTTGAAGGAATGGTGCGGCGTGAATCATGGCGCGCTGGAATCGGGATTGTCCAGCAATTCGGCGGCCATCGTGCGGCCGATGCTGCGACGGGTGGCCAAAGCACGGGCATCGAGCGCGGCAACAATCGCGGCGGCGGCAGCCAGCGAGCGTTCGATCCGGAGGATCAGGTAGTGGATGAGGGTAGCCGGGGCGTGCAACTGCCGGTCGGCGAACAGCTTGATCAGCACGGCAGACAACAGGGCATCATCAGGCGCGTCCAGCACGGCGACCGGCGTGGCCTGCAGGCGGCTGGCAAGATCGGGCAGGGTCAGCGGCCAGTGGCCGGGCGGGGTGACAGCGGTCAACAGCAGCCGCCCACCCGATGCAAGCATCTGGTTGTGCAGGTGGAACAGCGCCACCTCTGCCGCCGGATCGCCTGCGACCGCGTCGGCATCATCGACCACGACAGCCGCTGGAGGCGATGAAAGATCGTGCCCGGCCAGCGACCGGCCCGACAGGGCAAGGGCACCGGATTGGCTGGCCCAGACTCCTGCCAGATGGCTTTTCCCGGCACCACGCGGCCCGGTCAGGACCAGCTTGCCCTCTGGCCAGGTCGCCTCGACGTTGGCGAGGGCTAGAGCGTTGGACCGCGACACGAAGAAATCCGCACGGCTTAGTGCCGGGTGCACCGGCAGTGCAAAGGTCAGCTGTTCTGCCATGGCTCAGGTGTCCGGTGATGGATCGTCGCCCGGCTTCCCGAGCCCGCGATACAGAAGGCTGGCGGTGTAGCGTTCGGCCGCAAAGCGAAACAGCACCCCAAAGGCTGCCGCCACCGGGACTGCCACCAGCAGACCGACAAATCCGAAGATCGAGCCAAAGGCCGACAGGGCAAACAAGAGCCAGACCGGATGCAGTCCGACTGATCCGCCGACCAGTTTGGGCACCAGAAAGTTGCCCTCGAACGTCTGGCCCGCGGCAAAGATCACCGCGACCAGGCCGATCCAGACCGGCGTATCCCAGAACTGGAACAGCGCCAAACCAAGCGCCAACGCCCCGCCGATGATCGCCCCGACATAGGGGATGAAGGATATCATTCCCGTCACCGCGCCCACCACCAGCCCAAACTGCAGCCCGACCAGCATCAGGCCTACAGCATAGAAAGTTGCCATGATGGCGCAGACGGTCAACTGCCCGCGCACGAATCCGGCAAGCGCCGCATCGATTTCCCGGGCCAGTTCCCGGATGGTCGGGGCATGGTCCAACGGCAGCCAGCTATCGATCCTGGCAACCAGCGCATCCCAGTCGAGCAACATGTAGAAAGCGACGACCGGGACGACGACGATGAACACCACGGCATTGATGACGCCAAGCGCAGAGTTCAGCAGGCCGTTGATCAGTTCGCCGCCACGTTCCTGGATGGTGGTGCCAAGTCGCGCCAGCGTCTGGCGGACGGTGCTTTGCGCATCCATCAGTTCGGGGAACCGCTCGGTCAGAAATGTTTGAAATTGCGAAATTATCCCTGGCGCGGCATTCACCAGCGCCGCGCCCTGCTGGATCAGCAGCGGGATGACCAACAGGGCGGCAACGACGAACACCACCAGCGCCACGACCCCGATCACCGTTACCGCCGCAATCCGGCTGAGCCCAAGGGCCTGCAACCTGTCGGCGACCGGGTCGAGGAAATAGGCCACAGCACCGCCGACCAGAAACGGCAGGATGACCGAGCCCAGAAACCACAGGGCTACCAGAAACACCAAAGCGGCAATGCTCCAGTATCTGATTTGTTCGCGGACGGGCAGGCCCATCATATCTTTCCTCCTGGCATTGTTTCATCGCTCAGCGGTGACGTCGATGCAAGCGCCAAGCCAGTTCCGCCAGCCCGGCCTGTTTACACTGCCCGGCCCGTTTCGCTTGCCCGTTTCGCTTGCCCGGCCCGGTGCAATCGCATAGGTCATCGCTGACATGATCATCGCGAGAGTTCTGCAATGCGCCTGACCCGTTATTTCCTGCCCGTTTTGAAAGAAACTCCGTCCGAGGCGCAGATCGTCAGCCACCGCTACATGCTGCGTGCGGGCATGATCAAGCAGCAAACGGCGGGGATCTATTCCTGGCTGCCGTTGGGCTACAAGGTCCTGCGCCGGATCGAGCAGATCGTTCATGAGGAGCAGATCCGAGCCGGGCATATCCCCCTCTTGATGCCGACGCTGCAACCGGCGGACTTGTGGCGTGAAAGCGGGCGCTATGACGACTATGGCGAGGAAATGCTGCGGATCACCGACAGGCACAAGCGCGACCTGCTTTATGGCCCGACCAACGAGGAGATGATCACCGACATTTTCCGCGCCCATGTCGAAAGCTACAAGGCGCTGCCGCTGACGCTGTACCACATCCAGTGGAAGTTCCGCGATGAGGTGCGGCCACGGTTCGGCGTGATGCGCGGGCGCGAGTTCCTGATGAAGGACGGCTACAACTTCGACATCGACAAAGAAGCGGCGCTGCATGCCTACAACCGCCACATGGTCAGCTATCTGCGCACATATGAACGGATGGGGCTGACCGCGATTCCGATGCGCGCTGATAGTGGCCCGATTGGCGGCGACGATACGCACGAGTTTCTGGTGCTGGCCGCGACCGGCGAGTCCGAGGTGTTCTATGACAGCGCGGTGACCCAGTTGCGGCTGGGGCAGCGCGAAATCGACTATACCGACCGCGCGGCGGTCAAGGCGGTGTGCGACGAGTTCACCACGCTTTATGCCCGCACCGACGAGACCCACAAGCCGGACCTGTTCGATGCCATTCCCGAGGAGCGGCGCAAGGTGGGGCGCGGGATCGAGGTCGGGCAGATCTTCTATTTTGGCACCAAATATTCCGACCCGATGAAAGCCAATGTTGTCAACGACAAGGGTGAACGCGTGCCGGTTCACATGGGGTCGCACGGCATCGGTGTCTCGCGCCTTTTGGGTGCGATCATCGAGGCGAGCCACGACGACAAGGGCATCATCTGGCCCGAAGGCGTCACGCCGTTCCATTGTGGTCTTGTCAACCTGAAGCAGGGCGACGGCGCGGCGGATGCGGCCTGCGAAAGCCTGTACGCGGCCTTGGTCAAGGCCGGGCTGGAGCCTTTGTATGATGACCGCGACGAGCGGGCCGGGGCAAAGTTCGCCACCATGGACCTGATCGGCCTGCCGTGGCGCATTACCGTTGGCCCGCGCGGGTTGGCGAATGGCGTGGTGGAACTGACCGGTCGCCGCACCGGGGTTTCCGAAGAACTGTCCCCAGAAGCCGCCGTGGCGCGGGTCGTGGCGATCTACGCCGGGCTATGATTTCCGCTTGACCCACGTTGGCTTTTGCGCCTGTTTGGGCCCGGATGTCAGCGGGGAATGGCGATGGCACGATTGCGGGTGGCAAGCTTTTCGATCTCTGCCGACGGCTATGGCGCCGGGGTGGAACAAAGCCTGTCTGACCCGATGGGCAAGGGCGGCATGGCGTTGCATGGTTGGGCTTTCCCCACCCGGACTCTTCGCACAATGTTCGGGCAGGAGGGCGGCGAGACCGGTATCGATGATGTCTTTGCCAGCCGCGGCTTTGACAACATCGGCTCGTGGATTCTGGGGCGCAACATGTTTGGCCCGGAGCGTGGGCCATGGCCCGACAGCGGCTGGCAGGGGTGGTGGGGCGACAATCCCCCCTATCACTGCGATGTGTTCGTCTTGACCAACCACCGCCGCGACCCTTTGGCGATGGCCGGGGGAACCACCTTTCATTTCGTCACCAATGGGATCGAGGCGGCATTGCAACGTGCCTTTGCGGCAGCGGCGGGCCGCGATGTGCGGTTGGGCGGCGGCGTCGCTACGGTGCGGGTCTATCTTCAGGCAGGTCTGGTCGACGAGATGCATCTGGCGCAGGCGCCCCTGCTGTTGGGGCGGGGCGAGAGCCTGTTTGCCGGGCTCGATCTTGCAGGACTGGGTTACACCGTGACGGAGGCGGCAGCAACGGCGGCGGCTACGCATCTGATCGTCCGGCGCGCAGAAGTCGGAGGATGAGACCTTAGGCGGCGGTTGCTTGGGTGGCTGCAATTTACCCTGGCGTCTGATCGAAGGTGATCACCGTATTTCCGCGCTTGTGGCCGCTGTCGGCCAGTTCATGCGCCTCGGCGATACGATCAAACGGAAAGGTTGCGCCGATGTGCGGGCGCAGTGCGCCCGTGGCGGCAAGCCCAGCCAGCAGGCGCAGATCCTCGGGCGGCTCGGTGCCCATGCCGGCGATCACCCTGACCCCGGTGCGGCGCGAATGCCAGCCTGCGGTCAACTGGTAACCAAGCGAGGCCACGACAAGGCAGAGCCTGCCCCCCATTGCCAGCACATCGCGGCAATTTTCGGCGGTTGCACCGCCGATGCAATCCACGATCACGTCATAGCGTAGACCTTGCCGGCGGAAGTCCTTGGCGCGGTAGTCGATTACTCTTTCGGCACCAAGATCGTGCACCAGATCAGCATTGGCCGCAGAACAGATGCCCGTGACCCTTGCCCCGAAATGCCGGGCCAGTTGCACGGTCGCGGCCCCGACGGCACCGGACGCCCCGATCACCAGGACGCTTTCACCCGCTGCCAGTCTGGCGCGGTCGCGCAGATAGTACAGGGCGGTCAGCGCGCCAAACGGCAACGCCGCAGCCTCGGCCATGCTGAGGCCATCGGGAAGCGGGATCAGGCGTCCGGCCTTGACCGCGACAAATTCGGCATGGGCGCGCATGGCAAAACCGGTGGTCGCCAGCACACGGTCGCCGATCTTGTGCGTGGTGACGCCGGGGCCGACCTCGGTCACCTCGCCCGCCACGCTGATGCCGAGGATCGGCTGGCGCGGACCGCCGAGGCCGAGCACCAGACGCAGGATCAGGCCGTAGCCGGGGGGCATGTTGGCCGCCCTGATCCGCGCATCCCCGGAACTGACCGACGTGGCGCGTTGGCGGACAATGACCTGACCGGGTCTGGCCTTGGGCGCGGGAACCTGCCGGATCTGGACCACGTCGGGCGGGCCATAGCGGGTGACAATTGCGGCTTGCATCGGACTTCCTTTGGATCGAGGGGTTATGGGCGAAGCGGCATTGGGTGCGGCAATCGGGCAGACAGGCTCCGCTGCCCACCCCGGCGCAGCAGCACTTCGGCAACAGCAAGGTTGATCGCCCAGCCAGAGATAAACACCAGATCGAGGAAGAGCCCCTCTGGCGGGCCAAACAGCAGGAAAACCGGCAGCAGCATCACGGTTTGCGTAGCCGCCCCCAGCGTGATGGCATAGGAGCGCATCATCCAGACCCGGTGCCGAGCGACATCCCTGCGCCGGATCGCCGCAATGCCAAGAGCCAGCATGCACAAGTATATCAGAGCCATTCCGTTCTGTGCAGTATCATACAGCCAGCTGTCCGGCTGCGCTGTGGCGCTGAAATTCATCCACAGGCCGGAAAGGGCGAAATACACGCCTGCCGCCAGCAGAACCCGCCCGGCCCAGCGGTGCCAGCCGGGAAAGGTGCGGCGCAATCGGGCAGAGAATTGCGCGAAGCCCAGCATCAGCATGGCGCTGCCGCCGATGATGTGGCCGGTCACGGCGACAGGGTAGCTGGCGCGGCGGATTACATCGGCGGGCTCGGTCATTGTATCAGTTGTGCCCTGATACATGGCGTTCAGGATCATTCCGCCAATCATGACAGGGATCAGCGCCAGCCCGAACAAGGCAATGCGGGGCAGGCCTGCGAACAGGGTGCGGATCATTGTGAGTTTCCTCTGATATCTATTCCGGATCGGCCTTAAAGGCGAAAACCTCATCCAGCGGTTTGTTGAAGGCACGCGCAATCAGAAAAGCCAGTTCCAGCGTCGGCGAATATTTTGCATTCTCGATCGCCACGATGGTTTGCCGGGTCACGCCGACTATCTCGGCCAGGTCTTTTTGCGTCATCTCATCCGCATCAAAGCGCAACCGGCGAATTTTATTGGCGATGTGCATGCGGGCCATTTCGAATCCGGGTCATAAGCTGCCGAACCGATACAGCGCCAGTTTCGTGATATCCCCGGCCAGCCCGCCAAGTGCAAAGGCGGCGAACATGATGTTGAGCCCGGTCACCACTGGCCAAGCCAGCGCCAGCGCGCCGACGCCGATCAGAAAACCGACGCTTGCGGCCACCATCGTTACCCGCATCCCCCAACCCCGGATCATCCGGTCGCGTTCGTCGACCAGGTCGGAGGGATCTTTCTCACCCGTAATGATCGCGGTGGCGATGACGACAAGGATCATTACCACAATGGTAAAGCCGATGCCTGCCACGATCAGCCAGACCACCGCCCGCGCCCAGTTGACGACGGCATCGGGGCCGGAAAGCCGACCGTCAGCCGCCATGCCATTGAGGTGGATCACGTAGTAGGCCAGCACGAAAAGGCTGCTGACGATGGCAGTGATGGTGTTGCGTTCTTCGGCGGACATGGGGACCTAAGCTGCTTTCAATGGCGGAGAGTCTGGTAACTTGGACTATGTGTATGATATTCTGTATATGGAGTCTAGTATTCTTTACACTGTGAATGGAAGGCGCGACCGAATCCCCCGGACCCATGCGCTGTCTGATCCCGGGAGTACCGAAGCGGAACAGCACTTTGACCTTGCGACACTTGCCCTGCGGCCTGGCGCAGCACCGGGGCGGAGAGTGGGCATGGGCGACGGAAATCATCACCTGGGGCGGCTGGGACGGGTATGAACCGGACAAGGTGGCGGCGCTGTTTGCCGGGATGCAGCGCGCCGAGGGAATGGCGGTGGAGGACACTGACATGCTGACCTGTTTCGCCGATGTTGCGAAACTGCAAATCCATGTTCTGATCGACACGCCCGGCCGGATCATCGAAGGGCAGCGAGGCCCCCGGAGCGGCTTGGTGGGTCTCTCCTGGGGCCGGACCGGCGACAGCGGGGAACTGCCGCCCGATCAGACGGTTGCCCGGATCGCGCGGTAATCCACGTGGCTGTAGTATCGCGCGGATTTCTGGCGAAAATCGGGGTGTGGGCGTTCAGCCCCGAATGATCTTCAGCGCCACCAGCGGCGACCCGCCGTTCATGAACAGCCGGAGCCAGATCGGCATCAAGTGCTCGGTGCCGCGCGCGCCGGCAATATCGCCAAGATCAACGATGCTGGTCCAGCCGAATTCCTTTTGCGCCAATGCGGCAACGGTGGCTTTGGCGTCGGGCGAGTTGCCGGCGATCAGCAGGTCGGGCTCGCCGGGGATCAGGGACGGCTGCACCATCACCGAGGCCGAGATGGTGTTGAAGGCCTTGACCACCAGGGCCGTCGGGAAGGCCTTCTGAATCTCCTCGCCAACGCTGCTGTGCACGCTCAACTCGGGCTTCAGGAACGGTGGCATCCCGCGCGAAAAATCGAGCGGATTGGAGACATCGATCAGCACCTTGCCAGCCAGATTGGCAACCCCGACGGCCGTCAGCGCGTCGATCGACACCAGGCCAGAGGTGACATTGAACACGATCTCGCCGTGCGCGCCGGCTTGGGCCATGGTGCCGATCCCGCCATGCGTGCGCGCCTGCCATTCCGCCAGCGGCGCGGCATAGTTGCGCGGCTTTGCCAGTTCCTCGGCATTCACGGCGCGTATTCCGATCATCACATCATGGCCATTGGCCAGCAGCTTTTCCGCCAGCGTCTGGCCAACCACGCCGCCACCGATCATCGCTATTTTCATCTCTCGCCCCCCGCGCTATAGACAGACAGGTTCGTCTGCTTTGTAGAAGTAATACAGACAGGTCTGTCTATATGTCAAGCGAGAATCCCGAAGCCAGTCTGCCGGGTGATCTTCTACCCGATCCGCGACCGGATCCGCGTTCGGCGCGCGACAGAATCCTTGCCGTGGCGGGGCCGCTGTTCTACCGCGAAGGCTATCGCGGCGTCGGCGTCGATCGGGTGATCGCCGAGGCTGGTGTGGCCAAGGCTACGTTCTACAGGCATTTTCCCGCGAAAGATGATCTGATCATCGCCTGCATCGATCGCGCCGAAGTGCTGATCCAGACCGGCGAGCCGGAGACCTGGGGAGCAACGCCGCTGAGCGATCATGCCATGGCGATGATCCGGGTGGCGCGGCAGCCGTTCTGCATGGGCTGTGCGTTTCAGGGTTCGGCGGCCGAATACGGTGCGATGTCGCATCCGGTTCATGCCGCCGCGCGCGCGGTCAAGGCCCGGGTTCTGGCCGATCTGGTGGCGCGGGCGCGGGCGCAGGGGCTGGCCGACCCCGAGGCCGCGGGGCGGCGGGTTTTCCTGTTTCTGGAGGGAGTGTGGTCGGCGGTGCGCATGTTCGGCCCCGAAGCGCCGCTGGCGGACGTCGAGGCCGACCTGCGCCGCCTGATCGGCTGATCTTGACCTTTGCCGCCGCACATCGCAGGAGTGGGCGAAGTGGTTGGAGGGACGATGACCAAGGCATTGATCACCTGGGGCGGCTGGGACGGGCACGAGCCGGACAAGGTGGCGGCGCTGTTTGCCGCGATGTTGCGCGCCGAGGGAATGGCAGTGGAAGTCACCGACACGCTGGCCTGTTTCGACGATGTTGCGAAACTACAAGGCTTTGATCTGATCGTCCCGGTCTGGACCATGAGCGAGATCGGCAAGGAACAGGCGCTGAACGCCTGTGCCGTTGTTGCCGGGGGTGTGGGCATCGCCGGCTGCCACGGCGGCATGTGCGATGCCTTCCGCACCAATGTCGACTGGCAATTCATGACCGGCAGCCAGTGGGTGGCCCATCCGGGCAATGACGGGGTCGATTACCGCGTGCGGATGGTATCCGATGATCCGCTGGTGGCGGGCATCGGCGATTTCGATGTGGTCAGCGAACAGTATTACCTGCATGTCGATCCGGGGGTAAAGGTGCTGGCCGTCACCGATTTTCCGCTGGTCGAAGGGCCGCATACTCCCAATGGCTCCGTTGCGATGCCGGTGGTCTATACCAAGCTCTACGGCAAAGGCCGGGTCTATTACAACGCTCTTGGCCATCATGCCAATGTGATCGACCATGGTGCGCCCCTGGAGATGCTGCGGCGTGGGATGCTGTGGGCCGCACGCAAAGGTTGAGGGGCGGGGAATACCTGTGAATTGCCCGCGAAAAGGCAGGGTTGACCAAAGATTCATCTTTTGCTTTTGACGATTCGCGCAGAACATTACGGCTGCCGCGCTGGGCGGCGGGGATTATCTTTGGGGGATTGAGATGGCCGATGTTGTCAGCAACGCCACTTTGGATGGCGTGAATGCCTTTACAGTTCTGGGTCAGACGTTCAACTGGAGCGGGACGAAGTTCCTGGGCATCGCCAATGTCCCCTGGACTGATGTGCCTCCGACAGCACTTTCAAATCTGACACTTGCAGGTGCGGGCTGGCGACTTGCCTCGTTGCGTCTGGGCGGTAATGCCCAGGAGATCAATATTCTGGATACTGCAGGCAGCCCAGGCAATGTGATCGAATACCTGCTCTTTGACGGCTTTGGCACCGTCAGCCTGACCAACAGTCAAATCCGGCACATCCGGACCGGTGACTTTGGCAGCATGATCACGCTTGGCAGTCAAAGCACCCATTCGATCGTAGGTGGCGCCGGCAACGACACCGTTGTGGGCGGCAGCGGCTCCATCGGTGCCTTGCAACTGGATCAAGGCAACAATGTCTTCAATGGCGGTGCCGGGTTCATCGGTTACATTTCTGCCAATGACGGCAATGATACTGTGATCCTGGAGGCCAGTGCCGACCAGATCAGCCTTGGCGCAGGCAACAACAAGGTCACCACCGGCGGGGGGTTTGTTGGTTCCATCACGATGTATTCCAACGCCCCGGATGTGAATACCATCACCATCGGTGCCGGCGGAGTGCGCAGCATCGGGGTCAGCAACGGACGTGACCGGGTGACTCTGCAAAATGGCGCGCATGTCGAGCAGATGCAGCTTGGCAGTGGTAACGACACGCTGATCCTGCAGGGGACCTCCAGCGTCGAGCAAGCCGTGATCGGCAACGGTATCAACGTCGTCTCGGTCGGGGCGGGCAACATAGACGCTCTGACCTCCTATGGTGACAAGGATACGGTGACGTTGACCACCGGGTCTATTCAGTCGCTGGCGATGGGGGCGGGCAACAATGTGCTGAAGGTCGGGGCAGGGGATGTGCAGACCGTGCTGGCCTATCAGGGCAATGATACGGTCACCGTCGGCAATGGTGGCCAAATCGGCACGGCCAACCTGAGCGACGGGAACAACGTCGTGACACTGACGGGCAATGCGCAGATCGGCCTGCTGATCTGCTCGAACGGCGATGATACGGTGACGCTGAACGGCAGTTCCCGGATTCTGATGCTGAAGCTCGATCAAGGCAACAACACCGTCACGACCACTGGTGGCACCGGCAATATCGAAAGCTACTACTCCTTCGGCGGCAACAACACGCTGAACATCGGCAATGGCGGGATTCAGCAGATCGTGCTGTCTGGCGATGGTGGGGTGCATTCCATAACGGCGTTGGGTTTTGTCGGGTCGCTTCAGGTCTATGACAATGCCACAACCACCGCGAATATCTTGGGCGGAGCGATCAACGTTTCCACCTCGACCGGGGATGACGTGATCACCACCGGCGGGGGTTACATTGCCCATATTTCCACTTGGGACGGCGACGATACCGTGGTGATGGGGCTTGGCGGAGGCGCGATTGTCCGGCTGGGCAATGGTGACGATGTCATCAAGCTCAACGACCTCACCAATGCCGGTGGCATCGTCATCTGGGGCGGCAACGGAGTTGATATCGCTGATTTCAGCCTTCCCGGTGTCTCCGTCACGCTCTCGCTCAATCTGGGCAGCACCTGGCAGGCAGCGCCGGGGGGACTAATCAGCCTGAATTTTCTGGAAAGCCTGGTTGGCAGCGGCCTGGCGGATTCGCTCGAAGGCGATCTGGGGGTCAACGTGCTGACCGGCGGGTTGGGCGGCGATACGCTGACCGGCCTGGGCGGCAATGATACGCTGATCGGCGGCGGCGGCGGTGACACGTTGCTCGGCGGCAACGGGATCGACTTGCTGCGCGGCGGAGGGCAGGGCGATACGCTGACCGGTGGCGGCTCGCGGGATCTGTTCGAGTTCCGCCCGAACGAAGGTGCCGACCGCATTACCGATTTTGCCGTGGGCACCGATCTGATCGATTTCATCGGCACCACGGTTCTGACGGACATCACTTTCGTTACGGTGGGCGCCGCGGTGCGGCTGACGGTCGGGACCACATCGGTGCTTGTCGATAACGTCACGCTGGTCCAGATGCAGGACGCGGCCAATTTCCTGTTCTGACGCTGCGGGTCAGGTCGGAACATGCGGCCCCCCGGCAAAGTGGATTGGCGTGGACGGTGATCGGGTGGTCTGCGCCAGAGCGGCGACCGGACGGCCTGCGGTCGGGCCCGGCAAGGCCGGTCGGTCCCGCCGGCAACTGCCGACAAGGCCCCGTCGGGACAAGCGCCGGGCAGGACAACGATGCCCCGAGAACCGGCGGGCTGCTAGTCAAACCTCGGCCGTCTCCGCGCTGCAAATGCCAGGCGGCCTTCGCTGAAATCCGCGCCCGAGAAACTGGCAACGAAGGCGTCGTTCAGGGCCGCGCAAACCGCGCTGTCGGGGGCCGTCAGCCGGTTGATCGTCGCTTTGGAAGTCCGGATCGAAGTCCCGGAAAGTTCGGCCATCGCGGTTGCATAAGCCATTGCTTCGGCCATCAAGTCTGCCGCTGGAACTATCCGCTCGATCAGTCCGATGGCGAGCGCCTCTTCCGCGCCGATCAGCCGAGCCGAAAACAACAGGTCTTTCGCCCGCGCCGGGCCGACTTTTTCCACCAGCTGCGCGGTGTCTTCCGGACCATAGCCAAGGCCAAGCCGCGCTGCGGTAATGCCAAAGCGCGCCTCGGGGGACGCGAACCGCAAATCTGCAGCAAGCGCCAGGCCACAGCCACCGCCGACACAGGCACCGGCAATCACTGCGATGACCGGGCGGGCCAGATCACGCAGGCGCGCCTGCGCAAGGCGCACCACGGCGTTGTAGGCCGCCGTACTTTCCAGCGTTGCATAGACCGCCTCAAATTCAGTTATGTCCGCACCGGCCGAAAACGCCCCCCCCGGCTCCATGGAGCCCGTCAGCAAAACGGCGCGCATTCCGGTATCGGAGTCGATCGCATCGCATATCCCGGGCAGGGCATTCCACATCGCCAGCGACAGGGCATTGCGCCGTTCTGGTGCACGGATTTCTATCTGTGCGACGCTGCCCGTATGCAGGATCATGCGGCCATTGGCAAAGGGGATCATCGCTGTCTCCGTTCAAAATGCAGATGCAAAGTGCGGCTGTCGGGGCAAATGCGCGCCAAAGCGTCTGCCCCATCGGCCATTTCGGCTGTGACAGCGCCAAAGGCAAGCCTGGCACTGGGCCCAGCCAGCCCGATGACCCCGCCCGCCGCCCAAAGAGACGGTGTGCGGACACGGGCGTCAAGTTCCATGTTCGGCGGCCGGCGAAACTTCACCCCAGCGCGGTGGCGCAATGGAATGCGCAGTAGAGGGTCGGGCCCGTCACGTCGCACCTGCTTTGCCGCCGCCAGCTGGCCGAACAGGTTCGGCAGAATGCCAGCATGGCCAGATCAGTAGCGCCTCGATCAAGGGCCTCATGACGCATGCGACGGGGCCGGGTGCCCCAGGATCATGTCGGCCGCCTTCTCTGCAATCATCATGCAGGGGGCCGATGTATTGCCGCCGATCAGGCTTGGCATCACCGACGCATCCGCTACGCGCAGCCCCGAGACCCCGCGCACCTTCAACTCGGCATCCAGCACTGCCCCGGCATCGCTGCCCATGCGCGCCGTTCCCACAGGATGAAAGATTGTATTCGCCCCGCGTCGCACCCAGGCGTCAATCGCCGCTTCTGACGCCAGATCACTGGCCACCGGCGAAATATCCCCCGACTTGTGCCGTGCCAGCCCCGGATTCTCGCCGATCGCCCGGGCCAGGCGCACACCGTCGCGCAGGCAGCGGCGGTCCGCCACTGCCGCCAGATAGCCCGGATCAATCCGCGGCACCGCATAGGGATTACCCGAAGCGAGAGTGATCGCCCCCCGGCTTTCCGGGCGCAGCTGATAGAAATTGATCAGATAGCCGTGCTGCCCCTGCCCGGCCTGCGTCGCCTCCAGACTCAATCCCGGCACAAAGGTGATGTGGATATCCGGCTCGACCAGGCCAGGCCGGGTTTTCAGAAAACCGCCCACTTCCAAGGGCACCGCCGCCGCCGGCCCGGCACCAAGCAGCACCGCCCGCAGCAGCGCCCAAACCGCCCGGTCAGGCCGAAACAGGGCATAAAGCGTTACCGGATCGCGGCAGGCATAGGTCAGGTACACCCCAAGATGGTCCTGCAAGTTCAGCCCCACTTCGCGCGAAGCCACCTTTGGCGCAATCCCCACCGCGCGCAACGCGTCTGGATCACCCACGCCCGAGAGCATCAGCACCTGCGGCGTGTTGATCGCCCCGCCGCACAGGATCACCTCCCGCCGCGCCGCAACCCGCATTTCGGCTCCGTCGCGATTGACCACCAACCCGGTCGCCCGCCCGCCCTCGATTTCCACCTTCAGCGCCCGGCAGCGCGTCCAAACATCCAGCGCCGCACGCCGCCGCGCCGGATGCAGGAACGCCGTGGCACTGCTTTCCCGCCGCCCGTCGCGGATGTTGAAATCATAGGGCCCCAGCCCTTCCTGCGCCGCCCCGTTGAAATCATCGTTGCGTGGATGCCCTTCCGCCGCCGCCGCCGCCAGAAAACTGGCATAAAGCGGGTTTTCCGCCCGTGCCGTCACCACCCGCAATGGCCCGCCCAGCCCGTGGTACGGATCGCCCGCCCGCCCGGGATGATCTTCGCTTCGCCGGAAATAGGGCAGCACGTCGGCATAACCCCACCCCGGCACGCCCCAGCCGTCATAATCGCGCGCCGTCCCGCGCATGTACATCATGCCGTTGATGGTGGAGGATCCGCCGAGCACCTTGCCCCGCGGCCATTTGATCTGCCGTCCGTCCAGCCCCGCCTGCGGTTCGGTCACGTAGCCCCAGTTGCTGTGCCGGTACCAATAGGCCACCCCCGCCAGCAGCGGCAGCTTGAACAAGAGGTTGCGATCCTCGCCCCCGGCCTCGATCAGCAGCACCGAATCCCGCCCGCTTTCCGACAAACGGTTCGCCAGCACACACCCCGCCGACCCCGCCCCCACAATGATGAAATCGAATGTATCCACGCTCAAAACGGAAACTCCGCGCCGTTCATCGCAATTGCCTGTCCCGAGACATAGGCCGCATCGCCTGACGCCAGCCACGACACCGCTGCCGCCACATCCTCTGCCGTGCCAAACCGCCCCATCGGCACCGTGCGCCGGAACCCCTCTACCACCGCCTCTGGCGACTGGCCGGTGCGCGCGGCAAAGCCCGCAGCAATCCCGCCCCAGAACGGCGTCTCGATATGGCCTGGCACATAGCAGTTGGCCCGGATGCCGTGCGGTGCCAGTTCGATGGCCAGGGATTGCGTCAGCATGATGATCGCGGCCTTCGACGCGCAATAGTGCGACAGGTTCGGCACCCCCCGCCGCCCGGCCCCAGACGAGGCATTGATGATGCACCCGCCGCGCCCTTGCGCGATCATCAGCCGCGCCGCCGCCCGGCTGCCAAGGAAGACGCTGTCCACATTCACCCGCATCACGCGTTGCCATTCGGCCAGCGTCATTTCCACCACCGGCGTCACCGCGATTATGCCGGCATTGCACACCATCACATCCAGCCCGCCGAAGCGGTCTAGCGCGCGGGCAACCGCATCCTCGACCGCCGCCTCGTCGGTTGCGTCGCCCTGCAACCCGATGAACCGTTCGTGTACGCGCGGGCAGGGGGTCAGATCGAACCCCACCACACTGGCCCCCTCGGCCAGAAACCGGTCCACGATCCCGGAGCCGATGCCACTGGCCGCGCCGGTGATCAGCACCGTCTTGCCGGCATGGCGCGCTTCAACCATCACGTTCCTCCGGAGTCGGGCGATAAAGCGGCGCACGCGCCGCTGGAATGGTCAGCAACGCGGGCTCAAAGGCGGGCAAATCATACCCCTTGGGCTGCGGTGGCCGCGTCTCATACCCTGTCAGATGCGCCAAAGCCGCCGCCACACCGGGATCGGTGTAGTACAGGCTGTAGACCCCAGTCAGAAGCGCCGCAAAAGCTGCCGGTTGCGCGGCCTCAACCGCCCGAACCGCGTCTGTGGCGATGTGATCGGGCAACGCGTTGAGAATGGTCGGGACCGTGCCTGCAAACCGCTCGTGTGTCCGCAAGCGCGCAGGCAGGCTGGTCGCACTGGCGGCCGGAAAATCCCCATCGCCCGGCAGCAGGATATCCAGCAAAGCCGTCAACCTCATGCCGCCACCCCGATCCTTGCCCGGTCCCGGATCAGACAATCCGCCGCCCGCAGCGCCAAAGCCTGCAGGGTCGAGGTCGGATTGACTGCTGCCGCCGTGGTGAACACCGAGCCGTCCAGGATCACCAGATTGGGCACCGCATGCGCCCGGTTTGTTGCATCCACCACCGAAGCCCCCGGATCGGCCCCCATGCAGGCCGTCCCCAACAGGTGAAACCCCGCTTGCGCCAGCAAATCCTGCGCCAGAATCGCCGCCGCCCCGGCCTCCTGAAAGGCACGCGTCGCACTGCCGATGCCGTGTGCAATCATGGCGCGGGTATTGTCGTCCAGCGCATAGGCCACCTTTGGTGCCGGTATTCCGTTCGCATCCGTCAGCGTCGCCGACAATGTCACCCGGTTCTCTGCCCTTGGCAAATCCTCCGTCGTCACTGTCAGGCTGGCCGAATGGCCAAACGTCTCCCGAAAAGCCGCATGATGTCCCGCACCCCAAGGCAGCCGTGGCAGATAGCCGCCGCAGGCCGTGCCCACCGGTCCGTCAGAGCGGACCAGCTGCATCTGGTAACCGCGGGCAAATCCCCGGGCCGGATCGCTTTCATAGAACTGCTGCGACAGGATCGATACCGCAAACGGCCCCTTCTGCCCTTCCATCGGCTCGGCGAACCGCGCCGTCACCAGCCCCGTGGGGTGATGCATCAACCGCCGTCCGACCAGATCGGTGTCGTTCGCCAAGCCATTGGGAAACCGCCTGGATTGCGACAAGAGCATCAGCCTCGCCGTCCCCACCCCGTTTGCCGCCAGCGCCACCACTGCGGCGCGCCGCCGTTGCGCATTGCCCTTGTGGTCATAATAGGCAACCCCGGTGGCGCGGCCTTGCGCATCCACCTCCACCTCGAACACCCGTGCGCCGGTAATCAGACGCACCCCGGCGGCAATCGCCTCTGGCCAATAGGTCACGTCGGCCGAGGATCGCGCCTTGAGCGGGCAGCCCAGATCGCACGGCCCGCAATTGTTGCACGCCCCCCGGCCCACGCCATAGGGCCGCGAGTTGATCGCCACGTCGGCGGGCCACCAATGCCAGCCCAGCCGGTCAAACGCCGCCGCCATCCGCTCTCCGGCGCGCCCCAGCGAAATGGGCGACATCTGGCGCGGCGCACGCGGCGGGTTGCCGGGGTCGCCATTGACCCCTGCCACCCCGACCATCCGGTCATTTTCGTCATAATAAGGTGCCAGGTCCTCGTAGCAGATCGGCCAGTCATCCCCAACGCCATCCAGCGTGCGAGTGCGGAAATCCGAGGGGCGAAGGCGCGGGAAATGCGCGCCCCACAGGATAGTCGATCCGCCCACTGCATTGTACAAAAGCGGCTTTATCGCCGCCTCGCTATCGTCCACTGGGTAGTCGGCTTTGCCTTTTCGAACATTCGGGTTGGGATGATGCGTCGTCTGCCGCGCAATCTCCCAGTCGGGCCGCAGGCTTGGCGCATCGGCATGATCCACCCAATCCCCCTGCTCCAGACAGCTCACCTGCAGCCCCGACCGCGCCAGACGCCACGCCGCTGCCGCCCCGCTTGCCCCGGCCCCGACGATCAGCACATCATCCATGAAAAGCCCCTCAAATCTCCCCCGCCATCACCCGTGCGCAGCGCACAAACCGCCCGCCATGCTCTGCCAACACCTGCGGCGTTTGCCGACAGGCGTCTGTCACAAACCCGCAACGGCTTGCCAGATAGCAGCCCTTGGGCAGATCAATCGGGCTTGGAATCTCGCCCTGCAGTGCCGCAACTTCCGGATGATCCACGCGCCGCCGCGTCGGGTCAGGGAACAGATGCGCCGACAGCAAGGCCCGGGCATAGGGATGCTGCGGCGCGGTAAAAACCTGCTCGACCGTGCCTTCCTCGACGATCTGGCCCAGATACATCACGGCCACCCGCTGGCACAAGAACCGAACCGTCGTCAGATCGTGGCTGATGAACAGGAACGAAATCCCCAACTCCGCCTGCAGCCGCGCCAACAGCGCGATCAGCGAATTGCGCGCCCGTGGGGCCAGAACCGATGTCGGCTCGTCCAGCACCAGAAATTCCGGCTTCAAGATCAGTGCCCGCGCAATGTTGATCCGCTGCAGCGCCCCCGCGCCCAACCCCTTTGGCTTGCGGTACAGCAACGCCTCTGGCAAGTTCACCAGCGCCAGTACCTCCGCCGCCCTGCGCCGCCGCATTCCGGCATCATCCGATGAATGCAGCCGGAGCGGCTCATCCAGTATCTGCGCAATCGTCCAGCGCGGGTTCACACTATCAAACGGGTCCTGAAACACGATCTGCACCCGGGCGCGGTACCCCCGCATTACCGTGGGCGACAGGCGCGACAAATCCGCCCCATCAAACAGTATCTCACCCGAACTGGGCTGCACCAGCCGCACCAGGCAGCGCCCCACCGTCGTCTTGCCAGACCCGCTTTCCCCGACCAGCCCCACCGCCTCGCCCCGCCGCACGGTCAGGCTGACCCGATCCACCGCATGCACCAGCTTGGCCGAATGCCGGATCGGGAACGACTTGCTCAGCCCCCGCGCCTGCATCAACGGCGGCGCATCGGAGGAAACCTGCGCCGGGTAACCGCTGCCCTTTTCGCGGTACAGCCGCAGCACATCCTGGCTATAGGGATGTGCTGGTGCCGCAAAGAACCGGCGCACCGGCGCATCCTCCACGATCCGCCCTTCATGCAGCACCAGCACCCGGTCGCAATAATTGGCGATCACCCCCACTTCCTGCGTCACCAGCAGGATCGCCGATCCGGTAGCCTGCACCGTTTGCCACATCTGATCCAGAAACTGCGCCTGAATGGTCACATCCAGCCCGCTGGTCGGCTCATCCGCGATCAGCAGTTGCGGGCGTGAACTCAGCGCCATCGCGATCAGCGCCCGCTGCGCCATTCCGCCGGAAAGCTCATGCGCAAAGGCATTCACCCGCTGCTCGGGGTCATTGATCCCGACCATCCGCAGCATCTCGATGGCCTGTGCCCGGGTTGCGGCACTGGTCGCGGCATTGTGGGCCTGAAACGCATGACCGATCTGCCGCCCGATCTTCAGCATCGGATTCAGTGCCGCCCGCGGGTTCTGCACGATGATCCCGATATCACGGCCTCTTATCGCCCTGATCTCCTGATCCGGCAGGCTCAGCAGATCGCGCCCGCCAAACGAAACCGTGCCCGCCAGTATCTTCCCCGGTGCCCGCACCAGCCCCAGCAATGCCAGTGCCGTCGTCGATTTCCCGCTACCCGCGTCGCCGACCAGCCCCACCACTTCGCGCGGTGCGATGTCGAAACTGACGCCCCGCACGGGCTGCAGCAGCCCCGCCGGGGTCGCGTAACCAACCGCCAGATCGCGCACCGAAAGGATCGGATCAGCCATCCTCATACCGCCGCTCCAACGCATTGCCCAATACCGCAAAACCAAAAACGGTCAGCGAAATCGCAATGCCGGGAAAGACCGAGGGCCACCATTCCCCCAGGATGATCGTATTGGCCCCGGTACTGATCATCAGCCCCCACTCCGGCGTCGGAGGCCGCACCCCGGCCCCTACGAACGACAGCCCCGCCGTCAGCAATATCGCAAAGCCGATGGTGACCGAGGATTGAATCAGCGCCGGCGTCAGCGAATTCGGCAGCACATGGCGCAGGGCAATCGCAATCTCGGTATTGCCCATCGCGCGCGCGGCTTCGACAAACCCGCGCGACTTCTGGCTGAGCACTTCCGCCCGTGTCAGACGGATATAGATCGGGATGTAGACGAACGCCAAGGCGATGATGATGTTGCCGGTAGACCGCCCGGCCAATGTCACCAGCACCATGGCCGAAATGAACACCGGAAAGGACTGCATCACATCCGACACCCGCATCAGAAATTCGGTGGCGAAGTTGCGGAAATAGCCCGCGATCAACCCCAGAAACACGCCAATAATCAGCGATAAGCCATTGGCCAGCAGGGCAATCATCAAATCGGTCCGTGGCGCTGCAATCACCCGGGAAAAGATGTCATAGCCGCTGACATCAGTGCCCATCCAATGCGGCGGATACTCCAGCCTGCCCGAGATCCAGCCACTGAACAGCCCTGGTATCTCGCCAAAGGAAGGCGGCGGCACCGCCACCCGCACCGTCGTCAGCGTCGGATCATAGGGGCCGATATAGGGGCCGATCAACGCCAGAACCGTCACCGCAATCACGATCCCAAGGCCCAGGACGAACAACCAATCCCGCTTTTCCGGCGGCAATGGCGGCAGTACCTCAATGACGGGCAAGGCACTCAATAGGCAATCCTCGGGTCAATCGCGGCGTGCAGCAGGTCGAGAAGCAGATAGACCAGCAGTGATATCGCCGTGATTACCAGCACCACCCCCTGTATCGCCGGATAGTCGAATGCCAGCACGGACCGCACCGCATATTGCCCGATCCCCCCCAGCGAAAACACCGTTTCCACCAGGACCGCCCCGGATAGCATGAAGCCATACAGAATGCCGATCAGCGTCATCGACGGGGCCATCGCCGCCCGCAGTGCATAGCGTGCCACCACGCGGCGCGGCAGGCCGATGGAATTGGCATAGAGCACGAAATCCGACTGCAGCGCACGGATCATGTTCTGCCGAACCATCTTGATGATCGGGCCGGACAGCACGAATGTCAGGTTGAGCACCGGCAACATCAGATGATGCAGCGCCTCGAAGAACTTCGCCGGTTGCCCGGCCACCAATGTGTCGATCAGGATGAACCCGGTAAACGCCGGTGGCGGCGTTGTCATCGGCGACAGGCGGCCAAGCGGGGCAGGGGCAATGCCAAGCTGAAAGAAGAACACATAGACGAACAACAGCCCCCACCAGAATTCCGGCTGCGATCCGGCAAACAGGGAATAGAGAAAGACCCCTTTGTCCGCCCGCCCGCCAGGGCGCAGCGCCGACAGCATCCCAACAGGCACCGCGATCAGAAAGGCGAACAAAAACCCCAGCGTCACCAGTTCCAGCGTCACCGGCAGATAGGCTCCGATTTCGGCGGTCACCTGACTACCCGTCACCCAGGAAACCCCCAGCGAGCCCTGCATCAGCCCCGGGGCCACCTCTGGCTGAAACCCCAGATAGATCGACAGTTGCGTCAGAACCGGCCGGTCCAGCCCCAACTGCGCTTCCGCCTGGGCATAGGCTTCCTTGCTGGCATTCATGCCCACAAGGCGGGATACCGGATCGGCAGGCAGCAGCCGGATCAGGAAAAACACCGCAATCGACAGCCCCAACAGTTGCACCAGCCCGACCAGCCCGCGCCGAAAGATGTATCTCCAAAGCATCGACAGGGCTTTCAGGCTTGAAAAGCAGCGGCCCGCCGGATCGCTCCGCCGGGCCGTTTCAGGGCAAGGATCACTCTGCCATCTTCAGATCAACATAGCGGATCGAGTTGTCGGGATACCAGCGCAGCCCGCTGATCTTGTCGGAATGCGCCCACTGGGTCTTGTATTCCACAATCGGCAACCACACCACGTCCCGCGCCAGGATGTCCTGTATCCCCGCTGTCGCCGCATCGCGCTTGGCGGTATCGGGTTCCACCCGCGCCGCAGCCCATGCGGTATCCACCTCGGGATTGGAATAGTTCACCATGTTGTTCAGCCCGCCCTTGTCGCCCGAGACAAAGAACAGCTGGATTGCATAGCCCGCATCCACCCCAATCGGCTTTTCCTGATCATTGATTGCGAACGGCAGGTCGCGCTTGACCAACTGTCGGTCACCGAACTGGGTCTGTGGCAATGGATCAAGGCTCGACGGGATGCCCACATCCAAGAGCGCCGTGTTGATGATGTTCACGATCGGCCCCAGGGTCGATTCCTTTTCGGCGACATAGGAAAGCCGGAAAGCCTCGGCAAAAGCTTCCAGCCCCTTGCCCTCCGGATATCCCGCCTCGGCCAGCAGCGCCCGGGCCTTGTCCGGATCATAGCTGTAGGCGGCCGACGGCTTGAATCCCGGATAGCTCGACGGCACCAAGCCCATCCATTGCTGTGCCTGCCCGAAGTAGCCGTTGGCGATGATCTGATCGAAGGGGATCGCATGCGAGATTGCCTGCCGCACCAGCGGGTTGTCAAACGGTGCTGTCTTGAAGTTCATGTGCAAGAACGTATTCTCGTTGCCTGCAACTGTCCCCACTCTCAACCCGGCTGCAGCCCGCAGACTGTCGAATTCGCGCGGTGTCAACCCGGTGACAATCTGCGCTTGCCCGGTCTGCAACACCACTGCCCGGTTCGACGATTGCGGCACCCGCTTTACCGTTACCTTGCCAATATCCGGCGCACCCGCGAAGTAATCCGGGTTGGCGACATAGCTGATTTCCTCGTTCTTGGTCCACGATGCCAGGCAATAGCCGCCAAAGCCCGGTGCATTGGTATTGTTCACGTACTCATGGCTCCAGGGATCGGCCTCGGTCTTGTTTGCCTCCATCGTCTCCTTGTCGAAGATCAAAAGGCCGAAAATCGTCAGCACCGGCAGGAACAGCGCATTGGGTTCGCCTTGACGGATCTCGACCGTGTAATCGTCGATCTTCACCACCGCGTCGCCGATCTCCTTGGCCGCCGGATCATCGCCAAACACTTCCGGCCCAAATGCCTTGATCGAACCGACATTCGAAAGGAACCAGCCGATCGGCGCCGCCCCTGAAACCGACTTGGCGCGCTGGAAGGTGTAAACCACATCATCGGCGTTGAACGTGGCGCCGTTGCACCCCTTTACCCCCTGCCGCAGCTTGAATGTCCAGGTCAGCGTGGCCGCATCAAACGCCCAGGTCTCCGCCAACCGCCCTTCAAACGTGCTGAAATCGGGCAATGTCACGCCCGTGTCATTTGTGCTGGCCGCCGCATAGCCCACCAACGGCTCCAGCAGCGTCACCATGCCCTGCTGGCTGGCCGGGATCGCTGCTGAAGGGCCATCATAGTCGAGACCCGCCGGAACATCCTCCGACAGGATCAGAATCTCCTTGGCGGCAAGCGGTGCCGCGACACCGGCGGCAAGACATAGTGCTGCGGCAGAGGATAGTAGCCTGGACAGAGTCATTCTCATTTCCGACCTCCCGGGGGATGATGTTGGGCACAATTGCCAATGGGCACACAGTCGATTTGTCCGGACAAATCACGCATCAACAGACCCGACCTGTCAAGCATCTTTTAAGACATGCGGCGCTGAAAGGGATTGACAGCGGGCCGGGCAAGCCGGAATTTGTCCGGACAAATACCTGTTAAGTCGAACCTGCCGGCGGTGCCGCACAAAGGGGGGCGAATGCGGATCATCGTGCTTTTCAACCTGCGCCCCGGCGTCGATCCGGCGGCTTACGAGGCCTGGGCGGCCGCCACCGATGCCCCCACCGTCCGCAGCCTCGCCTCGATCGGCGGCTTCCGCGTCCATGCTTTCACTGGCCTTTTGATGGGCGAAGGCACCCCGCCGTTTCAGTACATCGAAGTGCTCGACGTGGCCGACATGTCCCAGTTCGGCCCCGAAATCTCTACTCCGGAAATGCAGGCCATCAGCGCGCAATTCCAGACCTTCGCCGACAACCCGATCTTTCTGACCACGCGAGTGATCGCATGACAGGGGCGGGTAAGGTCGCACTGATCACCGGGGCAGGGCGGCCCGGCGGGCTGGGGCAGGCCATCGCCGCCCGGCTGGCGCAGGATGGTGCCAGGATCATCTTGCATGATCGCGGCACCACTGCGGGCGATCTTGCCCCGGCGCACGGCGTCGGCGTGCAGGCCGATCTGGAAGCCACTGCCGCAACCCTGCGAGCCACCGGGGCCGATGTCACCACCGTCAGCGGTGATCTGATGGACGAATCCGCGATGGAAGCCATCGTCGCGGCGGCGGATCGGGCCTATGGCCGACTTGATATCCTGGTGAACAACGCCGGGATCGGTTACCTGTTCGGCCCGCTCATCGACATTCAGGCCGCCCATCTCGATGCCGTGATTGGCGTTAACCTGCGCGCGCCCGTACTGCTGACCAAACACGCCGCCCGCCTGATGATCCGCGGCGGGCAGGGCGGGCGCATCCTCAACATCGCATCACAGGCCGCCAAATCCGGCTTTGCCTTTGCCGTCGCCTACACCGCCTCCAAGCACGGTCTCTTGGGCCTCACCCGCGCCAGTGCGCTTGAGCTTGGCCCGCACGGCATAACCGTCAACGCCATCTGCCCCAACCATGTCACCACAGGCCTCGGGGCCTGGCAAAACCGGTTCATGTCGCAGGCGCGCGGCGAAACGCTGGAGGAATATTTGTCCGCCATGCGGGCGCGCATTCCGTTGGGCCGCACCGGAACCCCCCAGGATACAGCCGAAGTTGCCGCCTTCCTTTGCTCCCCCCAAGCGGCCTATATCACCGCCGAGGCAATCAACGTTTCGGGTGGCGAGGAATATCACTGATGCCGGATACAGACGCGCGCAACTTTCACTGGCCGCACAAAGCCCGCCTTGCCATGTCCTTCGTCATCAATGTCGAAGAGGGCTCTGAGATGTCGGTGGCGCAGGGTGACAAGGGGCCGGAGCCGGTGGACGAACTGGGCATCACCCTTAAGATTCCGATCCGCAATTACGGCAACGAATCCAACTACCTCTATGGCCTTAATGCCGGTGCTCCCCGCGTATTCGGCGCGTTCGCCGCCAATGGCATCCGCACTACCGTCACAGCCGCCGCCCAATCGCTGGAACTGGCCCCCGATGTCGTCAGGATGATGGTGGAGGGCGGCCATGAAACCTGCGCGCACGGCTGGCGTTGGGTGCATCAGTTCAGTCACGACGAGGCGCGCGAGACGGCCTTCATCGCGCAGGCCGTCGCCTCGATCACCACCACCACCGGTACCCGGCCTTTCGGCTGGCTGTCGCGCTACCTGCACACAGACCGCACCCGCCGGCTGCTGGCCGAGGCCGGGTTCACCTATCACATGGATGATTACGCCGACGATGTTCCCAGATGGGACGTGGTCCAAACCACCCAAGGGGCCAAACCCATCGTCATCGTGCCCTACGCGCTTGACACCAACGACATGAAATTCTGGCTCGCCCCCGGCTACACGCCGCAGCACTGGCTCGACTATGCCATCGACACTTTCGACCGGCTCTATGCCGAGGGAAACCACGCCCCCCGCATGATGTCGCTTGGCCTGCACCTGCGCATCATCGGCCGCCCGGGCCGGATCGGCGCGCTGGAACGGCTGATTGCCCATGTGCAATCCAGACCGCAGGTCTGGTGCGCCCCGCGACTCGAAATCGCCCGCGCCTTTGCCGCAGCCGTTCCGGCACCGGAGGCTGCATGATCGCCCATTCCGACCGCATAGCCGACCATGTGGCCAACACCCGCTTTGAAAACCTTCCGGCCAACGCCGTGGCAAAGGTCAAGACCTTCCTGCTCGACACCCTTGGTGTCGGCATCGCAGGATCGTCGGGGGCCATGGTCGCCGACCTCGCCACCCTCGCCGCCAGCTGGGGCGCGGAACCCGAAGCGACGGTCTGGCTGACCGGTCAGCGCATGTCGGCAGGCTCGGCTGCGATGATCAATGCCTATCAGATCCACTGCCTGGAATTCGATTGCGTCCATGAAGGCGCGGTTTTGCACCCGATGGCCACGATTCTGTCTGCCGTCCTTGCCTGGGCCGAACGCGAATCCGGCAAGGGCCGCCGAATCGCCGGCCGCGACCTGATCACCGCCCTTGCCGTCGGCGTAGACGTTTCAACCATGCTGGGCATCGTCACTGACGCCCCGATCCGCTTTTTCCGCCCGGCCACTGCCGGCGGCTTCGGCGCCGCCGCCGCCATCGCCCGCCTTGCCGGAATGGATGCAAACGGCGTGCTCGATACCCTTGGCGCGCAGTATTCCCAGGCCAGCGGCACCTTGCAGCCCCATGTCGAAGGCTCGCCGATGCTGGGGATGCAGGTCGGCTTCAATGCGCGGGCCGCCATCATCTCCGCCGATCTGGCTGGGGCAGGTTTTCGTGGCCCGCATGACATTTTCACCGGCCAGTATGGCTACCTCGTGCTGTTCGAACAGGATGATCACAACCTACCCCCCTTCCTCGAAACCCTCGGGAAGGATTGGCAAATCCTCCATATGTCGCACAAACCGTACCCTTCTGGCCGTCTGACCCATGGTGTGGTCGATGGCCTGAACCGCCTGATGCAAACCCACGGCTTTCGCCCCAAAGATATCACAGCCATCCGTGCCGAAGTGCCGCCGCTGGTCCACCGCCTGGTCGGCCGCCCCAACATCCCGAACCCCGAACCGAACTATGCCAAGCTGTGCCTGCGTTTCGTCGCCGGAACCTGCCTTGCCACCGGTGGCGTCGATGTTCCGGATTTTCGCGGCGACGCGCTGACAAACCCGCAAACCCACCGCTATGCCAACCTCGTGGATGTGGTGCTCGATGCCAACCCCAACCAGAATGCGCTCGACCCGCAAACCATCGCCGTCACCCTCACCTCTGGCGCACGACATTCCGTCACACTGCACCACGTCCATGGCCACCCCGCCGTCCCTCTGACGCCGCAGGAAAACGAGGCCAAATTCCGCCGCTGCCTCTCCCACGCTGCCGATCAGATATCCGCCAAGCGTGCCGACGCCCTGATCGAAACCATCGCAGGTCTGGAGGATATTCCCGATATCACTGCCCTCATTCCCTTGACCCTTGCGCAGCCCGCATGATCCCCCGCCGCAGCCTGCTGTTCTGTCCCGCCAACCGGCCCGAGGTCCACGCCAAAGCGCTGGCCGCCGCGCCCGACATTCTTTGCCTCGACCTTGAAGATGCCGTCCCCTCCGCGGCCAAGGCCGAGGCGAGGGCCATCGCCATCCCGTTTCTCCTCGCGACCGGCGGCCCCGAACGCGTCATCCGCATCAACGGATTGCGCAGCATCGAAGGCTTGCGCGATCTGACAGCCTTGCTGGAGGCCAAACCCCTATCCGGAGTGATCTTTTTACCCAAGGTCATGGACCCGGGCGAGGTGCGCCTCGCCCACGACCTGATCGCCGAAAGCGCGCCGGGACTGCGTCTCGCCGTGCTGATTGAAACCGCCGAGGGGCTGGAAAACGCCTCCGCCATCCTGCGCGCCTCCGACCGCATTGCCTTCGCGATGTTCGGCGGGGTGGATCTTGCCGCCGACTTAGGCGTGGCCGTGGCGCATGAACCCCTGCTGTACGCACGCTCCCGCCTTGTGGTCGCCGCTGCGCGCTCTGGCATCGATCTGTTGGATGTCCCCTGCCTGTCGTTTCGCGACGAAGCCGCCATCACCGGTGAAGCCGTTGCCGCCAAAGCTCTGGGCTTCACCGGCAAGGCCGCCTTGCACCCCGCTGGGCTTGCCGCAATACATAGCGTTTTTGCCCCTTCGGAGGCCGAAATCGCCAGGGCCGAAACCGTCCTCGCCGCCTACCACGCCAGCCCCAATGGCCTCGCCACAGTCGATGGCAAGCTTGTGGAAAGGCCGGTGGTACGCGCCATGCAACGCATTCTGGCCCTGCGAGACCGCATGGCCCCCCTGAACCGGAGTAGACGGGAATGACAGTCGAACACGCCCATGTTGGCCCCAAGCGCATCCGCGAGCGCTTCGGGCGCTATTACGAGGATTTTGCGGTGGGTGATATCTACGAACACCGCCCGGGCCGCACCTTGAGCGAGACCGACAACACCTGGTTCACGCTTCTGACCATGAACACCCATCCGATGCATTTCGATGCCGAATATGCCAAGCATTCCGAGTTTGGCCGTTGCATCATCTGCTCGCCGCTGACTGTGGCCGTCATGGTCGGTCAAAGCGTCACCGATGTCAGCCAGAAGGCCATCGCCAATCTGGGCTGGACGAACATCCGCCTGACGCACCCCCTGTTTGCCGGCGACACGCTGATCTCGGAATCCGAGGTGCTAGCCAAACGGGAAAGCAAGTCCCGCCCCGATGCCGGGATCGTCTCGGTGAAAACCTCCGGCTTCAATCAGGCTGGCGTGCTGGTCTGCGATTTCGAACGCACCATTCTGGTGGCCCGGCGCGGCCACCCGCTGGAGGAAAAGGCGAAGTATTGAGCCGTTTGCAAAGGATTACCCCATGACGCGCGCCGCCCCAATGTCCGACGAAGACGCCATGATCCTCGACACCATCGGAAAATGGCTGGATCGGGACGTCCGCCCCCACGTCCTTCGCCTCGACCATGCCGATGAATATCCCACCGAGATGGTGGAACAGATGAAGGAAATGGGCCTGTTCGGCGCCACCATTCCCGCCGAATACGGCGGCTTGGGCCTGTCTGCCTCCACCTACGTCCGCATCATCGAGAAAATCGCCGAAGTGTGGATGTCGCTGACCGGCATCATCAACAGCCACCTGATCATGTCTGCCTGCGTCGCCCGCTCTGGCACCCAATCGCAAAAGGCCAACCTGCTGCCCAGATTCGCCACCGGCGAAATTCGCGGCGGCCTTGCGCTGACCGAACCCGATTGCGGCACCGACCTTCAGGCGATCCGCACCCGTGCCGTGCGCGATGGTGACCACTATGTCATCAACGGCACCAAAACATGGATATCCAACGGCATTCAGGGATCGTGCTTCGCCCTGCTGGTGAAGACCGACCCCGCCGCCGACCCGCGTCACAAAGGCATGTCGATGTTCATCGCCCATAAAGGCCCGGGCTTCACCGTTTCGCGCAAGCTGGAGAAGCTGGGGTACAAAGGCATCGACAGTGCCGAACTGATCTTCAGGGATTACCGCATCCCCGCCACCGACCTTTTGGGGATGGAGGAGGGGCGCGGCATGCAGGCCGCCCTTTCCGGGCTGGAGCTTGGCCGCATCAACATTGCCGCCCGTGGCTGCGGCCTCGCCTCTGCCGCGCTGATGGATTCGGTCAAATACGCCCAGATCCGTAAAACTTTCGGCAAACCCATTGCCCAGCATCAGGCAATCCAGCTGAAACTCGGAGAAATGGCAACCCGCCTGCAAGCCGCGCGCTTGCTGACCTACGACGCCGCTCGCGCCTACGACAGCGGCGAGCGCTGCGACATGGAGGCCGGAATGGCCAAGTACTTCGCCTCCGAGGCCGCCGTGGAGAACGCGCTGGAAGCCATGCGTATCCACGGCGGCTACGGCTATTCCAAGGAGTTCCATATCGAACGTTACTACCGCGACGCCCCTCTGATGTGCATCGGCGAAGGCACCAACGAGATTCAGCGCATGATCATTGCCAAGCAGCTGATCGAACGGAACCCCGCATAACCATGGGCATCACCCCCCCACTGAACGGCATCCGCGTCCTTGCCGTCGAACAATATGGTGCGGGCCCCTGGGCCAGCATGTACCTGGCCGACATGGGCGCCGAGGTGATCAAGATCGAGGATCCCGCATCCGGAGACGCCTCCCGCGCCTCCGGCCCGCACTTCCTGGGCGAAAGT
This sequence comes from Paracoccaceae bacterium, assembly GCA_031401675.1. GTDB lineage: Bacteria > Pseudomonadota > Alphaproteobacteria > Rhodobacterales > Rhodobacteraceae > JANNRR01. The sequence goes on from JANNRR010000198.1 coordinate 69,447, forward strand.
GACAGCCAGTTCTACCAGACCTTCAACCTCGGCAAGAAATCCCTGGCGCTGAACCTGCGCGCCGCCGAGGGCCGCGCTGTGCTGGAACGCCTGATCCCGACCGCCGATATCATCCTCAACAACCTGCGCGGCGACCAGCCCGGCAAGCTCCGCCTTACCTATCCCGACCTCGCCCCCTTCAACCGCCGCATAATATGCGCCCACTTGTCGGGCTATGGCCGCACCGGCCCCCGCGCCGCCTGGCCCGCCTATGATTACCTGATGCAGGCCGAGGCGGGGTTCCTTCACCTCACCGGCGAACCCGGCACCCCGCCCTCGCGCATGGGCCTGTCCATCGTCGATTACCTCTCAGGCATCACGCTGGCCTTCGCCAGTACGGCCGCCCTGATCGGAGCGCTGAAAACCGGGCAGGGGCGCGATGTGGACGTAACGCTTTTCGACGTCGCCATGCATCAGCTCAGCTACCCCGCCACCTGGTACCTGAACCAGGGCGACATAACCGAACGGCGCCCCCGCTCCGGCCACCCTTCGGTCGTTCCATGCGAAACTTTCCCCACCGCCGATGGCCAGATATTCCTGATGTGTGTCCTGCCGAAATTCTGGTCCGCGCTCTGCAGCGCTCTGAACCTGGCGGACCTGCCCGCCGACCCGCGTTTTGCCACCCCCGAGGCCCGCCGGGCAAACCGAGACGTCCTTGCCGCAATCCTTGACGAAGCCCTGAAACAACACTCAACGGCCCACTGGATGACCCTTCTGGCCGGAAACGTCCCCGCCGCCCCCGTCCTCACGCTGCCGCTCGCCCTCGACAACCCCTACTTTGCCCAGACCGGCGGCATCCAGACACCCGGCCACCCGTTGCTGGCCGCCATGCGTACCCTTTCCAACCCGATCCGCATGGATGGCCGGCGCCCCACTGCCCGCACCGCCCCCGCCCTCGGGGCCGACACCACCGCCATCCTCACCGCAGCAGGCTACACGCCAGCTGACCTCGCAACCTTGCAAGCAGACACCGTCATCGGAACCGCACCATGAAGATGAGCGGCTTCCGCATCCTCGACCTCAGCCAATTCCTCCCCGGCCCGATGCTGACGCAAATGCTTGCCGACCACGGTGCCGAGGTCATCAAGATCGAGCCACCGAGCGGCGAACCGGTCCGCAACGTCGGTTACCGCCAGAACGGCCAATCTGTCTGGTTCCGCAATACCCACCGCGGCAAGAAATCCGTGGTGCTGAACCTGAAAGATCAGGCCGACGTCGCCGCCTTCCTCACCCTCGCCAAAACCGCCGATGTGGTGGTAGAGGCTTTTCGTCCCGGCGTGGTCGATCGCCTTGGCGTCGGCTACAGCGCCGTCAGCGCCGTCAACCCGCGCGTGGTCTACGCCTCGATCTCCGCCTTCGGTCAAACCGGCCCCGAAGCCTTGCGCCCCGCCCACGACCTTGCCATCGAAGCCCTTTGCGGCGTGGTCAGCCTCAACCTCGGCTCTGACGGCACCCCCGCCAATCCCCACATGCCGGTGGCCGACCTCGCCGGATCAATGACCGCGCTGGCCGCCATCCTGATGGCGCTTCTGCGTCGCGAGAAGACCGGGCAGGGCGATTACATCGACATTTCGATGCAGGATGCCACCATGGCCTGGCTGCCCAACGTCACCGGCCCGGTCTTCGCCGAAAACCGCGCTCCGGAGGTGAAAAATGAACGGTCCTTCGGCGGCTACGCCTTTTTTTCGATCTACGAGTGCGCTGACATGCGCCACGTCGCCCTTGGCGGGGTCGAGCATAAATTCGTCGAGAACTTCCTGAACGCCGTTGACCGCCGCGACCTGATCGCCGCCGCCACTGGTCCCAACGGCCCCGGCCAACGCCCGGTAAAGCAGGCGCTGGCCGAAATCTTCCGCGGCAAAACCCGTGCGGAATGGGAGGATTGGGCCCAGGGGCGCGACCTTTGCTTCGCCCCTGTGCTGGACCTCAAGGAAGCCTTCGCCCGCCCGCAGATCGCCGCCCGCACCATGTTGCTGCACGATGCCGAAGGCTCCCCCCACATTGGCACTGCAGTGAAATACGCGCAGGAACCGGGCGAACCAAATTTGCGGCTGGCCGCCTTGGGTGAACATACGGGCGAGGTTCTCAACCGCTGAGTTGCGATGACTGGCACAAGCCAGGGCGTTCGCGCGAGAATATCACGCGTGTAGTGACTGGTCATGTATGGTTTGGCTTTCGGCCAGCGCTCTCAGGAAAGGGCAGAATGGCCATTAACCGGGCAATTCCGGGACCGACCGGGATGTCACGAACCGGTTGAAGTCGCAGTGAGCGATCAGATTTGAGAAGAAACCGCAGCCTGCGCGGGGTTCGGTTTCGCGGGTTGGCCGTTGATCCACACCGCCTCGATGGCGCGGTCGTCGCCGAGCATGATGGTGGGGAAGAGCTGTTCCCAGAAGGTTTCTGCGTTCGCCGCGCGTTGGGCGATGGCTTGGGTGGATGCGAGGTTGACGATGGTCAGGTCGGCCTCCTTGCCGGCGGCGAGGGTGCCGATTTTGTGGCTCAGCCGGAGGGCGGCAGCGCTGGCGGCGGTGGCGAGGTACCAGAGGTCTGCCGGGTGCAGCGCGTGTCCGCGGAGTTGGGCCACTTCGTAGGCGGCAGCCATGGTGCGGAGCATCGAGAAGGAGGAGCCGCCGCCGGTGTCGGTGGCCAGCCCGATGCGGGTAGTGGGTTTGAGGCCGTGCATGTCAAAGAGGCCGGAGCCGATGAAGCTGTTCGATGTCGGGCAGTGGATCAGGGCGGCGTCAGCCTCGGCCAGGCGGGCGCGTTCGCGGGCGGTCAGGTGGATGGCGTGGCCGAACAAGCCGTTGGGGCCAAGCAGGCCGTGGCGTTCGTAGGTGTCGAGGTAGTCGCGGGCTTCGGGGTGCAGCTGGCGGACCCACAGGATCTCGTCATGCTGTTCGGACAGGTGGGTCTGCATCAGGCAGTCGGGGTGTTCGGCGTGCAGGGCACCGAGCGCGGCAAGCTGCTCGGGCGACGAGGTCGGGGTGAAGCGGGGGGTGATGACGTAGGAGAGGCGGTGTTGGCCGTGCCATTTCTGCAGGAGGGCTTTGGAGTCTTCGTAGGCCTGTTGCGGCGTGTCGCGCAGGTTTTCCGGCGCG